>NZ_JBAKBF010000006.1:0-279265 GCF_036881715.1 Pannonibacter anstelovis
CGCGCAAACTCCTCACAATCCTCAATGCCATGCTCCGGGAGAACGCCACATTCAGACATCAATGAAACAGTTGCCGGATCTCCGCTCCGCTGCGTCCGGGACGACGCCGGGTGTGTGGCGCGGCACAGGCTACGCTACAATCGCGCCCATCAAAGGCTCCGCCCCCCTAATGCGGCCGGCCGATGCCCAGGCGTCTCATCCGGCGGTGCAAGGTGGTGCGGTCGATGCCGAGCCGCCGCGCGGCCTCAGACACATTGCCCTTGCAAGAGGTGAGCATGGCGAGCAGGCCGTCCCCGTCATTGCCTTCTGTAGCGGCATGGGGCGAAAGGGTCAGCTGCTCCGGCAGATCCTCCACCCCGATCACGCCATCCTCGCAAAGTGCGGCGGCAAAGGCGATGGCGTTGTCCAGCTCGCGGATGTTACCCGGCCAGGAATGGGCGAGCAGCAGCGCTCTGGCCTCCGGCGAAAGCCGCAAGGGGCTCCCACCGGCAGAGTGCTTTTCGAGGAGGCGGGCGAGCAGCCAGGGAAAGTCCTCCCGCCCGGACAGCGGCGGCAGCGGCAGAACGGCGGCATTCAGCCGGTAATAGAGATCCTCGCGGAAACTTCCTGCCGCAACAAGGGCCGCCAGTGGCCGGTGAGAGGCGGAGATGACGCGGAAACTCACCTTGCGCGGCACTGAGCCGCCCACGGGCAGTACCTCGCCTTCCGCCAGAACCCTGAGCAGGCGGCTCTGCGCGGCAAAGGGCATGTCGCCGATCTCGTCCAGGAACAGCGTGCCACCCTTCGCCTCTTCCACCAGCCCCTTGCGCCCCTTGGCAAGCGCTCCGGTGAAGGCGCCCGGCGCATAGCCGAACAGCTCGCTCTCGATCAGCTGTTCCGGGATGGCGGCACAGTTGACGGCGACGAACCGGCCGGAAACGCCGCTGACCTCATGGATGATCCGTGCCAGATGCTCCTTGCCGGTGCCCGTCTGCCCCTGCAGCAGCACAGGCAGCCGTGCAGGCGCCAGTTTCATGACCTTGCGCCTCAGGCTGTCGATCGCCGGACAGGTCCCGCCCAGCCGGCTCAGCGCGGGCAAGGCACGCGGCAGGCGGGCCGCCGGCTGGCCTGCAATGCGCTGCTGCGGCTCGATGGCATGGGCATAGAGGAACGCGCCGCCGCGCAGGGCAATCCTGCGGTCCTGCGGCAGGCTGGCCCGGGTCAGCGAAGCGAGCTCGCCAAACTCCGCTTCAAAGAAATCCGTGACCAGCTGCCCCAGCAGCAATTCGGGCCTGCGCCAGTCGAGACCACGCGAGGCGGCCAGAAGCTTTGCACCGCCATGCGTCATGCCGGTGATGCGCCCTGCCCCGTCAACGGCAATCGCCGCTTCAGGGTCCACATCAAGGAACTCCGGCGCTCCGGCAAAGCGCAGCACAAGATCGTGGCGGCTGCTCGCCATCAGGTTGGCCAGCTCGATCCGCCTCACCGTGGAAGAGACCAGATGCCGGGCCATGTTCTGGCTGGCCTTGAGGATCGGCGAGCTCAAGAGCGAAATGTCGAGTACCGCCGCAAGTGCGCCCTGCGTGTCATAGATGGGCGCAGCGGTGCAGGACAGCGGCGTGTGGGTGATGTCGAAATGGTCGCTCTGGTGGATCGTCAGCGGCTCGCCGGTGGTGATACAGGCCCCCACCGCACAGGTTCCGGCACGCGGCTCGGACCATTCGGAGCCCAGATAAAGCCCTGCCTTGCGCAGGCTGTTGTTGAAGGACGGATCGCCCAGAAACTCGACGGTGACGCCCTGCCGGTCCGACAGCAGCAGGACGTAGTTCTGCTCCGCCACCTGCCGGTAGAGCCGCTCCAGTCCGGACCTTGCAATATGCACAAGATCCTCGGCCTGCTGCCTGTGCTCGCGCAGCCGCGTCTCGGACACGATCACCGCCTCGCGCGCCTTCGCCGGATCAAGCTGGTAGGTCTCCAGGCAGCGCCGCCAGGACGCAACAACCACGGCATCCCTGCCCGTGTTGCTGCCCTGCCCGACGCGTTCGATTTCCTTGATATGATCGGAAAAGCCCATCAATCACCGGCCCACGCGGACCGCCTCCCGTGATCTTTGGCTGGATCATAGCCGGGATTGTCTGAACTGCCTAATCTTCGCAGCTCATCCTCTGGCCCCGTCAGAACAGGACAAGGCCCTGTTCGAAGGAGCTCCGGCGGACGCGCCCGGCGGCAGCCCCTCCCAAATCCACGAAGCCTCACCTCCTGAAGCCCTACAACGCCGGTATCCGCCTTACGAATAAGAAGATTCAGATACGTTTTTTCGGCTGAAATCCTGCGTATTTTTTGCTTTATCCATGTTTTCCAAAAACAAAATTTGACAAATCGGATCAAAAACTGTATGTATTTTTCATCGATATCTTTTTTGCTGAGCTTTGGTTATCACGCGATCAACATCGCGCTGAACGAACACTCCCTCTAAAGCATCGTTATCACCGCTTGCAGGCCTTCCGGCTTGCGGGTTTTCTCTATGCTATGAAAGGGTTCATCATGACCACTGGCACAGTAAAATGGTTCAATTCCACCAAGGGTTTCGGCTTCATCGAGCCTGACAATGGCGGCCCGGACGCCTTCGTCCACATCTCCGCCGTCGAACGGTCCGGCATGCGCGAGATCGTGGAAGGCCAGAAGGTTTCCTATGACATGGAGCGCGACAACAAGTCGGGCAAGATGTCTGCCTGCAATCTGCAGGCCGCCTGATAGATCCGGGATCTGCTTTCCCTTGACCACGGATGTACTGGCATTGCCGAAAGCATGAGACCAAACAAGGTCAGGCAATTTGCCTGGCCTTTTTTGTTGCCTGCAGCAGCGGGCAACTTCCGGAAGGACCCCCATGACCGACAAGCACAGCAAGTCCCGCCAGCAGGCAGAAACGGCCTTTGGCCGGGAACAGTCGCAGTTCTTTGCCCGCACCCGTGCCTTTGAAGAGCTGGATGCGATCACTGCTGCACGCGACGAAAAGACCATGAGACTGCGGGAAGCACGGCTTGCCAGGGAACTGAGTGACAGCCTCGCAGCTGCCGCCAGATCCCCGGCAAAACGGACGAAACGGACCTGATAACAGAGCCTTATGGCAGACCCGCTGCACCGGCAGCTGGTGCCCTTGCATGAAAAGCCAAGGCGGAACCGCCTGATGGAGTGAAGACTTGAGAGACATGACGAACAACGGCCATTCCGGCCGCCGCAGCACCGCTTCCGACGCGAAGGCAGCCCTTGTGCAGGCTTACCGCGCAGCAAAGGAAGCAGCCGGACCGGAGCGCGAAGCAAAGCAGGCCGAGCGGATCAGGATCGCGGAGGCCCGCGACGCACGCCGGGCAGAACGCGCAAAGGCAAAGCTGGAAGAGCAAAACCGGGCTGCAACCGAAGCCGCCCTCAAGGCCGCCGAAGCGGAGGCCGCAGCCAGAGCCGAAACCGAAGCGCGCGAACTGGCCGACAGGAACCGCGCCGCCCGCGTTCTGGAAGATGAAGCTGCCCGCAAGGCAGAGCGTGACCGGCGCTATGCCAACCGCAAGGCCCGTCAGGCCTGAGCATCGGCCCAGCATCCGGTCCGGCGCTCCTCGTCAAGGAGCCATCCTTGAGAGCGCATCCTGTTAAGGCGTTTCCGGATCGCGCTGTACCATAAATCTTGCCTTGCCTTGTCATTGCCGCTGTGCCTGACAAGGCGACGCCCTCACCTGCCTTTGTGCCGCAAGGCGCGAAGTCCTGCCTCCCGGTCCAGACCGCAACGCCGGAGCTGGCACCGGAGGTACTGCAACAGGCAGTCAGGAAAGCCTTCACACTTAGGCATTATCCAGACCGGACAAAACGCAAACGGCCAAATCCACGTCCGGGCGGCAGAACGATGAACGGCGCAGCATTCTTTCTGATGGTAAACTTCGCTGTGGCCTTGTCGTTCAGCGCTGTGTTCTTCGTTGTCGCACAGCGCAGCACATCCCCGTTGGCGGGCAGATGGCTCGGCGCCGGCTTTGCTGTCGCATCACTTTCGGCCCTCTGCGAACTGCTGGTTGCCTATGCGGGGCCACCTAGGCTGTGGGCGCTGGGAGCCTTTGCGTCCGTCTTGTGCGGATTGGTCATGATGACCGTCGGGATCGGCGAGATGTACCGCCGCAGGGTTGATGCCAGAGGCATTGCCGTTTTCCTGCCGGCAGCCCTGTTCATGGCCTATGTGATCTATGATCTGCCTCGAGGCACCCCACTGCATGCGTTCCTCTACCAAGGCCCATTTGCCTTCGCGGTTCTGGCCGGAGCTCAGATCGTGATCTCAGCCCCCCAACGGACCGGGCTCGACAGATTTCTTGGTTTTCTGCTGCTGTTCACCGGCCTGCATTTTCTGGCAAAGGCGGGGCTGGCTGTCGCCTTTGGTGCGGGCACGACCGCCAAGGACTATGTCCACACGAACTATGCACTCATCTCGCAAAGCCTGACGGCTGTGTTGATGGTGGTAAGCGGATTGACGCTGCTTGCGAAACTCGTTCTGGAGATCATGGCTCTGCAGCGGACGGAATCTGAGATCGACATTCTCTCAGGCCTTGCAAACCGGCGCGGCTTTGACCGGCGGGTCGATGCGCTGCGCCGCGAAGACCCGCAAGGCCCCCATGCTGTCATCCTGTGTGATCTGGACCATTTCAAGCAGATCAACGACACGTTCGGCCACCCGACCGGTGATGCGGTGATCAGAAGTTTTGGCCAGCGTCTGCAGTCCTGCCAAGTTGCAAAGGCTGTGGCCGGACGCATGGGAGGAGAGGAGTTTGCCCTGTTCCTGCCCGGGACGGATATCGATGCTGCCGTACAGATCGCACAGCGCTTGCGGCTGGAGGTCATGTCTCTGCCGGACCTGCCGCGTGACCTCAAGGTGACTGCCAGCTTTGGCGTCGCCCCGGTGCCCTTCCAGACAAGCCTTGCAGAGGCCTGCCGCCTCGCCGATCAGGCGCTTTACCGGGCCAAGAATGCCGGACGGAACAGGGTCAAGCTGGCGGCAGGTTAGCCCAGCCGCCAGCTTCCTTGACCGGAGTTCTTCAATTTCCAACACGCACCCATGAATTGACGACGGTCATGCGGCAATTGGATGAACCGCCCATCACTGCGGCAGCTTCGGGCGGCAGTTTGATGTGCTGAGTCACGGCATGCTCAATCTCAGCATCGCTCTTCACCGTCAGCTTCCAGAACATCTTCCAAAGCCCGGCGCCTTCAATCGCCGCCGTCCTGGAAAGTTCGGGGAATACTTCCGCTTCCCAGGAGTCAGGCCCGGCACGGCGCCACGTGATGGTGCTTAGCCCCTCTGCGGCGAGCCTTTTGGTCAGCTCAAGCTGGTCAGGATGGAACGGCACCCTGTAAGTCAACGGGCGCGGTGCCATCATCTCGGGCTTCAGTCCGGTTCCCATGGGTCCATATTGCTGCATCATCTGCGGGCACCCCTCGAAGCGGGCCGTACCGAGGCGGGCCTGCCAGAGGCCCGATCGCGGCTGGATACCAGCAGCGGGTTCATCAGGAAACAGCTCTATGGGTGGCTTTCCGGGGGGCAGTTCCTCAGGCGGCTTTCCGGGGGGGAGCTCCCTAGGCGGCGGATCATCGGGGAGACGTTCGAGGTCGCGCGGCATGCCGGCAGGTGCGCAACGTTCAGAGCCGGTGTAGACATAGCTGTTGATACCATAGACGACTGCAATTTCGTCCGGGGTATGGCCGGGGCCGATCCACTGCGTCTTCGATGAGCGTTCATCGATTATCAGAACATCCAGTGCCGAGGACGCCGGACCGGCGCGGTTTTCCATTGCGCCCCGTGCTTCCGGGCCGACATCGTTCCACCTTGCGTTTCCTTTTTCATCAATGGCGATGACAGGCGGCTCACAGGCCATTGCGGAAGAACCAAGTAAAGTGGCAATGGCAGTTATCAGAACTCGCATGGCTCAATTCCTCCCGATAAGGTCAAGCAGGGCTTTCATTTCGTCGGGCGCGAGTGTCCGCGGCGGGCTTGCCTGCAAGGCGGGTTTGCGGTCCTGAGGCGCTGGCGGAACGATCATGTTGATGATCAGGCTGCTTTCCTCCTGCGGGATATTTGAGGTGAATTCGCAGATCTCATCGCCGGGCTGGAGTGGCTGGCAATTCTGGCCTCCCGGCTGATTGAGCCCCATCAGCTTGAAGTTGCCGCTGCGATCCATATCCCAGAACCAGGTGCGCACACGGCCATCCGGCAGCGTTTCGCCTAACTCCACCGACCAGCGCGCGGGTAGATGACCTGAAACCGGCGAGCCTTTGAAACCGAACTCACAAGGTTCGTCTCCACAGCGGCGCAGAACCTTTCCGGTGGTCAGCGTGAATTGCAGGGTACGGAAAACGCTGGCAAGCTTTTCGTCTCCCCGGTCCGGGTCCGTGCATAACCGGCCAACGCGGGTGATTTCGCACCCCCGCTCCCCCAAGGGCCAATCGGCGGGATTGAGCCAGATCGAATGGGTGGAACCGGTGTTTTCTGCAAATTCGACACGCGGAAAAGGCGCAGCCGGGGTGACGTCCGCCACCCAGCCTTCCGGGAGATAAAAGGCAAGATTGGTGGCCGCATCGCGCATGTCGCAGCTGTCAACCGTCTTGTCGCCGGGCAGGCAGCGATGGGGATAATCCGTCCAGGCCTTGCCGCCGGCCTCCTTGCCGTTTTCACAATGATCCGGCCCGTGCCCCTGACTGTCACCGCAACCGCCCGCCTCCGCAGGAGCGGTGCCCTGTGCCGCTCCCTGGACGGCGCCAAGCAGTGCCCCCATCATGGCCTTCTGGTCGATTTCGCCATTCGGCCCGGCGTTCTGCGCGGCCCCCAGAAGCGCACCGATCATCGCCTTGGTCTGGGCGTCCTGACCGGCAAGACCCTGCTGGACGCTTGCCGCAAAACCTGTTTGATCAGCTTGCGTCGTTTTAGCCGCTTGAGGCTGCTCCCATTTCAATGTCGCCTTGACGAGCTGAAAGGCCGCCAGCACCTGCGGATCGGTGCTTTCAAACATGCAGAACTGGCCAAGGGTGCCCACCTCATCGCAAGGCCCGTTCATGGCCAGCCACTGACGCGGACCAAGAACCAGAGTGTCGTCAGCACCATGGCGGAAAAAGTTGACGCGAGGAGGAAAGGTCTCACCCGATGCCTGCGCACCTGCCGTATACCCTTCCGTTACGGGCTGGTCCGTCCACCAGCCGGCAGGCAGCATGAAAGACAGGCCGGTACTGCCGTCAGTGATGGAGCATGGTGCCGGACCATCGCAGGAATAGACCGCCTCTCCATCCGCGCCAGAAGCTGCGCCCGGGACTGGGGCTGAACCAGCCTCAGCCTTCTTCTGCCGTGGCGCACCTCCGCCGCCGGTAGCGTTCGAGGTGCCGACCTCAATGGAGACCCGCGCCTTTTCCTTCCGCTCGCCAGAAGCATCATAGCCCTTGTAGACAAGGTCATAGGTGCCCGGTTCAGAGGGGGCGTTCAGAGACTGGCCCGCAGCAAGTTCACTGAGTGTCCGGCCCCAGTCGATCTGCTGCTCGCCCTGCCAGATCTCGATGCCGTCACTGCGCAACTGGCTGCCGCGAGTCTCAATGGCGATAGGACTGCCCGGCTCGACCGCCGCCGGCGCCGTGAGGGTGACGGCTGGATCAGGCTCGACAACAATTTCCATTTCGTCGAGTTTATCGCCACCCCAGGTTTCCAGCCGCAGAGTATACTCACCGGGCGCGGCAAGCTCGATTGCCGCGTCCTTGGCTCCCTCGGTCCCCTCGACCGTGCTGTAGGTAATCGCTGACCCTTCGGTCACATTCCCCGCAGGGTAGAGCCGCAAGGCCAGGGCTGCGCCCCCCGTCTCCGTTCCCTCGGCGAGGACACCCAGTTCGATCTGGGCAACGCCAACGGCGTAGGGCCCCCGGTTGATCATGCCTGCCTTGCCCGGCTGAAAAGCTGGCTCTTCAAGCGGCCGGACAAAGAGGATGGCATCCGGTTTGAAGCCCGAGACCCAGCCGTCTTCCGGCGGCGACACGGCCCAGTCCATCTCAGTCGAGTAACTGTAGAGGCGGCAGCGCGGCTCTTCGACGAAATAGCTGCCGGGCGGTTCGAAATTCCAGGCTGCGGCATTGGCATCTGCCTCCGCCAGGGCGCGGCAGTCCTCCGCCGTGCCGGTGCGGGGAAAATCCGGCTGTGCAGGCACGGCAGTTTCGGCACCGATCGCCGCACCTGTCGGCTGCAACTGGATGGAAGGCATCAAGGGCTTGCCGGGGAAATGAGTGTTTGCCTTAGGCGGTTCCATGCTGATGGCTTCAGTCAAGGCATCAGCCAGTTCGCCCGCATTGGCCGCCTCGATGTAGCGCCCGCCGGTGTTTTCAGCGAGGCACGCCACCTGCGCGCCCTCCTCTTTCGTCAGTCCGAACCCCACGACATGTGCAGTGAAATTGACGCCAGCCGCCTCCAGTTCCGAGGCCAGGGCACAAGGGTCAGCCTCACAGGTTTCAAGCCCGTCGGTGACAAGGACAACGGTGGCGCTTTCCTCGCCATAGCGCAGCGCCTCTGCCGCCTGCCGGACGGCAGCCGAAAGCGGTGTCTTGCCGAGAAAGCGCATGGAGTTGACGGCATTGACGACCGCAGCTCCGCTTCCTTGTCCGGGCGGCACCAGAAGCTCGATGTCGCCGCAATTGCCCTTGGACCGGTGGCCATAGGCCAGCAGCCCCAGTTCCTGCTGCGCGGGAATGCCTTGCACCACCCTGGCAACAGCCTCGCGGGCAATCTCCAGCTTGGCCCGCCCGTCGATCTGGCCCCACATGGAACCAGAGCCATCCATGACAATGATGGTGCGCGGGGCCTCCTGTGCCACAGCGGCCAGTGGCGGGCAAAAGATGGTTGCCGCCAGCAGGGCAGCCGTTTTGAGTTGGATGCTCTTCATAACCGGTAATCTCCTCATGCGGATGCGGCTGTCGGCCGGTCAGCACCGGAACGTCCTGAAACCCAGTCGCGCGCCTTGCCGCCAATTTCCCTGAACTTGGCCGACAGATCCTGCAGCCGGGCGCGCCATGCCGGATCCGGCACCTGTCCTTCTGTTGTTCTGAAAAAGACCTGCATCATGCAGGTGACAGCCAGCGGCTCCAGCAGCGCTGCCTTGAAGGCCCAGGCAAAGAGAATGGCAAAGACCAGCCCGCCTGCGCTGAGCGCACCAGGCATCAGGTAGACAACGGCTGCCGCAGGGGCGAGCGCCAGCAGAAACACCAGGAAGGACAGGCCATAGATCATCACCGCCAGCCAGGCGGCATTACGGAACATGGTCTTGTAGTTCTGCCCGTAGAGCACCAGCGCCTCTTCCGCCGAGGCCCAGGGATTGGCTGCGCGGGTGCGCATGGCATGGGCCAGGATCACCTCGTCCGTGAAGCCGATCGCCACTTTCAAGAAATTGCGCAGCAGCCCCGCCGCAGCCTGCAGACCGGGAATGGGCAACAGCGAAGCAATGCCTTCGAGAAGCCCGGCGATGGCGGAAATGACGCCCTTGACCAGCTGGTCGATGCCGAAAAGCAGACTGGCCTGCGCAAAGCGCTCACGCACCATGCGGCTGCCATAGGCCACCTGCCCTTCCCCGTCCGGCAGGGCACGTCCATCCATCAGCTCGACAAGAACGGCAATATGCCCAGCCTTGACGATGTAAAGCACATATTCGCGCAGCAGATAGAGCACCGCCGCCACAAGGCCGAAACCCGTGATGCCCCCCAAAGCCGTGCTGGAAGCCATAAAATCCTCATCGCCCAGCTGGCCAACACCATAGCCGATGGCTACGCCCGTACCCGTAGCAATGACATAGGCGCAGGCCATGCCGAAATAGACCGCCATGCGGAAAAGAAGAAAGGGCGCCGTACGCGCCATGAGTGCAAAAGCACCGGTCAGGCTGAAATCCCACATCCAGAAAATCCTCGAATGGCCATGCCCGGACCGCCCGCCGGCAAGACAGGCAGCAGCAGCATCGTGAAAAAAGACTAGGATGTTAGGCCGGGACCGTCTTGGGGCTCCCGGCACCTGTTTGCGGGGACTACGGCACAAACAGGGGCCAATTTCCCCGCATATGACCTTAGAACCGGTGTGCCCGCACGTCCCTTGGCGTCATGCCGTAGGTCTGGCGGAAGCGGGCATTGAACCAGGACAGATCGCCAAAACCGGCCTCCATCGCAATCTGCGCAATATTGAGATGCTGAAAGGCCGGATCCGTCAGCATCCGGTGCGCCATGGCCAGACGCCGGGCAGCCACATAGTCGCGAAACGATGTGCCCTCGCGCTCAAACAAGGCACGCACATAGCGCGGGGAAAGGCCAAGGTGCGCGGCGACACCGTCTGCACTCAGCCCGGGTGTCACGAGGCTGCGCTCGATCTCCGCCTTCACCTGCTTCAGCCGTGCGGCCCTCAGCCCCCGTCCGGCAGCCGCCTCTGCCGCCTCCCGTGTTGCGCCAAGGGCCATCAGCGCCAGATCCTGCACATGCGCCACGCATTGCGCCGCTTCCTCGGGGGCAAGAACGGGCAGTTCGTCGTGCAGCATGCGGGCATATCCCAGAAACAGCCGCCATTGCGGCGTCAGCGGCGCTGTACGGCGCAACACCGCATCCAGCCCCGCTGCTGCCGGACCCAGATGCACCCGCGGGATGGACACATAGATGCCCTCCATGTGCTCCCCACCGAAGCGCAGGGTCCCTGGCACGTCGCCCGGATCAGCATAGACGAGGCCAGGACGCAGCACCTCCTCACGCCCGCCGGTCTGCAGGATTGTGCCACCACCGGAAAGCGGAATGTGGAACATGACGTCGTCACTGCAATCGGCCGCATGGCTCTGGCTGCGCACCGCTGTCGAGGCGGAATGCCGTCCATGCCCCACAATAAGCCCAGGCATCACCGCAATGGTTGTTTCGGAGTGAAAGTCCTGCCGGTCATCGGGGATGAAATCCACCTTGGTCATATTGGCGACCACGTTGCGGAATTCCTCAACACGCCGCGCGCGGCTGAAGTCTTTCGATCTTATCGACAGGATCGTCATGCACAGCCCCCTACCCTGCAGAAGCACCAGTCCGGCTTTCTGCTTTAAGGCACTATAGCAAATGCGGGAGAATACGGCCTGTGATGAAGGTCACGCTTGGGAAGCTGCGCGCCCTATCCTCACCGCCAGAAAATGCCGGCGGACTGGAAGCGAGGTCTGTAAAGGCCACAGCCATCAGCAAACACACTGAAAGGCTCCGGGGAGTGCCCCGGAGCCTTTGCCATTGCGCGGTTGCGCAAGATCATGCCGCGCTGACGCGGCGCAGGAAGTCGTCAATGTTGCCCGCCAGCAGGCGGGTCTTTTCGGAGACATCACCCGAGGAGCGCGACACATCCGCAGCCGCAGACGAAGTTTCCTCGACCGCATGCTTGACGCTGGTCATGTTGACCGTGATCTCACGGGTTCCGGATGCCACTTCCTGCACAGAGTTGCTGATTTCGGTCGTGGCCAGCCCCTGCTGTTCGAGTGAACGGGAGATGGCATCGGTGTATTCATTGACCCGGACCATGGTTCTGGCAATTTCGTCAATTGCAGCCACGGAGCCGGTCGAGGCGTCCTGAATGGCCGTGATCTGGGCCGCGATCTCTTCGGTGGCTTTTGACGTCTGCGTCGCCAGCTCCTTCACCTCGGCTGCCACGACGGCAAAGCCCCGGCCAGCGTCACCTGCACGCGCTGCCTCGATGGTGGCGTTGAGGGCCAGAAGGTTCGTCTGTTCTGCGATATCCTGGATGAGCTGCAGCACGGCGCCGATCTTCTGCGCCGAGGCGGCAAGACCGGCCACTTGCTCGTTGGCAGAGGCGGCCTTGGAATTGGCGGCGGCCACAACGCCGCTGGTATCGGCGATCTGACGCGAAATCTCACTGATGGAAGCCGACAGTTCTTCAGCTGCGGAGGCAACCGTCTGCACGCTGGCATAGGCCTGTTCGGTTGCCGCAGCGACGGACGCCGTACGGCTCGTGGTATCCCTCGACATGCCGAGCAGCTGGTCCGAAATCTGCGACATGGCGACGGTCGATTGCTGCACCGGTTCAAGCAGCTGGCGCGAGTCATTGCGGAAGTCTGCGACGAGCGCTTCAAGCACGGCCTGGCGCTCACGCTCCTTCTCGTAGGCTGCGGCCTGCTGCCCCTCAAGTTCGCGCTGGCGCTGACCGTTGTGCCGGAACACTTCCACGGTCTTGGCCATCTGGCCCAGCTCGTCAGCCCGGTCGAGGCAAGGCACCTCACAGTCGAGCTGGCCATCGGCCAGCGTCAGCATGGTGCGCGACAGCTGCGCAATCGGCTTGGCGATACGGCGGATCAGGAGGAACAGGCACAGCGACACGATCACGATCGCAGCCAAAGTCAAAATCAGCGAGGTTGTCAGCGCCTCGGTCCGGGCACTGGTGACGAACTGACGGTCAAACGCCACATAGGCAGCGCCAATCCGGGTCTGCTTGCCCCCCTCTTCACGTAGTATCGGCTTGATGCCAACAATGTAGCCCGGCGTCATGATGAACTTGGTGCGCCCGTCATCTGCAGGAGCCTGATCTTCCGCCGCCACATTGGCAAGCAGATCCTCGCCACTGACACCATTCCGGTCAATCACGGCAAAGATGGAGCCGCTCTCCTCCCGCACGACCGCCCAGGAGAAATGGGGATTGTCCAGCAGCGGACTGAGAACCGTCTTGGCAAGTTCCGCATTGAAATCCCAGATCGCATTGCCGAGCGCGAGATTTGAAAGCTCGGTGCTCAGCCGGATTTCGGAGCGGAAGGACGCCTCGACTGTTGCAATCTGCTTTGTGCCGGTGACGTAGGAGAATCCGGCGAAAGCGACCGCGACGACAGCAACGACAGGAGCGATGGTGGCGAACTTTACAGACTGCCAGAACTTCATTGTATATCCCCATCTCAATTCGAAGCATCGTGACCTAAATCAACAAACGAAACCTTAATTTCGCAAGCCGATAGAGATAATTATTTCCAAGTACAAAATATAAAGAAATCGAATTTACACAATGAAGCCATACTACGATCCGGCTCCATGCATAGGCACAAATAATATGCATGCACTTGTCAGAAACCCGGCAGAATCTTCTTTGCACCCAACCCAGACGGCGGAGCATTCGATTGACGCCTCAGACAAGGCCACTCAGGACCCTTCAGACAAGAAGAAGGACAACTGGCCCCGGTGCCGGAAAGTCAGCAGCCGGGGCCTCTCACCTCAGAGTCCGCTGTCAAAGGCGTCGCGCGCCTTGCGGCCTTCGTCAGAATTCTTGAAGCAGACATGCAAGCCATGCTCCTTCAACAGAACTTCATTGAAGGACAGCTTGCCGGCAACGGCTGAAACCTGGGGATCGGTCTTGGCAAGATGCTCGAAGACCAGCTTGTCGACCACAGCAGCATCCGTGCGCCCGCCGGCAGCCTTCAGGATGTTCTGGACATCACTGTCCGCCTCGTCGACCTTGATCTCACCCTTGGCGGCCATGGCATCGAACTGTTCTTCGTTGTTGTAGCCGCGCACCACGCCGATCTTGTAGGCCTTCAGATCATCCAGCGATTTCCAGGTAATGGGCTTGTCAGCAAGCTGAATGAACCCGACGGGGCTAATGCCGAAAGACTTGGAGAACAGGCAGCGGCTGCCGCCCTTGTCCGCATCGGAGTCAGAGCTGTAATATTCCGGGAAGACTCCGATCCAGGCCGGATCTTCCGCAGCCATCTTCACGGCGCGGTTCCAAGGAAAAACCGCCACTTCCGCACTGTGACCTGCCTTTGAGAAGGTATTCTTCACCGCATCAGGGCTGGTGCCAGATCCGTCAGCCATGACATAGGGCGGCCACTCCAGTGTGGTCAGCTTGTAGGAGTCGGCAAGAACCGGCGATGCAGCAAGGAGCAGGGAGGCGGCGATTCCGGTCTTCAGCAAAGTGGTCGGCATATTGTCTTCCCCATATTGGAAAAATGCAAATGCAGCGCCCCTGTCCCTTTGTCTCTACCGCACCAGATCAACAGCAGCCCTGCAAAAAGGACGCTAGACTTGCTCTGTTAAAAATCCCCCAACACGCTGCGGCAGAAAGAGGCCTATCTACTTTTTTGAAAGGAAAAGAGACGGAATTATATTTGCGTCATATTTATTTCATATGAAGTGCGGGATTTTTGACGATAATTTATAAGTATATTGTCAGAATTGATAGCTCCTGACCGCTTCAGCTCTGCACCTCACACCTCCCGGGCGCGATGTCATGCGACGGCCCGCAAGGAATCACACGTGGATAACTCGCCTCCAGACGGCGCATTTTTGCCACGCCCGCCACCTGCCGGTTCTTTCCGGTGTAGCGTGAACCCGGTTTTCCTGCCCCCGGGCGGAGGAGACACGGTCTTGAATCTGTCTGACTGTTCTGTGGCCTCCAGGCCAGGGTGAAACGCAGCTGGACCAATGCCCGGACACGGCCATGCGTTCGTCCGGCGTGCTGGCCGCCGCCCCCCCCCTGCACCGCGGCAGCTGCTCAAAAGAAGTAACCGGATGCCGGAGGGGCCGATGCAACGTTCCTTGAGTTTTGCAACTCACCACGCGACACACGGGTTCCGTCAGGCGTATCACGCCTTCAAGCCCGCCCCCCGTGCTGCCCTTCTGTCAGCAGCCATGCTCTGCTTCTGCCCTGGTGCGGCACTGGCACTGAATTGCACGCGCTTCCCATCGGATTGGCCGGGCTACGAGCCGGACGAGCTGGGTACATTCGTCGCGAGCGACGAGACGATCAATGGCGACAACAGCGGCACAGCCTGCAGTCCTTCCCGAGGGGATGTTTTCATCATTGGGTGATATGGGACTTTGACCATCTCGGCTGGTGGCCAGCTCATAAGCAACCAAATAGTCGTGAGCAGTGCTTCAAATTTCCTGCCATATATTGTTGTCACGGGCACCAACTCAAAGCTTGAAACAAGTAATCTCATCATTGGAAACTATGGGCAGGGAGCCCTTAACGTTACAGATGGCGGTCAGGTTACGGTCAACGGCAACCTTTTCATTGGCCATGAACAGCAGGCCGTCACTTTTGATTATGGACGTGGCACCCACACATTTGGCCCCGAACCAAGCGCAGGCACTGTAGCCGTCACTGGCAAGGGCTCGGTGCTGCAAGCCAATGCGATCTATGTCGGGCGCGGCCAGGTCCCGGCTGGCTATTTGGGAGTGGTGAATTCAACCGGCACGCTTACCGTTTCAAATGACGGCAGCGTTACAGCATCTGGTGGAAACGGCACGATCAACATCGCCCTTGCCTCTGGCAGCACAGGCACGCTGAACATCGGTGCGGCGGCAGGTCAGCCGGCGCAGGCAGCAGGCACTGTTCAGGCAGCAGAGATCGCCTTCGGGGCCGGCACAGGTGCCGTGGTCTTCAATCACACGGACACGGATTACGTATTTGCTCCCAAGGTCAGCGGGTCCGGCACTCTGGCGTTTTACTCCGGCACCACCACGCTCACTGGCGACTACTCCGGTTTCACAGGCACGGCAGAGATCTACAAGACCGGAACCTTCAATCTCACCTCCGCCTATACCGGTAAGATCAGCCTCAACAATGGCACCGTTTTCACCGTAAACGGCACTCATAACAATAATTTTCAGGTGCTCTCAGGCGCCACACTTGGCGGCAATGGCCGCATCGGTGCTGTGACGCTCGCAGCCGGTGCCGTGCTGGCACCGGGCAACGCCAGCAACGGACTGGTGACGAACGGCATCCGCTTCGAATCCGGTTCCACCTTTCAGGTGGGCGTAAACGGCTCCAGCTTCGCAACAGCAGTTGTATCAACCGGCAAGGTGTCCATCGGCAGTGGCGCGGCGCTCTCGGTCGTGGCCGCAGACGGAGCCGCCTACAAACCGTCCACTAGCTATCCGGTCTTGACGTCGATTGACGGCCTCGAAGGCAGGTTCAGCACGGTGACTGACAACCTCGCCTTTCTGGATGCCTCGGTGGCGTACACGGCCGGGCTTGACACTCATTTTGTGACGATCACCCTCAACCGTGCCACCACGCCGGACGGGGCCTTGCTGTCCTTCGTCTCCAGAGCCTCGGGACCAAACGGCAAATCGGCTGCTGATGCAATCGGCGCCACCGGCGTGGGTGCGCTGCATGATGCCGTTCTGTCGATGCGCGAGGGCGAGACGGAGCAGGCATTCCAGATGCTGTCCGGCGAGGCCCATGCGACGGTGCAGCGCACCGTCATGTCCGCCAGCAGCACCAGCCGCAACAGCATGACGCAGCGGATCATCACCGCCACCGGCGGGGTTGGCGGGTCCACCGGGACACAGGTCTCTATGGCCTTCAACGGCAAGGGCGGCGTGCCGCTGGCAAGGCAGATTGGCGCCCAGGTCTGGAGCCAGGCCACCGGCGGCTGGGGCAGGACAGATGCCACTGCAAGCACCGCAGCTGCTGAAAGCTACGGCGGCGGCTTCCTCACTGGCGTTGATGCGGAAATCACTCCCGGCTGGCGCACAGGCATGATGGCCGGTTACTCCAGAAATCAGTTCAGCTCCTCTGCGAACCACTCCAGCGGCTCTGCCGACACCTATCAGGCCGGTCTCTATGCGGGCACGCAGATGGACGCGATCGGCCTGCGGCTGGGCGCAAGCTATGCCTGGCACACTCTGGACACCCGCCGCGATGTGGCATTCACCGGCTTTTCCAACCGGCTGGCGGCGGCCTACAGCGCCTCGACCGCGCAGGCCTTTGCCGAGATCGGCTATGCCCTGCATCTGGCCCCGGCCACCGTCGAGCCCTTTGCCGGCATTGCCGTCATCAACCAGCACACGGACGGCTTCACCGAGACCGGTGGCCCAGCAGCGCTCAGCAGCGGCAGCAGCAACGATGTTCTGGGCGTGACCACGCTGGGCCTGCGCGGTGAAACGGCCATCGGCCAGATCGGCAGCTTCACCACCTCGCTCAGCGGCTCGCTCGCCTGGCGCCACGCCTTCGGCGATGTCACTCCCTCGTCCACCCTGCGCTTTGCCAATGGGGGGGATGCCTTCACCGTCTCCGGCACGCCGCTGGACCGGGACGCGGCGCTGTTCGAGGCGGGGCTGTCTCTGAAGAACGATCAGGCCCTCGGCCTCGCCCTCGCCTACCAGAGCGAACTGGGCGCCACCACCCAAACCCACGCAGGCCGCCTCAGCCTGCAATACAGGTTCTGAAGGGCGGGAGAAACGGGGGGCGGAGTGTGCCGCACAGGCTTGCCCCGCTCTCGATGTGTCAAACTCATCGAGTGCGGGTCTCATTCCTCCCCGAAGAAATCCTCATCCAGCCGCTTGAACTCGACCTTGCGGTATTCTCTGACGCCAACACCATGCTCGATCATCAGATCGGCCAGTTCCTGCCCGTCGATGAGGATCACCCGCTGGGCGAGATGGCGCACGTAGTCGCGTGCGGGCTCGCTGAAGCTGGAGGTCGTGACGAACACGCCCTTGGTGGCGCCAAGGCCAACGAGACTCCCGACGAAACCATTCACATCCGGGCGGCCAACTGGATTGCCGGGGGCGTAGCGCTTGGCCTGCACATAGATGCGGTCAAGACCGAGCCGGTCTTCGTTGACCACACCGTCCACGCCGCCATCGCCGGAGCGGCCAAGCTGGGCGGCGGCATCCTTGTGGCTGCCGCCATAGCCCATGGCCACCAGCAGATCGACGATGAGCTGCTCGAAAAAGGCCGGGCTGTTGGCGAGGATGCGCTGCAGCAACTCATCCCGGAGCTCTGCCATCATGGCCGCATGGGCCGCGTCGATCTGCTCTTCCGGTGTGGCCGGCGAAGCGGCAGCCTCAATAGCAACCGCCCCCGGCGTGCCCGCCGCGTCTTCCCCGCTGGTGCTGCCGCGCCCGCTCTCATAAAAGGCGCGGAATTCCGGCTCCTGCATCAGCATCGCCAGGGTGATCTGCTGCGGAGCGCCGGCCAGCAGCGCCCTGCCCTTGTCCGAGGCCACAAAGCGCCCCCGGCCCGGCGAGACGATCAGTCCGGCCTTGCTCATGTAGAATTTCGCCCAGTGAATGCGGTTGTGCAGCACCCGCTGACGCCCGCTCGGCAGCATCTCCTCCTGCTCCTGCGGCGTCAGCCCGAACTCACCGGCAATACGCCCGGCCGCATCCCCCACCCGCGTTTCACCTTCGGCAGCAAGACGCAGGACGGGCAGCATGAGAGTTTGGTAATCGGGGATGGTCATTGCGAAGTCAGACGCTCCTCAAAACGTTCCTATATCCGGCGCGGCTGGTGGCTGTATCAATGACCACCGGCTTTCTTAAATTCCTTTCGTAGCTCTCTTAGAGCTTTAAGGTCGTTGACAAAGCCAGAGCTCTCCTCTTTCGTCATGGTCGGGCTTGTCCCGGCCATCTGCAAGCCATTGATTTGGTTAGATCCTCGGCACAAGGCCGAGGATGACGATGGAGAGGCCGAAGGTTTGTCAGCAGTCTGGTAGCTCTCTTAGAGCTTTCTTAGAATGTTCACGCTTCGTCCGAAAGGCGCCATTCGGGCGCCGTCTTGGATCCCGCGTTATGGATCCGCCCCTTCATCCGTAAGCTGCTCAAAAGATTGCTTATTTTTGACTTCTTCTGATTTAAGCCGAGAGCGTCGCTGAGTTTACCCAAAAGGAGGTCATCAATTTCCTTTCTTGAAGCGCGTCCGAACGGCAGCTAAAGGCAGGCCGATGACGATGGGAAGCCGTGTGGCGAGGTCACACAGCGTTGTCATGCCTTTCTCCCCCGCCCCCGCTTCACCTTCGGTGCCGCTTCGCGTTCGGTGCGGACGCGGGCGAGGAGGGTTGCGGCGGGTTCGTCGTTTTCGTCCTGGGGGACCAGTTCGCCGCGGAAGGCCTTGGCCAGGACCGCCTCATCCAGCCGCCCCACCAGCGCCAGGGCCCGCTTCGCCTCTGCTGCCAGCCGGTCGATTTTAGCGAAGGCGGATTCGATGCGGCGGACGATTTCGTGTTGGACTTCAAGTGGCCACGTGGGGAGGACTAGGCTCGTGAAACGCTCCTGGGTGAGGTTCAGGCCGCTATCATTCCCTCCCGTTTTCATATCCTCAATTCGAGAAAGGAGCTCCGGGGAGTTCATCATGAACACAAAAAACTTAGGATCGCACAGATCCTTCAATCGAAGCCGATAGGCCTTGTCGCAAAGCATCAGCCTCGGCCTAGTTGTCTCCACGTAGCAGCAAACACCGCAGCGCACCCGAGGCCCAGCTCTAGTTATAAGCACGTCACCTTCTTCAATTACAAGATGTTCTCGCGGCAATAAATTGGTCGGCAAAACCTTGTTTTCGTTTGGCTGAAAAGAAAACGGCTGAATCGCGGTCGTTGTAATAACCGCCCATTGCTGGTCAGAACTGGCGGAGATTTTATCGCATTTCGGGCTCCATCCTTGGGCAAGTTCCGAAAGCATTTCTCGGACCTCAACGCGCGCCGTAGGAATAGAACGCTGCGATGTGACCAACTCCCCGCTGAACGCCTTGCTGAGCACGGCCTGCTTGTAGCGGGAGACGAGGGTTTCGATGCGGGTGAGTTCGGTGCGGGCGCGGGCGGATTTCGCGTTCAGCGCCTCCAGCTTGGCCACGATGCGCTTTTGCTCGGCCAGCGGTGGGAGTGGGACAGTGTGGTCGGTAATGTGCTCCTTCGAAAGACCTGGAATATCGCCACGTGCTTCGCGAATGACGGCATTGACAGTATTCGCAAGCGCTCTCATCACAAATGGATACAAAAGCTGCTTCGAGGGCTCATACGCGTAAACATCACGGCCAATCGCACACGCGACACCGGGAAACATTTTCCCTACGCCTGCTCCTTTAACGGTAATGAAAATGCAGCCTTCAGGCACTGTGCGTTTAGGCGTAGTTGTCCACTTGTTAAGCTCGATTTCGGACCCTGTCCACTGTTCTGGCCCTGTCACGTAAGGTGTGCCACGTCCCTCACCATTCACGTCAGAGGCAGTTGAACTTTGCCCGCAATAGACTTCGCCAATTGCTCCGAGATCTGTAGTAGCCCACCCCTTCGGCAACCCGCTCATTCCACCACCTCCGGCAGATCGCCGCCGAGTTCGGCGGAGAGGGACTCGATTTCCAGCATGGCGGCCTGCAGGTGGCCGAGGATGGCGGCGGCGATGTCGTCGGGCTCGGTGAGGCCGTCTTCCGCCTCTTCCTCCGCCTCACGCAGCCAGGAGATGTCGAGATTGTCACCGCGTGCGGCAATGTCTTCGCGGGTGAACATGCGCCAGCGGCCGGCCTCGCCCTCGTCCGGGCCGCGCTCCGCACCATGGGGGCTGGTGCCGAAGGCTTTCTCAAATCCTTCGAAATGACTTTCCGTCAGCGGTGTGGTCTTGCCGAATTTCGGCATCTGCGCCCGCAGGTCATAGATCCAGACGGCTTTCGTGTTGCCGGTCTCGCTCTTGCCCCGGGTCAGGAAGATGACATTGGTCTTCACCCCTTGGGCATAGAAGATGCCGGTGGGCAGGCGCAGGATGGTGTGCAGGTCGCACCAGTCCATCATCATCTGCCGCAGTGCCTTGCCGCGCCCATCCTCGAACAGCACATTGTCCGGCACGACGATGGCCGCCCGCCCGCCGGGCTGCAGCGCACGAATGCAATGTTCCACAAAGGGCAGCTGATAGGAGGAGACGGTGGCCGTGACCGTCAGGTCATCACGCGTCGGTGCCCCGCCCGCCGGGCCGAAGGGCGGGTTGGTGAGGATGAGGTTTGCCCGGCCCAGCTTCGTGCCCTTGTCCGACAGGGTGTCGCCCAGATGCACATGCTCGCTGTCGATATCATGCAGGTAAAGGTTCATCAGCAGCAGGCGCAGGGTGCCCGGCACGTTTTCCATGCCACGGATCGCCTGCCGCTTCTGCCAGGCGGCCTTTTCGCCGAGGTCGAAATAGTCATCCGTGCGGGCGCGCATGTAGCGGTCTGCCGCGATGAGGAAACCGCCGGTGCCTGCTGCCGGGTCCTGGATCACCTCCCCCGGCTGCGGCTGCATGAGGCGGACCAGAAGCTCGATCAGCACACGCGGGGTGAAATACTGCCCGGCACCGCGCTTCGTCTCTTCCGCATTCTTCTGCAGCAGGCCCTCGTAAAGATCACCGAACTGGTCGCGCTCGTCCGAGAACCAGTCCAGCTCGTCAATGGCGGTGACAAGGGTGGCAAGGTTCTGCGGCTCGCGGATGAAGGTGGAGGCGCTGTCAAAGATCTCCTGCACCATCTCCGGCAGCGGCCGCGCATCGGCATAGCGCTTGCGCTCTTCCGGCGTGGCATTGTCCGCAGGCACGGGCACCAGCTCGTCATCACGCCCCAGCCGGGTGCTGGAAGTGCCGAGGGTGACCAGAAGCTTGCGGTAGTGCTCCAGCTGCTTCAGCCCGCCTGCCTGCACCAGATCCGCCCAGCGCATGCCCTTTGGCAGACTGCCCGTCTCGCGGTTGCGCTCGGCCATCATCTTCAGGAACAGCAGATAGGTCAGCTCCGTGACATATTGCTGATAGGTGATGCCGTCCTTGCGCAGCACGGTGCAAAGGCGCCAGAGTTTCTGGACGATGGCATTGGCGTTCATGACAGGCTTTCCGGTTCGCTTGGCGGGTGTGTGTTTGTAGCGGGCGGCGGGCGCGGGTCAACAGGCTCTCCGCCTCACGCGGCAGAAGGTCCCCATATGGCTTCGTTGAAGGCGTGCAGAACCTCATCCAGTGCGCCGTCAAACTCCTGCGAGATGTGCTGGAAACCGCCCTTGTCGGCAAAGTTGTCCTGATCCAGCATCACCGGATCGGCCACGGGCCTGTCCTTCAAGGCACGGCCAATCCGCTGCAACCATTTCTTCTGCTTTGCCGTCCAGCTGCGCGAGGCCTCGATCCTGCGGATGGCATTCTCCACGCGGGTGGCATAGGGAACCAGCGGATCGCCCAGCGCGGCCTGCCGCACAAAGCCGATGATATGGGCGGCGATATCGGCATTGCGCGCCCGGCCATAGGCGGCCCGCAGCATGCTTTCGGAGTAGTTTTGCTCGTCCAGCAGCCCCGCCAGTTCGGACAGCTCCTTGCGGGTCAGGTCACGCGGGCGCTGGGTCACGGCGATCAGCGCCGGAACCTGGTTCATGTTCTCCCGCACGAAACGCTCGAAGCCGGTGATGTAATCTTCCGGCGTGGTGTTGCGCCCGAAGATTTCCTCGATGCGCAGCAGCTCGTCTTCATGGGTGGAGATGAGCATCCCCTCCCCCTGCACCACCGGCCGCCGCTCCAGCAGCGATATGGCGTGCGGGTGGGTGTCGAGCCAGTCCTGCAGCGCCCTGCCGGAGAGGCTTGCCAGATGCTGCAGCAAGGTATCCGGGCTCTCCCCCGTCACCCGCTCGAAGCTCTCCTGCGTTTCCCCGTCCATGCGCTTGATGCGCGCCCGCATGCGCACGATCACCTGGCCCGCAACCCAGTTGCGGTCTTCTTCCGTGGGCGCGTTCTCAAGGTCAGCCAGGAGCTGGTCCAGCGAAACATCCGGCTTTACGGCCACGGGCCGCATATCCGATGTTTCCTGCAGCTCAGCATAGAGATCGACCGCATCGAAAATGCGGAAATGCTCCTTGCCGATATTAGGGCAAAGCCGTGTCGCCCGGCCGATCATCTGGTCATAGAGAATGCGGCTTTTCACCCGGCGCACGAAGACCAGATTGCAGATCGAGGGCACATCCACACCGGTGGTCAACAGGTCCACGGTCACCACGTATTTCGGCTGAGGATCGTTCTTGAACTTCAGGATCTTTTCCTCAACCCGTTCAACCTTTCCGGTGATCTTGGCGACCATGCCGTGCGGAATGGCATCCCTGCCGTATTCCTCCTGCAGCTCCTCCACCAGAAGCCGCTCGATATCATCGGCGTGGCTGTCACGGGCCGCAAAAATCAGCGTCTTGCCCGGCCTGGACGGAGGAATCTCGGTTGCGATGGCCCGGCAGACTATCCGGTTGAACGCTTCGGAGTGGACCCGCCTGTTGAAGTCGGCCAGATCATAGTCATGTTCCACATCATCGGGCAGCTCGAACAGGTCGATCTGCCCCGTGCGGCGGTCAATGATCTCCACCTCCTCGCCGCCCTCGAAGTGGATACCCGCCTCGGCCAGCGCTGTTGTGATGCGCCGGGGCGGCAGATAATCGATCAGATAGCCCTCAACGACGGCCTGCCGGTAGCCATAATGGAACACCGGATGGCCGAAGATCTCGTAGGTGTGCAGCGCAGCCGTTGCCGTCAGCGCCACTTTCACCGCATCGAAATGGTCAAGGATCTGCCGGTAGGCGGACTGGTAGTCATCAATGTTGCGGAAGCCGGCTTCACTCTCGCTCATCTCCGCATCCAGCGTGTAGCCACGATGGGCCTCATCCACGATGATGCAGTCAAAGGTGCCGGGCGACAGGCGCCTTGCCGGGTCTGGCTCGTTGAGAATACGGGCAATCATCGACTGCACGGTCGCCACCTGTACCCGGTCCTCATCTGCCGGCTGGCGCGTCTCAAGGCCTGACACCTTGTAGATCTGCGAAAAGTTGAGCATGCCGTCGATTTCAGTGGTGTCGAGGGCATCACTCGTCTGCTTGCCAAGCGTCTTGCGGTCAACAAGGAAGAGGATACGGCGGAAGCGGCTGTGCTTCAAAAGCCGGTACATCAGCGCAATGGCCGTGCGTGTCTTTCCGGTGCCCGTCGCCATGGAGATGAGGATCTCGCGCTGCCCCCGGGCAATCGCCTCCTCCACTGCAGAAATCGCCTTCTCCTGATAGGGCCGCAACCGCCCATGGCCGAAACTGTCTTCGGCAAGCCCGAGCGCAGCGGCGTCCACATCCATACGCAGCTTTTCAAGGAGATCCTTCGGCGTAAACCAGCTTGGCATGGCCTGCGGATGGTTGGTCTGCCGCCGCACGTCCCTGTACCAGATGCCCGATCCAGCCAGCCACTGGCGCAAGAACGGTCGGCCATTGGTGGCAAAGACAAACGGCACCCGGAAAGGCTCGTCGATGCCATACTGCCACGGATCATCCCCAGGCAGCATTTCAGGGCTCAGCCGAATATGGCGGGCATAACGCTCGGCCTGAGACAGGGCAGACTGCACATTCACGGCCTCCCGCTTGGCTTCGATCACGCCCAGGCAGGTCAGGCCGCAAAACAGCGCATAGTCGGCAGAGCCGCTTTCTGTGGGCCATTCGGCGATGGCAAGATTGCGCCCCTCTTCCGGCCTTGTGCCCTTCGAATAACGCAAGGACGTGGAATCGGCTTCCCATCCGGCATCCGACAGCTGCACATCAATCAGCTGGCGGGTCTGGCGTTCGTCCAGTTCCAGCCTGTTTGCCGCCTCCATGCCCGCCTGGCGGAATGCCAGAAGCGTTGCCTGCGGCTGGGCGGCAGCATCTGACTGCAGTTCCTTGAGCCTCAGAGCCAAAGCCGCCTGATTGGCTTCGAGCTCCATTGCTGTCTGTTCCCAGACAGAACTCTCTTCTGCAGCCTGCCGGGCCATCTCCTGCGCTGCAAGGCGGGCTCTTTCCAGCTCCTCAGCGGACGCATGGGCCGCAGCCAGTTTCGCCTCAGCCTCCTGCACCTGCTGGCGCAAGGCCGCCAGCTCGGCCAGAGTGGCAGAGTCAATGTCTCTTGACACACGCGGCGGCACGAAGGGGCCAGTATTGAACCCAGAATCCCTCCCGCAGGTTCTTCGGAACCACACGCCCAGCGCATGACAGAACCGCAGCGCAGAAAGAGCATCGGAAGACGAACCACCTATACCGTGGGCAGCCTCGTTGCCGGCCTTTCTGACTGCATGGAAAATGCCGGCAACATCCCTCGGCAATATCTGTTCGGCGGCAAGCCGGCGGATCAGGTCCACCTGCGTCTCCCGCGCGGCCGGATCATAAAACCCTGCTCGCGCAGCAATCTCCTTGGCCAAAAACTCACCGAACTGGCGGCTTTTGATCAGGGACGTATTTGCATCATCTGCAAAGAAACGTTCAGCCAGCACCCCAAGACGGTGAAGTTCCGGACTGATATCCTTCAGATGTCCAAAATTTGCAGACACTGCCAATCTTGCTCCCTGCCTAGCGCATTGACTTCAATACGATATCAGGAGTTGTGCGATCAAGCAGCAATCATTTCCCCCCTCACGGCCCCTCGCACAGCGCTGCCCGGCTTGTTGCCACTTGCGATGTCTCGGCGGTGTAGGCGCGCAGGCCGTGGGCGTCGAGGAGGAGGATGCGGTAGGTGGGGTTGCCGCCGGTCCACCAGGGGCATGGGTCGGCGAGGTCAGTGATGAAGCGGTGGCCGGTTGCCTGACCGGAGCTGTAGGCGATGCCGTTGGCTGCCGTGCCTGCCATGGGGATATGGATGTGGCCGAAGACGATGTGGCGCACGCCGCCCGGATGAGCGCCGAGGCGCTGCATCAGCGCACCGTCATCATGCAGGCCGATATTTTCGAAATGGCCGATGCCGCAGTCAAACGGCGGATGATGGATGAAGACGGTGACGGGCACATCCCCTGCCCCGGCCAGCGCTTCATCGAGAAAGGCCATGCGGTCCGGACCGTAAAGCCCGCCGATCATGCCCGCTTCATGGGTGTCCAGAAACAGCAGGCGGCCATGGTCCGTATCCTTGAAGGACTGGACGAAGCCCTGCCCGTCCACCGGATGCTCCGGGAAGGCGTCGCGGAATTCCGGGCGGCGGTCGTGGTTGCCGATCAAAAGGCGCAGCTCGAAGGGCACGGGCGCTAGAATATCGCGGAGCAGCGCATAAGCTTCCGGATCGCCGTGATTGCACAGGTCACCGGTGATGACCATCAAGTCCGCATCCCCATGACGGGCAAGAATGTCCTCGACGGCAAGGCGCAGCTGGCGCTCCGGATCGACGCCGTTCACCACAGCGCCGGGGGGCATCAGATGGGTGTCGGTGAGCTGGATGATTTTCATGGAAACGATCCTGAAAGGGTATGCAAGGGGCAAGAAAAGGCTGCGGGAAGCAGGCCCCCGCAGCCTCAACGGTCAATTGGCTGAGCCCGGCTGCCGCAAGAGGCAGACAGCCGGGGGAAAGCATTACTTCATCAAGGCGTTGGTCTGTTCAACCACCTGCTTCAGGCCGTCTTCCGGCGTCAGCTCGCCGCGCATGACGGCGCCGATGATGTCGCGCTGGGTGCGCCAGATACGGACGGAATCGCCGCCCGGATAACCGGCCCAGGGCATGGAACGGTCGGCCTGCAGGGAAGCGGTCTTCACGTTCGGCTTCTCGGCATAGTAAGGGGCGAGATAGTCCGGGCCGGTGGCCAGTTTGTTGGTCGGCAGATAGCCGGTGATGCGCACGATGGTGTTCTGCGCCTGCGGGCCGGTGATCCACTTCAGATACTTCCAGGCCGCATCCTGCTTGGCGTTGTCCTGCGTCAGGATCACGGCAGAGTTGCCGCCCGTCGGCACGCCGCCGGTGTCCTTGTTGTCCAGCGGGAAGGTGGCGGTCTTCAGCGTGAAGCGGTCACCCACCAGGCCTTCGATGGTCTGCACGTGGGCGGGCGTGGAGAAGATGAAGCCAGTGAGGCCTGCACCGAACTGCTGGCGCGACTGGTCCCAGTCCAGGAGGTTCTGGCCGCCTTCAGTGACGAAACGGCGGGTCAGCTTCAGGGCGTTGAGGCCAATTTCGTTGTCGAAGGCAACGGTCTTGGTTTCCGCATCAACCAGACGGCCGCCCTGCTGGAAGATCAGCGCCTGCCACAGCCAGTCATCCGGCCAGCCGTTGATGTCATAGCCCATGCCGGCAATCTTGGGGTCAAGGGCATGGATCTTCGCGGCCAGTTCGATCAGGCCCTCGAAGGTGGTGGGCATCTTGTCCGGGTCGCCACCCGCCTTCTTCACCAGATCCGCGTTGATATACATGATCGGCGAGGAGGCGTTGACCGGCAGGCCGTACTGCTTGCCATCGATCTGACCGAGAGCGGCCATCTTCGGGCTGTAGTTGGCATCCAGGAACGCCTGACCGCCTTCGGCTTCGATGAAGGGCGACAGATCGGTGATCTGGTTGCGCGGGGCAAGCGTGTGAACGAGTTCCGCCGTCAGGTTATAGCCGGAGAAATAGACATCCGGCAGGTTGCCCGTCACGGCAGCGCGCAGCACCTGCTGCTGGCCTTCGTTGTAGCCGGCGGCGGGGGCAAGGAAGTTGATCTTGATGTCCGGGTTGTTCTTCATGAACTCATCGGCCAGCGGCTGATGGAACTTGGTGAAGCCCGGCAGGTTGTAGAGCACGTCCAGCGTGATCTGATCGGCGAAGGCAGGCTTTCCAAGCCCGGCCATGGCAAGGCCGAGGGCAAGACCGCCAATGGCGGTGCGGCGGGTGATCTTCATGACAGTCTCCGGATGCGGTTGGGAGGAGGAGAAAGGCCGGGTCATTTGACACCGGTCATGGTGATGCCCGCGATGAAATGGCGGCGGGCAAGGAGGAAGCACAGCACCATGGGTGCGGTGATGAGAGTGGCACCGGCCATCAACGCGCCATAGTTGGCGCCCGTCTCCGCATCGGCGAAGAACAGCATGCCGAGCGGCGGAGGGGCGAGATTGACGTCCGTGACGACGATCATCGGCCAGTAGAGGTCATTCCAGTGGGCGACCACGGAAAAGACCGAGAAGGCGGCAAGCGAGGGCAGCGAGCCGCGGAGCACCAGACCCCAGCAGATTTCCATCTCCGAAAAGCCATCCATGCGGGCGGCCTCGATGATTTCGTCCGGATAGCTGCGGAAAGACTGATGAAACAGGAAGATGGCGAAGACCGACAGGAAGAACGGCAGCATCATCGCCACATAGGTGTTGAGCATCTTGGTCCAGGCGAGCCCGACGAACAGCGGCAGGGCCAGCGCCTGCATGGGCACGCAGAGCGCCGCAATGACGAGGCCAAGCAGCAGGCGGCGGCCCGGAAAGCGAAGCTTGGCCAGCGCATAGGCCGCAGGCACGGCCGTCAGGATCTGCACGATCAGGATACCGCCGCAGACGATGGCGCCATTCAGCATGAAGCGCGCCATGGGCACCTGGCTGGCGGCGCGGGAATAGTTCTCCGCCCCGTCGAACTGGTCCGGAAATGGCCAGAGCGAGACATTGAATATCTCCGCAGGCGGGCGGATGGAGGTCAGCAGCATCCAGTAGAACGGCAGCAGCATGAAGGCTGCGCCAAGGGCCAGAACCAGATGCGGGGCAAGGCGGCGAAGGGCGGCCATCAGTAATGCACCTTCCGGTCCATGTGCACCGTCTGCCCGATGGACAGCACCAGCACGATTGCAAGGAAGATCAGCGTCAGCGCGGCGGCGTAGCCCGTGTTGGAATATTCGAAGCCTTCGAGATAGAGCGCGAAGAGCAGCGTCTCGGAGCCGAAGCGCCCCTTGGTCAGCACGGCCACCGTCTCGAACACCTTGAAGGCGGAGATGGAGGTGGTGACCACGACGAAGAGCGTGGTCGGGCCAAGCATCGGCCAGGTGACCGTCAGGAACCGGTCCATCGGCGAGCGGGCGCCGTCCAGCCTTGCGGCCTCGTAAAGGTCCTGCGGAATGGCTGTGAGACCGGCCAGAAACAGCACCATGTTGAAGCCCAGCACCTGCCAGATGCCGATGATCGCCATGGAAGGGATCAGGAGAGCCGGATCGGAGAGGAAGGAGACAGGCTCAAAGCCCAGCCACTTGATGGCGGCATTCACCGGGCCGATGGAAGGGTGCAGCAGGAACTGCCAGACAGTGGCCATGGCGACGAGCGTGGCCGTGACGGGCAGGAAATAGGCGACTTCCCAGAAGCTGCGGCTGCGCTTTCGGGCATTGACCAGCAGCGCCGCGCCAAGCCCAAGACCAACGCCGAAGGGAATGACCAGGGCCGCATAAAGCACTGTATTCCACAGTGCCCGCATGAACACAGGATCGGAGAAGGCCTGCGCGAAGTTATCAAGGCCAATGAAACGGAAGGACAGCGCGCCGAGCTGATAATCGGTGACGGAAAACCCGGCAAGGATGATGACGGGCAGAATGTAGATGCCAAGCAGCAGCAGGCTGGCGGGCGCGGCAAACATCAGCCCCCGCGTCATCATGCGCCGCTCCATGCGCGAACGGTGGCGCGGCAGGGGCGCGGCCTCTCCGCTCTCAAGGCCGAGGCTGGTCACGCTCATGCAGCCGCCCTCCCCGCAGTTGCGGCTTCCCGGCGCAGGCCATCGGCGCCGAAGACATGCAACCGCTCAGGTGAAAATGCGAGGTTCAGCGTGCCTTCCGGCGAGACAGACAGAGGCTCGGCGGCAGACTGGCGGAAGGTCAGGATGAGATCGTCATGGCCAGCAAGCGCGCAGCTGACATAGCGGTCTGCCCCGTGCATTTCAGCGCGCAGAACGCGCACGGCAAGCCCCTCGGAGGCAGGTGCCAGATCTTCGGGCCGCAGGCCGATGGTGGCGGTTTCGGCCCCTTGTGCGGCGACCTGTACGCCCAGATCCAGCCCCAGCGCATGCACACGGCCTTCAGCGTTGATTTCGGCTGGTAGAAGGTTGATCGCCGGCATGCCGATGAAGCGGGCGACGGTCAGCGTCGCCGGACGGCGGTAGAGTTCGTCCGGCGTGCCCAGCTGTTCGATCCGCCCTTCCGACATCAGCGCGATGCGGTCCGACATGGTCATGGCTTCGATCTGGTCATGGGTCACATAGATGAAGGTCGCCCCCAGCCGCCGGTGCAAGGCAGCCAGTTCCTCGCGCATATGGGCGCGCAGCTTGGCGTCGAGGTTCGACAGCGGCTCATCCATCAGGAAGGCGGCCGGAGAGCGCACCAGCGCCCGGGCAAGCGCCACACGCTGGCGCTGACCACCGGAAAGCTGGGCGGGCTTGCGGTCCAGCAGATGACCGATCTGCAGGGTTTCGGCCGCGTCCTCGACAGCGGCAGAAATTCCGGCGAGCTTTGCCCTGGGCGCCATCAGCCCCCCCACCAGCGGCAGGCGGGCGGAAGCGGGCAGACGGCGCATCCGCAAGGGGGTGGCAATGTTCTGCCGCACGCTCATGTGCGGATAAAGCGCGTAGGACTGAAACACCATGGCAAGGTTGCGGCTGCTCGGGTCCATGCCGGTCACATCCGAGCCGCCGATCGTGACCTTGCCCTGATCCGGCGTTTCCAGCCCGGCGATGACCCGCAGCAGCGTGGATTTGCCACAGCCGGAGGAGCCGACCAGCGAGAGAAATTCACCCGGGCGGATAGACAGATCAATGCCCTTGAGCACGCTTTCGCTGCCAAAGGTCTTGCGGATTCCGGAAAGTTCGACTGCTTGCGGCGACATCCTGCGCTCCTTGTTCAGGGGCGCATATGCAAGTCTCCGTATGACAGATTGACGAAGCCTTGCTGACCTTTTGATGACTTAAGCAAATTTAAGCAGGGATCTTATCCTTGTGTAAGCAGGAGTGATCATGAATATAAGCCAACCTTATATCTCCACTCACCTTGGATTGCTTGCTTAGTCGGCGAAAAAACCATCGATCATTTCCACTCAATTGACAGCGGGAACCCGCAAGGGCGTGACAGGCAACACAGCGGAAGAGGCAATTTGCAGTAAGCTATCTTCCCGCAGGTTGCTTTCACCGCGTGCTGGGGATTATCCAGAGCGTCAGAAGCACGGACACCATTTCGAACGCCGGCACGGGCAAGGACAAGGCATGACACAGGCTGACAGCGCGTTGCAGAAGATGGCCGAAGCCCCTCGCAGGGCCGCCCTTGCAATGTTGGGGACCGCCCTGCTCTGTCTCATGCTGCTGGTCGCGATGGTTCCGGCACGTGCGGAGGGCACGGCTAGCCGCCTCGCGCTGGTGATCGGCAATGCCGCCTATGACAGCGCTGCCCTGCCTGCCCTGAAGAACCCGGCCAATGATGCGGCGCTGATTTCGGGCAGCCTCAAGGCCGCGGGTTTTGACGTGACGCTGGTGATGGACGCGGACCTGCGCGCCATGAAGGCTGCCGTGCGCGACTTCACCGCAAGGCTCAAGGCCGCCCCCTCCGGCACGCTGGCGGCGGTCTATTACTCCGGCCACGGCTTTGCAGCCGGCGGGCGCAATTATCTGGCCCCGCTTGGTGCGGACCTGCGCGAGGAAGTGGATGCGGAGTTCGAGGCGCTGCCGGTGGACTGGGTTCTGGCGGCGGTGGAAGAAGCCCATGACGGGCCGAACATCATCATTCTCGATGCCTGCCGAAACACGGCGCTGAGCCGGTCGGCAGGCGGCAGCGCAGGAGGGCTGACACTGCTGACGGGCACACCGCGCGGCAGTTTCATTTCCTTTGCAACGGCACCCGGCAGCACGGCAACCGATGGCGAGGGGCTCAACAGCCCCTATTCGGCAGCCATCGCACGGGAAATCCTGGTGCCGGGCGCCAGCATCGAAACCGTGTTCAAGCGGGTGCGGCAGGATGTGGTGACGGCGACGGATGGGGCACAGGTGCCCTGGGACCATTCGTCCCTCACCACCGACATCATCCTGACGCCTGCTGCAGACAGCGGGCAAGCTGAGGGTGCCAGTCCTGCCCCTGCGGCCACCGCCGAGGCGCTGCAGCAGGAACTGGTGTTCTGGAACGGGGTGAAGGACAGCCGCACCGCCGCCGACTATGAAGCCTATCTGGAGCGCTTTCCCGCTGGCGCCTTTGCCGAACTGGCGCGCATGCGCCTTGCCAGCCTGCCTGCGGCGGATACCGGGCAGATCGAACAGCTTTTTGCTGCCCTGCAAAGCCGCTCGCTGCTAGTGGAAAATCCGCAGCGCCCGCATGAGTTCTATGCCAATGCGCGCCTGCGGGAGCTGAAGGGCGACTATCCGGGCGCAAGGGCCGATTACCTGAAGTTCTTTGCCTTCGGCGAGCCGCAGATCGATCCTCACTTACGCTTTCAGGCGGTGCTGAAGGTGCAGGAGGGACGCGCCGGAGCGCGGGAGGTCTACCGCTCCCTGTCGGCCGGGCGGCGCGATCCGGCAACGCTGTTTGCTGCGATCCTGCTGGAAGAACGGGACGAGCGGGTGCGCCGTCTGGACAGCTTCATCGAGGCCTATCCAGACTTCGGCCCTGCCCTCTACGAACTCAGCCTTGATTATTCGCAGAGCCGCCTCGGCCAGCAATCGCTGGCCGACAAGACGAAGGAGAAGGACCTGCTGAGCAGGTTCGTTCAGGCGGCGGATGAAGGCAAGGTGCTGCGCTACTTCATCGACCAGCAGATGGCCGCCAGCTGGCTGGAGGATGCCCGCAGCCGCCTTGCCGCACTTTCGGCGATGAGCGATGCGGCCATGTCCAATCCGCTGCAGCTTTCCGCCACACGCAGCAATCAGGGCTGGCTGATGACACTCTCCATCGCCGACAGGGCACGGGAAATTTTCGTGCGCCTGCCGGGCGGGGAGTTCCGTTCCACTGGCGTCATGAGCGGGGCGATGGACCCGGCGACCGGTCAGCCCCTGCCCTATCCCGGCTTCGAGCTGCCGGGCTCGGCGGCGGCCATGGACATCGAGGTGCAATATACCAATCTGCGCGGCGAGACGCAGGGGCCCTATACGCTGCGTTTCGATCCGGATACGGCGCTGATTGCAGGACAGAAGGACATTCTGGAGCGTTTCTGGAACAGCTGGGTTTCCTTCGGCGGCACCGGTGACAGGCTCGCCTATTTCACCCATCTGATCAGCTACCGCTGTGCCTTGTCCAGCGTGCGCTACGGCATCAACAAGGATGAGCCGGATACCGCTTTCGAAACAGGCCCCTGTGACCCGGACAATCCTCATGCCGTGCCCAGCTCCGGGCCGGGGTCGGATGTCTATATGAAGGTGCCGCGCAGCACGTCCTACATCACCGTGCAACTGACCTACAAGGACGGCAGCCGCTCGGACGTGCGCCGCTTCGACGTGCCCAGATGACCATGGGCCGGGCCAGCAAACCCGCACTTGCGGGGCCCTTGCAGCGGCGGCTGGCACCGGTTCTGGCTGCCTGCCTTGCGCTGCTGCTGGTCCTGCCCGTTGCGACGCGGCTGGAGCCGCGCCTTGGCGATGTGATCCTGTTTGCAGGAGGCGGCACTCCGGCGGAACGGCGCGAGGATATCGTCATCCTCACCATCACCGAGGAAACCCTGGCCGCCTTCCCCTACCGCTCGCCCATCGACCGTGGCTTTCTCGCCGCCCTGATCCGCCGCATCAGCGCCGCCGGCCCCAAGTCCATCGGCATCGACATTCTGTTCGATGGCCCAAGCGACCCGGTGAAGGATGCCGATCTGCTGGCCGCTATCGACGAGGCGCCAAGCCCCGTGATCCTGGCCGTTGCCAGCGACCTAAACGACCTGACACCGCAGCAGAGGCTTTATCTAGGGCATTCCGTCAGCGGGCGCGGCCATGGCTCCATCGTGCTGCAGCGGGACGATGCGGACGGCATCGTGCGGCACCTGCCTTTCCCAAAGGACCGGGACGGCGCCCCCATAATGACCTTCACGGCAGCGCTTGCCGCCGAAGCAGCCGGCACGCCGCCGCCCCACGGGCGCATTCTCTATCAGGCGCCGCAAGGCGATGGCCTCACCGCCTTTCCGCAGTACCCCGCCCACACCGCGGCCCTGTTGCCGGATGAATGGCTTGCCGGGAAATACGTGCTGATCGGCACCGACCTGCCGCATCTTGACCAGCACCCGGCCCCCATGGTTTCACTGGCCGGTTCCGAGGATGGCACCGTGCCGGGCATTGCCATCCATGCGCATATTCTGGCGCAGGTGCTGGAAGGCCGCAGCCTGCCTGCCCTGCCGCTGGAGGCAGGCCTGCTGCTGGCCGCTCTTGCCGCCGTGCTGACTGTCACGGGCTTCACCCTGACGCCGAAGCCCGGCCAGTTCTTCCTCGTTCTCTCCCTCACCTCGCTCGCATGCCTTGCCATTTCCGCGCTGCTGCTGCGCCTGCAGATCCTGCAAGTGCCGGTGCTGACCTTACCGGCCGCGGCCATCACTTCTGCGCTGCTGCTGGCGCTGTTCCGCTGGCGCATCGACAGGTCGGAGCGCGCCTTTCTCAACACCGCCTTCTCCCGCTATGTCAGCCCGCAAGTCGTGCAACGGCTCACGTCGGGCAGGCTGAGCCTCGCGCTTGGCGGGGAAAAGCGTGAAGTCACCTATGTGTTCACGGATCTGGAGGGCTTCACCACCCTGTCTGAGCAGCTGACGGCAGATCAGGTCGCCACCATCCTGAACCGGTACCTTGACCGCATGTGCGATCTCTTCGTCAGCCACGGCGCCACCATCGACAAGCTGATCGGCGATGCGGTGGTCGGCTTCTTCGGTGCGCCTGAGGATGACCCGGAGCAAAGTCTCAAGGCGGTCAAGCTGGCACTGGCGGTGGATGCCTTCTGTGAGGGCTTCCGCAAGGACATGGCGGCGGAGGGCATTCCACTTGGCGTCACCCGCATCGGCATGCACAGGGGTGAGGCTGTCGTCGGTAATTTTGGCGGTAGCCGGTTTTTCGATTATACAAGCATTGGCGACACGGTGAACACCGCCGCCCGCCTTGAAGGCGCCAACAAGTATCTGGGCACGCGGATCTGTGTCAGCGCCGCAGCCGCGGCCCATGCTCCGGGCTTTCGTTACCGCCCCATCGGCGATCTGGTGGTCAAGGGGCGCGCCGAACCCTTGCCTTGCGTCGAGCCTATGAGCGAAACAGAGGCTGGCGCAGACTGGCTGGCTGCGTATGAATCTGCCTTTGTCTTGCTGCATCAGGGCGATACAGAGGCGGCGCGGCAGGGATTTGAGGCGGTTCTGCGCCTTCGTGCGGATGACGGCCCCTCACGGCTCCATCTGGCGCGCCTCGGGCAAGGTGAAACAGGTACGCAGATCGTTCTGGGTGGCAAATAGGCCTAGCCCGGTTGAGCAAAAGCAGCATGAGGTTCGGCATGTTCCGGCAAGTGATGATGGCAACCGCTCTGATGGCGGCAAACGTGGCCCCGGCGCTCGCGGAGATGATTGTGGTTGCAGCCAGCGGGGATGCCGCATTCCATCCCGGCGACCGGATTGCGGAGGGTACAAGCCTGCAATTGCCAGAAGGGGCAAGGCTTACCTTTCTTTTCAAGTCCGGTGAAATGAAGGTGATCAGCGGCCCCTTCGAAGGGAACATAGCCGGGGATACACCCGCCGCCGCACCGATCAGCACCTGGGAGACGATCAAGAGCTTTCTCGGCGCTGCCGAACAAAAGTCCGAAGTTCTGGGCGCCTCACGCAAGGCAGACAGCAGCCTGCCGGAACAGCCGGGCATATGGCTCGTCAGCATCGACAGCTCCGGCAAGCGTTGCGCCCGCAAGGATCAGCTGACCTTCTGGCGGCGGGATACAGATGACGCACTGACCATCGCCTTGCGCAGCGAAGCAGCGCGGGCTTCAGACCTGACATGGCCGGCCGGCAGCCATACCCTCTCCGCTCCCGCATCCTTCGCCGCTACCGAAGGGCCCTTGGCCTTTTCTGCCGGATCAAACTTGCGCAAGTTCGACATCAAGGTGCTGCCGCAGGATCTGGAAGGAGCCGCGCCAGGGGCCGTGCTTGGCTGGCTGCTCGACAGCGGTTGCACGCGCCAGGCCTCGGCGCTCATTTCCCGCGTCCACGCGGGAGAGCCACTGGAATAAGGCGAGGGCTTTTGGCCCCCGCCTTCGCATGCTTCAGCTGAGCCGCAGGAACAGACCGGCGCAGAGCTTGGCACGCTCAGGGAGGCTGTCGATCAGGATATGCTCGTTGAGCGTATGCAGCCCGGCGCCTCGCACTCCGATGGAGTCCAGCGTCGGAATGCCGAGAGCGCCGGTGAAGTTGCCATCCGACCCGCCGCCCGCACTGGCATGGCTCATCTCAAAGCCCACTTCTGCGGCCAGTTCCCTGCCGACTTCATAAAGCGCCAGCGTGCCTGCATCCGGCTCCCACACGGGCCGGGTGACGCCGCGTGTCACCTCGATGATCACGTCGCCGCTGTCATCATTGAGCGCCAACATCCGCTCCACGCCCGCATCAAGGTCCGCCTGCCGCTTGGCCATGGACAGCACCTGCCCCTCGCAGAGGGACGAAACGCAGTTGACCCACTCACCGCCCCGGACGATGCCGACGCTGAAGGTGCAGTCCTCGCCTGTCATCGCCTCGATTTCCAGCACCTTGCGGGCCATGGCGGCAATCGCCGAGCGCCCGTCCTTCAGCGCCCAGCCCGCATGGCTGGGGCGGCCAATGGTGCGCAGGTTGAAGCGGGCGATGGCGTAGCGGCCCGTGACGCAGCCGCCATCCTCCCGCGCCGGTTCAGGCACCAGCACATAGCGGTTGCGCAGGGCCTCCATCTCGATGAGATCGCGCGTCGAAGGCGTGCCCACTTCCTCATCGGGGGTAAAGAGCACGGTCACCGGCAGCGGTGTGGTAAGCCCGGCGCGGATGATCTGGCGCAGGGCTTCGACGGCCACGTAATTGCCGCCCTTCATGTCCTGAATACCCGGCCCGTAAGCACGGTTGCCCTCGATGCGGAACGGCAGCTTTTCCAGCGTGCCGACGGGATGCACCGTATCCATGTGGCCGCTGACGAGAATGCCCGGCTTGCCCTTGTCCGGATGCGGCAGGCGGGCGCGCAGTGACCCGCCAAAGCCCATCCGCCCCGGAATGCGCTCGATATCCGCACCAAGCGCTGCCAGCTCATAGGCGGCGAGATCCATCATCCGGTTGAGGGCAGCCGCGTCATGGGTGGGGCTTTCGCATTCCACCCAGGGGCGCAGGCCCTTGATCATTTCATTGCTGTCGAAAGGTAATTCCGTGAAACGCATGGCCTGCTCCCGGCGGATCTGCGTGAAGGGATGAGGTTGAGGATCAGACAGCCAGCTCAGGCCGCCAGCCGCCGCTCGGCGATGCGGGCATAGATGCTGGCGCCGACCGGCAGGATGGCGTCATCCAGCACGAAACCCGGATTGTGCACCGGCACGCCGCCGCTGTGGCCAACGGTGCAGTAAGCCCCCGGCACGGCCAGCAGCATGTCGGCGAAGTCCTCGCTGGCCGGCACCAGATCCACCTGATCGGTGACGAGATCACCGCCGACAATTTCGGCTGCCGCTTCCAGATAGGCTGCACTCAGGGATGGATCATTGCGCAGCACCGAGAACACGGGCCGCAGTTCCGGCGTGATGGTGACATCGAAGCTGGTGGCATAACCGGCGCAGAAGGCCTCGATCCGCTCATGAATGAGATCGCGCACGCCATCGTCGAAGTAGCGGATCGTGCCGGAGATGACCGCCTGATCGGGAATGACGTTATAGGCCGTGCCGGAGTGGATCTGCGTCACCGACAGCACCGCCGGCTGCACCGGCTCCACATTGCGGCTGACGATGCTTTGCAGGTTCTGCACCAGCGAGGTGGCAACGATGATCGGGTCCTTCGAATGATGCGGTGCCGCGCCGTGGCTGCCGCGGCCCTGAATGGTGATGTCGAAGAAGGTGGAACCGGCCATGGCAACGCCGGGGCGCACCGCCACCCGGTTCGGCTGGGCAAGCGGGTTGTTGTGCATGCCATAGACTTCATCGCAAGGGAACCGGTCGAACAGCCCGTCCGCCAGCATGGCCCTTGCGCCGCCCAGCCCCTCTTCGGCCGGCTGGAAGATGAAGACAACGGTTCCGGCAAAGTCCCGGGTCTCGGAGAGATAGCGCGCCGCGCCCAGCAGCATGGTGGTGTGGCCATCATGGCCGCAGCCGTGGAACTTGCCTGGATGGGTAGAGCGGAAGGGCAGATTGGTGTGCTCGTCCATGGGCAGCGCATCCATATCGGCACGCAGGCCAATGGTCCGCCCTTCGCCCTTTGCCCCTTTCAGCACGCCGACAACGCCGGTCTGGCCGATGCCCCGGTGCACCTCAAGGCCCCACTCCTCCAAAAGGCTGGCGACAATGCCGGATGTGCGCTGTTCCTCGAAGCCGATTTCCGGGTGGGCATGGAAGTCATGGCGCAGGGCCGTCAGCTCCTTGGCATAACCGGCGATTTTCTCGATGACGGGCATGGGGCAGTCCTCTGACAGATGAAATGAAACGGAAAGGGAAGAAGCAGCCGGGGCGGCTGCGGATGCCCCGGCTGCGGCGGACGCTGGGCCTCAGGAGGCCAGCGTCAGCTCACGGAAGTTGGCAAAATCCCAGTTGCGGCCAGGCGCGGCCTCAATGAGGGAACGGGTGTAGGGATGTTTCGGATGGGCCAGAACTTCGCCCGCAGGCCCATGCTCCACCACCCTGCCCTTCTGCATCACCAGCACATCGTCACAGATCTGCGCCGCGACCCGCAGGTCATGCGTGATGAACAGGATGGCAATGCCGAGCTTGGCCTGCAGATCCTCCAGAAGCTTCAGCACCTGATCCTGCACCGACACGTCCAGTGCCGAGACGGCCTCGTCCGCCACCAGCACATCCGGCTCCATGGCGATGGCCCGGGCAATGGCGATGCGCTGGCGCTGGCCGCCGGAGAACTGGTGCGGATAGCGGTCCACTGCATCGGCCGGAAGACCGACAAGCGCCATCAGCTCGCGGGCGCGAGCCATGGCCGCCTCCTTGTCCTGACCAAGGTTCAGTGGCCCCTCGATCAGCGAGCGCCCTACCGTCCAGCGCGGGTTGAGCGAACGGAACGGGTCCTGAAACACGATCTGGATATGCTTGCGGTGCGGGCGCAGCTGCGCGCGCGGCATGCTTGCGATTTCAAGCCCGGCCACCTTGATGCCGCCGCCGGTGGGATCAATGAGCCGCATGACGCAGCGCGCCACGGTGGACTTGCCCGAGCCGCTTTCCCCGACGATGCCGAGCGTGCGGCCCGGCGCGATGGTGAAGGCCACATCCTGCGCCGCCCGGGTTGGCTCCCGGTTGAGCAGCCAGCCGGAGGTGCCATAGACCTTGGCAAGGTTCGAGACTTCCAGCACCGGCGGCTTGTCCTCCACCGCGGCACGCGGCGGCCGCGGTGTCAGGCTGGGCACGGCCTTCAGCAGGCGCCGGGTATAGTCGTTCTGAGGATTGCGCAGAAGCTCCGCGACCGGCGCATTCTCCACCATCTCGCCATGCTTCATCACCTGCACCGTGTCGGCAATCTCGGCCACCACACCCATATCATGCGTAATGAACAGAACAGCCGTGCCGTGTTTTTCCTGCAGTTCCGAGATCAGTGAGAGGATCTGCTTCTGGGTGGTCACATCCAGCGCGGTGGTCGGCTCGTCGGCGATGAGCAGCTGCGGCTCCAGGATCAGCGCCATGGCAATCATGATGCGCTGGCGCTGGCCGCCGGAGAGCTGGTGCGGATAGGACCGGTAGATCCGCTCCACATCCGGCAGGTGCACCTGCTCCATGATGGCCAGCACGCGCTTGCGCTTTTCGGCTGCCGGCAGCTTGGTGTGGGTGTCGAGCACTTCCTCGATCTGCTGCCCCACTCTCATGACCGGATTGAGCGCAGTCATCGGCTCCTGAAACACCATGGAGAGATTGCGGGCGCGCATGTCGCGCATCTGCTGCGGCGAGAGTTGCAGAAGGTCGGTGTCCCCTAGCAGGATGCGCCCGCCCGTCACCTCCAGCGCGTTCTTCGGCAGAAGCCCCATGGTGGCAAGCGACGTGACGGACTTGCCCGAGCCGCTTTCCCCCACAAGGCAGACGGTTTCGCCCGCCCGGATGGTCAGGGACACACGGTCAAGGATGGGCCGGAACTCCGGTGCAGCCGTGGGAATGCGGACGGTGAGGTTGTCGATGGTGAGAACCGCCGGAGCGCCCTCGAAGGATCTGGACTTGAAGATCACAGGCTCAGCCCTCCCTCTTGCGCAGGCGCGGATCCAGGAGATCGCGGGCCGTGTCGCCAAGCAGGTTGATGGACAGGATGCACAGGGACAGCATCAGCCCCGGCCAGAAGATCAGCGAGGGCTTGAGCTGAAAGTGCATCCGCCCCTCCGCCATGATGTTGCCCCAGGTGGGAATTTCCGTGCTGACGCCCGCGCCCAGGAAGGAGAGGATCGCTTCCGTGAGGATGGCCGAGGCGCAGATATAGGTGGCCTGCACGGTCAGCGGCGCCAGCGTGTTGGGCATCAGGTGCTGCCGCAGGATCTTCGGCATGGAAGACCCCAGCGCCACCGCCGCCTCCACATAGGGCTCCTCGCGCACGGACAGCACGACGGAGCGCACCAGCCGCACCACGCGAGGGATTTCCGGAATGGTGATGGCGGCAATCACCGACCAGAGGCTCGGGCCGTTGAGGGCGACCAGCGCAATCGCCAGCAGGATCGACGGGATCGCCATCAGACTGTCCATGATCCGCATGATGATCGCGTCCGCCAGCCGGAAGAAGCCGGAGACAAGGCCGATGGCAAGGCCAATGAGAACGCTTGTCACCGCAGCGCCAATGCCGATGAACAGCGACACGCGTCCGCCCATCATGACGCGGGAGAAGAGATCCCGGCCATAGGCATCGGTGCCCAGCAGATTGGTTTCCGAAGGGCCCTTCAGCCGGTTGAGCGCATTGATCGCCAGCGGATCGTGAGGGATGTAGAGCGGAGCCAGCGCTACGGCGATGGCGATGATGGCGAGCACGATGGCCGCCACCATCGGCCCGCCGCCAAGCTTGCGAACCTTCACCGGCAGGGACAAGAGGCGCAGGACTGGCTGCAGCCGGGATACGGGGTCTGAAGAAGCTGACATCAATACCGGATCCTCGGGTCAAGAAAGCTGTAGGCCACGTCGATCATCAGATTGATGAGAACGTAGACGGCACTTGTCAGAAGGATCATCGCCTGGATGACCGGATAGTCACGGGCCAGGATCGCATCGACGGTGAGCCGGCCGATGCCGGGGATGTTGAAGACGCTTTCCGTCACCACCACGCCGGAAATGAGCAGCGCAAAGCCGGTGCCGATGATGGTCAGGATCGGCACCGAGGCGTTGCGCAGGGCGTGGCGGAACAGCACCGCCTTCTCCATCAGCCCCTTGGCCCGGGCGGTGCGGATGAAGTCCTCGCCCAGCACTTCCAGCATGCTGGCGCGCGTCATGCGGGCGATGAGCGCAATGTAGATCGTCGCCAGCGTCAGGCAGGGCAGGATGGCACGGGCCAGGAACTTGCCGAAGTCCTGCGATGGTGCCGCGTAGCCCTGCACCGGCAGCCAGCGCAGCTGCAGCGAGAACACCTGAATGAAGAGATAGCCGATGACGAAAACCGGAATGGAAAAGCCCAGCACCGAGAAGGCCATCACCGCATAATCCGTCCAGGTGCGGTGCCGCCAGGCGGCCAGCACACCCATGGGCACGGCGATGAGCACGGCCAGAGTGATGGTCATGACGGCGATGTTGATCGTCGGCCAGATACGCTGGCCAATCAATTCCGTGACCGGAACATTGGAAATGAGTGAAATGCCGAGATCGCCATCGGCAAGGCGCCCGGCCCAGGTAACGAACTGGGTGAGAAGCGGTTCGTTGAGGCCCAGCGAGGTGCGGATCTTCTCCAGCTGCTCGGGCGTTGCCGCGTCACCGGCAAGGATCGCTGCCGGATCGCCAGGTGTCAGGCGCAGCAGCAGAAAGACGAATATGGCGACGCACAACACGACCGGAATGACGGCCAGGATGCGCCGGAAGATGTAACCGATCATCGGCGGATGCTCCCTTCCCTTCAGGCGGTGCGAGCGGCGGAGATCCTGTCCTTTTCCAGGCAGGCCCGCCGCTCCCGATGGGCCGGGGCCGCTTCATGCGGTCCCGGCAGCCGTTCAGACGGCGGGAGGATCAGTCTTCCTTCTTCATGTTCCAGAACACCGGCACCGGCGAGCCGATCATGTCCACCAGCTTGACGGAACGCCCCTGCGGGGTGAGGTACTGACCAAGCGGGACGTAGTTCACCACGTCCATGGCATGGACCTGGATCTTCTTCGCCACTTCCAGCTGCTCTTCCGGCGTTCCGGCTGCGATGAAGTCCTTGCGCAGAGCTTCCAGCTTCTCATCCGTCGGCCAGCCGAACCAGGCTGCATTGCCACGGCCGTTGAGCATCGGGTTGATCAGCGGCGAGGCGATTTCCGGCACGGCCCAGTTGGTGAAGAACAGGTTCCAGCCGCCCTCGGACGGCTTGGACTGGCTGGCGCGGCGTGTGACCAGCGTCTGCCAGTCCATCGGCTGCAGGTCCACGGTAAAGCCCGCATCGCGCAGCGCCTGGGCAGCCACCACCGGCTGGGCGGAAATGGCCGGCACGTCGGTCGGCTGCATCAGCACCACGGGCGTGCCGTCGTAACCGGACTCGGCCAGAAGCTTCTTCGCCTCCTCGATGTTGCCGCCGCTGATGAGGCTTTCTGCCCCGGTTTCATCTGCAAGCGGCGTGCCGCAGCCGAACAGCGCACCGCAGATCTTGTAATAGTCCGGGTTGCCAATCAGCGTTGCCAGAACCTGCTCCTGGCTGATCGCCATCATGGCTGCCTTGCGAACCTTCACATTGTCGAAGGGCGGGTAGAGGAAGTTCATACGGCCCATGGTCTGATAGCCGAGCGGATCACGCAGTTCGGACACCACGTCCTCATTGCCATCGAGGAGCGGCAGCAGATCGACAGGCACCTGCTCCATATAGTCGATCTCGCCGGAAGACAGCGCATTCACCGCCGTCTGGGCATCCGGCATGGTGACCCACTTCACCTTGTCCACGTATACCTTCTTGCCGCCGGCCATCCAGCTGGACGGCTCGTCACGCGGCACATAATCGGCGAACTTCTCGTAAGTCACGCTGACGCCGGGCTGGAACTCGGATTCCACGAAACGGAACGGGCCGGAGCCAACGAAGCTCTTGATCGACTCGGACGCCGGGGTTGCCGCAACACTGGCCGGCATGATGAAGGGCGGCAGGGCCGACATTTTCGCCAGCGTCTCGATCAGCGGGCCATAGGGCTGCTTGAGCTTCCAGACGATTGTCTTCGCATCACCTGCCGTCAGGCTGTCGGTCACGTCGAAGATGAGCTGGCCGCCGGAATCCTTCTGCCCCCAGCGCTTCAGGGAGGCAACAGCGTCCTCCGCCGTCACCGGCGCGCCATCGTGGAACTTCAGACCATCGCGCAGCGTGAAGGTGTAGGTCAGCTTGTCATCGGAGATGGTCCAGTCCGCCATCTGCGGCTTGGGCGTAAAGTTCTCGTCTACAGCGATGAGCACATCGTAAATCATATAGGCATGATTGCGCACGATGTGGGCGGTGGTGATGACCGGATCGGTGACACGCAAGCCGGAATGCATCACGGCGGTAATCACCTTTTCCTGCGCCATTGCGCTGCCGGCCAGCAGCGTGCCGGCAACAAGACCGGCGGCAAGGCGGCCAAGGCCCTTCAGGCGGCGCGGGCGGCTCTCAGCCTTCAGTCTGCTTATGACCCCAGTTTCAACACTCAGCATGTTCGTGAACCCCGTCTGGTTGGTTGTGATGATGCTTCGTTGGAGCCCGGCCTGTTTTCCGGCCGGTTGTGATCTGCTCTGCTTCTCCTCCCATCCGCTGTTGCAAGCTGCACAGCGGTATTGCTTCTTGTCAGATGACTGAAACCTCTCCCTTCTTTTCACTGGTCATGAAAGAAGGTCCGCAAGGCGTCAGCCGGATGCCCGGTTTCAGGTTGCGGAAGGGCAGATCGCTGGCATGCAGCGCCATCGGCCCTGGCGAGCGGGCGACGAGAATGGTCTCGGCCACCGGCTCGAAATCGGCACGGAAATGCACCGAACTCTTGTTGACGAGAATGGCCTCCTGCGTTGGTTCAATGCCAACGAAACGGTACATGGACAGATCCGCCATCTGCACCTTGCGGCTGGCAAGAACCACGCGCACGCCGCCAATTGACACACAGGCCGAAAGCCCGAGATCCATATGCGTGTGCCCGAAGAACGGACCTTGCGCCATGAAGCTCCCGTCCGACAGGCGCTCCACCTTGAAGGTACCGGTGAAGGGCTCATCGCCCGCAACACCGGAGCGCCCGCCAAGGGTCAGCGTCACCTCCGCCCCCTCGCCTGCCGCATGCGCCGCCTTGGCCGCCTCCGGATCGACCATCAGGCCAAGCGAGGCACGGGATGCACCGGCCCGCACCAGCGCCGCCAGCATGCCGGCGGTGTTGGAATCTCCGCCCGCTCCGGGATTGTCCTGCGTATCGGCGATGACGACGGGCCGGGAAGCAGAAGCTGCGATCCTGAGCGCTTCAGCTATGGCCTCGTCCGGCTCGTAGGCCCTGCCGTTGAAGGCCGGTTCCGCCGCCATAATATCCCCCACCAGCGCATCTGCCGCCGCATCGGCAGCAGCCTGATCCTCCGCATAGATGATGACGGAAGGGGCGCAATCCTCGAAATCCGCTGCAGGAAACCCGGTCAGAAAGGATGTGCTTGCCACAGCCCCGCCTTCCAGCGCGGCAACACGGGCATAGAGGCTCCTGGCCGGTTCCAGCCCGGTGCATTGCCACGGGATAGGGATGAGGAAGGGCAGCTGGCGGAAGGCCTTGGCATAGCGCTTGCCCGATTGCATCAGCCGGTCGAGCTGCACAGCCGTGCGGTAACCGGTTTCAGCCATGTCTACATGCGGATAGGTGCGGTAGGCGGCGAGAACATCGCTCTCCTCCACCATGCGGGCAGTGACATTGCCGTGCAGGTCAAGGCTGGCAGCGATGGGCAGATCAGGTCCGGCCACCTTGCGCAGGCGGGCGAGGATTTCCCCCTCCCCGTCATCCAGATGCTCACAGACCATGGCGCCATGCAGATCGATGTAAAGCCCGTCGAGCGGCCCTGCAGCAGCAAGCCGCTCGCACAGCTCGCCAAGGATTGTCTCGAAAGCGGCCTTTTCGACATGGGCAGACGGAATGGCGACGGTCCATAGAAGCGGCACCAGCTCCCACCCGGCCTCGCGGGCGTAATCCACGGCTCCGGCAACGCCGATGTTGATGCCGGGGCAGCGGTCAAGAATTTCCTGTCCCCGTGAAATCGGCATGTGACCGCCACCTTCGGCGAAGTGATCGAGCGTTGCACGGGAGGGGGCGAAGGTGTTGGTTTCGTGCAGGAAACCGGCAACTGCCACACGTCTTTTCATCCGTCGTCTCTCCTTGCACCCAATCAGGAAATTTCACGGCTTGTCTCACTGTATCGCCATGCAATACAATTGTATTGAATATGCTGACCCAGTTAACCACTGAGGTCAATGTCAAAACACATGCAATCTGGAGCCTCATGAGCCCAAAATTTTTGCGTTCGATCTTTGGTCCGCCCGTGCGCCAGGACGAGACCTGGGAAGATCCGCTGTTCATCCAGTCGGTTGGCCGGGCCATGCAGGTGTTGTCTGCCTTTCATCAGAGCGAGAAGCCGATGTCGCTGCAGGACCTTGCGGACCAGACCGGCCTCACCCGCAGCGCCGTGCAGAGGCTGGTCTTCACGCTGAAGCATCTGGGCTACGTTACCCGCGATCCCGACGACGCCGGCTATGTTCCGGGCCTGCGCATCCTCGACCATTCGCTCGATTTCCTGCGGCTCAACCCCGTGGTGGTCAAGGCAACGCCCGTGCTGCTGGAACTGCGGCGGCAGGTGCGTGAACGTGTGGACCTCAGCCTGTGGGATGGCTTGCGCCTCGTCTATGCCAGCCGCCTGCAAAGCAAGCGGGAAATCCTGTCCTCGACCATGGTCGGGCACAGCGTGCCGCTGTTCTGCACCTCCGGCGGCTGGGCCATTCTCGCCCGTTTGCCCGAATCCGAATGCGCGGAACTGATTGCCCGCTCCAACCGCGTGCCGGTGACGCCGCAGACGCTCACTGATCCACTTGTTCTGATGGAACGGATCGAAGAGACCAGGCAGAACGGCTATGCCCTTGCGCTGGAGCAGATCCTGACCGGAGAAATCGCTATCGGCGCGGCCATTCTTGGCGCATCCGGACGGCCAGTGGCGGCCATCCACGTCGCGGCATCTCTCGCCGAATGGGAGCCCGAGGATTTTGCCCGTCAGGTGGCGCCGCTGGTGATCCAGGCGGCGCAGACCATCAGCCGGGGCTGAGCAGGACGCCATTCCGCCCTTCACGGCTTCGGCCAGTTGGGGATGCCGCCGGTCCAGCCTTCAAAGGCTTTGGTGACGGACAAGACCCTCAGATCAGCAAAACGCGGGCCAATGATCTGCAGGCCGATGGGCATGCCCGAAACCGAAAAGCCGCAGTTGATCGAACAGGCCGGATTGTCGCCCATGTTCCAGGGCACGGTGAAGGCGATATGCTCGAAAGGCAGCGAGGGATCGTTGGTCGGCCCCGCCCATTCCGCCGGGAAGCTGACCACCGGGTTCACTGGTGAGATGATCAGATCCAGCCCCTGAAACACCTGCGCCGTGGCTTGCCGGATCGCCAGCATCTGGTCAAAGCCTGAAGCGGCCCGCGTGGCAGGCAGATCCTTCGCACCTGCGGCCCAGTCCAGGATGAAGGGCAGGATTTTTGCGCGCCGCTCCGGCGTGTAGGTTTCCATCTGCGCCCAGAAGCGGGCACGCCAGAAGTCATCGAGACCATCCAGCATCTGCCGCGTGAGAATGCCATCCACCGGGATGATCTCTGCGCCTGCGTCCTCGAACCGGCGGGCCGCGGCGAGCACCGCAGTGCGGATCTCTCCATCCACCGGCAACCCGCAGCCGGCATCCAGCATAAGGCCGATTTTCATGCTGCGCACGGATGCGGGCGGCACGTTCCAGTCCAGATCCTGTGGCGGCAGCGACGTGGCATCGCGCCAGTCCGGGCGGCTGATCGTTTCCATCAGCAGCAGGGCATCATCAACCGTTGGCGTCAACGGTCCCGCGCAGCGGCCCGGGTAATAGGGGTAGACCGGCACCCGGCCCTGCGATGGCTTGTAGCCGATGAGGCCGGTCCAGCCGGCCGGGAGACGAATGGAGCCGCCAATGTCAGTCCCGATATGCAGCGGGCCATAGCCTGCCGCGCCCGCCGCTGCCGCGCCCGCGCTGGAACCGCCAGGGTTCTGCGTCAGATCCCAGGGATTGCGCGAAAGATGGTGAAGACTGGAGAGGCCGGAACTCAGCATGCCGAAGTCAGGGCATGTGGTCTTGGCATAGAAGATCGCGCCATCCTCACGCAGCCGTGCCGTCAGTGGCGCATCTTCGGCAGCGGGAGTCATGTCGGCAGCAGCGGTGCCCGTGGTCACCGGATCGCCCTTCATGGCGATGTTGTCCTTGATGCTGACCGGCATGCCATCCAGCGGGCCGATGGGCGCGCCCTTGACCCAGCGGGCTTCGGAGGCTCGCGCTGCCTTCATCGCGTCATCCGGGCGGAAATCGTAGAGCGCACAAACCCTTGGCTCACGATCTTCAATTCTTGCGATAAGTGCCGCCATATACTCGGCAGGCGAAAGAGTGCCCGCCTTGAAGGCCGCCAGCACGCTGCGGGCCGGAAGGGACAGAACCTCGTCTTCCGGGCGCACCCGCTCGTCCGCATCCACCATCGCCATGCCTGCCTCCTGTGCCTGCACATGCCGTCATCCGCATGTCATGGCATCAGGCTGCACGACTTTGCAGCGCACACTCAACGAAGATCTTGAGTGCTCCGTGTTGCGGAAACCGTTGCACTAACAGCCGAAGAAGACCCGAACCTTGAGAGCAGCAAGCGTTCCAGCGAAGCGGCAAAACGGCTGGCGGCGAAACTCAGCTGGCGTTCCGGCGAAAGACTGAGCTGAAGCGCCGTGTCGATGGCGGCGTCTGCGGCCAGTGGACGGGCAGTCAGACTGCCGAGCTCCAGATCGCGGGCCACAGCAATCTCAGGCAGAATCAGGATCGCAGCCCCCAGCCGGGCAAGTTCCTTCTGCACGGTCAGCGAGGCTGTGGTGAAGCTGACGGAAAGCGGATCATGCCCCCCTGCCCGCAGCCGCGCCTCAAGCGCAGCGCGCAGACTGTAGGACGTGTCCGGCACGGCCAGTGCATGACTGGTGAGTGCTGCAAGACCAATGCTTTTCAGCGCGGCAGCCGGATGACCGGGTGCAAGAATGGCCGCATGGCGGACCGGCACACGGACACGCGCCGCGACACGCGGGTCTTCCGGCGAGAACAAGGTCAGCGCCATGTCCGTATCGCCGCGCACGATCGCGCTCATCGCCTCACGCGCCGAGGTCTCCTGCACGGTGACGCGGATCGCCGGAAATTCCTTCGAGAAGGCCGCGAGCGCCGCCGCCAGAATAGAGCCGCCGGTGGCGCCATTCACGTGCACGCTCACCTCGCCCCGGCGCAAGCCCCGCAGGTCGTCAATCGCCTGATTGGCCTGATCAAAGGCGCGGATCGCCGTCTTGAGCCGGGCCGCCACCACTTCGCCCGCCGCTGTAAGCTCAATGCCGCGCGCGCCGCGCTCCACCAGCTGCACGCCGAAATGATATTCGAGATTGTCGAGCTGGCGGCTGATCGCCGTTGGCGTCACGCCAAGGTTCTGGGCGGCCTGCCGGATGGACCGGCAGCGCACCAGTTCGTTGAAATAGGTGATCGCCTGAAGCTGCATTGCGCCCTGTCCTCATATGCTGCCGAGACAGGACACAGGATGGCATGACGGGCGGCGCAATGGCCAGCGTCACATCAGCGAGGCGTTGGGAATGTCAGTCACCAGCATGTGGCCCGGCGCATGGGTGATGCAGAACTCCGGCTTCACACGGGCAATCGCCGCCTGCGGCGTCACCCCGCAGGCCCAGAACACCGGAACCTCTCCCGGCCGCACACTCACCGCATCGCCGTAGTCAGGCCGCGAGAGATCGGAAATACCGATCTGTGCCGGATCGCCGATATGGATCGGGGAGCCATGGGCAGCAGGCAGGCGGGAGGTGATTTCCACTGCACGGACGGCATCCTTCGGGCTCATGGGCCGCATGGAAACAACCACCGGGCCGGAGAAGCGCCCGGCGGGAACCGTCTCGATACTGGTGCGGAACATCGGCACGTTGCAGCCTTCCTCGATATGGCGGATGCCAATGCCTGCCGCCAGCAGCGCTTCTTCAAAGGAGAAGGAGCAGCCGATCAGGAAGGACACCAGATCATCACGCCACCAGTCTTCAACGCTCTGCGGCTCGGCCACCAGCTCGCCCTTCTGCCACACGCGGTAGCGCGGCAGGTCGGTGCGGATGTCGAGATTGCGGCCAAGGGCCGGGATCATCGGATCGCCGGTTTCCGCCACCCCCACCAGTGGGCAAGGCTTGGGATTGCGCTGGCAGAACAAGAGGAAGTCATAGGCCAGATCCTGCGGCAGGATGGCGAGATTGGCCTGAATGAACCCCGGTGCCAGATTGGCAGTCGGACCACACAGGGCGCCAGAGCGGGCAGCCTGGCGCACATCGAAGGGGCGGGTGAGAAGGCTGGTTGCGGTCATGCCGGTATCAATCGTTCATGCGGTGATGGCGGCAAGGGCCGCCTCAATGGAAAGCCCGAGGGCCAGGATCTTGCGGTCCTGCATCTGTGTGCCGGCAATCATCAGCCCCACAGGGGCCTCTCCGGCTGCGTGGCACGGCACCGACAGGGCGCAGCCATCAAGGAAGTTGATCATCGTCGGGTTGCGCAGGATCAGGCCGTTGGCCGCAAAGAAAGCAGCATCATCGGCCTCAAGCGGCGCAATCTCCGGGGCGATCACCGGCACGCTGGGCAGGATCATGGCATCGAACGGGGCGACGCGGGCCTCGACAGCGGCCTGCCAGGCTTTGCGGCTGGCGAGCGTGTCCAGGTAATCCGCCGAGGAAATGTCCCGCCCGCGCAGGATGCGCTGGCGCACCCGCTGATCATAGCTGTCACCGGCCTTTTCGATCAGCGCCCGGTGCCAGTGCCAGGCTTCGGCAGCTATAAGCCCGCCCTTGGCATTGATCGTGGCAAGCTGCGCAAATTCAGGGATCTCGATTTCCGTGATCAGCGCCCCAGCGGCTTCCAGCACCTTGCGGGCGCGGGCGAAGGCGGCGCTGACGGTTTCGTCCATGTCCGACAGCACAACGGTTGTGGGAACGGCAAGGCGGACGCCGGCGAGCGGCAGGGCTGCGGGCACATCCTCGCCGCTGCCGGAGAGCACCGCGTCGATGACGGCACAGCAGGCAACGCTGCGGGCAATCGGGCCGATGGAGTCGAGCGAGGTGGACAGCGGCACCACGCCTTCGGCAGGCACGCGGCGGGCGGTCGGCTTGAAGCCGGTCAGCCCGCAAAGCGCTGCAGGAATGCGGATGGAGCCGCCCGTGTCCGTGCCGATGGCTGCCAGAGCCATGCCATCGGTGACGGACACCGCAGCACCGGAAGACGAGCCGCCGGGGATGCGCCCCGCGGCGCGGTCATAGGCATTGCGCGGTGTGCCGTAGTGCGGGTTGATGCCAAGACCTGAGAAGGCAAACTCGCTCATGTTGGTGGTGCCGGTGATGACAGCACCTGCCGCCACCAGCCGCGCCACCACGGGGCAGTCTGCGGTCTCAGCTTCGGCATCCTTGAGCGCGATACTGCCTGCGAGTGACACCTCTCCGGCAATGCCGAAGAGGTCCTTCACTGAAATGGGCAGCCCTTCGAGGGGCGAGCGCACATGCCCGGCAGCACGCACGGCATCCGAGGCCTCCGCCAGCTTGCGGGCGCGGGCATCATTGCGCCGCACGAAGGCACGCGCCCCCTCGCCTGCCGGATCATTGATGCGCGCCAGCGCCTCATCCGTCAGGCTGGTGGAGGTCACGGTTCCCTTCGCCAGAGCCTCAGCTGCGGCGGCAAGGGTCAGACGGGAGGTCTCGGAGGTTGTCATCAGGCGATTTCCGGCAAGGTTTCGATGGAGTAGCTGTGCGCAATGGTCCGGTTCAGGACCGGATCATGCAACTCCATTCTGAAGGTTTTTGACGGGCGGATGCCGCCGATGGCTCCCACCGTGCCGCAGACCATGCCGGAGCCCGGCTCCAGCATGTCATTGCCGCCGGAGTAGCCAGCGATCAGGTCCTGAGGGCTGCGCAGGGAAGCAAGCGTGCCTTCCTGATAAAGCACTTCCGCACCATTCTCCTCGATGAAGGAGCGGATGATCAGCTGGTCCCAATGCGGGGCAACTTCTGCGAAAGGCCAGGCGCGGGAGGCCACCGGCTTGGCGCAGATCTGCTTGGACAGGGCGACGCTGTGGGATTCCAGCTTGCGGTCGGTGTGGTCCGAAGCGATGGAGACGAACATCTCGTCACCTGCACGGAACACGAAGGTTTCCACTTCGCCCGATGTCTCCTCGCCGACCACCTGGATGGTGTCCGCCTGCACCAGCGAGTTGTCGGAGCAGCGGTAATAGAGCGGCACGGTGCTGGGACGCGGTACGCCAATGGCGGCCAGTTCCTCGATGTGATGCTCGATGGCGTGGATGTCGCGCCCGGCCCAGCCGGCAACGATGAGGTCAGTGATGCTTACCTCAAGGCTCGACGGGCCCTTGAGGGTTTCAACGGTGAAGGACAGTTTCATGTGTCTTGTATCCGGATGGAATGGCCGTTTTACCGGGGAGCCGTCAGCCGGCCAGCCCCGGCAGGTAAAGGGCGATTGACGGGAAGAGCGCGAGCAGGACGATCAGCACGCCCATCGCCAGCACGAATGGCAGGCTGCCGAGGATCACCGGCCCCATGGAGCCGCTCTTGCGCAGGCTGTGCACCACGAAGAGGTTGAGCCCCACCGGCGGCGTGATCAGGGCGGCTTCCACCAGCACGATGATCAGGATGCCCACCCACAGCGGATCAAAGCCGAGAGCAAAGAGGATCGGCGTCACGATCGGGATGGTGGTGATCATGATCGACAGGGATTCCATGAAGCAGCCGAGGATCAGGTAGAAGATCACGACAACCGCAATCATCTGCATCGGCGACAGGCCAAGCCCCTTGATCGAGCTGGTGATGGCATCGGTGATGCCGGCCGCCGACATGATGAAGTTGAGAAAGCCTGAGGCGATGATGATCAGCAGGATCATCGCCGAGGATTTCATCGTGCCCTCGATGGCGGTGGCCAGCATGGGGAGCGTCAGCCGGCGGAAGCAGGCGGCAAGGATCAGCGCTCCCAACACGCCCAGCGCGGCAGCTTCCGTCGGGGTGGCGATGCCTGCGTAGATGGAGCCGACGACCAAAACAAAGATGCCCAGCGGCGGTGCCAGATGCACGAGGCTGGCAAGGCGTGCGCCCCAAGTGCCCTTGACCCGCTCTCCGCCCCAGCGCGGAACCAGAATGCAGCCGGCGATGATCGTCAGCATGAACAAGCCCGTGAGCACGAGACCCGGCAGAATGCCCGCCAGATAGAGCTTGGGCACGGACGTATTCGTCAGCACGCCATAGAGCACCATGTTGATCGACGGAGGAATGAGAATGCCCAGCGTGCCGCCGGCCGCAATGCTCCCGAGGAACAGGGGCTCGTTGTAGCCATATCGCCGGATCTGCGGGATGGCGACGGTGCCGACCGTGGCAGCCGTGGCGACACTTGAACCGGATGTTGCCGCGAACAGGGCCGAAGCACCGATATTGGCATGCATCAGGCCGCCGGGCAGCCAGGAGAGCCACAGGCTCATGGCGCCGTACATGCGCTCGGCAAATCCGGCGCGCAACAGGATTTCACCCAGCAGGATGAACAGCGGAATGGCGACGAGCAGAAACTCGTTGTTCGTGCTCCAGGCCATTTCACCCATGGCCCGCGTCAGCGGCAGCATGGAATAGAGCGGGTCCAGAATGAGCCCCAGCACGCCCAGCGCCGCAGCGACGGGAACGGACAGGCCGATGAGGACCAGAAGAATGATGAGCGTTGTGGCGATCACTTGCGCTCTCCCTGAATGAGGCGTTCGCCCTGAGCTGCTTCTTCCTCGGCCTCCTCCTTGGTGGAGCGCATACCGGCCACCAGCTTCACCGTCTCGATGTCACCGGTGACGAGTGCGACGGAGGAGCGGATCAGCATCAGCGCAAGAATGAGGCACATGAAGACAAGGCCGCCGAACCACAGGCCCTGCGGCAGGGCAAGCGGCGTTCCAAGCGGCGTATTGGCGCGCGAACCGTAAATCCATGACTGGGCGACCACATCATAGGCGTAAAAGGTGAGATAACCGATGAAGACGCCCATGCAGACCAGCGAAAGCCAGTCGAGCAGCGCCGAAACGCGCACCGGCAGATACTGGTAGAGCACATCCACCCGCACATTCGCCCGCTGCATCACGCCATAGGCGAGTGACCACGACGTACTGATGGCGAAGGCATAACTGGACAGCTCGTCCGAACCGCCGATGGTGATGCCGAACAGCTTGCGGACGATCACGTCATAGGAAATCAGCAAGACGCTGGCGATGGTCAGCGCTCCACTCACCAGAACGGCATAGCGCGCCGCAGTGTTGGCAAAGCGGTAGGCACCCGCAAGGACGGGGAGAGATCCGGACATACCCATGTCTCACGGCTCCAATCAAAAAGGGACAGGGCGAAGCCTCGGCAAATGTGAGGCCCCGCCCTGTCAGTCTGCCATTACTTGGCTGCAGTCAGATTCATTTCCTTGCCAATGGTGGCATTGAAATCAGCAACGCAATCATCCGAGCAGCGAGCGGCCCACTGCGGCAGGATCTTGGTCTTCAGTGTTTCGGCCAGAAGCGCCTTGTCCTCATCAGACGGCACCACCAGCTTCATCTTGCCCTTGACCTCAAGCGTGCAGGATGCTGCGCCTGTGTTGCAGTCAAAGCCCTGCTGCGTCTGCGCATCGGCTGCGGCCCAGATGTCATCCATCAGCGTGTTCATGTTCTCCTGGATGAAGGCCTGCACCTTGGGGTCCAGCTTGTCCCAGGCACCCTGGTTCACGCCGTGGATCTGCTGGTTCCAGTTGATCGGCAGAGCCAGAAGGTGGGTGGAGACTTCATACCACTTGGCCGAATAGCCGGAGAGCGAGCCGGTGATGGCGCAGTCCACCACCTTGTTCTGCAGGGCCGGAACCACTTCGCCGAAGGCCATGGTCACGCTGGCGCCGCCAAAGGCTTCCACGAACTCGGCCTGCGTGCGGCTGGAGGTGCGCACCTTCTTGCCGGCCAGATCCTTGAGGCTGTTGATCTCGGCGTTGCAGAACAGCACCTGCGCCGGATAGGTGGAGATGCCCAGCAGCTTCACGCGCGAGCCTTCGCCATAGAACTTCTCGTAGACCGGCTCGAAGGCAGCGGTCACCTTGCGGGCCGTCTGCACGTCAGGTGCCAGCCCCGGCAGATCGATGGCTTCGTTGATCGGATTGTCCGAAGCGAAATAGGACAGGGTTGCGGTGCCGAACTCGATGGCCCCCTGAGACATCAGGCGCATCAGTTCCGGGCCCTTCACGCCCATCTCATTGAAGCCCTTGATGGTGGCCGTCACCTGGCCGCCGGACTTCTCCGGGATCGTCTTTTCCCAGAACGGCTGCTCGAACTGCTGATAGGCTGTCAGGTTGCTGAGGCCGCCAACGACATGCAGTTCCGTCTTCGGCAGGTCCTGCGCGAAAGCGGAGAGCGAGGTGGAGGCGGCAAGGAATGCGGTCGTGAGGGTAAGGAGTTTCATGCTGCGGTCCCTTTTGCTGTATTCCGTCACAGCACCGCACACAAGAAGCAGCTGGTTTCACCTGAGATATAAAAACAGGGCAAGCCTGTTCTGCATCACCGGATGATTTACACGTCCAGTCTGTTCCCTTGCATGCAGCTTATAGCGCTGTCTTGCCCGCTATAGAACGATGACGGAAACCCGGCTGTCCAATCGTATGTTTGGAAGCGTGATATAAATTTTATTTATGCCTCAGCTTCAATTCCAGGCATTTGCACAGTTTCTGTGCCTGCCTCGCCCGCAGCCACCTGCTGCGCCATCCGGGCAATTACCCGGGCGGCATAACTGTCGGGCCCGTCGATCCAGGTGGCGGTGAAATTCAGGTCCTGCAGCGGGTCTGCGATCACGTCGAGGATTTCCAGTTCTCCCCGCTCCAGTTCGGCGCCAAGGAAGATGGGCGTGATCACTGCCGTGCCGATGCCATCCTGCACCATGCGCACGATCATCGACAGGGATGCACAGCCATACATGCGTGGTGACGGCACCCCTTCCCGCCGCAGCATGTCGCGCACCTGCCGGTAGGGCGCACTGTTGGAAGCATAGGTGATGACCGGCAAGCGGGTCACCTGCTCCAGCGTCAAGGGCCGGGGCCCGAGATCCAGTCCGGCCTTGGCCACCCAGGACAGCGGATAGGTGCAGAGCGGACGGTTCTCCATCCGCGCCTCCAGCACCGGCCCCATCATGAAGGCGAGGTTGAGCCGCCGGCTCATCAGATGCGCCTTCAGCATCTCACTGCTGTCCACCTCGATCTCCAGCGTCAGCGCCGGATAGGCGCTGTGTACTTCGGCAATGAGGCGCGGCAGCCATGTCTGCACAATCGTCTCCGCCACGCCGATGTGAAAGCTGCCGCTCATGGTGGTCTGGTCGCGGGCGGCCTGAATGATATCATTGCGCGCCTGCATCATCCGTTCGGCGTGGGCCAGAAGCTCATGCCCCTTGGCGGTGAGGCGCACACCACGTGCCGCCCTGTCAAACAGCCGCACGCCCAGCGCGCCTTCCAGCGAGGCAATACGCTGGGAAACAGCCGGCTGGGTGGTGCCAAGCTTCTCGGAAGCAGCCCGCAAGCTGCCAAGAGCCGCTGCCCAGAAAAAGGTTTCGATGTTGCGCAGATCAATCACGGTATGGCCCAGGGAGGAAAGGAGACCGGCATGATACTCCCTGCGCCCGTGTGATCCTACTGCGGATCGGGCAATTCCACCGTATGCGCCTATTGCCCCTCCCCTGAAAGATGCCAGCAGGCTGCGGTCTGCAGCCCATCAAAAAAACCGCATCGCAGGAAGCGATGCGGTTCTGGAGTTAGCGGGATACGCGATGGGTCTGCATTTCCCTCTGCTGCAGATTACTTCGTCAGCTTGTCCGTGATCTGCTTGAACAAAGCCAGATTGGGCTCGTCATGACCGACCGGATCGGGCGAAGCGGTTGCCTTCATGATAACGAGATTGTTGGTGGGATCGACGTAGATGTACTGGTGGAACAGGCCCAGCGCCGAATAGGCGTCGCTCTCCGGGAAGGTCCACCACTGGTACTGATAGCCAAGCTTTTCCTCCGGCCCGGCAGGCTCGTTGCCCTCGGATGGCACGGTGGCTTCCTTCACCCAGTCTGCCGAAACAACCTGGTTGCCGTTGGACTTGCCCTGATTGAGGAACATCAGGCCGAAGCGGGCATGATCTCGGGCTGTAGCGGCAAGGCCTGCGCCGAAGAACTCGCGGCCAACGGAAGGCGGCCCGTCCATGATCCAATAGGCATCATTTGCCATGCCGGCCGGCTTCCAGAGCTTTTCGGACATGTATTCGGCGCCGGTCTTGCCGACGGCCTTTTCGAGGATGCAGCCCAGCACGCTGGTGTCGAGTGTGGCGTAGTTGAAGGGCCGCTCCGCCGCCTTGGCGCCTGGCTTGGATTCCTTGGCGGCATAGTCGCACCAGCGGTACTTGTAGCCGACGAGGGAATTATCATGAACGGTGGTCAGCTGGGTGTCGCTGCCGAATTCATAGACCTCCAGCCAGTCCACGCCGGAGCGCATCTGCAGCAGATCGCGGATGGTCGGCCCGTCATAGCCGCTGCCCTTCATCTCGGGCAGATAGTCGGTCACCTTGTCGTCGAGGCTCTTGATATGGCCATCGGCCAGCGCGAGGCCGATCAGCGTCGAGACATAAGACTTGGCGACCGAGAAGGTCAGAAAGCGGGTGTTTTCGTCACTGCCATTGCGGTAGGTCTCGTAAACGAGGTTACCATCCTTCAGCACGACGAGGGCGTTGGTGTGAGTCGCCTCAAGCGCGCCTTCCAGATCCAGCTTGGCATCACCAATCGTGTACTCGCCCTCCAGCGAAACAGGCATGGACGGCAGCGGCTGCACTTGCGAGCCTGCGGCAACGGTCCGGGTCGCAAACATCTGATCCATATGCTGGAATGTCAGGTAGTTCAGCGCCGGGTTCAGCATGTTGGCGCGGGCATTCACCATGGTCGGTGACAACCATTTCGCATCATTCTGGTCACTGGCCGATGCGGCAGCCGGAAGGCTCATCAAGGCCATGGCCAGTATTGCCGGGATTTTTCTGAATTCAGTTCGCGACACAAGCTTCCTCCCCTTGTCCGCCGCCTCCAGAGCAGAAGCGGCCCGAACCCGAGCGTCTTCGCGCCTGCGGTGTTCGTTTCGTCATTCAGGCATATTGGCAAAAATCAAAACAGACACATAATGTTGCCACCTGACAACCAAGAGAGTTCACCCCGCCCGTGAAGACACAACAGCTCAAGGCGCTTGTCGCCCTCGCCGACAAGGGTTCCATCCGCGGCGCCGCCCGGGAGATGGGGCTGTCGCAAAGCGCGCTGACCAAGATGCTGCGAGAGCTGGAAGCACAGACCGGGGCGGCGCTGCTGCTGCGCGCCTCTCACGGCACGCAGTTCACCCCGGCCGGCAAGGCGCTGATGACCCATGCACGGCTGATCGTGGCAACCATGCGCCGGGCAGAAGAGGAAGTGCGGCGTATTTCCGGGCAGGCGGTTGCCACCGCGCGCATTGCAGTGACACCTGTCGTGGCCGCAACAAAACTCGGCAGCATTTTGCACGAGTTCCAGCGCCGTCATCCGGAAGGACAGCTGGAGGTGGAATCGGGCACGCTGGGCAACATCGTGCCCCGGCTGCAGGATGGGCAGCTGGATCTGGCGCTCGGCATCGCAGTGCCGAGCGCCCTGCCGGCGGATCTCGCCTTCTTCTCTTTCGCCGAAGTCCAGATTGCGCCTGTCACTGGCTCTGCCCGGTTCGCTGGCCGTCAGGTGCCCTGGGAGGAACTGGCCCAGGAACGCTGGCTTCTCAACCCGGCACCGGGCAGCGCCGACAAGGCTGCACTCGACTGGCTGGAGGAGAAGAATATCACCCTTGCCCATCCGCCAACCCTGTGCCGCTCTCCCTTTCTTCTCGCCGCCCTGAACCGGTCAACGGATTTGATCGCCTTCTGCCCCTTGCGCATTCTCGATCATGCCTTCTGGGGCCAGGACCTGCATGAAATCCGCGTGCCGGACCTGCCGCCGCCGATGCAGCTCGGCGTACTGACCCGCAAGCACACGCCGGCCTCGCTGGTCTCGCGCGACATCATCGATATTTCGACAAGGCTGCTTCAAGCGCTCTGAACGGATCACGGGCCGGTTCCCTCCTGGAAACGGCGGCAAGCTGTGGACCAAGGGCGGAGATTACGTGCACTTTTTTGCGGCAGATGGCATTCTCAATGGCAGGTTCCGTAACCGGTCAACAGCCGCCCGTCCCACTTCTGACGGCCTCGCGCGGACCCTGCTTTTCATCGCATCATACCGGCCGCTTCAGGCAGCCAGAATCCTGGCCACAAGGACCCTCAACATGACTTCCACGAGCACGGCCGTTCATCGTCTTGGCGGGATTGCAGGACCTGCCATCATGCTGCTCGGCATGTTCCTTTTCGCGCTGAACGACGCCATGGGCAAATGGCTCGTTGCCAGCTACAGCGTCGGTCAGGTGGTGCTGATCCGCAGCATCGCGGCGCTGCTGATCCTCGCCCCATTTCTCTGGATGTCTGGCCTCAAGCCGCTGCTCAAGCCGGAACGCCCGGGCATGCAGGCAGCCCGCGTGGCCTTTTCCACCTTCGAGCTTTTCTGCTTCTACTATGCCGTCACATATCTTCCGCTCGCCGATGTGATGACCTATTGGCTGGCGGCGCCCATCTATGTGGCCGCGCTCTCGCCCTTCCTTTTGGGCGAGAAGGTGGGCTGGCGGCGCTGGAGCGCCATTGCGGTGGGCTTCATCGGCGTAATCATTGCGCTCAATCCGTCGAGCGCCATGTTCACCCCGCCTGCCATCCTCTCCATCGCCGGGGCAGCGGCCTTTGCCTTCATGATGCTGTCAGGCCGCAGCCTGCGCGGCACCCCGGACAAGACGCTGGTCTTCTTCCAGACGGCAGGCGCAGGGCTTGCCGGGCTTGTTATGGCGCCGTTCGACTGGCGGCCCATCGCCTCGATGGAAGATGCACTGCTGCTCTCCCTGCTCGGCATCGTCGCCATGAGCGCCCATATCATGGTCAACCGCGCCCTGAAGATCTCGGACGCTGCAACGGTTGCCCCTCTGCAATACACGCTGCTGCTGTGGGCCGTGGTCTTCGGCTGGTATTTCTTCGGTGACCTGCCGAAACCCAGCATGATGATCGGCGCCGCCCTTATCACCAGCGCCGGGCTCTTCATCTTCTTCCGGGAGCAGCAGCTGAAGAAACGCGATCAGGTGCTTCCGGCCATTCCGGAGTAGTCGCCAAGGCAAACGGAAAAGACCCGCAACGTTGCCGTTGCGGGTCTCTGCGCTGGACTGCGGCGGATGGGGCGCCGCAATCCGGGGGATGGGGCTGGAAGGGCAAGGCCCCTCTATGAAAATCAGCCGCGGATCTTGGCCAGTTCCTGCTGAACCCGCTCGATTACATCGGCACCGATGGTGTCCTTGTGCTTCTCGTAGACCACCTGTGACTTTTCGAGCATGCGCTTCTGCTCTTCCGGGCTCAGGGTGTTGAACTTGATGCCTTCGGCCTGGATCTTCTCCAGAGACTTCTGGTTCAGCTCCCGGATCACCTTGCGCTCCTCATCACGGCCGACAATGGCACACTCCCTCAGAGCTGCCTGTTCATCGGCAGTGTAGGTGTCGAAGATCGGCTTGGAGAAGAGGAACAGGAACGGCGTATAGGCGTGGCGCGTCTCGCTGACATATTCCTGCACTTCGTAGAACTTCGAGGTGTCGATGGTGACGTAGGGGTTTTCCTGCGCATCGATGGTCTTGGTTTCGAGGGCGGAGAAGACCTCGCCAAAGGCCATGGGCGTGGCATTGGCACCGAAGTTCTGGAAGGTGTCGAGGAACACGTTGTTCTGCATCACGCGCACCTTCATGCCCTCCAGATCCTCCCATTTGGTGACAGGACGGCTGGAGTTGGACAGGTTGCGGAAGCCGTTTTCCCAATAGGCGAGATTGACGAGACCGGCCTCGGCCAGCTTTCCGTTCAGGAACTCGCCGAACTCGCCGTCCATCACCGCATCGGCTTCTTCGTTGCTGGCAAAGAGGAACGGCAGATCGAAGACGCCGAGCGCCGGAACGATGCCAGCCAGCGGCGACGACGAGGTGACGACGGCCTCCTGAACGCCGGCGCGCAGGGCCTGCGTTGCCTGCAGGTCACCACCGAGCGCGCCGCCCCAGAAGGCCGTCAGCTTCAGCTTGCCGCCAGACTTTTCGTCAAGGCAGGCCTGCATGGCATTGATGCCGTTGCCGACCGGATGGTCCGCATTGATGCCATTGGACACGCGCATGTTGCGGTCATTGAATTGCGCCGATGCCGGAACAGCGGCGGTAGCGGCAAACACCACAGCCGTGGTGGCGAGAAGCAGTTTCTTCATGGTCTTCCTCCCTTTTGATCAAGGTTTCCCGGCAGATAGCCACTCCTCTGACCGCCTGCCGGGGGTTTCGTATGCGCCTAGTGCAGCCAGGACAGCGGCACGAGCACCAGTTCCGGGAACAGGATCAGCAGCATGAGCACTGCGATCTGTGACAGCAGGAAAGGCATGACGCCTGTCACCACCTTGCCGAGCGGCACCTTGGACACGCCGCTGACCACGTTGAGCACCACGCCAACCGGCGGCGTGATGAGGCCGATGCAGGTGTTCATGACGAAGAGAACACCGAAATAGACCGGATCAATGCCCGCCTGCTTGACGATGGGCATCAGCACCGGAGACAGGATCAAGATGGTGGGCGCCAGATCCAGCGCCGTTCCCACCACCAGCACCAGCAGCATCATCACCAGCATCAGCAGCTTGGGCTGCTCGATCAGCGGGGCAATATGACGGGTGATCTCTGCGGGAATGTTCGCCGCCGTGATCAGCCAGGCCGACACCAGCGCTGCGGCAACCAGGAACATCACGATCGAGGTCGTTTTTGCCGCCCGCAGAATGACGAAATAGAGATCCGCGACCTTAAGTTCCCGGTAGACGAAAAGCCCCACCATCAGCGCATAGAAGGCGGCAATCACTGCCGCTTCCGTCGGCGTAACAACACCCATGCGGATGCCGCCGAGGATGATCACCGGCATGCCCAGCGCCCAGGCGGCACGGCCTGTTGCCGCAAGGCGGACGGACATGGGCTGGCGCGGCAGCGTCTCCACCTTTGACTTGCGGACAAGGAAGGTCCAGGTCACCGCGAGAGCCACGCCCATCATGATGCCCGGCACGATTCCGCCCATGAAGAGCTTGGTGATCGACACGTTGGCAGCCACGCCGAAGATGATGAAGGCGAGCGATGGCGGAATGACCGGGGCGATGATGCCGCCCGCCGCCATGAGGCCGGCCGAGCGCGGCACGTCATAGCCTGCACGGGCCATCATCGGCACGAGGATCGCGGCAAGAGCCGCCGTGTCGGCCGCAGCCGAACCGGACAGGCTCGCCATGATGATGGCAGCGACGATGGCCACGAAACCCAGACCACCGCGGATATGTCCGGCCCAGGCCAGCGCAAAGTCGATGATGCGGCGGGACAGGCCGCCGGAGTTCATGAGTTCGCCGGCGAGGATGAAGAAGGGAATGGCCAGCAGCGTGAAGGTGTCTGCGCCTGAGATCATGTTCTGCGACACGATCTGCGTGTTGAACATGCCCATGTAGGACATGAGGATGACGCCGCAGAACATGAGCGCGAAGGCAACCGGCACGCCGATGGCCATGGAGCCAAGCAGGGAGCCGATGAAGACGAGAAGCGTCATGTCAGTGCTCCATCAGCTTGGCAGGGTCCACGTGCTCACCGGCGAACATGGAGATTTCCTTGTCCGTGGTGCGGCCCAGCAGAATGCGGATGAAGCGTTCCAGCGAAATCAGGAACATACCGCCGCCAGTAAAGAAACCGATGCCGTAGACCCAGATCATCGGCATGCCGGTGACGGGCGCGGCCATGGACGCATTGATGGGAAACTGCTTCCAGGTGCCCCAGAAGAAGATGGCGGAACAGGTCATGATGATGATGTTGACCAGCGCCATGCAGATCAGGCGCCCGCGCCGGGAGAAATGCACCACCAGCGTTTCGATGCCGAGATGGGAGTTCTCCCGGAAAGTCACGACCGCACCGATGAAGGTGAGCCAGACGAAGAAATACCGCGCCAGCTCTTCCGAGACGACGAGGCCGGAGTTCATGCCATAGCGCAGGACCACATTAACGAAGACCATGATCGCCATGGAGGCCAGCAGGAAGACGAGGACCGCTTCCAGCGTGCGGTAGAAAAGGCGGGTGAGGGTCGCGATCATGAGGCCCTCACACCTTGTCCGCCAGCCCGCGGCGGGCAAGGTTGCGGAACAGCTCACGCAGGCCGAAAGTCCATTCCGGGCAGGCATCCGTGCGGTCGATCCAGTTGATCAGGCGCCCCAGCTTCGGCGTGTGGATCTCCACCCGGTCGCCAATCTCGTGGGTGAAGCCCTGCCCTGCCCCGCGCCGGTCCTTGACGGGGGCAAACATGGTGCCGAGGAACAGCACCGCCCCATCCGGATACTGGTGATTGCGGTTGCGGAGCTGGCTGACCAGCTCCTCTGGCGAGCGGCTGATGGCTTCCATCGGGCTCTCGCCCGTCATCACAAAGCCGTCCTCACCCTCCACCAGCAGCGACACCCGCACCTTGCGCAGGTCATCGATGGTGAACCCCTCATCGAACAGGCGGATGAAGGGGCCGATGGCGCAGGAGGCGTTGTTGTCCTTGGCCTTGCCAAGAAGCAGCGCCGAGCGGCCTTCCACATCGCGCAGATTCACATCATTGCCGAGGGTCGCGCCGAGAATGGCACCGTCCGAGCGAACCGCCAGAACCACCTCCGGCTCCGGATTATTCCACTCGGAAATGGGATGGATGCCAGCCTTGGCACCGCAGCCAACCGATGACATGGGCTGGGCCTTGGTGAAGATTTCCGCATCCGGGCCAATGCCCACTTCAAGATACTGCGACCACAGGCCCATATCCTGCAGCAGCGCCTTGACCTTGCGGGCCTCTTCGGACCCCGCCTTGACGCCGCGCAGGCTGCCACCCAGCACCGGGGCCAGCCGCTCGCGGATCTCCAGGGCGCGGGAGCTGTCGCCCTTGGCCTGTTCCTCGATCACCCGCTCCAGCATGCTGTCGGCAAAGGTGACGCCGGCCGCCTTGACCGATTGCAGATCGATGGGCGCCAGCAACTGTCCGGCGCTGCCATCAAGGAACGCATCCAGCGCCCCCAGGTCCGGCAGGCCTGACGCCTGCTTCAGACGTGCGGCGATCTCCGGCATTTCAAGCAGGGAGGAAACGGTCGCGGCAATGCCGGTCAGGTTGAGCACCTGCCCGGCACGGATCAGCACGGGGCAAGGCCCGTCTTCCGCCTTCGACCAGACGCGGCCAACAAGCACGGCCTCCTGCGCATCGGCAGGCAGAATCGCAGATACAGTAACAGCTTGACCGGCCACCGGTGCCCTCCTCCCAAAATCCCCGCCCGGCAAGGCAGCGCCTCCACGCGCAGGAGCCTTACGGCCCCTTGCCGGATTGTCTGGATGTCAGACAATCACATTTATTGTGTTTCTTAGCAACATGGTGCCGGGCTTGTCCAGCCTGTGGCACCGCCTGTGTGCAACTTCAGCGAAGATGTGCAAATGCCCTGCGGATTCCCTCAGGGAGATCCCGCCCCAAGGCAACAAGAGCTTGCCGAAGCGCAGTCTGAAAATTGGAGGCCTTGCTCAGGCGAAAGACTGCCCCTGCCTCTACGCCACGCCCTCAACAGCAGCCTGCAGCCTATTGCCCTGCATCACAGCACGCGCCGGGTTTCGCACAGGACAACCATTTCGTCATGCCATGGCCGGAGCCATGGCATGACGAAATATGAAAGTTTCGAACGCGAAATCTACTGCCTGAGCTGCAGACAAAGAGATATACGTCAGTAAATCTCGAGATTGAGCGCAATACGGCTTGCAGCACCCGTCAGATGCTGGCGCATGGCGGCACGTGCGGCAATTGCATCCCGGCTGGCGATGGCATCACGCACGGCCACATGTTCGGCGATGGTGATTTCGACGATCTCCTCCAGTACGGCGCTGGCCCGTGCGGCATTGATGGCGAGGCTGATACGTTCGGCGATGAAGCCGATGAACATGCCGAAATAGGCATTACCGGTGGCATCGGCGACGGCCCGGTGGAAGGCAAGATCGGCAATGATGCCCTGCTCGGTCCACTTTTCCGCCCCGGTCATCTGCGCCAGCGCCTCATCCAGCCGGGCGAGGTCTTCGGCCGTATGATGCAGGGCGGCAAGTCCGGCCGCCTCGATCTCCAGCGGCAGGCGCAGCTGGAACAGGTCACGGAAGCTCTCCCGGTCGTCCAGATCATCCTGGGCAATCCGGATGGGCCGCGCCTGCGGCTCGGTCACAAAGGCACCGACTCCCTGCCGGGTTTCGACCAGCCCCTCGTTGCGCAGCTGGGCGATGGCCTCGCGCACCACCGTGCGGCTGACGCCAAGCGTCTTGGCAAGGGCATGTTCGGTCGGCAGGCGGTCACCGGGCTTGATGCGGCCCTCGCTGATGTCACGGGCGATCTGGGCCGCAATACGTGCCGGAAGATGTTCGCTGCGCCGGATCTGTTCCATGCCGATAGCCATTCCTTGCCCCACAATCTGACGGATCAGCGCCTTTACCCCGAAACTCCGGCCAAGTTCAATTGGCAGCCGGGATTCATGATGCCTTGCGGATCGATTGCCGCCTTGATGGAGGTCAGAAGCTGACGGCGCACTGGCTGGAGGCGTGCCTCGAAATCAGGCTTCTTCAGCCGGCCAATGCCATGTTCGGCGCTGATCGAGCCGCCAAAGCCGTCCAGAACCGCGTTGAGCACGGTTTTGGCCTGATAGATCCGCGCATCCGCCTCCTGCCTTGAAAGCTCCGCCGGCGGCAGCACGTTGAGATGCACGTTGCCATCCCCCACGTGGCCATAGGAAACGCAGGTGCAATCGGGCAGCGCCGCATGAATGGCGGCCTCCGCCTCGCGGACGAAATCCGGCACCCGCGACAAGGGCACGGACACATCCGTGCGCAGGTGCCGCCCGCGCTTTGCTTGCCCCTCGTTCATACCCTCGCGGAAAAGCCAGAGATTACGCGCCTGCGCCTGCGAAGCGGCAACCACCCCGTCCACCACAAGACCATCGGCCATGACGCCGTCCAGAAAGCGGCTCATGAGATCATCCACATCGACAAGACCCGAGCCGGAAATCTCCATCAGCACATAGGCAGGATAGCCGGCAGCCATGGGCATGGGCAGGTCCGCGATGGCCTCCTGCGCCAGGGTGAAAGCGAGCGGCGGCATGAATTCGAAGGCCGACATCAGGTCGCAGCAGTCGCGCCGCGCCCGGCGGTACAGATGGATCGCATCCTCCAGCGCATTGAGCCCCAGCAGGGCTGTGGCCACCTTATCCGGCTGCGGCAAGAGCTTTACGGCCACGGCAGTGACGATGCCGAGCGTGCCTTCTGCCCCGATGAAAAGCTGCTTCAGGTCGATGCCCCGGTTGTCCTTGCGAAGGGCGGAGAGGCCGTCGAAAATGCTGCCGTCCGGCAGCACCACCTCCAGCCCCAGCACCAGTTCCCGCGTCATGCCATAGCGCAGCACATTGATGCCCCCTGCATTGGTGGAGACATTGCCGCCAATGCGGCAGGAGCCCTGCGCCCCCAGCGCCAGCGGAAAGAACAGGCCTGCCTCTGCCACCTTGTCCTTGAACTCCGACAGCACCGCCCCGGCCTCGACCACAGCGGAAAAATCATCGGCATCAAGACGCCGGATGGCGGTCATCCGCTCAAGGCTCAGCACCACCTGCCCTGCCGGATCATCCGGCGTTGCGCCAAGCACCAGCCCGGTGTTGCCGCCCTGCGGCACGATGGAAAGCCCCAGCGCTGCCGCAGCCTTCACCGCCTGCGCCACACCTTGCGTGGACCGTGGCCGCAGCACGGCAACGGCATCCGTTTCCACATCCCCGTGCCAGTCGCGGCAATATCGGGCCACATCAGTGCCCGTCAGCACCACATCCGCACCAAGCACCGCCGCCAGCTTCGCCGCCACGCCTGCAGGCCCAGCTTCAGGCTGATCTGTTCCCTGAGGGAGATCAATTACATCCGTCATTCTTCCAGTCCCGTCTGCAGCCCAAGCCGTTGTGCAAGCCTCCACCACTGGCGCACCTGTGCGGACAATCACTCTGGCTGTTTTCAAATCCACCATATAAGGTTATCAGACAACCTTACAAATATTTTCCGCAACCTGCCGGCACCGGTCCGCCAGCGCTGCGGATGAAGGAATGGCAGCGCCCAAGGGGCTGCAATCGAGAATCCGGAGGAGAGAGCACATGCATGTTCTGATCATTGGTGCAGCTGGAATGGTGGGCCGCAAGCTGTCCGAACGTCTGGCAAGAGATGGCCAGCTTGGCGGCAAGACTGTGGAGCGGATGACGCTGGCCGATGTGATCGAGCCCTCCGCCCCCGCAGGCTTTTCCGGTCAGGCAACGCTGGAGACGGCAGACCTCTCCGTCCCCGGCACCTCCGAGCGGCTGATTGCGGACAGGCCGGACGTGATCTTCCACCTCGCAGCCATTGTATCGGGGGAAGCAGAGCTCGATTTCGACAAGGGCTACCGGATCAATCTGGATGGCACGCGCTATCTCTTCGATGCCATCCGCCTCGCCCACGGGGCAGACGGATACTACCCGCGCATGGTCTTCACCTCGTCGGTCGCCGTCTTCGGTGCGCCCCTGCCCTATCCCATCTCCGACGACTTCCACTCCACGCCCCTGACGAGCTACGGCACGCAGAAGGCAATCTGCGAGTTGCTGCTGTCCGACTATTCCCGCCGCGGCTTCTTCGATGGCATCGGCATCCGCCTGCCGACGATCTGCATCCGCCCCGGCAAGCCTAACAAGGCCGCTTCCGGCTTCTTCTCCAACATCCTGCGTGAGCCGCTCATCGGCCAGGAAGCCGTGCTGCCCGTGCCGGAGGACATCCGCCACTGGCACGCCTCGCCGCGTTCCGCCGTTGGCTTCCTGCTGCATGGCGCCACCATCGACACCGGCCTCGTTGGCCCGCGCCGCAACCTCTCCATGCCCGGTGTCAGTGCCACGGTGGGCGAGCAGATCGAGGCTCTGCGCCGCATCGCCGGCGAGAAGGCCGTGAAGCTGATCCGCCGCGAGCCGGACGAACTGATCATGCGTGTCGTGTCCGGCTGGGCACCCGGCTTTGAAGCCACCCGCGCCACGGCGCTTGGCTTCACCGCCGAAACCTCCTTTGATGAAATCATCCGCGTCCACATCGAGGACGAGCTGGGAGGCCGCATCGCATGAGCGGTGACAGCAAGCCCGCCCGCCGCCTGCGCTCGCAGGACTGGTTCGACAATCCGGACCATCTGGACCTGACGGCGCTCTATCTGGAACGTTTCATGAATTATGGAACGACACCGGAAGAGCTGCGCTCGGGCAAGCCCATCATCGGCATTGCCCAGTCCGGCAGCGATCTCAACCCCTGCAACCGGCATCACATGGATCTGGCCAAGCGCGTCCGCGACGGCATCCGGGATGCTGGCGGCATTCCCATCGAGTTTCCGACCCATCCGCTGTTCGAGAACTGCAAGCGCCCGACGGCGGCACTGGACCGGAACCTTGCCTATCTCGGTCTGGTGGAAATCCTCTATGGCTATCCGCTGGACGGCGTTGTGCTGACGACCGGCTGCGACAAGACCACGCCCTCGGCGTTAATGGCCGCGTCCACCGTGGATATTCCGGCCATCGTCCTGTCTGGCGGGCCGATGCTGGATGGCTGGCATGACGGGGAGCTGGTGGGGTCTGGCACCGTGATCTGGCGCTCGCGCCGCAAATATGGCGCGGGCGAAATCACCCGCGAGCAGTTCCTGGAAGCGGCGCTGAGCAGCGCCCCTTCCATCGGCCATTGCAACACCATGGGCACGGCGCTGACCATGAATTCCATGGCCGAAGCGCTCGGCATGTCGCTGACCGGCTGCGCCGCCATTCCCGCCGCCTACCGGGAGCGCGGCCAGATGGCCTACCGCACCGGACGCCGGGCAGTGGAACTGGTGCTGGAGGACATGCGCCCTTCCAAAATCCTGACGCGGGAAGCCTTCCTCAACGCCGTGCGGGTGAACTCCGCCCTCGGCGGCTCCACCAACGCCCAGCCGCATCTGATGGCCATGGCCAAGCATGCGGGCGTTGATCTGAGGCCCGAAGACTGGCAGCTGCACGGCTATGACATTCCGCTTCTGGCCAATGTGCAGCCCGCCGGCGCCTATCTCGGCGAGCGTTTCCACCGGGCGGGCGGCGTTCCGGCCATCATGTGGGAGCTGATGCAGGCGGGCAAGCTCGACACAGGCTGCCTGACCGTGACGGGCCGCAGCATGGGCGAAAACCTTGAAGGCTGTGAGGCCACCGACCGGGAGGTCATCCGCCCCTACGCCGCCCCGATGAAGGAGCGTGCCGGGTTCCTCGTGCTGAAGGGCAATCTCTTCGACTTCGCCATCATGAAGATGAGCGTTGTCTCGGAGGATTTCCGCAAGCGCTATCTGAGCGAGCCGGGCCGCGAAGGCATCTATGAAGGCAAGGCCGTGGTCTTCGACGGTTCGGAGGATTACCACGCCCGTATCAACGATCCCGCGCTTGGCATCGACGAGCGCACCATCCTGGCCATCCGGGGCGCAGGCCCGCTGGGCTGGCCGGGGTCGGCGGAAGTGGTCAACATGCAGCCGCCCGATCATCTGCTGAAGCGCGGCATCACCAGCCTGCCGACCATCGGCGATGGCCGCCAGTCCGGCACCGCCGACAGCCCGTCGATCCTCAACGCTTCGCCCGAAAGCGCCGCTGGCGGCGGCCTTGCCTGCCTGCGGAGCGGCGACACGATCCGCATCGACTTCAACACCGGCCGCTGCGACATGCTGGTGGATGAGGCGGAAATCGAACGCCGCAAGGCCGAAGGCATCCCGCCGGTGCCGCCCTCGGCGACGCCCTGGCAGAAGATCTACCGCGAAACGGTCACCCAGCTCGCCGATGGCGCCACCATCCGCGGCGCCGAAACCTTCCGGGGCCTTGCAGCCACTCCACCGCGTCACAACCACTGACGCGATGGGGTGCGCAGGCCCGGTCATTTTCAGACGGAGCAGTCTTCGACACCGCCGGTGCATCAGGCACGGAGTCGCCCCGGCCAAGCGCAGCGCGAGCCGGAGACTACTCGCTTGCAGAGCAATGCCGCTGTCCGGAGCCTCGCGGCAGGCTCCGGCGCCATGCCTCACCACACTGCCTTTACCTAACCGCTCAGGGAACGAATGGTCCCCGGATCTCCGCTACGCTGCGTCCGGGGCGACGCTGAGTTTTGGGCGCCCACCCTCACCCCAGATCGATCATCCGGGGGCTGGTGATCACGCCGCCGAAGCCGGTGATGTGGTGGAGCCAGTAGACATAGGGCTCTGCGGACAGCGGCGGTTCGCTGGTCCAGCCGAGGCCCGGGGCATATTGAAAGGCGGGGCTGCCGGCGATGGCGGCGAAGTGCCCGGCAAAGCTGGTGATCAGCGGCCGGTGCACATGGCCCGTCAGCAGGCGCAGGTGGCCGGGAAAACCGGCCAGAAGCGTGCGCAGCTCGTCTCTTCCCGCCGTCAGCGTCATCCAGTCCCAGGCAGGTGAAGCAAGACCAAAGGGCGGGTGATGCAGCATGAAGAAGGTGACGCCGGAGGTGGTCTCTTCCCGCGCCTTTTCGTCGGCGAGACGCTTCGTGAGCCAGCCAAGACGCTCTGCGCAGAGCTCCCCCTCGACCTTGCCCGGAATGATCGTATCAAGGCCAATGACACGAATGCCCTTGTGCACCATATCGAAGTTGAGGAAGGGCTCCGGCGTGAAGGCAATGCTGTCTGCGAAGGCCGTACGCATGGCGTCCCGCCGGTCATGATTGCCCGGCACCACAAGCACGGGAGCGTCAAACCGGGCCAGCATCTGCCGGGCCAGCGCATAGTCTTCCGCGCTGCCACAGTCAGCGAGATCCCCGGAGATCAGCACCAGATCCGGCTGCGGCGTCAGTCTGGCGGCATCGGCCAGCACCTTCTCCACCGCCGCCACCGTATCGGGGCGCGGATGGGCGCTTTCCTTGTCAGCAGCGAAGAGATGGAAGTCAGAGAAATGAAGGATGTACATTCCTGAAAGGTCTTTCAGTCAGCGGCCGATGCGCGAGAGCACATCCGCCTTCAGGAAGCGTTCGATGACCAGCATGAAGCCGACGGAGGGGATCAGGAGGATCAAGGCGGTGATGGCGGCGATCTGGTAATTGCCGCCCATGCTGGCGTTGAACATCAGGATCGGCAGGGTCGAGATATCCGGCGCACCGACAAAATAGGTGCCGGTGAACTCGTCGATGCTGTCGAGGAAGACGAAGATCGACGCGGCCATCAGCCCCGGAAAGGCCTGCGGCAGGGTGATGTCACGGAAGGTGCGCAAGGGCCCCGCCCCAAGGTTGCGCGCCGCCTCCTCCATGCTGCGGTCCACGGCGCTGAAGGAGGCCGTGGCAATCCACACTGCATAGACAAGACCGGGCAGCGAATGCACCAGCACCACGCCGAAGAGCGTGCCGTTGAGCCCAAGGCCGTAGAAGATCGCGGCGATGTTGACGAAGATCGGCAGCGACGGGAAAGCCTGCGGCAGCAGGAAGATCAGCATGATGAAGCTGCGGGCGGGCAGCGCCAGCCGCGCCAGCGCATAACCGGCCGGAATGGACAGGGCCATCGAGAGGCCGACGGTCGCCGCCGCGATGGAGACGGAGTTCCACAGCGACTCCCACGCCCCTGCACGTGGCCGGAACACCCGGCTCCAGAACTCGAAGCCCCAGCGGGTCGGCCACTGGTTGGGGTAGAACCACTGTTCGGCAAAGGCCCAGATGGCAAGATTGGTCAGCGGGCCGAAGACAATGAAGGCCACCAGCCCCATGGCAAGGGCAAGGCCGAGGGTCGCGCCCGCCTTGCGGGCGAAGAGTGAGAGAGTGGTCATTGGCCTGCCTTTGCCTTGAGCGTCATGCGCAGGTAAGCCCAGGCCGCCACTGCCGTCAGCAGATAGGAGAACAGGCCGAGCGCATTGGCAACGGCATAGTCGCCGTAATATGTGACCCGGTGGGCCATCATCGCCGTCATCATGGTAGGATTGCCGGAGATCAGCATGGCGGGCACGGACAGCACCGACATGATGGTGACGAGCGACAGCACCAGCGCCACCAGCAGCTGCGGGCGCACCTGGGGCAGCACGATATCGAACAGGCAGCGCAGCCGCCCTGCCCCGAGATTGCGCGCAGCCTCAATGGTGGACCGGTCAAGCGAGGCCATGGCCCCGGCGAGCAGCAGCGTGACGAAGGGGATCTGCTTCCAGGCGAAGGTCAGCATCAGGCCGCGCCAGTCGAGCAGGCTCTGGGCAGAGGCCGCATCCAGCAGCCCCGTGTCGGCCAGCAGCGTGTTCAGCATGCCGTTGCGGGCGAGGAACGAGCGTGCCGTTTGCCCGGCGACGATGAAGGGAATGAACAGCGGCCAGCGGTAGAGCCAGCGCAGCAGCGGCACGGCCCAGCGGCTTTCGCCCAGCGTCAGATAACCGGCGATGGCGATGGAGGAAGCTGCAATCAGCGCCAGTGAGCCAAGGGCAACGAGAATGGAGAAGATGATATCGCCGCTGTAGAACTCCAGCGCCTTGGCGATATTGGCCGTCGAAAAGCTGCCATCGCCATCCTGAAAGGCGGTGACGAGCGAGCGCAGCAGCGGCGCGGCATAAAGCAGGCCGATGGCCGTCAGCGCGGGCGCGACGAGCAGCAGCCCGGCCCCCATGCCAGCCCAGCGGCTGAAAAGCCCGCCCGCCGCGGCCTGTCCGGTCCGCAGCGTGTCAGCGGCAGAATGTGCAGTCATGAGGCATTTCCTCTGAGCCGGTTTGTCCGCACTGCGGCCTCCGGCCTGTTCCCTGAAAAGCAGATGCCCGGCCCGGCGGGAAGCCGGGCCAGACGGGATTGGAGAAGTGGCTGCGGGAGGCTCGGGTCAGACTGTCAGCAAGCTTCCAGTCTCTCCATCGTCATCACGGTCAGGAAACCCTTTGATCCGAACCGCCGGTGCCCCCCGCAGGATCACCCCTTACTTGGCCACGTTCTTCTCGTAGGCTTCCAGAATGGCCGCGAAGTACTTGGCCTGCGGCATGGACCAGCCACGCTCGGCCAGCGTTTCCGGGGTCACGTCGGCAAACAGGCGGTTCCATTCGGCATCCGTCAGCTCGCTCTTGACGTTCTGCGGGTCGATGCCGGGGAACCAGTTGAAGCGGCGCACGATGCCGTCAGCCTGCACAGCCGGGCTGGTGGCGAAGGCGATGAACTCCTTGGCGAGTTCCGGCTGCGCAGCCTTGGCCGGTACCGTGTAGTACATCGGCTGGCCCGGCATGCCCGGCGACAGGATCATCAGCTTCAGGTTCGGGTTCAGGCGGCCATCGGCAACCCAGGTGTAGAACATGTCCATCCACACCGGACCCATGGCGATTTCGCCGCGGTTCATGGCATCCAGCGTGCCGGCGTTGCCAGGAGTCATGACGACGCTCTGGTTGAAGTCACGCAGCGAGGCGAGCGCAGGCGCCCACTTGTCAGCAGCCCCCTCCACCCAAGGCCCGTTGCGGATTTCGTCAGCCGCGCCGGAGAAGGCATACATCCAGCCGAAGACGAAGCCGACGCCGGCCATGCCGCCGGTGATGCCGTTGTAGCCGAACTTGCCCGGATTTTCCTTCACCCACTTGGCCAGTTCCTCATAGGACTGCGGCGGGTTGGCGATCACGTCCGGATTGTAGGCAATGGCGATCTGGCTGTGGAACATCGGCATGACATAGCCGGAGACGTTCACGCCGAGGGAGTTTTCAGCCGTGTCGCGGGTGACGAGCTTCGCGGTCGCAAGGCCGTCGCGGTAGCTCGACAGCAGCTTTTCCTCGACCATCTTGCCGGCCATGCGCTGATGCACGACGGCAACGTCAACGTCCCACACATCCTTGCTCTTCTGGGCGTCGATCTTTTCATAAATCGCCTGGCTGCCGCCATCGCCGGGACCGGTGCCGACCGCACGCACAGTCACGCCCGGATGGGTCTCCTCGAACTTCGGCCCGAGGTAGTCATTGATATAGTCCACCATGTTGGTGTCGCCAGCCGTGACCACCGTCAGGGTCTGGGCCGACACGCTGGTCGCCAAAGTCGTGGTCGCAAGGGTCGTGGCTGCCAGCATGCTGGCAAGGGCAATCCTGAGTTTCATGACTGGTCTTCCCTGGAGTTCGTGAGTGGGGAGAATTAGTGCCGTGTCTCCAGCACCGCCCCGTGGAGCGTGCCCTGAAGCAGGCGGTTTTCGGCATCGAAGCTCATCAGCATCGAAGCCGGAACAGTGAGGGACGCATCAGCGCCCGGAGCGATCGGCACCGGCGAACAGCCCGACAGGCTCTCCCCGGCCGAATCAATCGTGATCTGGTAGGTGCCGCCCGCATAGGCGCAGGCGCTGACCTGCCCCTTACGCAGCAGCGCCGGGCCTTCCGGCAGAACCTCTGCCGAAGTGAAAGCGCGTGCAACTTCGGTGCGGAACCCAGCCAGCTTGGTGAAGGCCGCAACCGGATCGCCATGCCGGAAGGCCGTGACATTGCTGACACCGAGAAACTCAGCCGCCTCAAGATCCGCCGGAGCGCTGTACAGCTCCTCGGGGCTCGCCACCTGCACGATCTGCCCCTTGCGCATCAGGACGATACGGTCGGCCATGGCCAGCGCCTCGTCTTGATCGTGGGTGACCATAATGGTGGTGATGCCGACCTTCTGCTGCAGGCGGCGCAGCTCGCCGCGCAGGCTGCGGCGGATGGAGGCGTCGAGGTTCGACAGCGGCTCATCCAACAGCAGCAAAGGCGGATCGATGATCAGCGCCCGGCCCAAAGCCACGCGCTGGCGCTGGCCGCCGGACAGGCTGGTGACGGCGCGGCCGCCATAGCCCTCAAGGCCCAGCAGCGCCAGAACCTCCTCCGCCCGCCGCTCCCGTTCAGCCTTGCCAAGGCCGCGCAACTTCAGTGGATAGGTCAGATTTCCGGCCACAGACATATGCGGCCACAGGGCGTAGGACTGGAACACCATTGCGGTCTGGCGCGCCTCTGGCGCAAGACCGGCGATGGAGCGTCCGCCCACGGTGATGTCTCCTGCGCTCAGCGGAGCGAACCCCGCGATGGAGCGCAGCAATGTCGTCTTGCCGCAACCCGAAGGGCCAAGCAGGCAGGTAAAGGTGCCCGCTGGCACCTCCAGCGAGATGCCGTCGAGAATGAGAGACTGCCCAAGGCGAATGGACACCTCCTCCAGTGACAGCGCTTCAGTTCCCATGGGGATCTCCTCCGATTGAAAGCGCGTTCAATCTATGTTCAGCGCATGACGGTTTTATGTCAACTCGATTTGCAAAGAGCCATTTTTTGTGCGATGCAGGACATGCACGCGTTTGCAAATTGAGCCGGAGAAGGAATGCGCGTCACCGCCGATGATGTTGCCGAAGCCGCAGGCGTTTCCCGCGCCATGGTTTCCCGTGCCTTCACGGAAGGAGCGCCGATTGCTGCCCGCAAGCGTGCCCACGTGCTTGCCGTGGCGGAATCCCTCGGCTACCGCCCCAACCGCATCGCCCGCGGCCTCACCGGCAGCCAGACCGGCCTCATCGCCCTTGTGGTCGGCGCCGTCTCCCGCCCCTATGAAGCTTGGCTGCTGGAAACCATGAGCCGGGAAATCCGCGCCGCCCGCAACTGGCCGCTGCTGCTTCAGGTGCAGCCGGGTGACGAGCTGGACAATGCGCTGGAAGACGCCCTCGCCTATCAGGTGGACGGCGCCATCGTAGCCGCGGGCTCCGTCAGCCCGGCGCTGGCCGAGCGCTGCCGCAACTCCGGCGCGCCGATTGTCATGGTCGGGCGCATCATGCCGGGCGGAGATACGGATGCCGTGTGCTGCGACAACCGGCTGGGGCTGGAACTGCTGGTGGATCATCTGGCATCAAGCGGCCGCAAAAAGCTCGCATGGATCGGCGGCACGCCGGAAACCTTCTCCAATATCGAGCGGCACGACGGCCTGATGCAGGCGCTGGCCCGGCGCGGCATGAAGCTTCTGGCCGCACGTCAGGGCGACTATTCCGTCGACAGCGGCCTTGCGCAGGCCCTCACCCTGCTGACAGCGCCGGAAAAGCCCGACGCCATTCTTTGCGGCAACGATGCCATGGCCCTTGGCGCCATCGCCGCCGCCCGCCGCCTTGGCCTCAGCGTGCCCGGTGACGTTGCCATTACAGGCTTTGATGATATCCCCGCGGCTGCGTGGGAGCCCTATCAGCTGACCACCGTGCGCAATCCAGTGCTGGAAACCACCCGCGAGGCGCTCCGCCTCCTGCGCCAGCGCATTGAGGGCCGCAGCGGAACGCATGACTCAGATCCCGCTGCCGAAATTGTCCGCCTTTCCCCGGAACTGATCATCCGCCAGAGCGCCTGAGACGGATACGGGCCACTGCGGCCTCTGGCCCGGCCTGTATTTTCCCCTCCACTCACAACAAAAACTCCGGTCCGTGATCCGCCCGCTTGGGCGCAGCGTAAGATCTCGCAATACAAGGCATTTCCCCGCTGCCCCACCTTTGGGACACTCCGTCCCGCATGACAAGGATACAGAATGCGGATTGCAGTCATCGGTTCCGGTATCTCGGGCAACAGCGCAGCCTGGGCCCTCAGCGGCCATCACGACATCACCGTTTACGAAAAGCGCCTGCGCCCCGGCGGACACAGTGCCACGGTCGATATTGATTACGATGGCGCCGCCATTTCGGTGGACACGGGCTTCATCGTCTACAATGAGCTGAACTACCCGAACCTGACCGCACTCTTTGCCCATTTAGGCGTAGAAACCGAAGCCAGCGACATGAGCTTTGCCCTGTCGGTGGATGAAGGACGGCGTGAATGGGCCGGCACCAACCTGCGCACCATCTTCGCCCAGCGGCGCAACATGGTCTCGCCGCGCTTCCTGTGGATGCTGCGCGAGATCCTGCGGTTCAACCGGCAATGCACCGCAGATCTCGCGTCAGGCTATCTCAACGGCATGAGCCTCGGCGTTTACATGCGCGCCCGCAAATTCTCCGCCGCCTTCATCGAAGACTATCTGGTGCCGATGGGCGCGGCGATCTGGTCCACCCCGGCCTCCGAAATGCTGGCCTTCCCTGCTGCTTCCTTCGTTTCCTTCTTCGAGAACCACCGCCTAATCAACTTCGACCGGCCGCAGTGGCGCACCGTATCCGGCGGCAGCCGCAACTATGTGCAGCGCCTGCTGGAGCCGCTGCGCGGTCATGTGAGGCTCGGCTCGCCCGTCACCAATGTGTGCCGGACAGACGGCAAGGTGCATGTGCGCGATGCGTCGGGCCACGAAGACATTTTCGATCACGTCATTCTCGCCAGCCACACGGACCAGACACTGGCCATGCTGGATGATGCGAGCGAGGATGAGCGCCGCATTCTCTCGGCCATCCGCTACCGGCCCAATGCTGTCTATCTGCACCGGGACGAAAGCCTGATGCCCAAGCGCAAGAGCGTCTGGGCGTCCTGGAACTATCTTGCCCGCACAGGCGCTGCGGACGGCACGGACGTGGCCGTGTCCTACTGGATGAACCGGCTGCAGAACATCGACTACAGCCGCCCGCTGTTCGTCACCCTCAACCCGCCGCACGAACCGCGCGAGGACCTGACCTTCGCCCGCTTCACCTACGACCATCCGCAGTTCGATGCGGGTGCATTGGCGGCCCAGCAGCAACTCTCGCGGATACAGGGCGTGGCCAACACGTGGTATTGTGGAGCCTGGCAAGGGCATGGCTTCCATGAGGACGGTCTCGTTTCCGGTCTGAAAGTGGCCACAGCCCTTGGCGCGGAACTTCCCTGGCGCTCAGCTGCGGCTGGTGCGTCCGGCCTCGCGGAAGCAGCGGAATAAGTCAGGACGGAGCATGGCAGCGCAAGGCAAGACAGACCGGTACGGGCAGACCAGCATGAGCGGGAACGGCCCGGCCCCGGTGGAGGCGGCAAGCCTCTACTCCGGGCAGGTCATGCATGCGCGCATGAAGCCGGCGCCGCACCGCTTCAGTTATTCTGTCTTCAGCCTGCTGATCGATCTGGACAGGCTGAAGGACGCTGACCGGCAGAGCTGGTTCTTCTCGCACCGCCGCTTCAATCTTCTATCCTTCCACGACAAGGACCATGGCCCCAGGGATGGTTCGGATCTGCGTGAACATGTGGACCGGCTGCTGGCGGAGAAGGGTGTGGCACGCCCCGCACGTGTCCTGCTGCTGTGCTATCCGCGCATGCTGGGCTATGTGTTCAACCCGCTCAGCGTCTATTACGCCTATGACGGCGAAGGCACGCTGACCGGCATCGTCTATGAGGTGCGCAACACCTTCGGTGATCTGCACACCTATGTGGCGCCTGTAACAGTGGATCAGGTGAGTGAAGCTGGTATCCGGCAGACGCAGGACAAGCAGTTCTATGTCTCGCCCTTCCTCGACATGGTGCAGACCTATCACTTCCGCATGATGCCGCCGGGTGAAAGCGTGCGTGTGCGGATTCTGGAGACGGACCCTGACGGCCCCTCGCTGGCCGCCACCTTCCACGGCAATCGCAGCCCTCTGACCGGCCGCGTCATCCTGCGCGAATGCCTGAGGATGCCTTTCATGACGCTCAAGGTCATGGGGGGTATTCATTGGGAGGCCTTGAAGCTCTGGCTCAAGGGGATACGTTTTCATTCAAAGACATCTGCTGCCGCAGCCGCGGCAGGCAGCGGCGTGCGACAGGCCAAAAAGGCAAACGCGCCGGCAGATACTGAAGTTTACGGGAAAGCCTGATGGAGACCGACATGTCTTTTGCCTCCTCCCTGCCCTCCCCGGCCAATGCCGGGTCGCATCAGGTCATTCATCTGACCCAGGCAAACGCCCGCGAGGTGCTTTCCAGCCTGCCCCGCTTTGTGCGCATGGGCATGCGCATCGTGCTTGCCCTCCGCTACGGCGTGCTGACCATCACTACCCCAGATGGCCAGGCTTTCCGCATCGAGGGAAAGGAACCGGGACCGGTTGCGGATCTTTGCGTGCACGACTGGCGCTTCGTGCGCATGGCTGCCGAAGGCGGCGATGTGGGCGTGGGCGAAGCCTTCATGGCCGGCTACTGGTCGAGCTCCGATGTAACCACCTTCCTTGAACTGTTTTGCGTGAACCGCGATGCGACAGTCGAGAAGCTGCAGGGCAGCCCGCTGTTCCGCCTCGCCGTTTCGATCCGCCACTGGCTCAACCGCAACACCCGCAAGGGCTCGCAGCGGAACATCTCGGCACATTACGACCTTGGCAATGCCTTCTACCGGGAATGGCTCGACCCCTCGATGACCTATTCCTCGGCTCTCTTTGACGAAAGCACCGCTTCGCTCGAAGAGGCACAGCGCAAGAAATATCTGGCACTGGCGCAGGCTGCCGACATCAAGCCGGGGCACAAGGTGCTGGAAATCGGCTGCGGCTGGGGCGGCTTTGCCGAGTTTGCAGCCGGCGAGATCGGCGCCAATGTGCGCGCCTTGACCATTTCCCGCGAGCAGTATGACTATGCCCGCGAGCGCATCTTCAAAGCTGGCCTCAATGACAAGGTCGAAGTTGCGTTCCAGGATTACCGCGACGAAACAGGCATCTACGACCGGATCGCCTCCATCGAAATGTTCGAAGCGGTCGGCAAGGAATACTGGCCTGTCTATTTCAACAAGGTGTCGTCCTGCCTGAAACCCGGCGGGCTTGCGGGTCTGCAGATCATCACGATCCAGGACACCATGTTCAAGGACTATGCCCGCCGGCCGGACTTCATCCAGCGCTACATCTTCCCAGGCGGTATGCTGCCGCCTCCGGGCAAGCTGCAGGAGATCGGCGGCCGGCAAGGCCTGAAGCTGTCGGCACAGCGCATTTTCGGTCAGGATTATGCCCGCACACTCGCCGAATGGCGTGAGCGTTTCCGCGAGGCCTGGCCGCGGATTTCCCCGCTCGGCTTTGACGAGCGCTTCAAGCGGCTCTGGGAATTCTATTTCCATTACTGCGAAGCAGGCTTCCGCTCTGGCAATATCGACGTGCGCCAGATCGTTTACGCCAAGGCGAGCTGACGCAGTTCCGCCATTTACCGCCGCCCCGCAATAAAGCCGGGGCGGCTTTTTTCTTTCGCAGGTGAGGACTTGCACGCCGTAGCGCTTGCCGCAGCCAGCCTTCACGGCTAACAGTCGGGAACACGTTTCTTGTCAACGGGAGCCTGACCCATGACCGCCCTTCTGCCGCGTTTCGCCCGCATTGCGGCCTTCGCTCTCTCGGTTCTGCCCTTCACCAGCGGCCTTGGCCAGGCTGACGGACTGCCGGATCTGGGCGGCCGGGAAATCGCGGTGCTGACGGAAAATGCCTATCCGCCGCTGCAGTTCATGGACAGCACCGGCAAGGCCGTGGGCTGGGAATATGATGCGGTTGCGGAGATCGCAAAGCGCCTCAACGCCAAGGTCACCTATCAGAACTCCAGCTGGGACGCGATGATACCTGCCATCGCCGCCGGCGAGTATGATTTCGCCATGAATGGCATCACCATCCGTGACGACCGCAAGGACAAGGTGGATTTCTCCGATCCCTACATGCGCTCGGAAATGGTGATGCTGGTGCGCGCCGATGAAACCCGGTTTTCCGATGCCAAGGGCTTTGCCGCCGATACCAATCTGCTGATGGCCGCCCAGCCCGGCACAACGCCGTTCTATGTCGGTGTCTACGAAGTGCTCGATGGCGACGAGGCCAACCCGCGCATCAAGAAATTCGAGACTTTTGGTGCCGGGGTTGCCGCGCTCCGCACCGGTGACGTGGATCTGGTACTGACCGACAGCACGGCCGCGGAGGGCTATGTCTCCACCTCCAATGGCACTCTGAAGATCGTGGGTGAAAAGCTCGGCACGGAAGACTTCGGCTTCATCTTCCCGAAGGGCTCGGATCTGGTCGCTCCGGTCAATGCCGCGATTGCATCGATGAAGGCAGACGGCACGATGGCCGCGCTCGATAAGAAATGGCTGCTTGACTACAAGATGGGCCAGTGAGCCTGATGCCCGCCGGAGAGCCGTGAAGAATGGGACCCGCCCGCCCAAAGCCGCGCGCCAGACATATCCCGGCCGGCCGTTCGCCATCTTCGCCCGAGTTTCCATGGTGGCTGGCCGCCATGGGGCTTCTGGTCGCCTATGCCTTTGCGCAGGCTCTGGGAGATGCTGAGCAGGCGCAGGTGCTGTCGACCCTGTCGCGGGGTATCGGCATCACGCTGATGGTCACGGCCACGGCCTTTACAGGCGCCTCGCTGCTGGGGTTGCTGCTGGCGCTCGGCACCCTGTCGCGGTTCACCGTCATCCGCCAGTTCGTCCGCTTCTATGTGGAACTGATCCGCGGCATCCCGATCATCGTTCTGCTGCTCTACATTGCCTTTGCCGGTGTGCCGCTGCTGGTGGAAGGCTGGAACTGGCTCGCTGGGTACCTTGGCCTTGGCGAAGTCAGGACGCGCGATGTCTCCCTGCTCTGGCGTGCCGTTGCCGCGCTCATCCTTGCCTATTCGGCCTTTCTGGCGGAGGTGTTCCGGGCCGGTATCGTCTCGATAGCCCCAGGTCAGGTGGAAGCGGCCAAGGCGCTTGGCCTCACTGGCTGGCAGCGTTTCCGTCTGGTCATCGCACCGCAGGCCCTGCGCGTGGTGCTGCCGCCTTTCGGCAATGATTTCATCGCCATGCTGAAGGACAGTTCCCTCGTCTCGGTTCTGGGCGTTACCGATATCACCCAGCTCGGCAAGGTCGCGGCTGCCGGAAACTTCCGCTATTTCGAGACGTATAATCTTGTCGCGCTGATCTATCTGTCGATGACCGTCACCCTGTCGGTAGCCCTGCGCCAGTTGGAACACCGCCTGCGCTGGCGGGACAAGCCAGGCAGCGGCGAAACACAGGGCGGGCAAATCTGAGCTGGACGCTCCGCGTCCCTCACCGCCCCTTGCGGCTCCAGCCGGTGGCTTTGGCGACAAGCGGAAAGTAGAGGCTGTAGGGCAGCAGCCGCAGAAACTTGAGCTGCCGGACGAAGGCCTTGGGGAAGGAAATCTCGAAACCCTTGCGCGCCCGCAGCCCCGCCACGAAGGCCCTGGCGGCCTCTTCCACCGGCATCAGATGCGGCATGGGAAAAGGATTCTCCTTGGTCGCAGGCGTATCGACAAAGCCGGGCGAGACCACCTGAATGCGGATGCCAACCCGGTCCAGGTCGAACTTCAGGCTCTCGGCCAGATTGATCAGCCCGGCCTTGGTCGCCCCATAGGCTGCTGAGGTCGGCAGGCCGCTGTAGCCAGCGACAGAGGCGACAATGGCGATCTGGCCGCGCCCCAGCCCCTTCATAGCGGCAATCGCGGGCAGCACCACATGCACGGTGCCCTTCAGATTGACATCGAAGGTCTGCGCGTAAGCCTCTGCAGAGCCATCAAGACCATCGACCGGGATATAGACCCCCGCGTTGGCGATGACGAGGGCAAGCGGCGCAAGTTCTGCCTCAATGCTGCCAGCAATGGCGGCCATGGCGGCCGCATCGGTGACGTCGCCGGGATAGGCGTGGATCGACCCGGCAAGGCCTGCAGCCTCCCCGGCAAGGCTGTCAAGAGCCTCTGCCGAACGGGCCGTCACCGCAACCTTGAAGCCGGCCCGCGCCAGCTCCAGCGCCACTGCCCGGCCGATGCCGGAACTGGCGCCCGTGATCCATGCCGAACCGTCCGAAGGGGTTGCCGTATAATCTGTCACCTGAAACTCCTGTGTCTGGAGTTTCTACGAAAATTGACGGACTTTGGATCTGGCGGGATGCAGCCTCTGGCTCTGTGCAGGAGCCCGCCGCAAGGCTTGATATTGGCTCAGCTCTCTGGAGGCGAGCAGACACTCGCGCGCGCTGCGCTTGGCCGGAGTGACAGCTTGAGCACGCATTCAGGAATGCCACCTATCACAGGTCCCCGCCCAAGGCGGGGACGGCGCGCTATGGGTATGGTGCTCTGACTTTCAGCAGCACAGCAGCGAAACGGGCATACTTATGCTGCCCCACTCTCACATCCGCATGAACGGAGCGATAAGGCGGCCCAGCGGGCCAGTCAGCCGCAAATGGCCTTCGGTGACCGCAAAGCAGATGCAGTCCTCATCGTCATCGGCGATGGGCTTGTGATCGACGTGATCATCGGCAAAGGCGAGATCCCCGCGCACATAATGGCCATCCGTGTCGGAGAAGCCGCCCTGCAGAACGAGCGTCAGTTCCTGGCCATCATGAGTATGGGACGGAACGGCTCGGCCGGCCTTGATCCACAGGAGGCTCGCCGTGCAGCCATCCATTTCGCCGAACTTGAACTCCTTCACGCCCGGCATCAGGCTGCGCCACTTCAGGCCATCCAGCGTGTTGCGGCCCAGCAGGCCGCGCAGGCTGGAGGGAAGACGCGGATCGAATGACTCGCAGGGCTGGATGCGCCGTTCCGGCATGACCGGCAGGCCGAGAATGGCCTCAAGGCGGGCATCCCGGCTGGTCAGCTCAACCGGCGCGGTGTTGTCCAGCTCTGCCCCGGCCAAGGCCTCAAGCGAGCGGACGTACCCGCGATGGCGGGGCGACAATTCCAGATGAGATGATACGAGGACGCGCGCGGGTTCTGCCAGCCTTCCGGCGACATATCCTGCCAGCAATTCGTCCAGTCCAGTGGTAATTTCCATATGAAGTGCCTAGGTGCCATCTTTTGGGTGAGCAGCTTTTCCTGCTCTACGGCGGTCTTTGGTGCCCGGATCACGTCTTTCTGCGTGTTAGCAAGGAAAACTAGATAAACTGCCCTATTCCGGCAAGATGCTGCCAGGGCCAAGACGGGGGTTTTCCGTTTCCATTTAAGCGAAGATGCAGAAAAACCTTCCACGCATGACACGTCAGATTGCAGCCGCGTTACTTGATCCGGCGCCTTTGGACCATTAGCTTGCGCACAAGCCGTTTCAACCAGAAAACAGTAACACTGGATCACCATGACCCTTTATTCCTCCGCCGTCGAAGCCATCGGCAACACTCCGCTCATCCGTCTCAACCGGCTTTCTGACGAGACGGGCTGCGAGATCCTGGGCAAGGCGGAGTTCATGAACCCCGGCCAGTCGGTGAAGGACCGCGCCGGCAGGCAGATGATCCTGGAAGCCGAAGCGCGCGGCGATCTGAAGCCCGGCGGCCTGATCGTTGAAGGCACGGCCGGCAACACCGGCATCGGCCTTGCGCTTGTTGCCCGTGCGCGCGGCTACCGGACCGTCATCGTCATGCCGGACAGCCAGAGTCAGGAAAAGAAGGACATGCTGCGCCTTGCTGGCGCCGAGCTCGTCGAAGTGCCGGTTAAGCCTTTCTCCGACCCCAACAACTACCAGCACGTCGCCCGGCGCCTTGCCGAAGAACTGGCGAAGAATGAACCCAATGGCGTGCTCTTTGCCGACCAGTGGAACAACCTCGACAACCGCAAGGCGCATTTCGTCAGCACCGGTCCCGAGATCTGGCGCGACACGGACGGAAAGGTGGATGGCTTCATTTGCGCAGTCGGCACCGGCGGCACGCTGGCGGGTACCTCCACCTATCTGCGGCAGCAGAAGCAGGACATCGTCATTGGCTGTGCGGATCCGCGCGGCGCGGCGATGTACTCCCTCTTTACCACCGGCAAGGCGGAATCCTCGCCCGGCGGCTCCGTGTCCGAAGGCATCGGCCTTGGGCGCGTCACGCCGATCATCGAGGACATCAAGGTGGACAAGGCCTATCTGGTGACCGATGAGGAAGCCATACCGCTGCTGTTCGATCTGGCGGAAAACGAAGGCCTGCTTCTGGGCGGCTCCAGTGCCATCAACATCGCCGGCGCCGCCCGTCTTGCGCGGGATCTGGGCCGCGGCCACACGGTTGTGACCATCCTGTGCGACCACGGCTCGCGCTATCAGTCCAAGCTCTACAATCCGGAGTTCCTGCGCTCCAAGTCACTGCCGGTTCCAGCGTGGCTGGAAAGCCGGTCCGGGCTGAAGGCGCCTTTCCTCTGAAATAAGGACCACGCCCATGGAGGGCGCTGCCACGTCCATCGGCCGGGATGTCCTCACGGATGTCAGTCTCGCCGATACGATCCTGAACAATCTCGGCATCATCGCCGCGGTTACGGCAGCGCTTTACGCCATTGCGGCCATCTGTGCCGTGCGGGAGGTGATGAACAGCCGCACGGCGCAAGGCACAATCGCCTGGCTTCTGTCGCTGTTCTTCCTGCCCTTTCCAACCATCTTTCTCTATCTCGTCTTCGGCTGGAAGCAGTTCGACGACTATGCCGATGTGCAGCGCAAGATGGGCCGGGACGAGCGCAGCCGCCGCGCCCGGCAGATCGGCATCGCCGACAGGGCCGCGACCACGGACTGGCAGGTGCTTTCGCGCGTCGCCAACCTGCCCTTCATCTCCGGCAACCGCTGCGAGTTGCTGATCGATGGCGATGCCACGTTCTCCTCGATCCTGCAGGGCATTTCAGAAGCCAGAACCGTAGTTCTGGTGCAGTTCTTCATCGTGCGCAGCGATGTGCTTGGCCGCACGCTTGCAGACCTCCTGATCGAGAAGGCCCGGCAAGGCGTTCGGGTCTATTTCCTTTATGACGAGATCGGCTCCAAGGGCCTGCCAAAGGCCTATATCCGGCGGCTGCGCCGGCACGGCATCCATGTTTCGGGCTTCAACGAAACGCACCACTACCTGCGGATCCTTGGGCCAATGCGGATCAACTACCGCAACCACCGCAAGGTCGTTGTCGTGGACAACCGTCATGCTTGGGTCGGCGGGCACAATGTCGGCGACGAATACCTCGGCAAGGACCCGGATTTCGGCCATTGGCGTGATACCCATGTGAAGATCAGCGGCCCGGCGGCACTCGGCTGTACCCTCTCCTTTGCCGAAGACTGGCACTGGGCCTGCGGCGAGCCGCTGGATTTCTTCTCGCCCGGCCCGTACGAATCCCCCGGCGACGAAGCCGTCCTTGTGATGCCAACGGGTCCGGCTGATCCGCTGGAGGACTGCTCCATCGCCTTTACGGAAGCCATCTCCCGCGCCCGCCATAGGTTGTGGATCGTCAGCCCCTATTTCGTGCCCGGCCCGGATGTGCAGACGGCGCTTTATGCAGCCGCCATGCGGGGCGTCGATGTGCGGGTGCTGCTGCCGCAAAAGGCCGACCACCGGCTGGTCTGGCTGGCCAGCCACGCCTATGCGGATGACATGGTGAACCACGGCATCAAGGTCTACCGCTATCTGGATGGCTTCCTGCATCAGAAGGTCGTGCTGGTGGATGATGAATTGGCCTCTGTGGGTACGGTGAATTTCGACAACCGGTCCTTCCGGATCAATTTCGAAATCACACTCTGGTTCACCAGCCCTGGTTTTATCGCCCAGATTGCCGCCATGCTGAAGGAGGACTTTGCCCACGCACGGCAGACCGGGCCGGATGACCTCGACAAGCGCTCCTATGCCTTCAGGGTCCTTGCCCAGAGCGCCCGGCTGTTTTCGCCAATCCTCTAGGGCAGCCCAGTCATTTCAGCTCCTTTCAAGGCTTGCGGCAGCGGCAGAGCGTGCTACCGTGCGGCCCCGCCCTATCCGATACCGGAGCCTTTCAGATGACCGAACCCCTTTTCCGCGATGATTCCTACCTGCGCAGCTGCGAAGCGCGGGTGGTGGAAATTACCGGAGACGGCGCCATCGTACTGGACCGGACTGTGTTCTATGCCACCAGCGGCGGCCAACCCGGCGACTGTGGCTATCTGGAGCGTGCCGATGGCAGCCGGACTGCCATCACCACCGCCCTCTATGCAGACGGCAAGACAGGGCACCGGCATATTCCGGCAGCCGGAGAAGCCCTGCCAGAGGCAGGTGAGACCGTGACCGTGCATGTGGACTGGGCGCAGCGCTACCGCTTCATGCGCATGCACACCGCGCTCCACATCATCTGTGCCGTACTGAAGACCAAGATCACCGGCTGCCAGATTGGCGCCGAGGAAAGCCGCATCGACCTCGATATGCCCGAGCCGCCAGAACGCGAGACAATAGAGGCCGCGATCCGCGAAGCGGTGGGCAAGGACATGGCAGTGACCATGGAATGGATCACGGATGAAGAGCTGGATGCCAATCCCGGCCTGATCAAGTCCATGAGCGTCAGCCCCCCGCGCGGCAGCGGCAAGGTGCGCCTGGTACGCATCGGCGAGGACTTCGACCTCCAGCCCTGCGGCGGCACCCATGTGTCACGCACATCCGAGATCGGGCGCGTTGAGATCACGAAAATGGAAAAAAAGGGCAAGCTGAACCGGCGGATCCGAATCCGCCTCGCAGACTGATCCCTTTCTCAGAACCAGACCTGCCCTGCTGCACCGGAGATCAACCATGAACCGCCCGCCCCTCGTCAGCACCGAATGGCTCGCCAGCCGCCTTGAGGCACCGGATGTCCTTGTGCTCGATGCGTCCATGCATCTGCCCAACACCGGCCGCGATGCCAATGCGGAATATCTGGCAGAACACATTCCCGGTGCCATCCGCTTCGATATCGACGCCATTGCCGACAAGGCGAGCCCCCTGCCCCATATGCTGCCGCAGCCGACGGCGTTCTCGTCGATGATGCGGAAACTGGGCGTGGGCGATGGCATGACGCTGGTGTTCTATGACACGGTCGGCCTTTACTCCGCCCCGCGCGGCTGGTGGATGCTGAAGACCATGGGGGCTGAACGCGTCTTCATCCTCGACGGCGGCCTGCCGAAATGGAAGGCCGAAGGCCGGCCGGTGGAGGATGGGAATGTGACACGGCCGGAGCGCCACTTCACCGCCCGCCTGCACAATGGCGCCGTGACGGATATCGATGCCATGCGGGCGATCGTGGACAGCGGCAGCCGTCAGGTGCTGGATGCCCGCGCCGGTGCACGCTTCCGTGCGGAAGTGCAGGAACCACGTGAGGGCCTGCGCTCCGGCCATATGCCCGGCGCCATCAGCACGCCGTTTACCGAGCTTCTGAATGCGGATGGCACGATGAAGTCAAACGGGGATCTCAGCCAGGTGTTTCTGGATGCGGGCGTGGACCTTTCACGTCCGGTGACCACCTCTTGCGGCTCCGGCGTCACTGCGGCAGTCATCACCCTTGCCCTCACGCTTCTCGGCCACAAAGACCTGAGCCTTTATGATGGCTCGTGGAGCGAATGGGGCAGCCTGCCCGACACACCCGTCGTCACCGGCTGAAGGCAGCACGACAAACGAAAACAGCGAAGCCTGCCCCGGCGAACGGAGCAGGCGTCGCTGTTCCGGCCACTTGCAGTCACATCAGCGACAGGCGCAGAACCGTCTCAGACTTCGCGTTGAGCAAGGTCAGGGAGCCCCGCTCGCCGCGATAGTCCGTCGCCGCATTGATCGCTTCCACAAACTTGCGCTCCTGATCCATGATGGCGGGCGCGCAAGCCTTGCGGGTGACCGCCAAAGGCCCGATCTTCAGCACTCCACCACTCTGCCGGACCTGCCCAAAGATGGTGTTGCAGCCACCTGAGCCCGCGACGGTCCCAGCCTCCTCAATTTCCAGGATGCTGTCCGCGCCACTCTTCGGCAGTTCACCCTGGATTTCCTCAGCCTTCCATTTGCCGATCAGATCGAAAGGCAGGCTGCGATCCTGAGCGGAAGCAGGAACGAGCGCCGTAAGCGCAAGTGCAGCAGCAGAACAGGCGATGACCTTGGCAGCAAGATCGTGAAAGGCTCTGAAAACAGTCATGCGTCGAACAACCCTCTACGGCAGACAATGACGGGCGGCTGATAATTTCCGTTCCAGACTACCTCAAGCCCGATAACGCCAAGTAAATCAGCACACATTTCCGCAAGAGATGACTTACAGGCTGTTTACGGCAAATCCTTGAAGATAAATCCTCCAAGACTGAGAGGGAAATAGCGGCTTCAGGCAGGTGATTATTGTGAAAATATACAATGCATTTTTCTTCAGTATTTTAGTCACCGCCGTATAAAGGCAAGGCCCCGGACCTTCCGGTCCGGGGCCAGATTTTAACTTCTGTGCGGCGGCCCGGAACCCGGGCCGGGCGTACCTGCTCAGTGATGCAGAATCTGGCTCAGGAACAGCTTGGTCCGCTCGTGCTGCGGATTGAGGAAGAACTGCTCCGGCTCGTTCTCTTCCACGATCTGGCCAGCGTCCATGAAGATCACGCGGTTGGCGACCTTGCGGGCGAAGCCCATTTCATGGGTGACGCAAAGCATGGTCATGCCTTCTTCGGCAAGGTTGACCATCACGTCCAGAACTTCCTTGATCATTTCCGGATCGAGCGCCGAGGTCGGCTCATCAAACAGCATGATCTTCGGGTTCATGCAGAGAGAGCGGGCGATGGCCACACGCTGCTGCTGGCCACCGGAGAGCTGCCCCGGATATTTGTGCGCCTGATCGGGGATCTTCACCCGGGTCAGGTAGTGCATGGCGATTTCCTCGGCCTGCTTCTTCGGCATCTTGCGCACCCAGATCGGAGCAAGCGTACAGTTTTCCAGAATGGTCAGGTGCGGGAACAGGTTGAAGTGCTGGAAGCACATGCCAACCTCGCGGCGGATCTCGTCGATTTTCTTCAGGTCATCGGTCAGTTCGATGCCGTCGACGATGATCTGCCCCTTCTGATGTTCTTCGAGACGGTTGATGCAACGGATCATCGTCGACTTGCCCGAGCCGGACGGGCCGCAGATAACGATGCGCTCACCGCGCATGACCTTCAGATTGATATCGCGCAGCACGTGGAAATCCCCGTACCACTTGTTCATGTCCTTGATCTCGACCGCCACATCCGTGTCGGACACGGTCATCTTGCTGCGGTCAACCGCGATTTCAACTTCTGAGACTGCGTTTTCACTCATGGGTTTACTCCAGAATATCCAGGGATCGGAGGCGGCGCGGCACTCCGCGCCAGCCTGTCAACGGTCGCTCTAGCGTTTGTGGCCCGTGTTCAGCCGCCGCTCCATGTAGATGGAGTAGCGGGACATGCCGAAACAGAAGGCAAAGAAGATCGCCGCAGCAAACAGATAACCTGTGTGGCTGGTGACCGGCGTTGCCCAGGTCGGATCCGTAAACGAGGACTGGATCTGGCCCAGAAGGTCGAACATGCCGACGATCAGAACCAGTGTCGTATCCTTGAACAGGCCAATGAACGTGTTCACGATGCCTGGAATGACGAGCTTGAGCGCCTGCGGCAGAATGATGAGACGCATCATCTGCCAGAAGCCCAATCCAAGCGCCATTGCCCCCTCATACTGCCCTTTCGGAATGGCCTGCAGGCCACCACGCACAACCTCCGCCATATAGGCCGCAGAGAAGAGCGTTACGCCGATCAGCACGCGCAGCAGCTTGTCGAAGCTCATGCCTTCCGGCAGGAACAGCGGCAGCATCACCGAGGACATGAACAGCACGGTGATCAGAGGCACACCGCGCCAGAACTCGATGAAAATCACCGAGAACAACTTCACGACCGGCATCGTGGAGCGGCGCCCGAGGGCAAGCAGGATGCCCAGCGGCAGCGAAGCGGCAATGCCCGTCACAGCGATCACAAGGGTCACCAGAAGACCGCCCCAGAGGGAGGTTTCCACCACAGGCAAAATCACGCTGTCGCCGATGACCAGGCCCGTAAGCAGGTAATAGGAGACAACCGGCAGGCCGACGATGAAAAGCACTGCATTGAGCCGCTTGAACGGCACTGACGGGATTGCCAGGGGAATGAGCGTGGCTGCGAAGAGCGCGAAGACGATATCCACCCGCCACGTCTGGTCCGCCGGATAGCGGCCATAGATGAATTGCGGGAAGTATGCCTTCACATAAGCCCAGCAGGCGCCGATCGTCTGCCCCGAGCCTTCCGGCACGAGACAGGCATTGCGATCTTCACCCGACCAGACGGCCGTAACGAAAGCAAACTGGATCAGCGGCTCGATCAGCAAATAAGCAATCAGGATGCCGATCAGGGTCAGGATGGTGTTGCCGATGGAGGAGAACAGGTTCGTTCTCATCCAGCCGATGGCACCGGAGGTCGATACCGGCGCTGGAAGGCTCGGGGCCTCCTCCGTCCGGATATGAAAAGCAGATTTGGTTTCAGCCATGGTGTTCATCCTTACCGCTCCACCAAAGCCATCTTCTGGTTATACCAGTTCATGAAGGCAGACGTGATCAAGCTGAGCGACAGGTAGATCACCATCCAGATCGCAATGACCTCGATTGCCTGACCGGTCTGGTTCAGCACCGTTCCGCCCAGAGACACAAGGTCGGGGAAGCCGATCGCAACTGCGAGAGACGAGTTCTTCGTCAGGTTGAGATACTGGCTGGTCAGCGGCGGGATGATCACCCGCATCGCCTGCGGGATGATGACGAGCCGGAGGGTTGGCGCATTGCGCAGGCCAAGGGCATGAGCCGCCTCGGTCTGGCCGTGGTTGACGGCCTGAATGCCGGCACGCACGATTTCGGCAATGAAGGCCGAGGTGTAGATTGCCAGCGCCAGCGTCAGGGCCAGGAATTCGGGTATCAGCGTCATGCCCGTGCCAAGCGTGAAGCCACGCTGAAGGATGGGGCCGCTGTCGTTGAACACCGGATGCTCGAAGGACACCGGCATGCCTGATGCCAGATAGGCAATGAGCGGCAGACCGATGATGAGCCCGAAAGCGGTCAGGAACACCGGAAACTGCTGGCCCGTTGCCTCCTGACGCTTGCGTGCCCAGGTCTTGATTACGATGGACGCCACGATGGCGATGATGAGCGCAATTCCGATCGCAGAAGAGCCTGGCCCGAACAAGGGCTTGGGCAGCCAGATGCCGGCGATATTCAGATGGAAAGTGTCAAACAGGGACCATTTTTCCCGCTTGCCCGGCACTGCCCGCAGAACCGCAAAATACCAGAAGAAGATCTGCAGCAGCAGCGGAATGTTGCGCAGCAGCTCAACGTAGCAATACGCCAGCCGCGAGATAACCCAGTTCTTCGAAAGGCGTGCCACACCAACGACAAAGCCGAAGACCGTCGCAAACATGATGCCGATGACGGCAACAAGCAGCGTGTTGAGAAAGCCCACCAGAAGGGCGTCACCGAAAGTCGAAGACTCCGAATATTCGATCAGGCTTTGAGAGGTACCGAATCCTGAGACCCGGTCAAGAAACCCGAAACCTGAGGCAATATTCTGACGCTGCAGATTGGCAATCGTATTGGATACGATGACATAGCCAACCACCACCAGAACCGTGATCAGCAGCAGCTGAAAGAAAATGCCTCGAACATGCGGGTCGTTGACCAGCGATCCCCGGCTGGAGGATGCTGCGCCGTTTTCCCGAGTTGTCATATTCCCTCGCCAAACAAAGACGCACCGGTGCTCTTGTTGCGGCACCTGTCATGCGTTCGCCGTTCTCCAGACCCCGTCGACAGAGTAACGGCTGTTTTGTCCCCTGATGCCAGCCGCTGGATTTTCAGTCTTTGCCGGCATCCTGATTACGCAAGTCCCGGCCAGCTTTCACCGGCCGGGACGCAGATCCCGGGATCCGCAAGGATCCCGTCAAGTCTGGCGGTTAGCGGACCGGCGGAGCGTACTGCAGGCCACCCTTGGTCCACAGGGCGTTCAGGCCACGTGCGATGCCCAGCGGGGTGTCCGGACCGACGTTGCGGTCGAAGGACTCGCCGTAGTTGCCGACGCCCTTGACGATGTTGACGACCCAGTCATTGCCCACGCCAAGCTGCTGGCCGAAGTCACCCTCGGCGCCGAGCAGACGCTTGATTTCCGGGTTCTCGGAAGACTTCATCTCTTCCACGTTGGCAGAAGTGATGCCAAGCTCTTCAGCGTTGATCATGGCGAAGAGGCTCCACTTCACCAGATCGAACCACTGGTCGTCGCCATGACGGACCACCGGCCCAAGCGGCTCCTTGGAGATGATCTCCGGAAGAACGACATGATCTGCCGGGTTCGCGAGCTTCAGGCGCTCGGCATAGAGACCCGAAGCGTCCGTGCTGAACACGTCGCAGCGGCCGGCATCATAGGCCTTGACCACTTCGTCGGCCTTCTCGAAGGCAACGACTTCGTAAGGCATGTTGTTGGAGCGGAAGTAATCGGCGATGTTCAGCTCTGTCGTGGTGCCGGTCTGCGTGCAGACGGAGGCGCCGGACAGTTCAAGTGCGGACGTCACGCCCAGCGACTTGCGCACCATGAAGCCCTGGCCGTCATAATAGGTTACGCCGGTGAAGTTCAGGCCCAGCGATGTATCGCGCGAGGACGTCCAGGTGGTGTTGCGCGACAGAACGTCGATTTCACCCGACTGCAGGGCGGTGAACCGCTCCTTGGCGCTCAGCGGCGAATACTTGACCTTGTTGGCATCACCGAAGATAGCTGCGGAAACTGCACGGCAGACGTCCACGTCAAGGCCGCTCCAGTTGCCCTGCGCGTCCGGATTGGAGAAGCCGGGCAGACCCTGGCTCACGCCGCACTGAATGAAGCCCTTGGCCTTGACATCATCGAGCGTGCCGGCAGACGCGGAGGTCGCAGCAGCAGCAACGACAGTCGCGCCGAGCATCATCGGAATGAATTTCGCTTTCATGGATTTGCAGCCTTTTTTTGTTACCCATCTGTGTTTTTCATCGGAACCCGGGTGTTCCACATCGCTTTTTCCAGCTGCTGGACCCCCTGCCCGGCCGTGCCGGGCTCCAGTCCTCCCTCACGCAGAACGCGAGGTCGGAATAGCGCCGCTACCCGAGCCCCAATGTGGCCATTCGATGGCATTTGACGCGACGGGTCAAGAGGCCGCAGAGTGGTAAAACGATTATTTCATCTTGAGACCCGCCACTCTTCCACCTCCCGCTGCATAGAAAGTCAACACGAGTAACAAAATGGCAGAGATTGATCAGAAACTGGACACGGTGCTGGTACACGCAGGCCGGCAACCGGGAGACTTTCACGGCTTTGTGAACCCGCCGGTGGTCCATGCTTCCACCGTCCTTTTCCCCAGTGTCGAGGCCATGGCGCCGGGCGCGCAAAAGTACTCCTACGGCCGCCGCGGCACGCCCACGACCGAGGCTCTGGAGGAGGCGATCGCTGCCATCGAGGGGGCAGCTGGCGCCAAACTCGCCACATCCGGTCTCAATGCGATCTCCCTCGCCTGCCTCTCCTGCCTCAGGGCTGGCGACCATTTTCTTGTGGCAGACACGGTCTATGGCCCTACGCGGCATTTCTGCGACACGATCCTGCCGCGCTACGGCATCGAGATTGAGTATTTCGAACCCTGGGCTGCGGAGGGAATCAGAAAGCGGTTCAAGGCCAACACGAAAGCGGTCTTCCTTGAAGCGCCCGGCTCACTCACGTTCGAGATGCAGGACGTGCCAGCCATTGCCGCTGCTGCGCGCGAGATTGGCGCCTTCGTGCTCATGGACAACACCTGGGCGACACCGGTCTTCTTCCAGCCGCTGGCCCATGGAGTGGACCTGTCGATCCAGGCAGGCACCAAATATATCGTCGGCCATTCGGACGTGATGATCGGCACTGTAGCGGCCAGTGCGCGTGCCTGGCCCGGTTTGCTGGAGATGCACGGTAACCTTGGCCTGCATGTGGGCCCGGACGATGTCTATCTCGCGCTGCGCGGCCTCAGGACCATGTCGGTCCGCCTCGAACGGCATATGCGCAACGCGCTGGAAGTCGCGAACTGGCTGGCGGAGCAGAGCTGCGTGGCCGCGATCCGTTACCCCGCCCTGCCGCAGGATCCGGGCCACTCCCTCTGGAAGCGGGATTTCAAGGGCGCCTGCGGGCTCTTTGCCTTTGATTTCACGCCGGACGTCACGGAGCAGCAGGCCATCACCTTCCTCAATTCGCTGAAGCTGTTCGGCCTTGGTTATTCCTGGGGCGGCTTTGAAAGCCTTGCCATTCCGGTGAAGCTGAAGGGCCTGCGCACGGCCGGAACGCCCGTTCCACTCAGCCAGAGCGTGCGCCTGCATATCGGGCTTGAAGACACGCGTGACCTCATCGCGGACCTGGCGCAGGCCATGGCGGCAATGAAGGCCTGAGGTAAAATGACCGGCTGCCGCTATCTGGCGGCAACCGGTCTTTCTTGCAGCAAGTGGAGGCGGACCGGCCGGCAGGGCGCCCTGCTCAGGCGGTTTCCACTCCGGCTTCTTCCAGCAGCACGGCCCATTGCGCGCCGTGCATGTCGCGGTCATCTGCGCTGCCCTGCACCACCGGGCGCGGAAAGCTGAACTTGATGACCGACAGATCCTCTATGTCGAAACGCTTGAGCAGCTGCGGTTCGGTGTGGAACAAGGCCGCAACATCCGCCGTCTTCAACGACGGCACGACACGCTTGAAAACCTCGTCACTACCGCAGAACACATCTACGGTCACCCAGAAGGGGCCTGCGTTCTTGGAGCGGACCTTCAGGACAATATCACCCAGACGCGCCATCTCAGATCTCCGTCACGGCAATGCGGAAGGCAGACATGGGGTCGTCCAGCTCCAGCACATGGTTGAGAGCAAACTCATACAGCGCACCGCGGTCCGACTGAGCCGGAGAATAGGGGAACGCAAAAGTCGGCAGCTCCTCATTGTCCGTCAGCGGGTAATGAAGCACGAAGGGGTTGATGAGCTTGCCGATTTCAGAGGCAATCGCCTGTGTTTCAGCAGTCACGATGCCCAGAACGCCAATCTCGACCGGATCGCCCTTGCGGTTTTCCATGGCACCGAGCGCCCCGTCCACGCCAATGAGGCGGAACTGCAGGTCATATGCGCCCGGCTCCAGCCCCATGCGGGAGCGGATCTCTCGGGTGAGGAAACCGGTCAGCCGCTCCACCCAGGCGCGGGCCTCACGCACATAGCGTTCATTGCGCAGGATGGCCATGATGGTGGTCTGGTAGCCAGCCACGCGCGCGCCCTCCAGCTTCACCGTATAGTGCCCCTCGACCCAGCGTGAGCCTTCCACGCGGACCCTGCGGTCATCAAGTGCCGTGTAGCGGGAGCCGCGCACGTCGAGATAACCGCCCGGCTCATAGAGCTGATAGGGATCGGAATTCTCATAAAGCATGTGGGCGGACACGGAATGGGGTGTGCAGGCAGCATTTGCCGCCAGCGGCTCAACAGTGAACCCGTCCTTGTCGAAGTCCACCATGATCACGCCCGAGGTGGGATTGGTGGAGCACAATGCGCCGCATTCTGCGATCTTGGCCCCATGCCAGGCACCGCCCGGATGTTCTCCGCGGGCAAGCGGCAAGGCGCAGATGGTGGCTGTGTCGGTTGTGCGTCCGGCGATGACGATGTCGGCACCAGTCTCCAGCGCGGCCTGTATCTGTTCCGCGCCAGCCAGTGCAACGATGTTGGAGAGGGAGCCGATCAGCTCTGCGGAGATTTCCGGCGCCGGGGTCAGGGGCTGGATGCGCCCCCCCTCCAGAGCCTTGATGATGCGCTCTGCCGGCTGGCTGGAGTAGACTCTGGCCACCTTGAGCTTCTGGCCAAGCTCGGCTGCCAGTTCGCAGGTGATTTCATACATCCAGTCAACGGTCGCATCGGCACCGCAGGTGCCGGCCGTGCCGATGACAAGCGGGACACCGGCTTCGGCGCGGGCCTTCATCAGGTCGCGCCATTCGGCCTTGGTGGCGGCGCGGGAGTACTTGGACACCCCCGCTCCGAGTGAGTAGGGTCCACTGTCAGTGGAGCCCCCGTCAATGCAGATGATGTCGGGGCGCAGACCGACGCCGCGGGCCAGCGCCTCCCGGTCAAACCCCAGCCCGAGGACGCCTGAAGGCACCAGCACGCGAGTGGTCATGTCTTAGTCCTTGTCTGCAGCCGCTACGTCTGCGGCAGCCGTCTCACTGTCCGGCAGCGGCTTCTTGAGGAAACGGCGCAGGAAGATGGGGGCAAGGAAGCCCAGCACGGCCGCAGTCCAGAGACCAATGGCAATGCCCGAAGAGAACAGGTAAGTCCAGTCCCCATCCGACAGCACCATGGCGCGGCGCAGGTTGTCTTCCATCTGGTTGCCGAGCAGGATGCCCAGGATCACCGGCACGGTCGGAATATCCAGCTTGCGCAGGATGTAGCCCAAAGCGCCGAAGCCCACCATCATCAGCATGTCGAAGGACGATCCCGTCAGCGAGAAGATGCCGACGAAGGCAATCATCGTCACGCCCGGCAGCAGGATGTAGCTGGGAACCGACAGGATGTGCACGAAGATCTTCACCATCGGGATGTTGAGGATCAGCAGCACGAAGTTACCGATGAAGAGCGAGGCGATCAGGCCCCAGACGATTTCCGGACGCTCGGTGAAAAGCAGCGGGCCCGGGGTGATGTTGAGCGTCAGCAGCAGGGCCAGCAGCACTGCCGTGGTGCCAGAGCCCGGCACGCCGAGGGTCAGCATGGGGATCAGCGCGCCACCGGCCGCGGCATTGTTACCGGCCTCAGGCGCTGCGATGCCTTTCGGGTTTCCGGTACCGAAAGTGTGCTTGTCCTTGGCAATGGCCTTTTCGCCGGCATAGGCGAGAAAGGAGCCAAGAGACGCACCCGCGCCCGGCAGGACGCCCGCAATGAACCCGATCACCGTTGCGCGAAGCATGGTCCAGCGGGTCAGCCAGATGTCCTTCCACGGGATACGGTTCGACTCGATCTTCACGCCGATGGCGCTGTTCTTGCCGTGGCTCTCGATGAAGAAGAAGATTTCCGAGACGGCAAACAGACCAACGATGGCAACAAGGAAGTCGATGCCATCCATCAGATGCAGTTCACCGTAGGTGAAGCGCGGCATGCCGGTGGTCTTGTCGAGACCGACCATGGCCAGCCCAAGGCCGAGGGCGGCAGCGAGCGCTGCCTTGGCCTGGTTGTTCGAGCCAAGTCCGCCGAGCGTGCAGAACGCCAGAAGATAGAGGGCGAAATATTCTGCCGGGCCGAACTGGAAGGCCACCCGGGCCAGCAGCGGTGACATGACCATCAGGCCAACAGTGGCCAGAAACGCGCCGACGAAAGACGCCACAGCCGAAATGACCAGAGCGTCCCCTGCCCTGCCCTTGCGGGCCATGGGATAGCCGTCGAGCGTCGTCATCATCGCCGGTTCATCGCCGGGAATGTTGAGCAGGATCGACGAGATGCGCCCGCCATACATGCAGCCGTAATAGACTGATGTCAGCAGCACCAGCGCCGACATGGCATCAAGGCCAAGGGTGAAGGAAATCGGGATCAGCAGCGCCACGCCGTTTGATGGCCCGAGGCCCGGCAATGCACCGATGATGGTACCCAGAAAGCAGCCGACGATTGCAAGAAACAGAGTCGTCGGCGTCAGCGCAATGGAAAATCCAAGCGCCAGATTAGACAGGATATCCATGATATTTCCTCACCCCATCAGTGCGCGCGGCAGAGCCTGCAGGCCGAGACCGAGGACAAACTTGAAGAGCACGAACAGCCCGATCGAGAGGCCTGCACCGGTCAGCAGTGCCGGAAGCGGGCGCGACTCGATCTGGTAGCTGATGATGCCGGCGGCGATGAACGTCGGGATGATGAAGCCGAGCGGGCGGATCATCATCGCGTAGGCCAGCAGCAGCACCAGCGTAAAGCCGAGCTTGGCAAGCATCAGGCCATAGGGCCATTCCACGTCCGGATCCGGGCGCAGGATCATGGTGAGGGAGGCGAGAATGGTCACGCCGCCGATGATGTAGGGAAACACCCGCGGACCGATCGGGTCCGACAGGAAACTGGTCTCGATCTGTGTGGCGCTGAGGAGGTACCCCAGCGCCACGATGATCATGACCAGACCAAAGATCCGGTCACCTTTCATTATTTGATGATCCCGATATCACGGGAAATCTGCTCGATTTCCGAAATGTTATTCGAAACCCATGCCTCGAAGTCCGGGCCGATCAGCGTGTAGGGAGCCAGACCATTGTCGGCCATGACCTTCTTCCATTGCTCAGAGGCGGCAACTTTCTGCAGGCGGTCAGACCAGACGTTGAACTCTTCGTCCGAGATGTCCTTCGGGACATAAACGCCGCGCCAGTTCATGGCAACGAGATCGAGACCCTGTTCCTTGGCGGTCGGAATGTCCGGGAAGGCAGCCACACGCTCTTCGGCAAAGACGGCCAGCGCGCGCACGTCGCCGGACTTGATGAAGCCGGAGATTTCCGAGATGTCACCGGTCATCGCCGCAGTGAAACCGCCCACAGTCTGGGTGATCGCGTCTGCGCCACCGTCGACGCCGATGTATTTGATGGCGCGCACGTCCTTGAAGCCGGCCCGGTTCATCATCATCAGAACCTTGAGGTGGTCGAAGCCACCCACCGCCGAACCGCCCGCAAAGGCATTCTTGGAGGGATCAGTCTTGACGGCCTCAATCAGGTCATTGATGGTCTTGTAGGGGCTGTCCTTGGCCACGACGATGACACCTGGGTCACCACCGATGGTGCCGAGCCAGCGCACCTGATCTGCCTTCATGCCGGAGAAGGCATTCTGGGCCAGACGGGTGGTCGTTGCGGAGGAAGCTGCCACAAAAACGTCGGCATCATTGCCGCGTTCGGCCACGACATGCGTATAGGCCACACCGCCGCCAGCACCAGCCATATTGGTGACCTGTACCGGGTTCGGCACAGCACCGATCTCATACATGATCTGGGAGATCTGACGGCAGGTGAAGTCCCAGCCGCCGCCGGGGTTTGCCGGAGCAATGCATTCCGTTGCCGCAGCAACGGTGGTCATGCCAGCACCGATCATGGCGCCAAGCGCAAGCGCCTTAAGCGTAGTTTTCATCCCTGGTTCTCCTCCCTGGGGCAATGGTATCAATCCGCAAGGCCTGTCCGGACCTCTTGCGTCCCGCCATAGTTTGGTCCAAACCTGACACAAACCTGTCACAGGTATAAATTTCAGGGGGGATGGTCTTGCGGTTCCTGCTCATTGAGGACAATGGGGACCTTGCGCGCTCCGTTCAGGAACGGCTGACGCTGGAAGGCCATGCCGTTGACCACGCACCAGACCTTGAAACCGCACGCTCGTGCCTCGCGTCTGCGGACTATGATCTGATCCTTCTCGACATCATGCTGCCGGATGGAGACGGGCGCGCCTTTCTCGCGGCGCAGCGGCAGAAGGGCGATGCGACGCCAGTGATCGTGATGACGGCGCGCTCCTCGGTCTCCGACCGGGTGGGCACGCTCGACATGGGCGCAGACGACTATATCACCAAGCCCTTCGACTTCGCTGAACTGGAAGCACGCTGCAGGGCGGTCCTGCGCCGGCGCGGCGCGCCCCCCAACTCGCAACAGCGCTTCGCCGACCTGGTGTTCGATCCGCTGGCCGGCCAGGTGATCGTCGCAGGCGAGAGCCGGGAGCTGCGCAGCCGCGAACTGCGGCTTTTCGAAGTGTTTCTGGCTGCCCCCGGGCGCATCCTGTCAAAGGATCATCTGTGTGACCGGCTGTTCTCCTACTCCGAACCGGTCACAGACAATGCCATCGAGGTTTATGTCGGCCGGCTGCGCAAGAAGCTGCAGGGCAGCACGGTGCGCATCGAAACGCTGCGTGGCCTCGGTTACAGGCTGACAGGCGCATGAGCGCGCGGACGGACGGACGGAAGTCCGGCGGCGGCACTGTCCCGCCCTATTCCCCGTCCCTGCGCCGCCGGCTGATCACCCAGCTTCTCGGGCTCTCCGCCATTCTCGCCATTGCCCTCTTCTTTGCCGTTCGTATCAGCTCCGAACAGGCCTCGGAAGCGACGCTTGACGGCATTCTGGGCGCCGCGACCACAGCGATTGCCGAGGAACTGAGGAGTGTCGATGGCGGACCGCTGGTGGAATTGCCCTCCGGCACCTTCTCCATCCTGTCGGCCATGGGCGAAGAACGGATTTTCTACCGCATCATGATCGGCGGCCGCGATTTGACCGGCTACGAAGATCTGCCGGAACCCGCAAAGACTCCCTCTTCGCTGGAGCCGGTCTTTTACACCGCAGTCTACCGCGAAGCCAATCTGCGTATCGCGGCAGTCGCCCGCAATCTCGTGATTGACGAGGGGCCCGTGCGGCTGCTCGTCATGGTCGGGCAGACGCGCGAAGCGCAGAACGCCATTGCCGCAAGGCTTGCCAACCGGGCGGCAGCGCTTGGCCTTGCCGTGTTTCTGGCTGCCATCCCCTTGTCACTGCTGGCGGCCTCGCGCCTGTTGCGGCCCATCGAAAAACTGGCCGCCGCCATGGAACGGCGCGGCCCGCGGGACCTGCGCCCCGTGCGCCACCCTGCCCCGGCCGAACTTGTGCCGCTGATGTCTGCGCTCAACAGCTTCATCACGCGCCTGCGGGGAACGCTGGCGCAGACGGAAACCTTCATTGCCGAGGCCGCCCACCACATCCGCACGCCGCTGGCCACCATCCGCAGTGAAGCGGAACTGGCGCTGCGCCTCGCCTCTGACGAGGCCATGCGTCAGCGTATGCGCAGCCTGATCCGCGCCGTTGACGAAGGTTCCCGCTCCACCAGCCAGCTGCTGGACCATGCCACAGTGGCCTACCGTGCCGGTCATCAGAGCTTCAGCGAGATTGACCTTGGCCGGGTGACCGCAGCTTTGGCGGAGCGCTACAGGACACCTGCCGATCTCAAGGACATTCACATCCAGCTGTCGTGCCCTGACGAGCCGTTGATTACCTTTGGCGATGCTGTGCTGCTCGAGGCCGCGATCCGCAATCTCATCGACAATGCCATCAAGTATTCGCCGCCGGATACGGACATCCACCTTGCGCTGCAGCGCCGGGGGCCGCTGGCCGAGCTGACCTGCCGCGATCATGGCCGGGGGCTGGACGGCCAGACCGGTGGCACCCTCTCTGGCCGTTTTCAGCGGGGAACGAATGTTGACGACGTGATCGGCTCCGGCCTTGGCCTGACGATCGTGACGGAGGCAGCAGCCGTGATGGACGGGCAATTCAGTCTGGTTCCGGCAGAGGGGGGCGGCGCCCTGGCAACGCTGATGCTGCCGCTGACCGGGATGCAGGAGGAAAGCGCATGACACACGCTTCACCCGTCTCCGAAGCACGCAAGCTCCTCGTTCAAGTTTTCAGGACAGGACTGCAACTCATTGGCTTGTCTTCGTTACTTCTTGCAGTCCAGACACAGGCATTTGGTTTCACGATTGAAGCGGAGAAGCGCTTCGGCCTGGCCTCTGCACCCAATGAGATCCGCATCGTGTCGAGCACGGATATTGATGTCTTCCAGCCGGTGATCGAGGGCTACATCCAGGAGCACCCGTCCATTGCCATCCACTACATCGTATCGCCCAGCCAGGGGCTTTATGATGCGGTGGCGAAGGATGGCGAGGTGTTTGACCTTGTCATTTCATCCGCCATGGACCTGCAAATGAAACTGGCAAATGATGGACTGACCCAGCCGCTGCGGCAGGAAATCATCGCTGCCCGCCCCTCATGGGCGCGCTGGCGCGACCGGCTGGTGGGGGTGGCGCAGGAGCCGGCTGTCGTGCTTCTGGCGGATGAGGCGCTGGCAGGCGGTCTTCAGGTGCCCCGCACACGGCGGGACCTGATCAATCTGATGCGCGACAATCCAGAGCGGTTCCGCGGACGCATCGGCACATACGACCCTGCCGTAGCCGGCGCCGGCTATCTGTTTGCGGCCCAGGATGCACGCATGAGCGACACGTTCTGGCGGCTGGCGGAGGTCATGGGCAGGCTGGATGCCAGACTGTATTGCTGTTCGGGAGAAATGATCGCGGACATCCAGACGAAGAAGCTGCTGATCGCCTACAATGTTCTGGGCAGCTACATGCCGCGCGACAAGGTGGCAAGGGAAGGCTTCGAGGTGATCGAACTCGAAGACTTCACCATAACCCTGCTGCGGACGGCTCTGGTGCCCTCAAATGCCCCGTATCCGGGCCTGGCGCAGGACTTTCTGGCATTTCTCGTTTCTCCTTCGGGCCAGAAGCTGCTCACAGAGCGGGCTGGCCTGCCGCCGATAGATCCGGGTGTCTACACCGAGCGCCCGCATCTGCGGCCAATACGCCTGGACCCTGGCCTGCTGGCCCAGCTCGACAAGCTGACCCGCGCGCGCTTCCTCGAAGAGTGGCACGCTGCGATGGAGCAGCCCTGAGTTTGCATCAGGGCTTTCGATGCTGACAGATCAGGCCTTGACGTTGCCCGGCAGGCCCAAGGCCCTGCCCCGTCACCGGTGTATCAGGCACATTGAAAACCGGATCAGCCCCCGAAGAGTGAGGCAATCGTCAGATAGGCCGGAATGAAGAGCGGTGGCAGGCCGAAGAAGGCATCCCCGAACAGCACGATCTTCAGGAAAAAGAACAGAAAGGCCGCATAAAGCGCTGCAGCAAAGGGCATAAGAAAGCCCGGCGTCATCGGAGCCACCAGAGCCAGAAACGGATTGGTGATCTTTCGCAGCACCACAAAAAAGGTGATTTCGCGCTCGCCGAACACAAACTCCAGCAATCCCCTGGCAAACAGGAATGCAGCAATCGCCGACAGGGCGTAGGTTCCCCCGAGATAGACCGCGACGATGCCGGGTGCCCCGCCGGCCAGGAAGGTGACGACCGCCAGAAGATAGGTGCCGGTCAGATAAAGGATGCCGTTAAGGGCGGATGCCTGCTGCTGCATGAATGCTTCCCGATTCTCCTGCGTCCTGCCGCAAAGGCAGCGGCAGAGACAAAAAAAGCGCAGGGTCCAAAGACCCTGCGCCATTTTCTCTTTTGGCAGATCAGTGCCCTGCAACCATCATGGTACCGCCTTTCGGCAGACGCAAGCGGTCAACGAAGTCCTGCATCTCCTGACTGGGGGCCGGGGTGACCAGCGACACCAGATAGGTGACAATGAAGGCAACCGGCACGCCGAAGATACCCGCCGAGATGGCCTTGACGCCGAACCAGGTGATCTCGTCTCCCGTTCCCTTCACGAAGTCGAAGCCGTACACGTTGCCAATCAGGTAGTACATGGTGACGCCGAAGCCGGCAATCATGCCCATGATGCCACCCAGATTGGTCGCACGCTTCCACCACACGCCCAGCACCAGCGGAGCAAAGAGGCCAGCCGCCGCGATGGAGAAGGCCCAGGCCACCATGGACAGGATGTCAGACGGCTTGGTGCGTGCCAGGAAGGCAGCAGCCAGAGCAACCACGATCAGAAGGATCTTGGAGATCATCAGGCGGCGCTTGGCGTCGGCCTTGGGATCGATCATCTGATAGTAGACGTCATGTGACAGGGCATTGGCGATGGCGAGCAGCAGACCGTCCGCAGTGGACAGGGCCGCAGCGAAACCACCGGCACCCACGAGACCGACCACCCACACCGGCATGCCGGCGATCGACGGGGTCGAAAGCACGATCATGTCGTTGTTGAGCTTGAGCTCGGCATAGGGGAACCCGTTGGCAAAGCCCTTGGCCTCGCAGGCGGCCTGGATGGCAGCAAGCGTTTCGGCCTTCACACCGCAGATCGTCACCAGCTGGTGGCCGGCAATCGAGCCCCACTCCAGCATCCATGCCGGAACGGCCGAGAAGGCCAGCTGATACTGAGCTTCCGCCCCTGCCCCGACGAACAGACCCATCAGGTTGAACTTCGAGAAGGCAGCGTAGGCCGGTGCCGTGAAGTACAGCAGGAAGATGAAGAACAGCGACCAGCCCACCGACTTGCGCGCTTCACGCACCGTCGGCGTCGTGAAGAAGCGCATCAGGATGTGCGGCAGAGAAGCCGTACCGACCATCAGACAGAAGATCAGGCTGAAGAAGTCCAGCGGTGACAGGTTGACGAACGGGGCAATGTGAGACTTGGCAACCCCAAGAAGCTGCTCATACTCGGTGATCTGCGTCAGGGCGCCGCCATAGGTGAGCTGCGGCAGCGGAATGCCGAACTGCACCGTCGACATCCAGATGGCCGGAAGCAGATAGGCCACGATCAGCACGATGTACTGGGCCACCTGCGTCCAGGTCACAGCCTTCATGCCGCCCAGCATGGAGCAGACGAGAATGCCGGCAAGGCCTGCGAAGACCGCGATACCGAAGTCGATACCGAGGAACTGCGAGGCGATGATGCCGGAGGCATAGACCTGTGCCGTGATGTAGGTGAAGGAGCAGCAGAACAGCACGACGATGCCGACGAGGCGCGCCGTGTTGCCGCCGTAGCGGGTGCCGAGGAAATCCGGCACCGTGTAGGCACCGAACTTGCGCAGGTAGGGTGCCAGAAGCACGGCCACCAGCACGTAGCCGCCGGTCCAGCCGAGCACATAGGCAAGGCCGTCATAGCCGAGCACGAAGAGCGTGCCGGCCATACCGACGAAGCTGGCACCGGACATCCAGTCGGCGCCGGTCGCCATGCCGTTGTAGATGGCCGGAACGGAGCGTCCGGCAACGTAATATTCCGAGACCTGCGCCGTCCGCGACATGATGCCGATGAAGGCATAGATGCCGATGGTCGCCGCCATGTAGCTCCACATGATGAAGCGATCGGGGATGCCGACCGCTTCAAAGATTGCCATCAGGACGACGAAGAACGCAAAGCCGCCGACATAGATCGTATAGATCTTGCCGAGGTTGTCGGTGAAGTCACCTTTCATGCTCATTGCCATGGTGCAGCCCCCCTCAGTCTTCGGCAACGCCGAATTCCTCGTCGATGGCGTTCTGGCGGCTCGAGAACCAGAAGATCAACACGACGAAGATGATGAGCGAGCCCTGCGCAGCCATGTAGAAGCCGAGCGGGAACCCAAGGATCACGACGCTGTTCAGCGACGTTACGAAAAAGTGGATCAGGAAACTGAAGACAGCCCAGATCGCAAGCGTGGTCCACATGAGACCGCGGGTCTTGCTCCAGTGGGCTGCTGCAACTTCCGGCGGCAGCTTGTCGGTCAAGGTCATTCCTCCCGTAAACGCATCAAGGGCCGCAGCGGCAAACATGCCGCAGTGGCCCGCACCCCCTTCGCAATATTCCCCTAGACCAAAGTCTAATGCTCTATTCTCTTCGCAAGAGCAGCATTTTTCTATATTGCGGCGCGGAGATACTTGCACCTTGAGACTATTCCCTTCACACTGATCATGTGAAGTTATCCTAAAGACTAATTCAGCGTGAAAAGAACAGCTGAAGCATGGGAGGATGGAGTTCAAGTGCTTGATTTCATTGGATCGATCCTGCCAAAACGGCAACGTTCAGACAGAGCTTCCGCAGTGGAAGCCATCCGCGCCGGGGCCGCGTTTCTCGCGCAAGGCGCCAGCTACTCCTACTTGCGGGCCCGGTCGTTGCTGGCGGGGCCGAAACTTTTCCAGGATGCAGATTTCGGATTCGCGCTGCAGATCTGCAAATGGGAGGGATTCGCTGTTGCAGCGCAGGATATCATTCTGATCATCGAGGCAGAGGTTCGCCCGCTGCTGCCGGACTCACCGCAGGAGCGGGCGGCCATCCTGTCCCGCCTTTATCGTGAGGTGCTGGCAAGCGAGAGCCTGCCGGAGCATCGCAAGGACCGGGGCTGGGAAGATGTCGAGGCCGAGTTTGATGCCCGCCTTGCCCACCTGATGGACAAGACGCCGCTCTCCCCCGATGCCATCACGACAGCGACGGCGCTGCGTCTGCTGCAGCACGCTCCCATCACCGACGATGTGCGTGAAGCCGACAAGATGATGGTGGTCAACAACGTGGCCTTCCGCTTCATCGACTATCAGGCCACCTTGCGCAAGCGGATCGACCTTCCTGCCTTTGCCCGCCAGCTCTGTGCCCTCAACGGGGAGAAGGCGGCTTGAAACAACCCGTCAGCCCGCTCACGCCGCTCATCGCCCTCAACACCGTGGTCCTCGATACCGAGACCACGGGACTGGACGTGCGCTCAGACCGGGTGGTGCAGATCGGGGCCGTCCGGCTCTATGGCCGGGAGATCCAGGATGAGGCGGTCTTCAACGTCATCGTTGACCCGCAAATGCCGATCCCCGATGTGGCCCGGCGCATCCACGGCCTTTCCGATGCGGATGTGGCCGGAAAGCCCGGGATAGCCGAGGTTCTGGCACAGCTGGCGGCCTTCATTGGCGATGCGGTGGTGGTGGGTCATTCCATCCATTTCGACCTTGCCATCCTGCGCCACGAGGCGGAACGGCACGGGATAAAATGGACCGAGCCCAAAGCGCTGGATGTGGCGCTGATGGTGGCGGGCCTCGACCGTGCCCTGATCGACACCTCCCTGGACAGCCTTGCCCTCAGTCTCGGCATTGCCGTCGAAGGCCGCCACACGGCGCTGGGCGATGCAATGGCGACAGCCCGTGTCTATGTGGGCCTGCAGAACCGCTTGCTGGCCAGCGGCATCCGGACGCTGGCGGAGGCGGAAAACCTCTGCCGCAAGCCGCAAGGCCTGATCGCCCGCCAGCAGGAAGCCGGCTGGTTCGACCGGCCGCGCGAGCAGCATGACTTCTCCCGCCTCGCCCTGAAGCAGGGCACACAGCGGGCCATCGACAGCTATCTCTACCGCAACCGGCTGGGCGACGTGATGAGCAGCCCGCCGATCTCGATCAGCGAGACCGCGGATCTGCACAGTGCTGCCCAGTTGATGGCTGCCTGTCACATTGGCTGCCTGATCGTGACGCGGGAGAACGGAGAGCCGGGAATCCTCAGTGAGCGCGATGTGCTGCATGCGCTGGCGGCGCGCGGTGCAGAGGCAGGCAAGCTGAAGGTTGGCGCCGTGATGAGCTTTCCGGTGATCAGCGCCCCGGCTGACACCTTCCTTTACCGTGCCCTCGGGCTGATGGCCCGCAAGAACCTGCGCTATCTCGGGGTGACCGATGACGGCGGACGTCTCGCCGGCATTTTTACCCTGCGCACGCTTCTGCGCGAGCGGGCACTGGCAACGCTTACCGTGGGCGACGAAATTGCCATGGCCGGGCGCCCGCGCGACCTGGCCAAGGTGCAATCCGCCCTTCCCACTCTGGCAACCGGGCTTCTCGCCGACGGGCAGGATGCACGGCAGGTCTGCGCCATCATCTCTGCCGAAAACAAGGCCATGACCGCCCGCGCAGCCGAAATAGCCGAAGCCGAGCTGGAGGCGGCCGGGGCAGGCCCTGCTCCCGCCGCCTATGCCGTGCTAATGCTGGGCTCCGGCGGGCGCGGGGAAAGCATGCTGGCCCCCGACCAGGACAACGCGCTGCTGATTGCCGATGACTACACCGGGGACCTGACTTCGCCGGACGACTGGTTCAGCCGCTTTGCCTCACGGCTGAACGAGATCCTTGACCGGGCGGGCATTCCCTACTGCAAGGGCGGGGTGATGGCGCGCAATATCCAGTGGCGCCGCCGCCTCGGAGAATGGCAGCACCAGGTGGAAGAGTGGGCACACCACCCGTCCCCCCAAGCCTTGCTGAACGTGGACATTTTCTACGACTTCACCCCTGCCCATGTATCCAGCAGCGCGGGAGCACGGCTGGCGGAAAGCCTGCGCCATTTTGCGGCAGATACCGCCCGCAGCTCGCTTGCGCTGGTCCGGGCCCTGGGCGAAACCGCCGCCTCGCACGCCCCGCCGCTGGGCCTCTTCGGGCGCATCCGCAAGGATGATCAGGGCCGGGTCGATCTCAAGTCCGGCGGGCTTCTGCCCATCGTTGCCGGTGCCCGGGCGATCGCTCTGCGCCACGGCGTGACGGCCCTTTCCACACCCGAACGTATCCTGCAGGCAGCCCAGCAAGCAGGGCGTTCGCAAGCAGACGCGGAAATCCTCGCCAACATTCACGGCTTCCTCATCCGCCTGATCATCACCCAGCAGATCAACGATCTGGAAGCCGGCATCGCACCGGGTAACCGGGTGGAAGTTGCGCGCCTGAACCACCGGGATCAGGACGAGCTGCGCGAAGCCCTCGGGCGCATCGATCTGATCACCCACATGCTGCGCGATCTGCTGCAGGGGATCTGAGTTTGACAGCCGCCCGAGGCTCTGAAGAGAGGTGACGGCGCCATAAACCGCTGTCATGCTTGCGAAACAGGACTCGGCTATTCGCGGCTCTCATGAAAATCTCTCCCTCGACCATTGGTCTGGGTGTTTCCATGACCATCGGTTACGGAACACTCTATTACTCCTTCTCCGTTCTGGCGCCCGAGATAGCCCGCACCTTCCGCTGGACGGAGAGTTTCGTCTTTGCGATTTTCTCCGCTGGGCTGCTGGCCGGGGCCGTGTCCGCCCCGGTCATCGGCCGGATGATCGACAGATATGGCGCCCGGCCGGTCATGAGCCTCGGGTCGGTCTTTGCAGCACTGACCCTCGCCCTCATTTCCGTGATGGAAAACGCCTGGCAATTCATCCTCATCGCACTGCTCGCCGAATTCGTCGCCATTGCCGTGCAATATGATGCAGGCTTTGCCGCTCTTGCACAGCGTTATGGCCGCAATGCCCGGGCCGAGATCACCCTGGTCACACTGATCGCCGGATTTGCCTCCACCCTGTTCTGGCCGCTGCTGAACTGGCTGCTGACGCTGATGAGCTGGCGGGAGGTCTATCTGGTGCTGGCCGCAATGAACCTCGTCATCGCGCTGCCAATTCACCTGACCATGCCGAAAGGAAGACAGAAACTGCCGGACCGGCCGGAGCCGCTGGCCTCCTCCTCCCCTCCCCAGGCTCCGCAGATCTTGCAGGCGGGCTCTCCACGATCTGGAGCTCTCCCGATGGCGCTTCTGGCCATCAGCTTTGCCAGCGGCGGCTTCGTCATGTCCGCCGTCGGGGCTGCCCTGCTGGTGCTGCTGGGAGACCTCGGCTTTGCAACGGCGACGGCCATCGCGGCGGCCAGCTGCATCGGCCCCTCGCAGGTGGCCGCCCGTTTGATTGAATATCTCCGGCGCAACCTGTTTTCACCGCCAGCGACCGCCATCATCGCCGCCTTCGCCCTGATGCTGGGGCTTGTGCTTCTGGCGGGAACCGTGTTCGCGCCGGCGTCAGTCCTGCTCTTTGCCTTTGCCATCACCTATGGTGCCGGACAGGGCCTCACATCCATTGTCCGTGGCATGCTGCCGCTGCATTATTTCGGGCCGGAAGGCTATGGCCGGCGCACCGGCACACTCTCGGGAATCCGCATGGTTCTATCCGCAGCGGCGCCCTTTACAGTGATCTTTCTGAAGGAGCAGCTGGGCACGTCCGCCGCCCTTGCGGCCCTCGTGCTGGCAGCACTCGTCTCAACTATGTCGGTGCTGGCGCTGGTCCGCCTGATGGCGAAAGCCGAACCAGTTTAGGCTGCCGTACGAACCCGTCAGCCAGCGATCATCCGTCTCGCCTCTTCATACTCCCGGATCAGCCGCGCCACGAGTTCTCCGGTTGGGAGAATGTCGTGAATGCCGCCGGTGCCCTGCCCCGCAGACCATACGTTTTTCCAGGCCCTTGCTTCATGGTCGAGGTTCATCTTGCCCGCAGCAGGCAGGTTGTCGGGATCGAGCCCGGCGCGGATGATGCTGGGCTTGAGGAAGTTGGCATTCACGCCGCTGATGGCGGGCGTATAGAGAATATCGCTGGCATCGCTTTCGACGATCATGTTCTTGAAGTCCGGCTCGATCATCGCCTCCTGTGTCGCCAGAAAGCGCGTGCCGAGATAGGCCATGTCCGCACCCATGGCGCGGGCCGCCAGCACCTGCGCGCCAGTATTGATGGCACCGGCCAGCACCAGCGTGCCGGACCAGACCGAGCGGATTTCGGAAATCAGCGCGAAGGGGTTGAGCGTGCCTGCATGGCCGCCCGCGCCGCAGGCGACCGCGATGATACCATCCACCCCGGCAGCCGCTGCCTTTTCCGCGTGCCGGGCGTTGATCACGTCATGGAAGACGAGCCCGCCATAAGAATGCACCGCATCCACCACGTCCTTCACCGCACCCAGCGAGGTGATGACCAGCGGAACCTTGTGCTCCACCGTCTTCGCCAAATCCGCTTCGACGCGGGAATTGGAGCGGTGGACGATGAGGTTGATGCCGAAGGGTGCCGCCCCCTCCACGCCATCAAGCCGGGACGCAATCTCCTCCAGCCACGCGCCATAGCCTTCGGTCGTGCGCTGGTTCAGCGCCGGAAACGTGCCAATCATGCCGCCCTTGCAGGTTTCCACCACAAGATCGGGGCCGGAAGCCAGAAACATGGGAGAGGCAATAGCCGGGATCTTGAGACGGCCCTGGAGACTTGCGGGCAGCGGCATGGCAGCACCTTTCGCATCGGATGGGAGAGCAAGAGTGCTGCGGATTTCCGTTTACGTCAAGGGAATGACTAGACCTCTCCCTCCTCCTTTTGGAGGAGTTCACCGCCATGCCAGACCGCCGCGAGAGTGAGGCCATCCGTCAGATGCAAGACATCGGCCCGGCGGCCTGCCGCAAGCGCGCCATGGCTGTTGCCGAGCCCAGCCACTTTTGCCGGACGGCTCGTGACCATGGCAAGCAGCGTCTCAAGCGGCAAGTCTGTGTGCCCCTTCAGATAGCGCAGCGCCTGCGGCAGGCTGACATCAGCACCTGCCAGCGTGCCATCCTCCAGCGTCAGGCGGCCTTCGCGGCGCAGGATCTTCCGTCCGCCAAGTGTGAATTCATCAAGGTCCGTTCCCGCCACGGCCATGGCGTCGGTCACAAGAAACAGCCCCTCGTCCTGTTTCGCCGCAAAGGCGATGCGCAGGGCTGGCGCGCTGACGTGGATGCCATCGGCAATGATCCCCGCCGCCACTGGCCGGTCCAGCACGGCCCCCACCAGCCCCGGCGCCCGGTTGCCAAGCTGGCTCATGGCATTGAACAAGTGCGTGGCGCAGGTGACGCCATGGTCGAAGGCCGAGAGCGCCGTTTCATAGGCGCAATCGCTGTGGCCGATGCTGACGATCACACCGGCTTCCTTCAACCGCACGATCTGGTCCATACGCACGGCCTCCGGCGCAATGGTGATCATCAACACCGGCAGATGACGGGCGGCATGGCACAGAAGCTCAAGATCAGCGTCATCCATGGGGCGGATCAGCGCGGCGTCATGAGCACCCTTGCGCCGCACATCGAGATGCGGCCCTTCCAGATGCAGACCGAGAAAGCCGGGCAGCTGTTTCTGCGCCGCGCGGATGCCGGTTTCTATCACCGCCCGTGTGGATTCCCGCGTGTCCGTGATCAGTGTCGGCAGCAGGCCCGCAGTGCCCAGATGCCGGTGAGCATCGAGAATGCGGGTCAGCTTGCCCTCATCCACAGAGCCGTCCAGCATCAGCCCGCCGCCGCCATTGACCTGCAGATCGAGGAAGCCTGGGGACAGGATGCCGCCGGAGAGCTCCACATGGGAGCCATCCAGCGCCCGCGCCTCCGCCTCTGGTGCCAGCGCCTCGACCGTTTCACCGGAGAGCGCAAGGCTCATCCCCTCCCGCATGCGGGTGCCGTCAAAAATCCGGGCGCCGTGAAGAACTGTCCGCATCAGTGCGTTTCCGTGACCTTGTTGAGATGGGGCGGCACATCCGGATTGAAGCCCCGCCGCAGGGCAAAGCCTTCCACAAACCGGTAGAAGGCGGCAATTTGCAGCAGCGGCGCAGTCAGCGGATGCACCCCATCCAGAACCGGCAGGCGGACGCAGCCGGGCGCACCAAATCCGGTTGCGAACACATCCGCCCCCTGCCCTGCCAGCCGCTCTGCCGTGGCACGCGCATGGGACAGCGCCGCATCATCAACACCAAGCGCCAGCACCGGGAAGCGGCCGCTGGCAATCGCCGCCGGGCCGTGCAGAACCTCGGCAGAGCTGTAGGCTTCGGCGTGAAGGCCAGAGGTTTCCTTGAACTTGAGAGCCATTTCATTGGCAATGGCAAAAGCAGGGCCACGCCCCAGAACATAGAGCGACTGCGCCCGCACCAGCCGGTCCGACAGGGGCGTCCAGTCCAGCTGCAGGGCGGCGGCAAGCTGATCCGGTAAGCGGGCCACCGCCTCCTGCAGGGCTGCATCTTCGTGCCACTCCGCCAGAAGGGAGAGGCCTGCCAGCACGGATGTGACATAGGTCTTGGTGGCGGCCACGCTCTTCTCCGGCCCCGCGCAGATTGGCAGGGAATGATCCGCCGTCTCCGCCATAGGCGAGGCTGCATCGTTGGTGATGGCCAGCGTCAGCGCGCCGCCTTCTCCGGCCCGGCGCAGCATCTCCACGATATCCGGGCTGCGGCCCGACTGGGAAATGCCGATCGCTGCCGCGCCTTTCAGACGCAAGGTGCGCCCGTAAATGGAGGCAATGGATGGCCCGACCGAGGCCACCGCCAGCCCGGCCTGCAGCTCCACAGCATATTTGAGGTAGGACGCCGCATGATCAGACGAGCCCCGCGCCACGGTGACGAGAAAGGCCGGATCACGCTGCCGCAGCGCTGCCGCAGCAGAAGCAATGCTGTCACGGGCCTCACGCAAGAAACGCTCGGCGGCTACGGGGATTTCGGCGACCTCGCGGGCCATGTGGGTCATGCTGGTCATCATGCGTCTCCCGCTTTCAGCTCAACGGCAAAATCATAGGCGTCCCCCCTGAACAGCGAGCGGGTGAACTCCACCGCCTTCCCGCCGGACAGATAGGCCACGCGCTCGATCTTCAGTCCTGCAGCGCCCGGGACCATCTGCAACAGGTCTGCCTCGGCCGCCGTCAGGTTCACCGCCGACATGCGCTGCACGGCACGCACGGGCAGAAGGTCACGGGCGCGCAAGTAAGCATAGAGCGAACCGCCCATGGCTGACGGGTCCGGCAGGACTTCGGCGGAGAGAACCGATCGCTCCAGCGCCATCGGCATGCCGCCCGACCAGCGCACGCGCTCGATGCGCGCCACCTGCTCCGCCGCGCCAAGCCCCAGCGCCATCATCTCTTCAGGCGCAGCAGGGCCGGTTCCTGTGGACAGGATCTGTGAGCTGGCATCACGCCCGCGCCGGGCCATATCGGCGGAAAAGGACGTGAGCTGCGACAGGCCCAACTCGAACCGCTCCACCGGATGGGCCACATAGGTGCCCGAGCCGCGCCGCTGCACCAGGAGCCCTTGGCGCACCAGATCAGCAATGGCACGGCGCACGGTGACGCGGCTAAGGCCGGTGCGCACCGCGACTTCCCGCTCTGCCGGCAAGCTGTCACCGGGCACAAGCCTGCCCTCACGGATTGCCGCCTCAATCCGCCCCAGCAGCACAGCGTAAAGCGGCCCCGCTCCGGTAACGGGTGAGAAGACGTCATCCATGTGCCGCCAGATCCTCTGACGCCATCCACATGGCCCCATCCAGCGCCGAGCCCAAAGGTTCGGCTTGCGGCCATTCGCCCGCCAGCGCCGTTGAATAGGTGGGCCCCAGTCCGCCAAGGAACACCACAGGCACCTCGCCGCCCTGCTGCAAAAGGGCAATCGCGGCGCGAACCTCAGCCACACCGGCCGCCAGCACCGCCTCAGCCGCCGGATCACCCGCCCGTGCTGCGGTGAGGATGAGAGGCACCAGCGCGGCAAATTCATCCGGGCGCGTTGAGGGCGCGTTGCGGACAATCGCCTGCGCCCCGCCGCCATGTTCCAGAATGTCCCGCAGGAAGGGCGTGATGAGGTAGAAGCCGTCGATGGCTTTCAGCGCCCGCAGCACCGCATGGCGGCCCAACCAGGAGCCGCCGCCCTCGTCACCCATCACGTAAAAGCCCCAGCCCCCAACCTGCCGCACCACGCCCTGCCGCTGCACGGCGAAAATGGAGCCGGTGCCGATCGCAGCCAGAATGCCATCCCCGCCCCTGAGCGCGCCCCGGATCGCGGCAATGCCGTCATTGACGACGCGGACAGTTGTGAAAGGCAGCCGCTCGCGCAGGGCATCCGCTGCCGCAGGCACCCCGCCCCCGGCAACACCCAGCACGGCACAGACCGGCAGCGGCGCCTCTGCATCCATCACACTCTGGCCAAGCACAGGTGCCAGCAACGTGTCAGCAGCCGCAAGGATGTTGGCGCGGGCCTGTTCCGGATTGCTGACGATATTGGCCGGCCCGCCGGAGGCCTCCCCCAGCACAGTGCCATCCGCCGCCGCCAGCCGCACCCGGCACCCGGTTCCCCCGCCATCCACACCCAGAAGATACATGCTGCCGTCTCCAGATTTGATGTGGCTAAGATAATACCAAAATAAGACCAAGGGCAAGATGGGGAGATAAACCAGCGGCCCGGCCACGGTGTGCATGTCCAAGTACAGACCACACACTCCGCGCCGCCCCGGCCTTGTGCCGGGGCCTGTCATGAGGGCATGGTGTATCCGCGCGCAATCTTCGATCCTTTAACTTCAACGGTTTTTCGGAACTCCTACCCTCCCTTGCGCCCCTTACAGGTCCCGGCACAAGGCCGGGACGGCACGGTGGAGAGGCTTGCGCAAGACGCGGCTGAGGGAATGCCCGCAGCACCTCAGTGGAATGCCCTATTTCAAACTGGTCCCTACCAATTCAGTCAATCACCAGAATCTCCGGATCATCCACATAGACCTCATCCGGGCCGCTGCGGCTATCAAGGCGGTAGCAGGATGGGCTGGCGCCGAGGTGCTTCTTGAAGAGGCGGGAGAAGTAGTAGGGATCGGAAATACCGACCATGGCGGCCACTTCCTTCACCTTGCGGCCCGAGGACAGCAGGTTCATGGCCATTTCCATGCGTTTGCGCTCCTGGAACTTCTGCGGCGTCTGACCGATGCGGGCGCGGAAGGCACGGCGGAAATAATCGCTGTTGAAGGGTACGGAACCGAGCGCCTTTTCCAGCGCCGCCTCGCTCAAGGGATCAGCGGCAATGCGGGCCGCAACCAGCATGATCTGCACCGACAGCTGATCGGGACTGTCCAGCGCCCCGCCCGCCCCCTCCTTCCAGCCAAGGAACGCGCTCTCGATATAGGCGAGCAGGATCACCATGAAGAGATGATGCTGCGCCAGCGTCGTCATGGAAAGCGGCGCCATCTCGCGGTAATGCGCCACCATGACGCTGATTGCGTGCCATTCCCGGAAGGCTGCGACAGGCTGAAGGTTCATCTGGCCAATGAGATCCACCGAGCCGAACAGCGTCAGCGTGAAATGCTGGGCAACGCCAGTGTAAAGCTCGTCCGAAAGGGATTCACCGACAAAGCGGCTGCCGGCCGGGATCAGCATGGCCATGCCCGGAGCCAGAGACTGTTCCACCCCGTCGAGCTCGTAGCGCGCAGAACCGGTCAGGCAGATCACCAGATCGTGCACCGCGTTGGACTTGTCAACGCGCCAGGCGCGCGAATGCTGCATCTTGATGGCGGAACGGGCCAGCGACAACGTCAGCGCAGCGGGTGACAATCCGGTGAGCACATCACCTACGTTTTTGTCCATCTTTTTATTTCAGTCCGTCAATTTCGGCCAGCTCGCCGGTTAGAATATCGTCCCCGATACAAAATGACTATCGCAACCCTTGCGAGACGCACCATGGGAGGAGGCGGCTTTGCGGGCGGGAGCCCTGCGCGCTTGCGCAGCCTTGCCCCTTGGCCGGATTGGCATTTGAAAACACCAGAAAACCTTATCAGAACGGCCTGTTCCGGCCTGCATCAGCCTGCGTTTGCATCAGGAGATGCAATGGCGGGCCGCGCAAGCCGGGCCACAACCAGAGCGGAGACCATCTGACATGGGTGGAGAAAACCGCTTCCTCGGCCTTGCCTATGTAACGCCCTATGTGTTCGGCCTGCTGCTGTTCACGGCAGTGCCCTTTGGCGCGTCGCTCTATCTCGCTTTCACGGATTACAATCTGGTCAGCAGTCCCAGCTGGATCGGGATGGACAATTTCGAAAAGCTACTCACCCGGGACCGCACCTTCACGCGCTCGCTGAATGTCACGCTGCTCTATGTGGGGCTGACGGTGCCGCTGAAGCTGGCCTTTGCACTCTTCATCGCGGTCATCCTCAATTACAAGCTCAAAGCGATCAACCTGTTCCGCACGGCTTACTATGTGCCGTCGATCCTGGGTGGCTCCATCGCCATTGCCGTGCTGTGGCGCTACCTCTTCTCCACCGAAGGCCTCGTCAACATGGCGCTGGCCGTCGTGGGGCTTGGTCCGGTCAACTGGTTCGGCGACCCGACGAATGCGCTCTTCACCATCACACTGCTGCGCATGTGGCAGTTCGGTTCGGCCATGGTGATCTTCCTCGCAGCGCTCCAGTCCATCGACAAGTCGCTCTACGAGGCAGCTTCCATCGACGGCTCCGGCCCCTGGTCCACCTTCCGGCACATCACCCTGCCGCTCATCACGCCGGTGATCTTCTTCAATCTGGTCATGCAGATGGTCCAGGCGTTTCAGGAGTTCAACGGCCCCTACATCATCACCCAGGGCGGCCCCCTCAAGGCCACCTACTTCCTGCCGCTCTACATCTACGAGCTGGCCTTCAAGAAGTTCGACATGGGCTATGCCTCCGCTGTCGCATGGGTTCTGTTCATCATCATCATGGCGCTGACCCTCGTGGCCTTCTGGTCCTCGAAGAAGTGGGTCTATTACGCCGGCGACAAGAGGAGCTGAGATGTCCCCGTCCTTCGTCGCCCCCGATGCAGGCGCGGCCGCCTTTGCCGCCCGCCAGCAACGCCGCCAGCGGATCTCGGCCATCATCCGCTACACATTGCTGACGCTGGTCGGCGTGCTGATGCTCTACCCGCTGGTCTGGCTCATCGGGGCCTCGTTCAAGCCCAACTCCGAGATCTTCTCCAGTGCGGGTTTCTGGCCGCAGAACCCGACCCTTGATGGCTACATCAAGGGCTGGCAGACCTCGACACCCTATACATTCGGCCATTTCTTCATGAACACGGCCTGGATCATCATCCCGAAGGTCATCGCCACAGCGGTGTCCTGCACGGCAGTGGCCTACGGTTTTGCCCGCTTCGAGTTTCCGGGCAAGAAGATCCTGTTCGTCACGCTGATTGCCACACTGCTGCTGCCCAATGTGGTGACCCGTATCCCGCAGTATCTGCTGTTCCGCGATTTCGGCTGGCTCGACAGCTACCTGCCGCTGTGGGTGCCCTCGGCCTTTGCGGGAGACGCCTTCTTCGTCTTCATGCTCATCCAGTTCCTGCGGGCCATCCCGCGCGACATGGAAGAGGCTGCCCGCGTCGATGGCGCCAACTCATTGCAAGTGCTCGTCTATATCGTTGTACCCATGCTGACCCCGGCGCTCATCTCCGTGTGCCTCTTCCAGTTCATGTGGACGATGAACGACTTCCTCGGCCCGCTGATCTACCTGTCCTCCATCGACAAGTACCCGATCAGCCTTGCGCTGAAACTGTCCATCGACACCTCGGAAGCATTCGACTGGAACCGCATTCTTGCGATGTCGGTTCTGGCGATCACCCCGGCACTCGCCGTGTTCTTCCTCGCACAGAAACATTTCATTGAAGGCATCTCCAGCGGTGGGGTGAAAGGCTAATGGCACGTTTGCAGATCCAGAACCTGGAAAAGGTCTACGGCAGCGGCTTCAAGGCAGTCCATGGCATCAACCTGGACGTGGAGGACGGCGAGTTCATGGTGCTGGTTGGCCCTTCGGGCTGCGCCAAGTCCACCACCTTGCGCATGATTGCGGGCCTTGAGACCGTGACGGGCGGCGCCATCCGCATCGGCGGCCAGACCGTCAACGACCTGCCCCCGGGCAAGCGCGGCATTGCCATGGTGTTCCAGAACTATGCGCTCTATCCGCATATGAAGGTGAAGAAGAACCTCTCCTTCGGCCTGCGCCTGCAGAAGAAGAAAACGGCGGAAATCGATGCGGCCACGGACGAGGTGTCCGGCATTCTGGAGATCGGCCAGCTGCTCGACCGGCTGCCGAAGCAGCTTTCCGGCGGTCAGGCACAGCGTGTGGCCCTGGGCCGTGCGCTGATCAAGAAGCCGGACGTGTTCCTCTTCGACGAACCTTTGTCAAACCTCGACGCCAAGCTGCGCGCTTCCATGCGGGTGCGCATCACCGACCTGCACAAGCAGCTCAAGGCGAACGGTCTGTCATCGACGGTGGTCTACGTCACCCACGACCAGACCGAAGCCATGACCATGGGCGACCGGATCTGCGTCATGAAGGACGGGCACATCATGCAGGTGGCCGACCCTCATACGCTCTATAACCGGCCGGCCAATGCCTTCGTCGCAGGTTTCATCGGCATGCCCGAGATGAACCTCGTCCCCGCCACGCTCGGCGGCAGCGGCGATGGGGTGACGCTGACACTGGCAGGCCAGACCCTCGGTTTCGGGCCAGACCTTGCCCGCCGCCTGACGGCCAAGGCAGGTCCCGTCACTCTCGGCATGCGTCCGCAGCACCTCACCCTGCTGTCCGCAGGCACAGCAAATGCCGTCACCGGAACAATTCAGACCATCGAGTTCCTTGGTCATGAAATGAATTTGCATGTGGACCTTGGCGGCACCACGCTGGTGGCCGTGCTTCCTGCGGCGGATGTGCCGCAGGGCCTGAAGCGCGGCGACGCTGCAGCAGTGCGGCCACAGGAAGCAAACCTGCACATCTTCGATGCTCAAAGCGGAGAAAACGTCTCGCTGGCACCGCTCGCCTGACGCAGTTGAGCCAGTTCAAGAATTTCCGGGGCAGGCCCCAGACACCCTGCCCCGGCGGAAACCGGGAGGAGAAAACCATGAGAAAGACTGCAACTGCGCTTTTGAGCCTTGCGCTCGCCTCAACCTTTGCCACGCCCCTGCTGGCAGCAGACCTTCGCATGTCCTGGTGGGGCGGAGACAGCCGCCACAAGGCGACACAGGAGGCCCTGAAGGTCTGCGGCGAAAAGCATGGCCACACCATTTCGCCGGAGTTCACAGGCTTTGACGGCCACCTTGAAAAGCTGATGACGCAGATCGCCGGACGCACGGAAGCTGACATCATGCAGGTCAACTGGCCCTGGCTGCCGCTGTTCTCGATCAAGGGCGACGGTTTTGCCGACCTGAACGAATTCAAGGAATACATCGACCTGAGCAACTGGACGGAAGACCAGCTTGCCTCGGGCAGCATGAACGGCAAGCTGAACGGCCTGCCGGTTTCCACCACGGGCCGCGTGTTCCTGTTCAACACCACCACTTTCCAGAAAGCAGGCGTGCCCTTGCCCAAAAGCTGGGATGACCTTTTCACGTCCGCAAAAGTGCTGAAGGAAAAGATCGGACCCGATGCCTATCCGATGAATGCCATCAAGGAGACCGCCGTTCTGCTTGTCTCCCTGCGTGCCACTCAGGCAACCGGCAAGGACCTGATCGATCCGGCAGCCATGCAGGTCGCCTGGACAACGGAGGAACTGGCATCAGCCATCGAGTTCTACGGCAAGATGGTTGAGGGCGGCGTGGTCATGTCGCAGAAGGATGCGGCGGCGGAAGGCAACGTCAACCTGTTCGAAAGCCCCAAGTGGGCCGATGGACGCATTGCCGGCTCCTATGAATGGGACTCGACCTATTCAAAATATGCCGATCCCCTGCAGGAAGGCCAGAAGCTTGAAGCCGTCAAGCTGCTGACCAGCCCCGATGCCAAGACCGAAGGCGTCTACCGCAAGCCTTCGATGGTCTTCGCCATCTCGAAGAACTCGAAGAACCCGCAGGCTGCGGCCCAGATCGTCAACTGCCTGCTGAACGAGCCCGAAGGTATCAAGGCGCTCGGCAGCTCGCGCGGCCTGCCCGCCAGCAAGACGGCCGCCAAGGCTTTGTCGGACGCAGGCTCTGTCGAAATGGAGCTGATCGCCGCCAACGCGATCATCACTGCTGGCACCGGCCCAACCGTTTCGCCCTTCAACGAGCATCCGGAAGTCCGCAGCCTCTTCATCGATACGCTGGAGGAATTCTCCTACGGCATGCTCGATGCGGAGGGTGCCGCTGAACAGATCATCGAAGGCGTCAATGACGTGCTGAAGAAGTACCGCTCCTGAGAGGGAGCCGGGTGAGCATTGCCCCTTTTCTGAGGGGTCGTTTGCCCCCACTCCTCTCCCCCCCTTGAGGGGGAGATGCCCCCGGTAGGGGGCAGAGGGGGGTAACTGACTGTCCATTCAGAAGAGAGGTGGTGCTGTGCTGAAGCGCTGCTACCCCCCTCTGTCTGCTGCCGCAGACATCTCCCCCTCAAGGGGGGGGAGAGGGGCGCTGCGGCGAAACGGCAGGCTCTTCAACATCCGGTAGGAACCGGCCAGCCGGTGACGCCGTACTCCGCTTCGTTTCACACTCCGCCGGGAGGCATCAGGTCTCCCGGTTCCGATAAAACCCAGGAATACGCCCGTCATGTCCACTGCCCCCGCAACCGGCTCCCTCTGCCTCAGCGCGATTTCCCCGAGGCATATAACGCTGCGCCATCACGTGCCCGGCGCGCGCTATTCCCTGCCCAGGCCTGCGGCTTGGGTGCTGACGGACATGCGCAGCGGAGAAAAACGGCAGGGCGTGACGGACCGGGCGGTCTTCTCGATCTTCGGCCTTGAGCCCGCAGCGAACTACAGTCTCTCCGTGGAAGGCGCCGGGCCGCTCAGCATTTCCACGCCGGAGTGCCACGGCCTCGTCGATGCACGGGACCATGGCGCTGACACGTTGCTTGAGGACAACGGGGCAGCTCTCGCCCGTGCGATTGGAGCAACGCCTTCCGGCGGCACGCTGCGCATCACTGGCGGCATTTACCGCACTTCGCCGCTGATGCTGAAGTCCGGCATGACCCTTGAGATCGCCAAAGACTCCGGCCTTGCTGCAATCCATGACCGCGGCAACTGGCCAATTCTGCCTGCACATGATGCAAGCGGCGCGCCCCTGTCCAGCTGGGAAGGCGTGCCGGAAGCAGCCTATGCCAGCCTCATCACTGCCCTTGGATGCGACAATCTCACCATCTGCGGCGAAGGCATGCTTGATGGCGGCGGCGCAGAGGGCGACTGGTGGAGCTGGCCGAAGGAAACGCGCAACGGAGCCCGGCGCCCGCGCACGGTTTTCCTCAGCCGCTGCACGCATGTGACGCTAACTGGCATCACGGTGCGCAACTCGCCTTCCTGGACCGTGCACCCGCTGTTCTGCAGGGATCTGACGGCGGCAGATCTCAGGATCTGGAATCCGTCCGACTCCCCCAACACCGACGGCCTCAACCCGGAAAGCAGCGAGGACGTGCGGATCGAAGGTGTGCATTTTTCGGTTGGCGACGACTGTATCGCCATCAAGGCCGGCAAGCCGGTGCCAGAAACAGGCGCACGCGATCACCTCGCCCCCACACGCAATGTTTCCGTCCGCAACTGCCTTATGGAGCGCGGTCATGGCGGTCTTGTCATTGGCTCTGAAATGGGCGGCGGTGTGCATGACGTAGCCGTGGAGCATTGCAGTTTCAGCCAGACCGACCGGGGCCTGAGGATCAAGACCCGGCGCGGGCGTGGCGGCGCGGTCGGCAATGTGCGCTTCTCCGATTGCGGCATGGATGGGGTCGACACGGCCTTCGTGGCCAATGCCTTCTACTTCTGCGATGCGGACGGGCATTCGGATTTCGTGCAGTCCCGCACGCCTCATCCCGTAACGGGCGAAACGCCGTCTGTTGGCGCAATCACCATCGAGAACATCAAGGTCACGAACCTGCGGCTGGCGCTTGGCGTCTTCCTCGGCCTGCCGGAAGCCCCCATGGGACCAATCCGGATCTCCGGCGTCGAAACCTCCTATGACCCGGCGGCAAGGGCGGATGTGCCGGTGATGGCCGATCACGTGCCCGCTATGCGCCATGAGGATCTGGTGTTCGAAGGCGCGCATGTGGAGGACCTGCGCCAGCATCCTGCCCGCGCCAGCCCGGCGGCCTAGCCGCCCCTTCCCGCCAGCCCCGCGAAGGCTGGCCACAGATTTAGCAGCGCCGGATGGCCTGCATGACACTTCCAACCGGAAAGACGGACACGGCTTCTGTGCCCGGATGCTTTCCCTCGCAGTCAGGACGGCCAGATGACCCCGCGCTACTTCAAGGAATATCTTTCCCGCTACACCTACGCCAAGGACGGCAGCTGGTGCTACGAGGACGGCTGTGTCTACCGCGGGCTGGCGCTGCTGCACGACCAGCAGCCGCAGGAGATCTGGCGGGATGAGCTGCTGCGGCTGATCGGACCGCAGGTTGGCGAGGACGGCAGCCTGACCGGATACAGCCAGGATGAGTTCAACATTGATCATATTCTCGCAGGCCGGGCTCTTCTCTTCCTGGAGAAGGCTGCGCCGGGCAGCCATTGGAGCCTGGCCATCGAGCATCTCGCGGGGCAGCTTATCCACCACCCGCGTACGGCTGGCGGCAATTACTGGCACAAGAGGCGCTATCCGCAGCAGGTCTGGCTCGACGGGCTTTACATGGGCCTGCCGTTCCAGATCGAATACGGCCTCTCCCGCAACAAGCCCGAGATGGTGGAGGATGCCATTGGGCAACTGAACCGGGCGCTCGACATGACACATGTGGCGGCAACTGGCCTCTACGCCCACGCCATAGACGAAGCAAAGGTGCAGGGCTGGGCCAACCCCGAGACCGGTCTCTCCCGCGCCCACTGGGCCCGCGCCCTTGGCTGGCTGGCGATGGCCCTGGTGGATGTGATCGACCTCATCGGGCCTGAAAAAGCCGCCTCATCCGGCCTTCCGGAGCGGGCGTCCGCCTTGCTGACCCGTATCACGGCGCTCGCCCGGCCGCAGAGCGGGTTGTGGCTGCAGGTGATCGACCAGCCGGAGCTTCCCGGCAACTATGAAGAATCCTCCGCCAGCGCCATGTTTGCCTATGCCCTGATGAAGGGCGCCAGACTGGGCCTGGGGCACCAGTTCGCAGCTACCGGCCTGAAGGCGCTTGCAAGCCTCGAAACCACCCAGCTTTACGCCGGAGATGACGGCATCGTCCGCCTGCAGAATGTCTGCGAGATGGCCGGGCTCGGCGGCTTCGGCGGCCGCGTGCGCGACGGCTCCCCCGCCTATTACCTCAGCGAACCCCTGCGCCCCGACGATCAGAAGGGCACCGGCGCATTGATGATGGCCTATGCCGAACGGCTCGCGTCGGCCAGCGCAGAAGCCCGGCGGGCTGCAAGCTGACATAATGAATCATAAAAGGGCCGCAAGCGATTGCTGCCCTTGAGTTTTTTGGAGAGGCGGCATTGGTCTTGCCGCCCCCCTCAGAAGGATATCCACTCGCCAGCCTATAATGTTTCGTCATGGCATGACGGAGCTTCGGGGAACGAGATCTAGTAGAAAACAGAACTGGCCTTCCCTCACCTGATCCGGCGGCCTGCCTCGTCTGCGGTGAAATACATCGCCTGCGCCGGATCGAAGCTGACACCGGCCTGATCACCTGCACGAAGCCCCATGTCCTCGCGCTGCTCCACCACCAGCTTGCTGCCGTTGGCGGCCATCAGATGAACGTAGGAAACGCCGCCCAGCGCCTCCACCATATCCACCTTGTGCGTGGTGCCGGCGCGCTCGATACGCACATGCTGCGGGCGCAAACCGAAGGTGACCGGTCCATCGGCAACAGACGCCGCCGGACGGGCAAAGATGGCGCCGCCAAGCCCCGGAACCTTGAGCCCCTCGCCGCTGACGCTCGCCTCAAGGAAATTCATGGCAGGTGACCCGATGAAGCCGGCGACGAAGCGGTTGTCCGGGTCGTTATAGAGATCCAGCGGCTTGCCGGCTTGTTCGATGCGCCCGGCGCGCAGCACCACGATCTTGTCGGCCAGCGTCATTGCCTCGACCTGGTCATGGGTGACATAGATCATGGTTGCGCCGATTTCCCGGTGAAGACGGGCAATCTCCACACGCATCTCGACGCGCAGTTCGGCATCAAGGTTCGACAGCGGCTCATCGAAGAGGAAGACTTCCGGCCCGCGCACGATGGCACGGCCGATGGCAACGCGCTGACGCTGACCGCCGGAGAGTGCCTTGGGCTTGCGTGCAAGCAGCTGCTCGAGCTTCAGGATCTTCGCGGCGGCGGCCACCTTGGACTCGATTTCCGCCTTGGGATGGCCGGTCATCTTCAGGCCGAATCCCATATTTTCCGCCACCGTCATGTGCGGATAAAGGGCATAGGTCTGAAACACCATGGCCACACCACGTTCGGAGGGGTCCAGCCCCGTGACATCGCGCTGGCCGATGCGGATCGCGCCGGATGTGGTGGTCTCCAGCCCTGCCACCATCCGCAGCAGCGTGGACTTGCCGCAGCCAGAAGGGCCGACGAAGACACAGAATTCCCCATGCTCGATCGTCAGGTCCACACCGTGGATGACCCCGACCTCACCGAACTTCTTGACTACGTTCTCGAACGAGACGCCAGACATGGATTTCCTCCCTCAGATCTGCTTGCTTTCCGGGAACCGCCAGGCTTCCACGTCTGCAGCAATGGCGCGCGCGCAAGCCTGGAGCTGCGGGGCCAGTTGCTCCAGCCCGTCGAGGCTGTTCCGGGTTGTTGTGGATGTGACCGACAGCGCGCCCAGCACGCTGCCCCCTGAAGACAGGACCGGCACGGCAAGGCAGATGATGCCCGGCTCGTGCTCCTCGCGGTCAAAGGCATGACCGCAGGTCCGGATCTCCTCCAGCTCGGCGAGAAGCTCCTCGCGCGAGCCGAGGGTCTTCGGCGTGAAACGGTAAAAGGACTGGCGCGCAACGGCCTGCAGCTTCGCCGCCTCCGGCAGGAAGGCAAGCATCGCCTTGCCAACGCCGGTGCAATAGGCAGGCCCCACCTTGCCGGCCTGGCTGAACATTTCCACTGGCCGTGCGGCATTGCGCTTGTCCACATAAAGCACCTGCCCCTGATCGAGCTGCGCCAGATGCAGGGTTTCGCCCAGCTCTGCCGACAGCCTGTCGAGCCAGGGGCGTGCCAGCGGCGCCAGCGAACTTTGCGACCAGGCCGCATGGGCAAGCCGCACAAGCCGCACGCCGAGGGCATAATTCTGGCTGTCCGCGTCATAGGCGAGCATGCCCTGATGGGTCAGGGTCTGCAGCAGGCGGTAGAGCGTTGCCTTCGGATAGGGGCTTTGGGCGAGAATATCGGTGAAGCGCACCGGACGTCCGGCCTGCGCCACAAGATCCAGCACGGCAAGAGCCTTGCCGACGGTACCATCGCCGCCCTGCTCCGCATCAGCGCCGCTGATGCCCGGCCCATCTGCCGTTGCCTGTTTCACGCTCATCGTCTCCAGAACCCTTGCCCGGCCCGCCACCGCGTGCCTGCTGCTTGACAGTCCTAAAGCTTCGCATCATAGTTTTCAATATGCAAGACTTGGTTTCATTATTTGGAACTTCCTTGCAGCAGAATGCAGTCCGGGAGGAGAAGAAATGACAGTTGCCAAGCTCAGGCTGGCGGCCTTTGCCGCTGCCTTGATGGTGTCCGGTTCGGCGCTTGCCGAGCAGCGGACCCTCGTTTTCAACACAGACACATCGGACCCGGCCCCGAAGGCTGCGTTTGAAGAGCTGATCACCATGTTCGAGGCCGAGAACCCGGACGTGAAGGTGAAGGTCAACCTCTTCGACCATGAGGGCTACAAGACCGCGATCCGCAACTTCCTGACCGCCGATGCGCCGGATCTGGCCAACTGGTACGCAGGCAACCGCATGGCGCCTTTCGTCAAGGCAGGCCAGTTTCTCGATGTCAGCGATGTGTGGGAACAGAACGGCCTGAGCCAGAAGCTCGCCGCCTCGAAGGCATCCATGACCATCGACGGCAAGCAGTGGGGCGTGCCCTACACCTATTATCAGTGGGGCATCTACTACAACAAGGATGTCTACAAGAAGGTGGGCGTTTCCGAGCCCAAGACCTGGGACGAGTTCATCGCCAATTGCGCCAAGTTCAAGGCTGCAGGCGTTGACTGCGTGACCACCGGTTCCAAGGCCCTGTGGCCGATCGCGGGCATCTTCGACTATCTGAGCCTGCGCACCAACGGCTACGAATTCCACATGGACCTGACCGCAGGCAAGATCGCCTGGACCGATGACCGGGTGAAGGCCGTATTCGCCGAGTGGGCAAAGCTGGTGGAGCCGGGCTATGTCACCGCCAACCACACGGCCATCGACTGGCAGGATGCAGCAGCGCTGATGGTTCAGGGCAAGGCCGCCAACTATGTCATGGGCAACTTCGCCGTGGCCATCTTCAAGGATGGCGGCATGACCAATGACAATCTCGGCTTCATGGTCTTCCCGGAAATCACCCCGGGCCTGCCGCGTGCCGAGGAAGCGCCGACAGATACGATCCACATTCCCGCTGGCGCGAAGAATGTCGAGGACGCCAAGAAGTTCCTCGCCTTTGTTGCCCGCGCTGACGTGCAGACCGCCCTCAACAAGCGTCTTGGCCAGCTGCCGGTCAACAACGAATCCACCGTGGATACGTCTGATCCCTACCTGAGCCTGGGCTTCGAGACGGTTTCGACCGCCACCGCTCTCGCCCAGTTCTTCGACCGTGACGCTCCGGCCGAGATGGCCAAGGCGGCCATGGAAGGCTTCCAGGAATTCATGGTCAAGCCGGACAGGCTCGACAAGATCCTTGAGCGCCTCGAAAAGGTGCGCCAGCGCGTCTACTGAGCCCGCGTGGCCAGCCCTTCGTGGGCGGCTATCCCGCAAACGTCCTCCGGACCTGATCCGGGGGACATGATCCCGAAAGACCCGAGGCAGAGATGACCGCCTTCTGGAAAGCGCGACAGCGCATGCTTGCCCCGTGGCTGTTCCTTGCGCCCGGTGCCTTGATGTTTGCCTTCTACGTGATTGCTCCGGTCTTCCAGTCGATGAGCATATCCCTCTACGACTGGGATGGCATCGGCACGGCGCAGTGGATCGGCATCGGCAACTATGCCGAGCTGATCGACGACGAGGCCTTCTATGTCTCGCTGAAGAACAACATCATCTGGCTCGCGCTCTACATGCTGGCCATTCCGGCCGGGCTGATGATCGCAATCTTCCTCAATCAGACGGTCTGGGGCATCCGGGTCTACAAATCCCTGTTCTTCTTTCCCTTCGTGATCAGTCAGGTCGTCGTCGGCCTGATGTTCTCCTGGTTCTATGCCCCGAACTTCGGCCTGTTCTACAAGCTGATCGAGGCCCTGACCGGTCAGGGCGTTGCCATTCTGGCGGAAGAGAACCTCGTCACCTATGGCATCATCGCTGCGGGCCTGTGGCCGCAGATTGCCTATGTGATGATCCTCTATCTGACCGGCCTCAACAACGTGGCGCCAGATCAGATCGAAGCGGCACGGCTGGACGGGGCCAAGGGCTGGAAGATGCTTTGGCATGTCATCCTGCCGCAGTTGCGCCCGGCCACCTTCATTGCGGTGGTGGTCACGGTCATCGGCGCGCTGCGCTCCTTCGACCTTGTCTCGATCATGACCGATGGCGGCCCCTTCGGCTCCTCGCGGGTGCTCTCCTTCTACATGTATGAGCAGGCCCTGTCCGAATACGGCTTCCGCATGGGCTACGGTGCGGCGATTGCCGTTGTCCTCTTTGCCATCATGATGGTCTTCATTTCCGGCTTCATCTGGAAGATGTGGCGCGACGAGAAGGAACACTGAGCATGTTTCCCCGTCCCATCCAGCAACTCCCGGCCCCGGCCCGCGCCCTCTACAAGGCAGCCCTGCCCGTGGCCCTAGTCCTCTGGCTGCTGCCGCTCCTCGGCGTGGCGCTGACCTCGGTGCGCCCCTCCTCCGACCTTGCGGCCGGCAACTATTTCGGCATGCCCTCGGCCATTGCCTTCGACAACTATCTGGCCGTCTTCCGCAATTCTCCGATCGCAGATTACATTCTCAACAGCTTCAAGGTGACGATCCCGACCGTGATCGGCGCGGTTGCCCTGTCCTGCATGACCGGCTTTGCCCTGGCGGTCTACAAGTTCCGCTCCAACCTGCTGATCTTCTTCCTGTTCGTGGCAGGCAACTTCGTGCCGTTCCAGATCCTGATGGTGCCGGTCCGCGACCTGACGCTGCACATGGGCCTTTATGATTCCATCACTGGTCTTGCCCTGTTCCACATCGCCTTCCAGACAGGCTTCTGCACCCTGTTCATGCGCAACTTCATCAAGGCCCTGCCCTATGAGCTGATCGAGGCAGCTCGGGTGGAAGGGGTCAGTGAAGTGCGGATCTTCTGGTATGTGGTCATGCCCCTGATGCGCCCGGCCATTGCCGCCCTGTCCGTTCTGATCTTCACCTTCATCTGGAACGACTATTTCTGGGCCACTGTTCTGACGACAGGTGCCGACACCCAGCCGGTCACGGCAGGCCTCTATTCGCTCAACGGCCAGTGGGTTGCCGCATGGCATCTCGTTTCCGCAGGGTCGATCATCGCCGCACTGCCGCCGGTGCTGATGTTCTTCCTGATGCAAAAGCACTTCATCGCCGGGCTGACGCTGGGAGCCGTGAAATGACCATGAGCACCGCGCAGCACTGGCGGCTGGACTGCGCCAGCCAAAGCCTGGTCCTTTCCTCTTCCGGCGGTGTGCCCGAAGCCATCTACTGGGGCCCGCGCCTTCCTGAAGACGAGGATCTCGCCGCTCTTGTGGCTGCAAGCCGGCCCGATCTTACCGGCGGCATGCTCGACGCCCTGCCCCCGCTGAGCCTCTGCCCAGTGCAGGGCAACGACTGGCAGGGCCAGCCGGGCCTTGTGCTGCGCTCGGCTGAGGGCGAGCTGCTGCAACCCCGCCTTGCCTTCCGTGAAGCGCGCCAGAGCGCGGGACGGCTGGAGCTTGTCTCCACCGCAGAAGGCCTCACACTCACCCATGTGATCGAAGCGGCAGAGACCGGCGTTTTCGTGCTGCGCACCCGTCTGGAGTGCGATGAGCCTGTCCGCGTGGACTGGCTCGCCGCGCCCGTGTTGCCAGTGCCGCAGAGCGCAGAGCAGATCCTTGATCCGGCGGGCAAGTGGACCGGCGAATTCCGCATGCAGTCCACCCCCTGGACCACCGGCATCCGCCAGCGCGAGGCACGCACTGGCCGTTCGGGTCAGGAACACCCGCCCTATGCGCTGTTCACGGAACCTGGCTGCCGCAACACCTCCGGCGAGGTGCGCGCCCTGCATTACGCCTGGCCCGGCGGCCACAGGTTTGTGGCCGAAGAGCTTTATGACGGGCGCAGGCAGGTGCAGTTCGGCCATGCCGGCAACAGCGAACATGCGGCTGGAACCTGCTTTGAAACAGCGGACCTCATCGCCGCCGTCTCCACCTCGGGCCTCAACGGCATTGCCACGCTCTTCCAGCGCGACATCCACGACCGGGTGGTCACATGGCCAGATCCGGCCCGCCCCCGGCCCGTGCATTACAATTGCTGGGAAGCCATCTACTTCCGTCACGAGCTGGGTGCCCTCACCGAAATCGCCGCCAAGGCGGCTGCCATCGGGGCGGAGCGTTTCGTGCTGGATGACGGCTGGTTTGGGCGGCGCGACGATGACACCACAAGCCTTGGCGACTGGACCGTGGACCGGCGCAAATGGCCGGACGGTCTAACGCCGCTGATCGAGGCAGTTCACAAGCTGGGAATGACCTTCGGCCTGTGGTTCGAGCCGGAGATGGTGAGTGAGGACAGCGACCTTTACCGCGCCCATCCGGACTGGATTCTCGGCCCGGCGGACCAGACACGCGGGCGCAATCAACTGGTGCTGAACATGGCGCTGGAGCCGGTGCGCGATCATCTGTTCGGGGCGATCTCCACCCTGCTCTCCATTTATGCCATCGACTACATCAAGTGGGATCACAACCGGCTGCTTCCCGTGGTGGACGCAGCGCAGGCGCGTGGCACACTGGCGCTTCTGGCACGGCTGCGTGCCGCTCATCCGCAAGCCGAGATCGAAAGCTGCGCCTCCGGCGGCGGGCGGATTGATGCCGGCATCCTCACCCACACCCAGCGGGTCTGGCTGTCGGACAGCAACGACGCACTTGAGCGGCTGCGCATCCAGCATGATGCGGCGCTGTTCCTGCCAGCCTCCGTCACCGGCAGCCATGTGGGCCCGCGCCACTGCCACACCTCTGGCCGGGTTCTGTCCATGAGCCTGCGCGCCCGCGTGGCAGCCCAGCGCCATATGGGCTTCGAGATGGACCTGCGCGAGCTTGATCCGGAAGAGACGGCCATTCTGACCGCCGTTACCGGCTGGTGGAAAGCCAACCGGGACTGGCTGATGCACGCAGACATCCTGCGCCTTGATGCGGCTGATCCTTCCGTCACCGCCGAAATGCATCTGGCGCGGGATGGCAGCCGCTTTGTCTTGTCGTCCGGTCAGGCGGCAGCGCCTGCACAGGCCCTGCCCCGCCCGCTGAAGCTGTCAGGGCTGGATCCGGCGGCGCGCTACCGGTTGACGCTGCTCAACCCGGAAGATGCGCCGCCCCAATCGCGCGGGGCCTGCGCCCTGAAGAGCGGGCCGGTGACGCTGTCCGGAGCGGCGCTGATGCAGCAGGGCATCATGCTGCCCGTGGCATGGCCGGGCACGCTTTTCACGGTGGAAGGAGCCCGTCTCTGAGGCCAGCCGGCTTGCCCGGCCTGTCTTTCCCTCCGCATAAAGGCACACACTGAAATATCAGCGGCAGCCGGAGCAGCAGCTCAACCCGCCGCCGGAACCTGAAGGGGCTACATCATGAACGCACAGCCGGTCTTTCCCGATCTCAAGGGCGCATCCGTCTTCATCACCGGCGGCGGCTCCGGCATTGGCGCCAGCCTGACGGAGGCCTTCCTGCGGCAGGGCTGCAAGGTGGCCTTCGTGCAGCGCTCCGATGCCTCGGTCTTCTGTGACGAGATGGAGATGAAAACCGGCAGCCGCCCCTTGTATCTGTCCTGTGACGTCACCGACATCGACGCCCTGAAGGGCGCGATTGCCAAGGCAGCGGAAGCCCATGGCACCATCACGGTTCTCGTCAACAACGCCGCCAACGACCAGCGCCACAACACGCTGGACGTGACGCCGGAGTACTGGGACTGGGCCATGGCCATCAACCTAAAGGCCTATTTCTTTGCAGCACAGGCCGTCATCCCAGGCATGCAGAAGGCGGGCGGCGGCTCGATCATCAATTTCAGCTCCATCAGCTACATGATGGGCAACGGCGGCTTCCCGGCCTACACCTCCGCTAATTCCGCCATCAACGGACTGACCCGCAGCCTTGCCCGCGACTTCGGCCCCGACCGCATCCGCGTCAACGCGCTTGCTCCCGGCTGGGTGCTGACGCAGAAGCAGAAGGACCTCTGGGTAACGCCCGAAGCCCTCGCAGGCCACGTGGAGCGCCAGTGCCTGAAGGACACGCTGGAGCCGGAAGACATCACCGGCGGCTGCCTGTTCCTGGCCTCCTCTGCCTCGAAGATGATGACCGGACAGGCGCTCGTCATTGACGGCGGCGTGGTGGTGACGGGATGAGCGCGGCCCTCTCTCCCGAATGGATCGCCGCTGACTGGGGCACCACGCATCTGCGCGTCTTTGCCATGGAAGGCACCTGCGTTCTGGCGCAGGCCTCCTCGCCCAAAGGCATGGCGAGCCTTGCGAGACATGAATTCGAGGACGCGCTGCTGGAACTGATCGCCGGTTGGCTGCCGGAAGGCCGCAAGACGCTGGTCATCGCCTGCGGCATGGTGGGCAGCCGTCAGGGCTGGGTGGAAGCGCCCTATGCCGCTGTGCCCTGCCCGCCGCTGCAGGCCAGCGCCATGGTTGAAGCACCCGTTGCTGATCCGCGCCTGTCGGTCTGGATCATTCCGGGTCTCAGCCAGAACATGCCCGCCGATGTGATGCGCGGCGAGGAAACCCAGATCGCCGGTTTCCTTACCGACAATCCCGGCTTCTCCGGCACGCTCTGTCTGCCCGGCACCCACAGCAAGTGGGTGCGGATCGAGCGCGGCACGGTCACATCCTTCAGCACCTTCATGACGGGCGAGGTCTTCGCGCTCCTGTCGAAGTCCTCCGTTCTGCGCCATGGCATGGCCGATGACGGCTGGGATACGGAGGCCTTTGCAGGCGGTGTGACAGCCAGCCTTGCCCGGCCGGACATGCTGGCAGCCGCCCTCTTCCCGCTGCGGGCAGAGGGACTGCTGCATGGTCTTGGTGCAGCTTCGGCCCGCTCGCGTCTGTCCGGCCTCATCATCGGTGCGGAGATCGCAGCGGTGCGGCAGGACGTCTCAGGAGACGTCACGCTGATAGGCGCGCCCACGCTTTCGTCTCATTATCTGGCGGCGCTGAAACTGGCGGGCCTTGACGGACGCACAACGGCGGGCGAAAGCCTGACACTGGCTGGACTTGGGCTTGCGCGCCGGGTCCTCACAGAAAACCAGAAAGGCTGACTGATGCGTCCTTTGATTGCCATTCTGCGCGGTATCACTCCCGCCGAAGCCCTGCCGGTGTGCGAGCGCCTGATCGCCGCCGGTTTCACCCGCATCGAGGTGCCGCTCAACTCGCCCGATCCCTTCACCAGCATCGCCGCCATGGTGCGTGAGTTCGGCGACAGCGCCATCATCGGCGCGGGCACCGTGCTGACGGTGGAGGACGTGATGAAGCTCTCGGACACCGGCGCCCGCATGGCTGTGTCGCCGAACTGCGATCCGTCCGTCATCCGAGCCACCAAGATTGCCCGCATGCAATCCTTCCCCGGCGTGATGACCCCGACCGAATGTTTCGCAGCCTTGCAGGCTGGCGCTGACGGGCTGAAGCTCTTCCCGGCGGGCCTCCTGGGCGCGGAAGGCGTCAAGGCCATTCGCGCCGTGCTGCCGAAGGAAACCCGGCTTTATGCCGTGGGTGGCGCCGGGCCGGACAATTTCGCTGACTGGCTGAAGGTGGGCGTCGATGGCTTCGGCATCGGCACCGCTCTCTACGTGCCGGGACTGACCGTAGGCGATGTGGAAACCCGCGCCCGCGCCATGGTGCAGGCCTTCGACATTGCCAAGGGGGGCGCCAGATGAGTGCTGCTGCTTCCCCCGTCTTTGATGCCACCGTCTGTGAACTGGGCGAAGGTCCGCTGTGGCATCCGCTGCGCCGCCAGCTTTTCTGGTTCGACATCCTGAACAAGAGCCTGCTGACCCAGGAAAACGACCACACCCGCATCTACCGTTTCGAGACGCTGGTGTCGGCCGCCGGCTGGGTGGACGAGCGCAAGCTGCTGATCGCAAGTGACCGGGAGCTGTTCTCCTTCGACGTCGAAACGGGAGCAGCCCGCACGCTCTGCGCGCTGGAGGCGGACAATCCGGCCACCCGTTCCAACGATGGCCGCGCCGACCCCTATGGCGGCTTCTGGATCGGCACCATGGGCAAGAACGCCGAGAAGGATGCCGGTGCCATTTACCGCTGGTACCGGGGTGAGCTGCGCAAGCTGTTTGCGCCCATTACCATTTCCAACTCCATCGCCTTTGCTCCCGATGGCGAGACGGCCTTCTTCTCGGACACGGTGACAGGCCGCGTCATGCGCGTGGCGCTGGATGATTCCGGGTGGCCGAAGGGCGAGCCGGAGGTCTTCCTCGACCTGACCTCCGAGAGCCGCAATCCTGACGGGGCCGTGGTGGACGAAAGCGGTCTTCTGTGGCTGGCGGAATGGGGCTCGTCCCGTGTTGCAGCCTATGCGCCGGACGGCAGTTTCGTTCGGGATATTGCATTTGACGCCCCCCACACCAGCTGCCCGGCCTTTGGCGGCGACGACCTTGGCACCCTCTTCTGCACCAGCGCCCGTCAGGGCCTCGGCGCCAGTGCCCGGGCCGCAAAGCCGCTTTCCGGCATGACCTTTGCCGCCGCCAGCGGGGCGCGCGGCCAGAAAGAGCACCGAGTAAACCTGTGACCGACCGTACCCGCGCCCTTGGCGTCTGCTATTATCCTGAACACTGGCCCGCTGCCCAGTGGGCCGAAGATGCGGCCCGCATGAAGGAAATCGGCCTCACCTATGTGCGCATCGGTGAATTCGCCTGGGCGCGCATCGAGGCCGAGCCCGGCGCGCTGGACTGGGCCTGGCTGGATGAAGCCATCGAGGTTCTGGGCAAGGCAGGCCTCAAGGTGGTGCTGGGTACGCCGACCGCAACACCGCCGCGCTGGGTGCTGAACCGCCATCCGGACATGATCGCGCTGGACGCGCAAGGCCGCCCGCGCGGCTTCGGCTCGCGCCGCCATTACTGCTTCTCCCATGAGGGCTACCGGCAGGAATGCGCCCGCATCGTCACGCTGATGGCCGAACGCTATGGCCGCAACGAACATGTGGCCGCCTGGCAGACAGACAATGAATACGGCTGCCACGACACCATCCTCAGCTATTCCACTGCAGCCCGTGAGGCCTTCCGCAACTGGCTGGCGCGCAAATATCAGTCGCCGCAGGCGCTGAACCGGGCCTGGGGCAACATCTTCTGGTCCATGGACTATGCGGGCTTTGAGGAAATCGAGCTGCCGAACCTGACCGTGACGGAGCCGAACCCGGCCCATGTCATGGACTTCCGCCGCTTCTCGTCCGATCAGGTGGTCAGCTTCAACCGGCTGCAGACGGACATCATCCGCCGCCATTCCGATGCCCCCATTGCCCACAACTACATGGGCCGCATCGTCGAATTCGATCATTTCGCCGTCGGCGCCGATCTCGATATCGCCAGCTGGGATGCCTATCCGATCGGCTTCCTTTCCGACCGGCTGGAGGCAAGCCCGGAGCACAAGCGCCGCTATCTGCGTCAGGGCGACCCGGACTTTCAGGCCTTCCATCACGATCTTTACCGTGCCGTCGGCAAGGGCCGCTGGTGGATCATGGAGCAGCAGCCAGGCCCTGTGAACTGGGCCCCCTATAACCCCGACCCGCTGCCGGGCATGGCACGGCTGTGGGCCTGGGAGGCCTTTGCCCACGGGGCAGAAGCGGTGTGTTATTTCCGCTGGCGGCAGGCGCCTTTCGCACAGGAGCAGATGCATGCTGGCCTGCTGCGCCCGGACAGCGCCGCTGCCCCCGCCTATCACGAGGCAGCAAAGGTGGCCGAAGAGCTGAAGGCCTTGCCCGTCACCGCTGTCGCAAAGGCGAAAGTGGCTCTCGTCTTCGACTACGAAAGCGCCTGGGCCTGGTCCATCCAGCCGCAGGGCAAGGATTTCGACTACTTCGCCCTGCTGTTCCATATGTACAAGGGCCTGCGCCGCCTTGGCCTTTCCGTCGATATCCTGCCGCCAACGGCACAGGATTTCAGCAGCTACAGCCTTGTACTGGTGCCGGGGCTTTTCACTCTGACCGAGGCGCTGAAGAGCGCGCTGGCTAGCTCAGGTGCCGCCGTCATTGCCGGGCCGCGTTTCAATTCCAAAACGCCGGACTTCACCATACCCGTGCCGCTTCCGCCCGCCCTGCCGGGGTTGGACTGCCTCGTGGCGCGCGTCGAAAGCCTGCCGCCTACGGCTCCCGTGCCGCTTGTGTCGGGCGGTGCCTTCACCGGCTGGCGCGAGGTTCTGGAAGGAACTGCCGAAGTGGTGGAAGAAGCCGCGGACGGCACGCCTGCCGCCATGCGTGCAGGCAACTTCACTTATCTTGGCGGCTGGCCGGACGAGGAAGCCCTCGACCGCATCCTGCGCAGCGCCGTCATCGATGCCGGGCTGGACTTCACGGACATGCCGGAAGGCATCCGCCAGCGCGACACGGCCACGCACCGCTTCCTCTTCAACTACGGCCCGGAGCCGGTCCATTTCTCCGGGCATCACATTCCGGCAGCCGGTGCGGTCTGGATGCCGCTTGGCTGAGATAAAAGCCCCGCCGCAATCCTGCAGCGGGGCGATCATTCTGTTTGGAAGCTTGTTTTCCGTCTTTGTGGCGGCCGGCGCGGGACTGCCAATCCGAGGAGGCCACTCATCGGGCAGACACCGCGCCGGCCTTGCCCCACGGACCCAGGAGATGCGGCGGACCCAGGCTCCCCGTAGGGTATTCAGTTAAATGACCTGAAATAAATGCCCTGCTTTCCCGCAGGTGCCCTTTAAATACACGAATTACACTAGCGAATCGGCATGGGAAATCAATCAGCGCAGCAGTTGCGCTGATCAAATCATAAAAAATTAGTAAACTTGTAACCTTAATTCAGGCGCCAGCCCTTACGGAAGCCCGAAGGCCTCCGAAAAAGATGCAGAAAGGCATTCAGATCACGCCTCTCCGAGATAGGACCGGACCGTCTCAAGAAACTTGGTCACGGAGATCGGCTTTGAGATATAGGCCTCGCATCCCCCCTGCCGGATACGCTCCTCGTCGCCTTTCATGGCAAAGGCGGTGACGGCAATGACCGGAATGGTACACAGATCGTCGTCTTCCTTGATCCATTTGGTCACTTCCAGACCCGACACCTCGGGCAGCTGGATGTCCATGAGGATCAGATCCGGCCGGTACTTGCGGGCCAGCTCCAGCGCTTCGATGCCGGTGCGGGTCTGCAGCGTGCCATAGCCGTGTGCTTCCAGAAGGTCGTGAAACAGCTTCATGTTGAGTTCGTTGTCTTCAACGATCAGCACGGTCTTGGACATGCAAAACAGCCTTCGCCGGTCACGGCACGGAGGGAAGCGGCAACAGGAGAGACGACGGCGCAGCACTGATTGGCTGGCGTCTCTCCCCTGCCCGCATTACTTAAGATCAAATGGTAGCGCGGATTCGTTTCGGAAAGGCAAAAATGCAATGGCAATTCCTGAGTCTCGGAACATGACCTTTGAAAAAGCTGAAGAAATGGCCCTGGACGCGCTTTTGCACCTGACGCGCGACCCAGAATTGACGGGCCGGTTCCTTGCGCTCTCCGGTATCGGGCCGGAATCGATTCGCTCTGCGGCAGCAGAGCCCGGATTTCTCGCAGGTGTTCTCGAGTTTTTCATGACTGACGAGCCGCTGCTTCTGGCCTATTGCGAGAATTCCCGCGTCCGCCCGACCATGATTGCTGCCGCCCGCTATGCGCTGGCAGGCGACCCGGACGCCTGAGCGTACCATGTCTACACTCTCAACTCCCGGCCGGGGTGTCCTCGACCAGATTGCCCTGCTGCCCCGCTCTCCCCGCCCGCTGATCATCTGCGACGTCGACGAGGTGGTGCTGCACATGATCCTGCACCTGGAGGAGTTCCTTGCCGCGCACGGACTTGTTTTCCTTGCCTACAGCTACAGGCTGACCGGCAACATTGCCGAAGAGGCCTCCGGCCGGGTACTGGCGGCGGACGAAGTGCACCGGCTGGTGCAGGCCTTCTTCGAGGATATTGCAGACCGGCAGACCATCGTGGACGGCGCGGCACCGGCCCTCACACGGCTTTCGGAAGCCTTCGAGATCGTCTTTCTCACCAATCTGCCGGGCGTTGCCAACAAGCCCCTGCGCGAAAAGCTGCTGGCCGCTCATGGCCTCACCTTTCCGGTCGTCACAAACTCAGGTCCCAAGGGCGCGGCAGTCGCGGCGCTCTCTGCCGGGCGCGGCCAGCCGGTCGTGTTCATTGATGACAGCCCGCAGAACCTGCAATCGGTGGCGCAGGCCCTGCCCTCAGCACGGCTGATCCAGTTTGTTGCCGATGCCCGCTTCCGCCAGGCGCTTGATCCCCTGCCCGGCCTGGACCTCGTCTCCGGCGACTGGCTTGAGACAGAAGCCCATATCAGGACTATGATTGTTCCCGGATAGGATCAGGGCACAAGGCATGGGCGAACCGGGCAGTACAGATGCAACAGCAGCAGGACAGCGGACACGCCCCCTCTGCCGTGATTGCGGCGCAAGGCCGGAGCCGGGGCGGCAGCGCTGCAGGGCCTGCGGCAGCCCGCGCCTTGTCAGCCATCCGGAACTGGACCAGCTTGCAATCGCCCATATCGACTGCGACGCCTTCTATGCGTCCATCGAAAAGCGCGACAATCCGGAGCTGCGCGACCTGCCGGTCATCGTCGGCGGCGGCCAGCGCGGCGTAGTCTCCACCTGCTGCTACATCGCCCGCATCCATGGGGTGCGCTCGGCCATGCCCATGTACAAGGCGCTGGAAGCCTGCCCGGATGCGGTGGTGATCAAGCCCAACATGGCCAAATACGCTGAAACCGGACGGCTGGTGCGCGAGCGGATGCTGGCGCTGACGCCGCTGGTGGAGCCAATTTCCATCGACGAAGCGTTTCTTGATCTCACCGGTACCGAGCGGCTGCACCACGCTACACCCGCCGAAGTGCTGGCCCGCTTCATCCGCGATCTGGAAAGCGAAGTGGGCATCACCGCCTCCGTTGGCCTTGCCCCCAACAAGTTCCTCGCCAAGATCGCCTCGGACCTCGACAAGCCGCGCGGGTTTTCGGTGATCGGTGCGGCAGAGGCGAAAAGCTTTCTGGCGGAACGGCACGTGGGCCTCATCTGGGGTGTCGGCAAGGTGTTTCAGGGCAAGCTTGCCGGCGACGGCATCACCACCATCGGTCAGCTGCAGGCCATGGACCCGTCCGATCTCATCCGCCGCTATGGCACCATGGGCCTGAGGCTGGCAAAACTCTGCCAGGGCGTGGATGACCGCACAGTCTCGCCGGAACGTGAGACCAAGAGCATCAGCGCCGAAACCACATTCGACAAGGATATCGCCCAGGTGCCTGTGCTTCGGCCCATCCTGCGCGACCTGTCGGAAAAGGTATCACGGCGCATGAAGAAGGCGGGTTTTGCCGGACGTACCGTCACGCTGAAACTGAAGACAGACGACTTCCGCACGATCACCCGTTCACGCCAGCTGTCCAGCCCGACGCAGCTTGCCGGACGTATCTTCGCGCTGGGGGACGAGCTGCTGGCGGATGCAGCCAAGGGCCAGCATTTCCGCCTCATCGGCATCGGCCTGTCGGACCTGTGCGATGCAGACCTTGCCGATCCGGCTGATCTCGTTGATCAGGAAGCCGGCCGTCAGGCAAAGGCCGAACGGGCCATCGACGCCTTGCGCGAAAAATTCGGCCTCACAGCCGTCGAGACGGGCCTGACCCATGCTGCCAAGCTGAAACGGCGGCCGGAGGTGGAGTAGCCTCCTCCGCGCTCACTTCTTGCAGGGAGCAGCCGCCGGAAGGGCCTCGAAATTCGTCAGCTTGCCTTCCAGCTTGAAGTCGCCGTAGTCGAGCTTGAGCTTGCGGCTCACGCCGTTTTCATAAAGCAGGAAGCTGATCTGATAGACGGGCGTTGCTTCGCCGCCGTGATCCAGATCCGGATCGAAATAGGCGATGGTCACCGGCCAGCGCTGCCCCGCACCTATGCCGGTCACCGCCTTGGCCTCTTCCTCGCCGGGCGCATCCTCACCCGATTGCGGCGCACCAATGACGGCTGCGGTGCCATAGACCTTTTCACCCGTTTCCGCCCCGTCGAAGACATCCGCTTCAAAAAAGGAGCCGCCCTCTCTCGCCGTATTGATCAGCGCCTGAATGTGGGAGACTGGATAGTAGACATCCTTGCCCGTCTCGACCGTCTTTTCCTCAGGCTCGGCCAGGCTGATGGTCAGGCTGTTGTCCTTTTCCTCGGCCGTGCCGCGGGTTTCCATGGTCAGGGTCTGGCCCGAATAGGTCTGGCTGAGGAATTCCAGCGTCTTCGCCTCCGGTTCCTCGAAAGTGGAGTTGCGCAGGTCCGTGATGCTGGAGGTGCCGCTGTCATCCACAAAGCGGGTGACGATGCGCAGATTGACCGCATACCCCTCGCAGGCCGAGCCGGTCATCTCATAGACCATGCGCCCGGTGACATCGGAAATGCTGACGCCATCTCCCGCGTCCGACAGTTTCATATCATAGACGGCCCGGTGCGGCATCAGCGGCAGCGGGCCAGACTGTGCGGCGGCAGCAGCACCGCCCGCCCCCGCAAACCCGATCATGCCGGACAGAAAGATTGACGAGGCGCGCCAGTATCCCTTGAAGGTAGGAACGGCTGCTTGTTTTCCCGACATCAATCACTCCTCATCGAACCCATGAACTGTCAGCCAACTGCCCTTTCCCTAGCACACTCGCTGGCAATTCGGGCAAGTTTGAAGCAGCGCGGAACAAGTTTGCCCCCAAAGATGCTGCAAGTCAGCTTCTCAGCCTCAGTTTCGGACGGCTGAAAGCCCCGAAGCCCTTGCCGGGCGTCCAAATTTGCGCAATCACTGGCGCCGGTTCATGCCCCCTTTTCAGAGGAAGATTCCATGTCTGGTACCATCGAAGCCCGCCTTGCCGAACTCGGCGTCACCCTGCCGGTTCCGGTTGCGCCGCAGGCCAATTATGTTCCGGTGGTACGCACCGGCAACCTGCTGTTCATCGCCGGCCAGATTCCGATCGGCCCGAACGGCATCGAATATGTCGGCAAGGTCGGCGCAGAGTTCAGCATCGAGGAAGGCGCCGCCTGCGCCCGCCTGTGCGCCATCAACATCCTCGCACAGACCAAGGCTGCCATCGGTGACCTCGACAAGGTCGTGCGCGTCGTCAAGCTGACCGGCATGATCAACTCCACACCGGAATTCACCCAGCAGTCGCAGGTCGTCAACGGCTGCTCCGATTTCATCGTGGACGTGTTCGGTGACAAGGGCCGCCATGCCCGCACCTCCGTCTCCGTCGCCTCCCTGCCGTTCGGCGTTGCCGTCGAGGTCGAGGCTGTCATCGAAGTCGAGTAATCTTCAGCTAGAGGTTCGGGCGGGCAGCCTGCCCGGACCTTGTCTTCCCCTTGCTGCGGCGGCTGCCGCCATTCCGGATCATTCCCCATGACCGATCATTCCTGGATCGTCTCCCGCCCGATTGCCCACCGCGGCTTCCACACAGCATCTGCCGGCATCATGGAAAACAGCCCCACCGCCATTGCCGAGGCGATGACCCGCAACTATGCCATCGAGGTGGACGTGCAGGAAACCGCCGACGGCCGGGCGCTGGTGTTCCATGACGATGATCTGGACAGACTGGCCGAAGGCACAGGCCCCGTTCTGGCCCGCACTGCCGCCGAGCTGACTGCCATCCGCATGCAGAAGGGCACGGACCGGCTGTGGCTGCTGGAAGAGCTGCTGGAGCAAGTGAACGGTAAGGTGACGCTGGTCGTCGAGATCAAATCCCTGATGAAGCCGGACGCCCAGGCAGATTTCGTGCGGCACGTGGCCGATAGGGTGCGTGGCTACAAGGGCCCGCTGGTGCTGAAGTCCTTTGATCCGGACATGCTGTCGGTGCTGCGTGAACATGCCCCAGAGATTCCGCGCGGCATCGTTGCCGACAGCACGCCCAACAAGGGCGAATACCGGCAGCTGACGCGCATGCAGCGCTTCATACACCGCCACCTGCTGCACGCCCCGCGCACGAAGCCGCATTTCATCTCCTATCATTACAAGGACTTGCCGATGATGGGGCCGAGCATCCTGCGCAAGTTCTTTGGCCTGCCGATCATGACCTGGACCGTGCGCGACCCGGCGGACCGCGAGCGCGCGCTTGCCTTTGCCGACCAGATCATTTTCGAGGGCTTTGACACCGACAAGGTGTGACGGCCGCCGCAGTCAGGGGCATATACCGGCAAAATCTGCGCCCTCCCCCTTGCGCCGCGCTGAACAGGCTCTACCCTTTGAGCGGGGCGCAAACCTCCTGCGCCAGTCAGCCTTGAGGATAGCGGTCGCATGAGCGGCAACACACCGGCAGATCAGGACGGCGGCCTTGCGGTGACGCTGCGCATTGCCAATGGCCTTGGCAGCATTGCGGCGGAAGACTGGGACCGGCTCGCCAATCCCGGCTGGCTTCTGGGTCCGGGCGGCCATCTCGCAGCTTTGGAAACTGAATCCGGATCAGACTTCAACCCATTCATCTGCCACGCCTTTCTGCAGGCGCTTGAAGAAGCGGGCTGCGCGTCGGCGCGCACCGGCTGGGCACCGCGCCACCTGTTGCTGGAGGCAGAAGACGGCAAGCTGCTGGGCGCAGTTCCGGCCTGGCTGAAGAGCCATTCGCAGGGCGAATATGTGTTCGACCACGGCTGGGCGGAAGCGTTTCACCGGGCCGGCGGGGAGTATTACCCGAAGCTTCAGGTCAGCGTCCCCTTCACGCCCGCGACGGGCCGCCGCTTTCTGACCCATCCGGATCTTGACCGGGAAACAGGCATAGCCGCCCTGTCACAGGGTCTGGTGGAGGTCTGCCGCCAGTCGGGCGCCTCCTCCGTCCACGCCACGTTCCTGACCGAACCGGAATGGAACCAGCTGGGCGATGCCGGCTATCTGCTGCGTACCGACCAGCAGTTCCACTGGGAGAACCGGGGCTACGCGAGTTTTGACGGCTTTCTGGAGGAGCTTGCCTCGCGCAAGCGCAAGGCCATCCGCAAGGAGCGCAAGGAGGCCCTTTCTGCCGGCATCGAGGTGGAATGGCTGACGGGCCGTGATCTGACCGAGGCCCACTGGGACGCATTCTTCGCCTTCTACATGGACACCGGCGCGCGCAAATGGGGCCGGCCCTATCTCAACCGGCGCTTCTTCTCGCTTGTGGGCGAGCGGATGGCAGAGCGCATCCTGCTGGTCATGGCCAAACGCGAGGGGCGCTATATTGCAGGGGCGCTGAACTTCATCGGCTCGGACACGCTGTTTGGCCGCAACTGGGGCTGCACGGAGCATCACCCCTTCCTGCATTTCGAGCTTTGCTACTATCAGGCCATCGACTTCGCCATTGCCCATGGGCTGAAGGTGGTGGAAGCGGGCGCGCAAGGCGAGCACAAGCTGGCGCGCGGCTACCTGCCCCGCCTCACACGTTCGGCCCACTGGATCGCCCATCCGGGCCTCAGGGCCGCCGTAGCCGATTATCTGGAGCGGGAAAGGCGGGCGGTGGAGATGGATGCCGCCATCCTCAGCGAGCACGCTCCCTTCCGGAAGGGAGGGCCGAACCCAGGTGGCGCCGCTGAATGTGACGCAGAGTCCTCAGAGGGTTGAGCGGCGCGTTTCACACGCTGAATCAGGCGCTTTACAAGTAGAGTCAACGCCGCCCCCTCACGTGCAAATGCCCGTTGCCCGGCGCCGAGGGGGCAGTTAGGGTGCCTGCAAACACCCTTGAACGGAGAGACTGATGACCAGCCCTGCCTATGACGACAGCAACGTCTTTGCAAAGATCCTGCGCGGCGAACTGCCCAGCCACAAGCTCTATGAAGACGGCAAGACGCTGGTGATCATGGACATCATGCCCCGTGGCGATGGCCATGTGCTGGTGATCCCCAAGGCGCCGTCCCGCAACATTCTCGACATTGCCGAGGAAGACCTCTTCGCCGTCATGGCCACCGTGAAGAAAATGGCGCAAGCCCTGATGAAGGCCTTCAGCGCTGATGGGACGACCATCCAGCAGTTTTCCGAAAGCGCTGGCGGCCAGGTGGTGTTCCACACCCATTTCCACGTCATCCCGCGCTTCGAAGGCGTCGCCTTGCGCCCCCACACCAGCGCTATGGCTGATCAGGCCGTGCTGGCCGGGCAGGCGGAGAAGATCCGCGCCGCGCTGGCATAAAGAGAAAGAGCTGTTGGGGTGATACCAATTCCCGCTGAACCTCTCTCATCGGGAGCCGGTATCACCCCAGCAGCAGCCAGCCGCCGATGAGAACCGCTTCTGCAGCAAGCACCCCGGCGAACACCGTCTGCCGGGCGGCATGAAAAGCGGCAAAGCCGCACAGCGCAGCGGCCACACGCAGCCAGACGGAGGTTTCAGCCAGGGCGCCGCTTGGGTAAAGGATCAGCTTCGAGATCACACCTGCCACCAAAGCCGTGGCGATGGAGCGCACGAAGATGAGGATTTCACTGTCCTCGCGCAGGTTTCCAGCCGCCAGAACCCCGAGCCAGCGCCAGATATCCGTCGCGAGCCAGCCGGCGAAGATGATCATCACATAGGGCCACCACGCCGTGACGCCCTGCATGAGGGCTGTATCTGCCGCCATCATTCAGCCCCCCACCCTGCCCGGCGGGCGATCCGCACGGCAAGATAGGCCATGGTACCGCCGACCACGCCGGTGACCAGCAGATCCGGCCCCGGCATGAGCCAGTAGAACAGCGGCCCCAGCACGAGGCCGAGGATCATGGCGAGCTTGTCAGTGGGCAGGCGCCCTGCCGTCCACAGCGAGCAGAGGAAATAGACCGGCGTCAGCAGGAATAAGGCACCGGCCACCATCGGCGGCATGTTGTCGATCAGTGCATAGGAAACGCCTGTCACAATCGTCACCGTCCCGGTGAGAAAACAGGCAAAGCCAAGGAAGAATGGCAGCCGCCCGGACCTTGGCAGATCCGGCAGGTTTCGCATGGCAAAGACCCATGCGGTGATGGCGACGAAATGCGAGGCAAACAGCAGCAGCCAGGTTGGCGCTTTCTTCTCCGCCCGCAGCACAGGCATCAGCGCCACGGTCATGGGCATCAGGCGCACTGACGCCAGCGCTACGGCAATGGCCGCTGGAATGAGCCCCACGCCGGAGGCAATCGCTCCGGTCAGCACCACGATGCTGGGCAGTGCCCAGACGAGGCCCGCCATCAGCAGAGTCTGCGGCAGTGTCAGCCCGCTTTCCCGCGCCAGCCCCGCATAGCCGACGAAGGCAGCCGCCAGAATGAAGCCCGGAATGGAAATGGCAGCCCGGATGCCCCTGAAAGCCCAGACCCGCGCAGGAAGAACCGCCCCGGTTTCCGGTGCAGGAGCTGCCCCTGTTTCCATTTCCGGAGGCGGCGTATCTGATTGCGTCATGGTCCGAGATCCGTCCGGACGGTGCACGGCCGGGGGCAAGACCCCAAACCTGTAGCGCTCCACCGGCTTGCAGAACATTGGCACACACGGAAGCAGTGTGCGGCAGGAGCGCTATAGGTAACACCGCCAAGCAGCATGAGCCAAGGCCGGGAGCGTTAAAAAGGGTTCGCTCGCGGCATCTGCCGCAATCCGTCGATGCCTGGAGCAAAGGCGCACAGCCGCAAGAAGACTCCGGTTCCCGGGACGCTGGCCCGTCCGGGAACCGGCAGAACAGGAACCATCAGCCGGTCAGCATTCCGGCAAGTTGACGGCGATGCCGCCCTGGGATGTTTCCTTGTACCTGTCGTTCATGTCCCGGCCGGTGTCGCGCATCACCCGGATGCAATTGTCCAGCGGCAGGAAATGCGTGCCGTCGCCGCGCAAGGCAAGGCTTGCGGCAGAGACCGCCTTGATCGCGCCGAGGGCGTTGCGCTCGATGCAAGGAACCTGAACGAGACCCGCAGCCGGATCGCAAGTCATGCCAAGGTGATGCTCCAGCGCGATCTCCGCCGCATTCTCGACCTGTTCATTGGTGCCGCCCAGCACCGCGCAGAGCCCCGCCGCCGCCATGGCCGAAGCCGACCCGACTTCACCCTGACAGCCAACCTCCGCCCCCGAGATCGAGGCGTTGTGCTTGATCAGGCCGCCGATGGCGGCTGCCACCAGCAGATAGTCGCGGATCTTCTCCTGGTCCGCCCCGACGCAGTGATCGAGATAGTAGCGCCCCACGGCCGGCACGACACCGGCAGCGCCATTGGTTGGCGAGGTCACAACCCGGCCACCGGCCGCATTCTCCTCATTCACGGCCATGGCATAAACGCTGAGCCAGTCATTTGCCTGATGCGGCTGGCTGAGGTTCTGCCCGCGCTCCCCTTCCAGCTGCCGGTGGATCGAGCGTGCCCGGCGGCGCACCTTGAGGCCGCCCGGCAGGATGCCTTCCTGCGTCAGCCCCCGTGTGATGCAGCCGTTCATGGCGGCCCAGATCACGTCGAGCCTCTCGTCGAGCCGCTCGCCCAGCCGTGCCTCCTCGTTGGCACGCTTCATCTGGGCAATCGTCTTGCCGGACGCAGCACCCATCTCAAGCATCTGAGCCGCCGTTTCAAACGGATATGGCACAACGGCAAGATCCTGAGCGGGGGCCTCCCCAGCCTGTATCCCCTCCAGCTCCGCACTGGTCACGACAAAGCCGCCGCCAACAGAGTAATAGGTCTGCTCGTGGCAAACATGGCCCTCGGCATCAAAGGCCTTCAGGATCATGCCGTTCGGATGGCCCGGCAGCGCCGGACCATAGTCAAAGACGAGATCGCGGTCCGGCTCGAAGATCAAGCCGCCCAGCCCGTCAGGATTCACGCGGCCGGTGCTGCGCACTTCCGCCTCAATCTCCTCAGCGCGGTTGGGGTCCATCGTGTCCGGACGCAAGCCGCACAGGCCCAGGATCACGGCGCGGTCGGTCGCGTGCCCCTTGCCGGTGAAGGCAAGGCTGCCATGCAGGCTCGCATAAAGCCGGTGCGGACGGGCCATGCCAGTGTCCTGGCTGCTCCCGCCACGCAGATCGTCAAGAAAGCGCGCCGCCGCGACCATCGGGCCCATCGTATGCGAGGACGATGGGCCGATGCCGATCTTGAAGATGTCAAAGACCGAGAGGAACATTCATGCCCCGTAGATTGGAAAGCGGCCGCACATTGCCTTGACTTCGGCACGGATGGCAGCTTCAAGCGCCGCGTCACCCTCAGGGTTTGCTCCCAGAGCACGCAGGACACGCAGGATCATCTGCCCGATCTGCCGGAATTCGGCCTCGCCGAAGCCGCGGGTGGTACCGGCCGAGCTGCCGAGACGGATACCCGAGGTGACGAAGGGCTTTTCCGGATCAAACGGGATGGCGTTCTTGTTGCAGGTCAGGCCAGCCCGTTCCAGAGCGATTTCAGCGGCCTTGCCGGTGACGCCAAGCGGGCGCAGATCACACAGAACCATGTGGCAATCCGTTCCGCCCGAAACGATGCCGACGCCACCCTCAATGAGCGTATCTGAAAGCGCGCGGGCATTGGCGATGACCGCTTTCGCATAGTCCTTGAAGGAGGGCTGCAGCGCCTCGCCGAAGGCAACGGCCTTGGCAGCGATCACATGCATCAGCGGACCGCCCTGGTTGCCGGGGAATACGGCGGAGTTGAACTTCTTCGCCAGATCGTCGTCATTGGTCAGAATGACGCCGCCACGCGGACCGCGCAGGGTCTTGTGTGTCGTCGACGTGGTCACATGAGCGTGCGGCACCGGGTTCGGATATTCGCCAGCGGCAATCAGACCCGCATAATGGGCCATATCCACCATCAGATAGGCGCCAATCTCATCCGCAATGGCGCGGAAGGCGGCGAAATCCATGTGGCGCGGATAGGCGGAGGCACCTGCCACGATCAGCTTCGGCCGCTCGGCCAGTGCCTTCTCGCGGACCTTGGCCATGTCAATGAGATGCGTGTCTTCCTCAACCTCATAGGAGACGACGTTGAACCACTTGCCCGACATGGTGACAGGCGAGCCATGGGTCAGGTGCCCGCCATGAGCCAGTGACAGGCCCATGATCTTGTCACCCGGCTGCAGCAGCGCGAGGAAGACGGCCTGGTTCGCCTGGGCACCGGAATGCGGCTGCACGTTGGCATGAGCGGCCCCGAACAGCTGCTTCAGGCGGTCACGGGCGATATCCTCCACCTCGTCCACGAATTCGCAGCCGCCGTAGTAGCGCTTGCCAGGATATCCTTCGGCATACTTGTTCGTCAGGACAGACCCCTGAGCCGCCAGAACGTCAGGCGAAACAATATTCTCCGAGGCGATCAGCTCGATCTGATCCTGCTGGCGCACCAGCTCGCGGGAAATGGCACCGGCGATGGCCTTGTCCGAGATCGCCTGAATAGTGGTGTCGAACATGCGAAATCCTTTCTAGAGAGCGTGATGGCCTGCGGCCCGCAGGCCGCAGAAGCACAAGTCGATGAGGTGATCTCAGAGGCCGGTCTTGAGCTCGGCCGAGACCTTCGCCAGGATCGCCCGGACATGGGGCAGGAAACTGCGCCAGACATCCATGCGGAAACTGTCCGGGCCGTCGCGCCACAAGATCACGGTCGCGCTGTCAAACAGTGTCCGCACAGCGCGGCCGGCCGGCAGCGCATCCAGGTCACGCGGACAGGCGGCCGTCAGTGCGGTCAGGGCCTGAGGCCCGGAGAGGCGCAGCGTGATTTCGCGGTCGCTGATCTCGACGAGGCTGTGCGGGACCCGGGCGTAGGTTTCAGCTCCCGCAGCAATCAGGGCCTGACGGCCCGCTTCGGGCACAAGGATCAGCCATTCGTCGGGACCGATGCACAGAACCTCGGTCCCGCCGCCACCGGATTTGTGGCTGACACGGTCCGGCAGCTCCAGACCGAGAGCCTGCGCCAGCGCGGCGCGGTTCTCCTGCTTGACCCGAAGGGAGAACCGGGGAGACGAGCCCAGCTCTTCCAGAACGAAAGGCCCATTGGTGAAGTCATGGCGTTGTATGGTCATGTCGCGCTCCTCAGGCCTTCAGCCGTTCGCCTTCCGGGTCGTAGAAGTTCGTCGAAGTGATCGTGGCGCGCACCGTGCCGTGCGGCATCGGAATATACACCGTCTCACCCATCCGGCTGTGCCCGCCTGCAATCACCGCCATTGCGATGGGCCGCCCGGCCGCAACCGAGTCGTAAGACGAGGTGACATGCCCCACCATCGTCATCGGCAGCTTCTGGTTCGGGTCCAGCACGATCTGTGCCCCCTCTTCCAGTCTGGAGCGGTCCTCGGTCAGAAGGCCGACCAGCTGCTTGCGGTTCGGCGCGACGATATCGGGACGGGCGAGCGAGCGCTTGCCGACAAAGTCCTTCTTGGCCTTGCCAACAGCCCAGTCGAGCCCCGCATCCTGCGGCGTGAGCGTTCCATCCGTGTCCTGCCCGACGATGATGTAGCCCTTCTCGGCGCGCAGGACGTGCATCGTCTCAGTGCCGTAGGGGCAGATCCCGTAAGGCCGGCCTGCCTCAAAGATGGCCTTCCAGAGCGCAAGCCCGTGGCGGGCCGGAACATTGACTTCAAAGCCCAGTTCGCCGGTGAAGCTGACGCGGAAGAGACGCGCCGGGAAGCCTGCGACGGTGCATTCAGCCACCGACATATGCGGGAAGGCCGCGTCGGACATGTCCAGCCCCTCGACCAGCGGCTCGAGCACCTTGCGGGCATTCGGGCCATTGACCGCAACGGTTGCCCATTGCTCGGTCGTGGAGGTCAGCCAGACATTCAGGTCCGGCCACTCGGTCTGAAGATAGTCTTCCATCATGTTCAGCACCCGGGCGGCACCGCCCGTGGTGGTCGTGACGTGGAACAGATCGTCAGCAAGCCGTCCGATCACGCCATCGTCCCGGATGAAGCCGTCTTCACCCAGAAGCAGGCCATAGCGGCAGCGGCCCGGCTGCAGCTTGGTCCAGGGGTTGGTGTACATGCGGTTCATGAACTCCACCGCATCGGGGCCTGCGACCTCGATCTTGCCGAGGGTGGAGGCATCGAACATTCCGGCGGAGGCCCGTGTCTCCCGGCATTCGCGCGCGACCGCAGCGTGCATGTCTTCGCCCGCTTTCGGGAAATACCAGGCCCTGCGCCAGAGCGAGACCGGTTCGAACACCGCGCCGTTCGCCTCGGCCCAGGGGTCGATGGGCGTCTTGCGGGTCAGCTCGAAGGTGTCCCCCTTGTGATAGCCCGCGAAGGCACCGAAGCTGGTCGGCGTGTAGGGCGGCCGGAAAGTGGTCAGGCCCACCTCGGGCGGCGCCTTGCCCAGTGCGTCGGCAGCAATCATCAGTCCGTTGATGTTCGACATCTTGCCCTGATCGGTCGCCATGCCATTCGTGGTGTAGCGCTTCACATGCTCGATCGAGCGCATGCCCTCGCGCACGGCCAGACGGATGTCCTTGGCAGTCACGTCATTCTGGTAGTCGACAAAAGCCTTGGCCTTGCCTGCACTGCGGTCGGTCGGGAGCTCGGTCTGGCTGGACCCTGTTCCAGGGCGGTCGCCCTCGACCCTTGCAGCCAGCGGCTGGCCGGTCCGGCCCAGCGCCTCTGCCACGGCAAGCCCGGCGCGCACCCCGTCTTCCAGCACGGGACCGTAACCCCAGAGCCCGCGTCCAGCACCCGCAATCTGGCAGGCCTCGGTCTTGTGGCCTGGCAGGAAGGTGCGGCTCTCCTTGTCCCAGCTCAGCGAGCCTTTGGTATGGGAGAAGAGATGCAGCGAGGGCGTCCAGCCACCTGAAATCAGCAGGGCGTCACAGGCAATCTTGCGGCCAGCTCCGGCCTTGCCATTGTGGACCGGGTTCACGCGCACGCCGGTGACACGCAGACGGCCATAGGTCGCAGTCGCGGTGTGACTGGTCAGTACTTCAATGCCACGGCGGCGGGCCGCCTCGACAAGGTCTGGACGGATCTGGTCACGTGTGTCGGCAATGACGGCAATGCGGCAGCCTGCGTCCGCCAGATCAAAGGCGGCATACCAGGCGCTGTCGTGGCTGGTCACCACGGCCGCGCAGTCGCCGACCTTGACGCCATAGCGGTTCAGGTAGGTCTGCGCAGCCCCAGCCAGCATGACGCCCGGACGGTCATTTCCGTCAAAGACCAGCGGCTTTTCCAGTGCGCCCTGCGCCAGTACGACTTGCTGCGCGCGGACACGCCACATCCGTTCACGCGGAGCCCCCTGCGGAGGCTGGTCCAGATGGTCGGTCAGCCGCTCGGCCAGACCAACCATATTCTGATGATAGTAGCCGATGGCCGTTGTCCGCGTCATCAGCGTGACACCGGCCGCACGCAGCTGCGTAAGCTGCTCGGACAGCCAGGACCAGGCACTCTTGCCATCGATCTGCACGGCCGGATCTGACAGGAGCGAGCCACCCATTTCCGGGTTCTCGTCCACCAGCACGACCTTGGCGCCGGAATTCGCTGCGGTCAGCGCTGCCGCGATACCGGCTGCACCGCCGCCGACGACGAGCACATCCGTATGCAGATAGCGCGAGGCATAATTGTCCGGGTCCGGCTCTGTGGGCGACTTGCCGAGGCCAGCGGCAGCACGGATGAACGGCTCATAGACCTTGTCCCAGAAGCTGCGCGGCCACATGAAGGTCTTGTAGTAGAAGCCCGCGGAAAACAGCATGTAGGCGCGGTCGTTCACCGCCCCGACGTCGAACTTCAGCGATGGCCACTTGTTCTGGCTTTCCGCCACAAGCCCTTCACGCAGCTCCTGCACGGTGGCGCGGGTATTCGGCTCGAACCGGCCCGGCCCGCGCGAGGTACCGATCAAAGCGTTCGGCTCTTCAGACCCGGCGCTCACCGGTCCGCGGGGACGGTGATACTTGAAGGAACGGCCCATCAGATGCACGCCATTGGCCAGCAGCGCCGATGCAACCGTATCACCGCGAAGACCCTGATAGCGGCGGCCATCAAACGTGAAGCTGACGGGCTTGGCGGGATCAATCCGGCCCAGGCCGGGGACGCGATAGCGGCTCATTCCACGCCCTCCAGTTCGCTCTCTGCCGGACGCTCTTCGCCGGCCTTGTAAGTCTTCAGGAACCTGTCGCTGACCGTGTCACGGCAAGCGTTGAAAAAGCGGCCGCAGCCATGGACATGGCGCCAGCGCTCAAAGTGCTTTCCGCGCGCATTGGTGCGGATGAAGAGGAAATCACGCCATTCCTCGTCGGACAGGGCGGAAGGGTCTGCCGGGCGCGCGATATGGGCCTCGCCCGCATAGGCAAACTCGAGCTCAGGCAAGGTTTCGTCGCAATAAGGACAATGGATCAGGAGCATCGGAGACCTCTCAGTGCGCGACAGCGGCGGCAGCGGCCTCGTCAATCAGACGGCCGGTGGTGAAGCGTTCCAGGGTGAAGGGTGCATTGACCGGATGCGGCTCGTCCTTGGCGACGGTCCAGGCCAGCGTGTGGGCTGCGCCCGGCGTCGCCTTGAAGCCACCAGTTCCCCATCCGCAGTTCACATAGAGGCCCTTGACCGGCGTCTTGCCGAGGATGGCGCTGCGGTCGGGCGTCACGTCCACGATGCCACCCCACTTTCGCAGCATCCGCATCCGGTTGAAGATCGGGAAGACCTCGCAGATCGCTGCGACGGTGTGCTCGATCAGCGGCAGTCCGCCGCGCTGGCTGTAGCTGGTGTACTGGTCAGTGCCGGAACCAATCACCAGCTCGCCCTTGTCGGACTGGCTGATATAGGCGTGAACCGTGTTCGACATGACGACGCACGGGAAAATGGGCTTGACCGGCTCACTGACCAGCGCCTGCAGCGGGAAGCTCTCCAGCGGCATACGCACACCGGCACTGTCCATGACGACGCTGGTGTGCCCGGCTGCCGAAACGGCAACCTTTTTCGCCTTGATGAACCCCTTGGCGGTTTCGACCCCGATGACGCTGCCATCGGGCCCGCGGCGGATCGCCGTCACCGGGCAGTTCTGAATGATGTCCACGCCCCGCGCTGCTGCCGCGCGCGCATAGCCCCATGCCACTGCATCGTGCCGCGCCGTGCCCGCCCGCATTTGCAGAGCCGCGCCCATAACCGGATAGCGCGCATCCGGGCTGATGTTCAGCGGCGGACAGAAGGCCTTGGCTTCGGCCGCCGTCAGCCAGCGGTTATCAACCCCGTTGAGCCGGTTGGCGTGAATGTGGCGCTGGAAGGACTGCACGTCGTGAACGTTATGCGCCAGCATCATCACGCCGCGCTTGGAATACATGACGTTATAGTTCAGCTCCTGGCTGAGGTTTTCCCACAGATCCAGGGCATGATCATAAAGCCGGGCGCTTTCGTCATAGAGATAGTTGGAACGGATGATCGTCGTGTTCCGGCCCGTATTGCCGCCGCCCAGCCAGCCCTTGTCGATCACCGCGACATTGGTGATGCCGTGCTCCTTGGCGAGATAATAGGCCGCGCCCAGGCCGTGTCCGCCCGCTCCGACAATGACCACGTCATATTCGGCCTTGGGCTGACTGTCCGGCCACTGCTCGCGCCAGTTCTTGTGGCCTGTCAGCGCGTTCTTGAGCAGAGACATGGCAGAGAAACGTTGCATCGCGGGATCCTCTTAATCGCAGCTGAGTGTCACATTATGGTCTCAAACCGTGCTTTGACTGTAGATTTGCGCCAGGTGCCATGTAGGATCGCGTCATGACACCTGCTCGCACCATCCCCCCTGCCCGCCTTCGCGTCGCCTTCCTCCTGGCCGACCAGTTCACCCTGTCGGCTTTTGCCAATTTCGTGGATGTCTTGCGGCTGGCGGCAGATGATGCCGACAAGTCGAGGCGGATTCTGTGCGACTGGACCGTACTGGCAGAACAGATGGACCCGATCCGCTCAAGCTGCGGCGTGCGGGTTCAGCCGGATACGCCGCTGCGCCGGGCGGGAGCCTTTGATTATCTGGTGGTCGTTGGCGGCCTGATCAGCGACCGGGCAGCCTTCGGGCCCCAGGCGCTCGACTTCATTGCCGAAGCAGCAGCCCAGGGCGTGCCACTTGTCGGACTGTGCACCGGGGTGTTCACGCTGCAGGCTGCAGGCCTGTTGCAAGGCTACCGCTGCTGCGTCAGCTGGTTTCACCACCAGGATTTCATCGACCGGTTCGACAATGAAACACCGATTTCGGATCAGATCTTCGTGGTGGACCGTGACAGGCTCACGTGCTCGGGCGGATATGGCGCGGCACATCTGGCAGCCTTTCTCGTCCAGCGCCATGTTGGGCAGTCTGCCGCCACGAAAAGCCTCAACATCATGATGATCGAGGATGCTCTCAGCGGCCAGCGCGCCCAGCCCGGCCAGATGCTGGCAAGGCAGGCCAGGGATGAGCTGGTCAAACGGGCTGTTCTGAAGATGCAGCAAAACATCGAGCAGACGCTGAGCGTGGAGCAGATTGCGGCTGCGCTCGGAACGGCCCGGCGGACGCTGGAACGCCGGTTCCAGGCAGATCTGGGGCAATCGCCCCGCCGTATCTATCTGGAAATCCGGCTGGACCGCGCTTCGGCCCGGCTGCGCCGGACCGAGCAGTCAGTGACGGAAATTGCGCTCGCCTGCGGCTTCTGCGACGCGCCGCATCTGGCGCGTGCGCTGAAGGCCGAGCGCGGGCTCACGCCCGGTGAGATCCGCAGCGGCAGGCTTGCCGATGCTGGCTCTACGCCTCAAGAGTGACGGTGCCGCGAGGATTCGAGCAGCAGGCAAGAATGTAGCCTTCCTCGATCTCGTCATCGCTGATCCCGCCATTGTGGACCATGTGCACCTCGCCCGACAGCTTGCGGATGCGGCAGCTGCCACACACGCCCATGCTGCAGCCAAAGGGAATGGCCACACCGGCCGCGCGGGCCGCATGCAGCACCGTATCCATGGTGCTGCAGTCGTGGGTGACACCAGATTCCTCGAAGATCAGCTTCGCCGTCTCTTCCACTGCATCGGAGCTCGTGCCCGTCTCGACCACAGGCACCTCACCAGCTTCAGGCGTGCCGAAGCTCTCCTGGTGATAGTGGGCCATGTCGAAGCCAAGGCCGGCCAGCGCCTCGCTGACCGACTGCATGAAGCCTTCAGGACCGCAGCAGAACACCTCGCGTTCAAGATAGTCCGGGGCCATCAGACCCAGCATCAGCTGGTTGAAGCGCCCCATGTACCCCGTCCATGGCTGATAGATGTCGCTTTCCTGCACCACCCATTTCAGGTCAAGCCCTTCGATCCGGGAGGCCATATGCTCAAGCCTGCGCTTGAAAATGATCTCGGACGGGCGCCTTGCGCAGTTTACGAAGACGATGTCACAGTTACGGCCAAGATCGTAGAACTCGGTCGTCATCGACATCATCGGCGTAATGCCCGACCCGGCCGAGATGAACAGGTACTTCTTCGCCGGGAAATGGGTGGACGTGAAACGCCCACCCGGTCCCTTGACCTTCAGCCTTGTTCCAGGCCGCACATTGTTCATGATCCAGCGCGTGCCGATACTATCCGGCTGCGCCTTGATCGTGATCGTCAGCGACTTCGGCCGGCTCGGTGACGACGAGATCGTGTAAGTCCGGTAGATCGGGCCGCCCGGCACCGGCAGTTCCAGCGTGAGGAACTGACCGGCAAGAAACACGAAGGGACGGCCCGACGGCGCCTGAAAGCAGACCGTCACGACATCAGGGGCTTCCGGCAGGATCGAGACGCATTCCAGAAGTTCGTCATCGGTCCATTTTGCCGTCACGGCCTGCAGGGCATCAACCATATCAACTTCACTCCGCCGCGATTGCGAGGCCCGGCTGACGGGTACGCATGCGGTCAAGATACCAGTTCACGAACTGGATTACGCCGTCCTCGTGCAGGGTCGAATAGGGCCCCGGCTCATAAGCGGGCGAGCAAATGCCCTGCTGATTGTGTTCAACCACACGGCGGTCTTCGTCGTTGGTATGCTCCCAGACCGTCGTCAGGTTCTTCAGGTCGTAATCGACGCCTTCCACGGCATCCTTGTGGACGAGCCAGGTCGTCTGGACCTCGGTTTCCATGGGGCTGATCGGCGTCACGCGGAAGGTGATCGAATGATCGGTCAGGAAGTGGTTCCAGGTCGTCGGATAGTGGAACAGCAGCAGTGTGCCAGCATCGAGGAACGGAACCTGGCCAAGCCGCTTCTGGACCGCAATCTTGCCGTCGAGCGTGTAGCTTTCCGCCCCATCCAGCAGCGGCATACGCGCCACGCGGAACTGGCCGTCCTGCGCCATCTTGAAGCGCGAAGGGGCACCTGCGCCTTCGAGGCGGTTGAAGTGGTTCTCAACCTTTTCAGGGAAGGTTCCATCCGGGCTGACACCGGTGATCGAAGGATCTTCCGGATAGGTGCGGCAGAGGTCGGGATGGTTACCCGCGCAGTGATAGCACTCGCGGTTGTTCTCCCAGACCAGTTTCCAGTTGCCATTCTCGATGATGGTGGACTGGAAAGCGACCTTGGCATCGCTCAGATCGTGAACGCCAAGATATGGCGTCACGGTGCTTGCAAATTCTTCGAAATCAGGCGCATCCGCTGCAAGGCAGATATAGACCAGCCCTGAAACGACGCGGCAATGGACGGGCTTCAGGCTGTGCTGCGACGGGTCAAAATCCGCGCCCATGTCGCGCGCCCAGACCAGCTTGCCATCGAGGCCATAGGTCCACTGATGGTAGGGGCAGGTCAGCTTGGCAACACGTCCCTGCGACGATGTGCAGATGACCGAGCCGCGGTGCCGGCAGGAGTTGTGGAAGGCCCGGATGTTCCCCTGATTGTCGCGCACCACCACGACATCATAGGCCCCAATCCGGAGACGCTGGTAGCTGCCCGCCTTTTCCAGCGAGCAGGCCGGAAATGCGTAGAGCCAGTCACGGTAGAAGATCGTTTCCATGTCCTCCGCAAACACTTCAGCCGAAGTGTAGAAGGCCTGCGGCAGGCCATAACCGGGCTTGTGCTGGGCAAGCAGTTCGGAGAGAGGCTGGGTATATCCTGGCATGGTAGGCTCCTGAAAAGCCGGGTTGATCTACTTGCAACGAAGCCAGTCCGGCTGTTCCTTGACAAGAGGGTAAATTCTCATGTGAGATTAGCCCAGCTAAACGCATGCCATTTCGTCACGGCAGCGACCCTTCCTGTACCGGAAACGACATCATGCCCAAGCCTTACAACCTTCCTCCGCTTGGTGATCTTGCCTGCTTCGAGGTTGCGGCGCGGCATTTGAGCTTCAAGCGCGCCTCTGCCGAGCTGAACGTGACGCCAGCAGCCGTCAGCCACCGGATCAAGACGCTGGAGCAGGAGCTGGGCCAGCACCTGTTTGTCCGCCATTACCGGGGGGTGGAACTGACAGAAGCCGGAGCCTTGCTGTTCGTTGCGCTTCAGCGCGGGCTGGAGCGGATCTCGGAAGGAGTAAGCCGCATCCGAAACGGCCCTGTACGCTCCGGTGTATCGATTGCCGCAACGACGGCCGTGAGCACCCTCTGGCTGACGCCACGGCTTGCCGGTTTTTTCGCACTTCGTCCGGACATCACCCTGTCGCAGGTCGTCCAGGACGGCGCTGCCCCAGAAGGGGTTGATCTGAGCATCCACTACGGCGATCCGTCAGAAGTGGCGGATGAAACGGTGGTGCTGATGCAAGGCAGGATTCTTGCACTCGGCACACGCCAGTTCGACGAGCGCCATCAGATTCGCACGCTGAAGGACCTGGCACGGGCGCCCCTGATCCACACCCGTTCGGACCAGCCGGGATGGACAACCTGGCGCGACTGGTTCGGGGCGCTGGCCGGAACCGAGCCTCAAGGTCCGGGCTTTTCTCTCAACAACTATCTCGTGTCGCTTCAGGCCGCGGAAGACCATATCGGCGCGGTTCTCGGCTGGGACGCGCTGGTGGAAGACCATCTCCAGACCGGCAGGCTGGTGCCTCTTGTGCCGGAGGCGCTTGCCTCGCCATGGCCGTTCTATCTGCGCATCCACGGCCCTGCCTCGGAAGACGCCCGGCTTCTGGCAAACTGGCTGATCGATCAGGGCAAGGGATCAGGGAATACACCGGAGCTGCCGCAGGCAGACTACCTGCAAACGCTGCCCTGAGCCGGGTTCATTTCGCCATGGCTGCAATAACGGCGCCCCTGCGCAGGGCGCACGCCAGATGGCACATAAACACAAAAAGGGCATGACCAATGCCACGCCTCACCAGAGGCAGCAGGCACTGGATCATATCCCGGCAAGCCGCTTTCTGTTCCCTGCGTCATGGTCATTGGCCTCCGCCCAGGGCGAAGGCCAATGACTTTAGCTCAGCTAAACCTGGCCTCGCTCAGCTTCTGGGCTTGAGGTTCTCCGGATCATAGAGCGGGGCGTAACCGATGCCGGCAACTTCGACGGGGTAGAACTCGTCGAAATAGCTGACCTGCAGCTTGCGTCCCAGCTGGCAGTATTCCCAGGGCAGATAGGCCAGCGCGATGTTCTTGCCGACGGTCGGGCCGTAGGCAATCGAGGTGGTGTAGGAGCGGCGGCCGAGCGCATCGACCAGCACCTTGCCCGTGTCCGGGTCCATCACCGGCAGGGTGCCGACGGGATAGCGGGCGGTGCCTGTGCTGTCGGTGTTTTCGGTCATCACCAGCGTGCAAAGCATGGCCGGCTGATGCTCGCGGGCACGGTATTCGACGTGCTTTGCCTTGCCGACGAAATCCGGCTCCTTGACCTTCGGACGGGCAAGGTCAGCCTCGAAAAGGTTGTATTGGGTCAGAAGGTCGGCGTTCTGCAGACGCAGCGACTTTTCAAGGCGGCGCGAGTTGGCATAGGTTTCGACACCGACGGCCATCACCCCTGCCCCGCGCAGCGCATCCCAGACGGCCAGACCGTCGGAATACCGCATGTGCAGTTCCCAGCCCTGCTCACCGACATAGGAGATGCGGAAGGCCATGACCTTGCAGCCGGCGATCTCGATCTGCCGTATAGCGGCGAAGGGGAAGTTTGCCACGTCCAGCGCATCAGGATCGGCGACGACCTTCTTGAGGTTCTCGCGTGCGTTCGGACCCCAGATGCCGATGGTGGTGTAATCTTCGGTCACATCCGTGATGGTGACGTCGAAGCCTTTGTCCTGCGCGACGCGGCGCATGTACATCTGATCGCGCGGTCCTGCATCGGCACCGTTCACCAGACGGCAGCGGTCTTCCATGCGGAAGACGGTGAAGTCGGCGCGGACCATGCCTTCCTCGTCCAGCATGTGGGTGTAGATGCCCTTGCCAATGTTCGCGTCGCCGCCGATCTTGGCCGCGCAGAGCCATTCCATCAGCGCCACGTGGTCCGGCCCCGAGATGTCAGTCATGTGGAAATGCGACAGGTTGATGATCCCGCAATCGGCGCTCATCTCCAGCTGCTCGGCGTTGGACACACGCCAGAAGTGGCGGCTGTCCCATTCGTTTTCACGCACCGGGACCTGATCTGCATATTTCTCGAGAAGGTGCTCGTTGGCCGCATAGCCATGCGCACGCTCCCAGCCGCCCAGCTCCATGAAATAGCCGCCCAGCTCCTTCTCGCGCTCGTAGAACGGCGAACGGCGGATGCCGCGGGCATTGGCGAAGGGCTCACGCGGATGGACCGGCGGGTTGTAGATCTTGGCGGCGGTTTCCTCGCAGCGGCCCCAGATGAAGTCCTCGGTCAGCTGGAAGTCGCTGAAGCGCGCGTAGTCGATGCGGTTGTGATCGATATCCGTGCGGCCCTTGGTCATCCAGTCCGCGATCAGCTTGCCCATGCCCGGGCCGTCCTTGACCCAGATTGCCACGGCATACCAAAGCCCCCGCAGCTTGCGGCTTTCGCCCATGGACGGCCCGCCGTCTGTCGTCGTCTGGAGAAGGCCGTTGAAGGAATGGCTCTCGTTGAAGCCCAGTTCGGCCAGGATCGGCGTCAGTTCCATCGCCCGCTCAAGCGGCTCGATCACATCCTCCAGCACCAGATCGCGCTGCGAGGGGGACAGCCGCGCCTCATGCTTCTCAAGGAGATCACGCGGATGGACCATCCGCACGTCCTTCTCATAGTAATAGCCCCACTCGATCTGGCCGCCTTCGGTGGTGTTGGGATCACCGGTGTCACGCAGATAGGCCGAGTTGCCCTGGTCGCGCAGCAGCGGACGGCCGATTTCGAGACCGGTGCCGGCAAACTCATTGTAGGGGCCGAAGAAGGTCAGCGGATGATCGACCGGCATCACCGGCAGATCCTCGCCCGCCAATCCGGCAATCAGGCGGCCCCAGAGGCCGGCACAGACCACGACGTAGTCGGCCATGATCGTTCCACGCGTCGTGCGCACGCCGGTGATGCGGCCGTTCTCGTGCAGAAGCTCAAGCGCCGGGGTGTTGGCAAACATCTTCAGTTTGCCAGCCGCCTCGGCCATATCCACGAGTTTGGCAGCAACCGTCTGCGAACGCGGCACGACAAGGCCGGCATCCGGATCCCAAAGTGCACCCTGAATCTGGTCCTCTTCCAGCAGCGGGAACTTTTCCTTGGCTTCCGCAGCCGAGATCATGGTCACGTTGGTGCCGAAGGCGCGGCCTGAGTCCACCTTGCGCTTCAGTTCGGCCATGCGGGCATCATCGCCCACGCGCGCGACTTCAAGCCCGCCGATGCGCTGGTAATTGCCGAGCTTCTCGTAAAAGTCCATGGAGTACATGGTCGTCCAGCAGGACAGGAAGTCGTGGCTGGTCGCATAGCAGAAGTCGGAAGCATGGGCCGTAGAGCCGATATCCGTCGGGATGCCCGACTTGTCGATCCCCACGATGTCATCCCACCCGTTCTCAATCAGGTGATGGGCGACAGAGGCACCGACAATGCCGCCGAGACCGACAATGACAACGCGGGCGCGAGACGGAAACGTGGACATATTCTTTATCCTTCAAGACTGCGGCAATACGGCGGGGCCGCGGATCATGGGTACAGATCATGCACCCGCCGCACAAGGCGGCGGGAAACTCGTCAGTTCAGCTGAGCGCCGGGAGCCCAGCACGGCGGCAGGCGGCAATCAGCGTGTTGTGCATCAGCGTCATGATGGTCATCGGCCCCACCCCGCCCGGCACAGGCGTGATGGCTCGTGCCCGGAGGCTGGCGCCAGCGAAATCGACGTCGCCGACCAGGTGGTTCTTGCCATCTCGCGGAACACGGCTGGTGCCCACATCGATAACAGTTGCACCGGGCTTGATCCATTCGCCGCGGATCATCTCCGCTGACCCGACAGCTGCCACAACGATGTCTGCCCGGCCGACCTTGCCAGCCAAGTCAACGGTCCGCGAATGGGCCAGCGTGACAGTGCAGTTGGCGGCCAGCAACAGCTGGGCCATCGGCTTTCCGACGAGGATGGACCGGCCGACGACAATCGCGTCCAGCCCGGCAAGCTCCCCCAGGCTTTCCTTCAGCAGCATCAGGCAGCCGAGCGGCGTGCAGGAAACCAGTCCCGGCAAGCCAGAGGCCAGGTAGCCAGCATTCACCGGATGCAGGCCGTCCACGTCCTTGGCCGGATCAATCGCCTCGATGACGGCAAGGCTGTCGAGGCCCTGCGGCAGCGGCAGCTGCACGAGAATGCCATCAACGGCATCATCCGCATTCAGCTGCGCCACCAGCGCGAGAAGGTCAGCCTGAGAGACGGTTTCAGGCAGCACATGCTCGAAGCTCTCCATTCCCAGCTTGCGGGCCATGCGCCCCTTGCTGCGGACATAGACTTCGCTGGCAGGGTCTGTGCCGACGAGCACTACAGCCAGGCCGGGCCTGCGGCCGGTGTGCCCGGCGAAGTCTTGCACCTGCTGCGCGATGCGGGCACCAAGCGCGTCGGCATGGGCCCGGCCATCGATGATCGCAGCCCTCCCCGGCAGGCTTCCGGCAGCAGTCATGGTGCTCACAGGGCGCGCTCCAGCTCGGGCAGGACGTCGAAGATGTCGCCGACAATGCCGTAGTCGGCAACCTGGAAGATCGGCGCTTCGGCATCGGTGTTGATGGCCACGATGATACGGCTGTCCTTCATGCCCGCAAGATGCTGGATCGCACCGGAAATGCCGCAGGCAATGTAGAGATCCGGAGCGACGACCTTACCGGTCTGCCCGACCTGGTAGTCGTTCGCGGCATAGCCGGCATCCACCGCAGCGCGGCTTGCTCCGACAGCGGCGCCCAGCTTGTCGGCCAGCGGATTGATGACCTGTTCGAAGCGCTCTTTGGAGCCAAGTGCCCGGCCGCCCGACACGACAATCTTGGCCGAGGAGAGATCGGGACGGTCGCTGACCGACAGCAGATTCTCGCGGAAGACAGACAGGTGGGGGACAGCAGGTGCATCAACGGTGACAACGTCAACGGGCGTGCTGCCAGAGGCAGCGGGTGCGAAGCTGGCGCTACGGATGGTCAGTACCCGGACCGGCCCCGGCGCCTGAACAGTTTCAATGGCATTTCCAGCATAGACCGGGCGCTTGAAGGTATCCGGCGCAAGAATAGCGGTCACTTCGGAGACCTGCATTACGTCCAGAAGCGCAGCAACGCGAGGCATTACATTCTTGCCGCTGCTCGTTGCAGGCGCAAGGATCGTGTCATAGCCGCCCGCCAGCGAGAGGATGAGCGCGGCAGCCGGTTCCGCCAGCCGTTCTGCCAGCGCGTCACTTTCCGCCAGAATGACGCGGCGGATGCCGGCAAGCGCAGCTGCGGCCTGTGCAGCCGGTGACGCGTTCTGGCCAGCAATCAGGATATCAACGTCACCACCGATCTGCAGCGCGGCACTCAGGGCGCGAGCGCTGTGTTCAGACAAGGAGGCGTTGTCGTGGTCGGCAAAAAGAAGAATGGCCATAGCGTTGGCTCCCTGTATCAGATGACGGCGGCTTCGGTTTTCAGCTTGTCAAGAAGCTCGGCGACGGTGGCGACCTTGACGCCGGCAGCGCGGCTGCTCGGCTCTTCAACGCGAAGGACACGAAGACGCGGGGCGATTTCCACGCCCAGTTCTTCGGGCGTCTGCTGGACAAGCGGCTTCTTCTTGGCCTTCATGATATTCGGAAGGCTGGCATAGCGCGGCTCGTTGAGACGCAGATCCGCAGTCACGACAGCGGGAAGCATCACCTCTATCTGCTGGAGACCACTGTCGATCTCACGGGTGACGAGCGCCTTGTCTTGCGAAAGCTCGACCTTCGAGGCGAAGGTCGCCTGGCTCCAGCCAAGCAGCGCGGACAGCATCTGGCCGGTCTGGTTACAGTCATCATCGATGGCCTGCTTGCCCAGGATCACCAGCCCCGCCTCTTCCGCCTGCGCCACCTTCTGCAAGATCTTTGCGACACCGAGAGGCTCGACGCGATCCTCGGCAAGGATCAGGATCGCCCGGTCGGCACCCATGGCAAGAGCGGTGCGCAGAACCTCCTGTGCCTGCGCCGGACCGACAGAGACCGCGACAATTTCGGACGCCTGCCCTGCTTCCTTGATGCGGATGGCCTGTTCGACCGCAATCTCGTCAAAGGGGTTCATCGACATCTTCACATTGGCAAGATCAACGCCGGTTCCGTCGGGTTTGACGCGGATCTTGACGTTGTAATCAACCACCCGCTTCACAGGGACAAGGATCTTCATGGCGTTTCCCTTCTGTCAGCCACCTAAAGGAGTGGCATGTCCGGTTGCGGCCCCTGCCGCCACTCCTCCCGCCTGCCTGTGACAGAGGCAAGAGACGGCAACAGACGCTTCTGCTTGTGCCTGACTTTGACGGATGGACGCGCTTTGCAACAGGACGTTTGCGTCATCGCAGGATTAGAGCTACGACATGACAGTGACACTTTGAACCATGGGCCCCATCATGAGCCTTGCCCCCGCAATACCCGGTGCCCCGCCGGCACAACCGGCCCCCCACCCGCTGCGCCGCCAGCAGGGCAGCACACGCCTTTCCGTCGGATTTATCCTTGCCCGGCGTTTCACCCTCTGCGCCTTTGCCAACTTCGTTGACGTTCTGCGCCTCGCCGCAGATGAGGGAGACCGCAGCCGGCCAATCCTGTGTAACTGGACGGTGCTGTCGGACACGATGGAGCCGGTCACGTCAAGTTGCGGAATCAGTGTTCAGCCCAAGGAGCGTCTGGGTGATCCGGCCCGCTTCGACTACATAGTCGTCATTGGCGGATTGATGGAGGATGAAGCAGTGCTGCCTCCTGGCTACCACCGCTTTCTGCATGAGGCGGCGGCGGCCGGTGTGCCCCTGGCCGGCGTCTGCACAGGGGCCTTTCTTCTTCACCAGGCGGGTCTTTTGAATGGCTACCGCTGTTGCGTCAGCTGGTTTCACCACGCCGATTTTCTGGAGCAGTTCGAGGGGCTGAATCCGGTTACGGACCAGATCTTCGTTGTCGACCGGGACCGTTTGACCTGCTCCGGCGGTGTCAGTTCCGCTCATCTGGCAGCCTATCTGGTCGACAAGCATGTCGGCCGCGCACAGGCCAGCAAGAGCCTGCACATCATGATCATTGACGAGGCGCTTCAGGCGGACAAGCCGCAGCCCGGGATCACGATGGACTTCAAGACCCGAGACCCGATGGTGCTGCGCGCGCTTCTGATGATGCAGCAGAACATCGAGCAACCTTTCACCGTGGCAGAGATCGCCCGCCGTATCGGCCACAGCAAGCGGCAGCTGGAACGGCATTTCCAGGCCGCACTGGGCACGTCACCCCAGTCCGCCTTCCTCGATATGCGTCTCTCTCTCGCCCATCACCTGATCGTCACCGGCGAGCGGCCGATCTCCCAGATCGCGCTGGAATGCGGGTTTTGCGACAGTTCGCATCTGAGCCGGATGTTCCGCCGCCGGTATGGCCAGACCCCGCAGGGACTAAGGCAGACAAGGAGCTAAAGAAAAAGGCGCCCGCAACATGTGCGGGCGCCTCAAGCCTTTCAGAAGGTCAGCTCAGCGAGGCTCGCTCGCCAGGCCTTTCCAGATCGCAATGCACATCAAGAGCAGCAGCACGGTGAAGGGCAAGCCCGTTGAAATCACCATGGACTGCAAAGCAGACAGCCCGCTGGCAGAGAGCAGGAGCACGATCGCAACGATCGCCTCGAACACGCACCAGAACACGCGCTGCGGAACCGGAGCGTCCACCTTGCCACCTGAGGTGATCGTATCGATGACCAGTGAACCTGAGTCCGATGACGTCACGAAGAATACAATCACCAGCACGATGCCGATGAAGGAGGTGATCTGAGCGAACGGCAGCCCATCAAGCATCGCAAACAGCTGCAGCGGCAGATCGGCGTCACGGGCCGCGCCATATCCGTCGCGGACCAGCTGGCTGATTGCAGTGCCGCCGAAGATCGACATCCAGATCACGCAGACAAGCGACGGGATCAGGAGAACGCTGATGATGAACTCACGCACGGTACGGCCACGCGAGACGCGGGCAATGAACATGCCGACAAAGGGCGACCAGCTGATCCACCATGCCCAATAGAACGAGGTCCAGCCCTGCATGAAGTTGACGTCATCACGCCCCACCGGGTTCGACAAGGCAGGCAGATACTGAAGATAGGCCAGAAGAAATTCGCCCATGTCCGTCATCAGCAGCAGCGTCGGCCCGGCAAACAGGACGAACATCAGCAGCATGAAAGCCAGAACCATGTTCAGCTCGGACAGGCGCTTCACACCCGCTTCAAGTCCACGGACGACCGAGTAGAGCGCAATCGCCGTAATCCCGATGATCAGGATGACCTGCGAGGTCTCGTTGACGGGCATCCCGAACAGCTTGTTGAAACCGGCATTGGCCTGAACAGCGCCCAGGCCGAGCGAGGTCGCAAGCCCGAACAGGGTCGCGAAGACGGCAAGGATATCAATGATATGCCCCGGCCAGCCCCAGACCCGCTCGCCGAAGATCGGATAAAAGGCTGAGCGGATCGTCAGCGGAAGACCCTTGTTATAGCTGAACAGCGCCAGGCTGAGACCAACCACCGCATAGATCGCCCAGGGATGCAGGGCCCAGTGGAAGATCGTGGCAGCCATGCCCAGCCGGATTGCCTCCTGCTCGTTCGCCGCAGCCCCGAGGGGTGACCAGTCGGTGCGGATCCCATCAGCACCTGCCTGTATGCCACCTGCCGACGAACCGAAGTGGCTCAGCGGTTCGCTGACGCCATAGAACATCAGACCGATGCCCATGCCGGCAGCAAAAAGCATCGAGAACCAGCTCACGTAGCCAAAGTCAGGCACGGCCGCAGCGCCGCCAAGCCGGACCTTCCCGTAAGGGCTGACGACAAGGATAAGGCAAAGAATGACAAAGATATCGGCCGCACCGATGAAGAACCAGTCGAAACCCTTCGTCGCGCCGGAAAACAGGGCGGAGAAAAGCTCCCCTGCGAGCGTCGGCAGCGCGAGGGTGAAAACGACAAAGGCGATGACGCAAAGAGCAGAAATGAGAAAAACAGGGTTGTGAACGCTATAACCCAAGGGGCCCAAGCGCCCGTTTATATTGTCCTGCCCCGCCTCATAGCTGGTCTTTATTTCGTTTGTGGGCGGATTAAAACCGCGCCGTTCCCCGGCGTTAGCGCCGTTTTTTGTCACATTGGTCAAGCTTTCGTCCTCCTGAAGTGGGCCAGAGCCTGCCTGAAGGGGAACCTCGCCGACGAACGCCGTCTTTTTTTATGCATGAAGTAAAGCGTACCCTCCGGCCGGGGCGCAAAGCGCCCGCCCGTGCAGGAAGGAGAGAGTCCTCCGGCTTTCACTTCCATGCAATTTGCGGCTGACCCGAACGAGGCACGAGACAAGCAACTGGTACCGCTACTGTTATGTGGCGAAGTGCCGCGCCGCCGCAGAATGAGAACGACATTCCACCAGTAGTATTGCGTCCGCCCGAACATGCACCGGAGCGCGTCCCGGCCGGCCTGCCCTGCGAGAAACGCAGGCCGCTGCGGACTGGCGCAAAGCTGCTGGTCCTGCGTCGCAAATCTTCACGCCCGGGGCCACTGCAGCAGTTACGGCTAATAAATAGGCCGGCGCCCGCTTTGTGACTTCCCCGGCCACCGCCCCCCTCTTCAGCGACCGCGAAAAGGAAATTGCCGATGTCCCAGCTTATCCTGACATTATCCTGCCCCGTACGGATCGGGGTTGTCGCGACGATCTCGTCCTTCCTGGCGAACGCGGGTTGCAACATCTATGACAGTTCGCAGTTCACCGACGTGCAGAACAATCGCTTCTTCATGCGGCTCAGCTTCGTCTCCGAGAAGGGCCGCACACGCGAGGAACTGGACGAGGCATTCCGCGCAGAGATAGCGGGTTCGGACATTGTCCATTCCTTCCACGATCTCAATGAAAAGATGAAAGTCGTCATCATGGTCAGCCGTTTCGGGCACTGCCTGAACGACCTGCTCTACCGCTGGCGGATCGGGGCACTGCCGATCGACATCGTGGCCGTCATCTCGAACCACATGGATTATCAGAAAGTGGTGGTGAACCACGATATTCCTTTCCACTGCATCAAGGTGACCAAGGAAAACAAGGCTCAGGCCGAGGCCGAGCAGATGAAGATCGTGCGGGACACAGGCGCCGAGCTTGTGGTTCTGGCCCGTTACATGCAGGTGCTGTCGGATGAGATGTGCACCAAGATGTCCGGCCGGATCATCAACATCCACCACAGCTTCCTGCCCAGCTTCAAGGGCGCGAACCCTTACAAGCAGGCCTTTGACCGCGGCGTGAAGCTGATCGGCGCAACCAGCCACTATGTGACTGCCGATCTGGACGAAGGCCCGATCATCGAGCAGGACACGGTGCGCGTGACCCATGCGCAAAGCGCAAACGACTATGTAAGCCTCGGGCGTGACGTCGAGAGCCAGGTTCTCGCCCGCGCCATCCACGCGCATATCCACCGCCGCGTCTTCATCAGCGGTGACAAGACCGTGGTGTTCCCGGCAAGCCCGAACGAATATGTATCGGAGCGCATGGGCTGATCATCCAGCCATACATCTTGCCACTGCCAAAATGAAAAACGCCCTGCAGCTCCTTATCCGTGAGCTGCAGGGCGCATTGTTTCAAGGAGCAGGTCAGTCGGCCAGCGGCACCTTGGGCACGCTGGACTTCTTCGGGCCTGACTTTGGCGCGGACTTTGCGGCAGGTCCTGCGGCCTTGGCCGCGGGAGCCTTGCGTTTTTTCTTGGCCGGCAGCGTCTCGGGCTCGGGCGCAGGTGTAGCCTTGCGCTTTTCCTCAACGGTTTCCAGCAGAAGCCCCTCGCCGTCCTCGCTGACTGTGACCTTGACCGTGCCGCCCTTCTGCAGCTTGCCGAACAGCACCTCGTCGGCCAGCGGCCGCTTGATGTGCTCCTGGATGACGCGGCCAAGCGGGCGGGCGCCCATCTGGCTGTCGTAGCCCTTGTCCGCCAGCCATGCCACGGCTTCCGGCGTCAGTTCGAAGGTCACGCCGCGGTCGGCGAGCTGCGCCTCCAGCTGCATGACGAACTTCTCCACCACCTGATGGATCACCTGAACCGGCAGATTGCCGAAGGGGATGACCGCATCAAGACGGTTGCGGAACTCCGGCGTGAACAGCTTGTTGATGGCCTCCTGATCGTCCCCTTCCCGCTTCAGCTTGTTGAAGCCGATGGGGGCTCTGGCCATGTCGGACGCACCGGCATTGGTTGTCATGATCAGAATGACATTGCGGAAATCGACCTGCTTGCCGTTGTGATCGGTGAGCTTGCCGTGATCCATCACCTGCAGCAGGATGTTGAAGAGGTCCGGATGGGCCTTTTCGATTTCGTCCAGCAGCAGCACGCAATGGGGGTGCTGGTCGATGCCGTCGGTCAGCAGGCCGCCCTGATCGAACCCGACATAGCCCGGAGGCGCGCCAATGAGGCGGCTGACCGTGTGGCGCTCCATATATTCGGACATGTCGAAACGCAGCAGCTCCACGCCGAGCGAGGCTGCAAGCTGGCGGGCGACTTCCGTCTTGCCGACACCGGTGGGGCCGGAGAACAGGTAGCTGCCAATCGGCTTGTTCGGCTCGCGCAGGCCCGCACGGGCCAGCTTGATGGCGCTGGAGAGCGTTTCGATGGCTTTGTCCTGGCCATAGACGACGCGCTTCAGGTCTTCCGTCAGGCTCGACAGCACGGCAGCATCGCTCTTCGACACCGACTTCGGCGGGATGCGGGCCATGGTGGCAATGGTCGTCTCGATTTCCTTGACGCCGATGGTCTTGCGGCGGCGGCTTTCCGGCAGCAGCATCTGCGAGGCGCCGGTTTCATCCAGCACATCGATGGCCTTGTCCGGCAGCTTGCGGTCATTGATGTACTTGGCCGACAGCTCGACGGCCGTCTTGATCGCCTCGTTGGTGTACTTGACCTTGTGGAAGTCCTCGAAATAGGGCTTCAGCCCCTTGAGGATCTCGATGGCATCGGTCAACGACGGCTCGTTCACGTCGATCTTCTGGAAACGGCGGACAAGGGCCCGGTCCTTCTCAAAGAACTGGCGGTATTCCTTGTAGGTGGTCGAACCCATGCAGCGGATCGCACCCGATGCCAGCGCCGGCTTCAGCAGGTTGGAGGCATCCATTGCCCCGCCGGAGGTGGCCCCCGCACCGATCACCGTATGGATTTCGTCGATGAAGAGCACCGCGCCGGGATACTCCTCGATCTCCTTGACCACCTGCTTCAGGCGCTCCTCGAAGTCGCCGCGATAGCGGGTGCCTGCCAGCAGCGCGCCCATGTCGAGCGAGAAGATGGTGGCATCCTGCAGCACTTCCGGCACGTCCTTGTTGACGATGCGCCGCGCCAGCCCTTCGGCAATTGCGGTCTTGCCCACGCCCGGATCACCGACGAAGAGCGGATTGTTCTTGGAGCGGCGGCACAGGATCTGGATCGTGCGCGTCACTTCGGCGTTGCGGCCGATCAGCGGATCGACCTTCCCGGCCTTGGATTTCTCGTTGAGATTGACGCAATAGGCCTCGAGCGCGTCATTCTTCTTCTTCGGCTTGGATTCAGCTTCTTCCGGCATGGCAGCTTCATCCTCCACGCCCTGGACCGGACGCGGCTCAGACAGCCCCGGCCGCTTGGCAATTCCGTGAGAGATGTAATTGACCGCATCATAGCGGGTCATGTCCTGCTCCTGCAGGAAATAAGCGGCGTGGCTCTCGCGCTCGGCGAAAATCGCAACAAGCACGTTGGCTCCCGTCACCTCTTCCCGCCCCGAGGACTGGACATGGATGACGGCCCGCTGGATGACCCGCTGGAAGCCGGCAGTCGGCTTGGCATCTTCCTCACCACCGGTGATGAGGTTTTCCAGCTCGGTCTCAATATAGTCGACGAGGTTGCGGCGCAGGAGATCAAGGTCGACGCTGCATGCGCGCATCACGGCTGCAGCGTCCTGATCATCAACCAGCGCCAGCAGCAGGTGCTCCAGCGTCGCATATTCCTGCTGCCGCTCGTTGGCGAAGGCCAGAGCCTGGTGCAGGGCTTTTTCGAGGCTTCGGGAGAATGACGGCACGTGTCTGGTTCCCTTACTTTTTCTCCATCACGCATTGCAGCGGATGTTGATGCTTGCGGGCGAAGTCCATGACCTGGGTCACCTTCGTCTCGGCCACCTCATAGGTGTATATTCCGCACTCCCCGACACCATGGTGGTGCACGTGGAGCATGATCCGCGTCGCTTCCTCCCGGTTCTTCTGGAAGAAGCGCTCGACCACATGAATGACAAACTCCATCGGAGTGTAGTCGTCATTCAACAACAGCACCCTGTACAGATTTGGCCGTTTTGTGACCGTCTTCGTCTTTGTGACGACGACAGTCCCGGCATCTTCATCCTCATTCCGGCGCGATCCGCTTGCCATTCCCGTGCCCATCTTGTCTTTTCTGCCGCTCAACTCCTTCCGGAGGAGCGGGCTGCCCCGCAGGCCGGATCACGGCATCGTGAGCAGCTGTCATTCAATCCCAATGCAGCTCTCTGCAAACCCCGTTCCAGGGGCCTGCCGGACCATGATGCCCATCAGCCTACACCGCCGTATGTTACCACAGTCTCACCGCCACCACGGGCAGGAAGCCATGCGGCCCATACAAAAAGGACTCACGCCAGAGCCCAACAACAGACCCTGATCCTGACGCCGTTGGGACGCCTGCGCAATGGCCTGTTTTGCAGATGGCGTCCGGTGCGGCCCTGTCAAGCCCTGCTGCCGCTTCCGGTCTTAACCAATGTAGGGACGGCATTGCATTATGGAAGAGGCAGCCTGCGCCAGGCTGGAATGCAGCAGGCGCAGAAGCGGGGACACAAACGGACGCCTTGAGGGATGCACCAAAGGGGCGCACCTTGGCAATTGCACGAGGCACAGACAGAAGGCAGCGGCAGCCACCTCCCCGCCCATGGTTTTTTGCAATGCAAAAAGGCCTGACTGTCAGACAGTCAGGCCTTTTGAATTCTGAGGAGAACGCCGTCTCAAAGAGACGGAAATCTCACTTGCCGAACTTGGAGAACATGCCTTCGTAGGGCTTATACAGATCCTTGGCCATATCGGTGTACATTTCACCGATCTTGGTCATCTCGCTGACAACGCCTTCATAGCTGGTCTTGAAGAACTCGCTCTGAGCTTCAAAAGCCTTGTCCAGAGACTTGGCGGACACGATCTTTTCCATCGCAGCAGAGCTGTCTTCGAAGGACTTCTTCTGGAAGTCAGCGATCTCGGCAGCAATCGCCTGCAGGGACTTGGTCACATTGCCAGCAGCCTGCATGGCCTGGTCCATGTTTTCCTTGCCCAGCTTCTGGATGTCTTCAAAGTTGTTCATCATGTCCTGCCCTCGCTCGTGGATCCGCAATGGGAAATCTTGTTCGGCGCGTCTCGCGTCGGGTTGCCTAATAATGACGCAATGCACAAGAATGTCAACGTTCTTTTTTGCAGCGCAATATAGCGGACACTACGTAGGCGTCCCATTAGGGTTCACGAGCGATTAAAATTGAAGCGGCTTTACTCATTTGTAACCGCGTTCCGGGCAAGGTGGCATCACGGGGAGCGTTGGGACGATTGCTCGCGTCATGCGCAGATGCTGCGTGACGGAGACCGATCCCTTCCGGCTTGGTTAAACCCAGAACGGGAAGTTGAGAGTTCGGTTAGTATGCCTGATTTGCACGCAGCATCCTCTTTCATGAGAATTGCACGACGCGCCATTGGTGCAGTTGCCATTGCACTGAGCCTGTCGGTCAGTCCGGCCATCGCCCAGCAGAATTCGAAATATGCCGGGATTGTGGTCGACGTAAAAACCGGAAAGACGCTTTACTCCGCCTCTGCGGACGAGTTGCGCTTTCCCGCGTCGCTGACGAAGGTCATGACGCTTTATATCGTGTTCGAGGAACTTGAGGCAGGCCGCCTGCGCATGGACACGCCGCTTAAGGTCTCGGCCTATGCGGCAGCGCGCCCGCCTTCAAAGCTTGGTCTGCGGCCAGGTTCGACAATACAGGTCAAGGACGCGATCCTGGCGCTGGTGACCAAGTCGGCCAATGACGTCGCAGCCGTTATCGCAGAGAATATCGGCGGCTCCGAGGCGCGTTTTGCGGACCGCATGACCCGCACTGCCCGCCAGATCGGCATGAAGAAGACCACCTTCAAGAATCCGCATGGCCTGCCGAATGCCGGTCAGCGCACCACCGCGCGCGACATGGCGACACTTGGCCGTGCCATTCAGGACCGTTTCCCGAAGCATTTCGAACTCTTCAAGACCCGCTCGTTCACATACAAGGGCCGCACCCACGGCAATCATAACCGTCTTCTCGGCGCCGTTCCCGGCGTGAACGGCATCAAGACCGGCTATACCAACGCCTCCGGCTTCAATCTGGTCACCTCCGTCGAGCGCGATGGCCGTCAGATCGTGGCTGTCGTCATGGGCGGGACCACGGGCCGTTCGCGCGATGCGCAGATGGTGAAGCTGATCAACGAATATATGCCGAAGGCGAGCCGTGGCCCGCGCAGTGCACCGCTGCTGGTCCACAACACGTCTTCAGCGATTGTTGCCGACGCGAAGCCTACGGCGCCGATCCGGGTCAAGGTACCTCTGCGCGCACCGGTGCCGAACAGCAAACCCGGCACAGAGCCGGCAGAGCTTCCGTTCGCCGTCGCCTCTGCGGCTGACGTTCCGGCTCCGGTTCCGGCCCCTGCACCTCAGGCACCGTCTCAGGCAGCCCAGGCTCCAGCTGCGGTGACAGCTCCCGTCTCCGTTCCTGTCCCCACGCCGGCTCCGGAAGTTGCCTCAGCCCGCGCAGTTGTCGAGCCGCAGCAGGAGATCCAGATTGCTTCAGCTGATGGCAATGTTGCGCTGCCCTCACCTGCTCCGGCCATCGTGGTTGAAACGTCAACCATCCGCCCGGGCCAGAACCCGAAGCCGGCTCCGCGTGTGGCCGCTGCCTTCGCAGTGATCGAAGCCGCTCCGGTGGAGACGGTTCCGGCACCTGAAACCGTGTCGCACAAACCCGCACGCGCTGCAGTCAGCGAAAGCACCACGGTGACAGTGGCCACCAACAACACCGCTGATGCCGCTCCCGGCTGGCAGGTTCAGATCGGCGCAGCCGTGTCCGAGACCGCAGCGATCGGCCTGCTGAAAAAGGCTCAGGCGGCGACGGGTTCTGCCCTGCGCAACCGGGATCCTTACACCGAGGAAGTGACAGCGAAAGGCCAAACCATGTACCGCGCACGCTTTGTGGGCTTCAACGACAAGAACCAGGCACAGGCTGCCTGCCAGTCGCTCAAGCGTGCGAAGTTCAATTGCTACACCATCTATCAGTAACGGCGTAGGGTGGGATCAATGTCCTCTGAGAAGCTTGTCTTTAGCCTCGTTGAGTTTCGCAGCCAGGAAGCTCGTCCCGCCGTGGTCGGGATGGAGCCGCTTCATAAGCCGGCGGTGCGCAGCTCGGATTTCCGCTTCGCTGGCGCCGGGCGCAAGCCCCAGGATCTGGTAGGCCTCCTCATCTGTCATGGCGCCCGCGCCCGCCGTGCTGCGATGCCGGTTTGCGGCATCCGCCTCGAAGTGTACACGCCAGCCGGGCAGCCGGCCGTCGAGGTAAGCTTCAAATAATCTGCGGCTGGCGGGATCTGCCGCCAGCTCTGCCCAAAGGTCCCTGAGCTCGCCCGGCTGAAGCGAGTTCAGGGGGCGGCCCGCGAAACGCCCGGCCTTCACCGCTCCCCGCACCTCTCCGCTCTGCCCGTCCTGCTCCATGACGAGCCAAGGCGTTTCCTGCCGTCCGATGCGCAGACGCCGCCTCTGCCAGGGCAAGGCCCAGCCGAGCAGCGGTGCCCCGAGACTGGCCGCAAGCGCCGCCAGGCCGACTCTCCCTGTCAACGCCAGGATTGCCGCAACTGCCAGCAAGGCGATACCGCTCAGTGCGCGGGTTCTGCGCGCCAGAAGCTTCGGCGAGGCCGATGTGAAGGATTTTCCGGCCAGCAGGAAAACAGCAAGCAGCAGAAGGCCAAGCAGCAGATACGGCATAAAGGGTTCCCGGGTGCATCACTGCCGGACTATCCTGCCCTGCCTTATCCTGCAAGACCCGCGGCAGCCTTCGCAAGTCCTGGGCCCGCGAGCCCAGCTGCCGCAAAGGGCCCAGCAATTTGGATAATCTGACCAGAATGAAGCGGCGGTGGCTCGCATGATGTCAGCGAAACCGCTCCTTGTCTTCCGCCATCCCCTTGACCATGCTTACCTTTAAGGCAGCTGGCACTCCACAAAACCAGACTGAGTTCAAGTCAGGCCCTCCGGAGAGCCCCGTGCGGCAATCCATCCACATTGCCTTATGCGTTGCGATCAGTCGTTTCGGTTTCTTGTGGGAACCTCAACACATCAATTAGCAGATAATTGTTTTTATCTCGAATGTGTAGGAAGGTTTATTGTTCATTTTTTCTTCCGCCAGCATGTCGAAGGCTTCCTTGCCGTGAACAAGTCCACTCGCACTTCAGGAACAAAGGACGTATTTCCTACTGAGGATGTGCAGTCCCAAAGACTGAAGCAAGTAGATCGCGAAAGCCTCCAGCAGCAGAGTTATCAGACATTACGTGACGCGCTCATGAAAGGGCGTTTCATGCCCGGCGACACCGTAAGTCTTCGAAATCTGGCAAGTGAACTGGGTACAAGTCCAATGCCCGTACGGGAGGCGGTGCAGCACCTTATTGCAGAAGGCGCCCTCGTTCTGAGACCAAACCGTACCTACGCTGTTCCAGAGATGACCCGCGAAATTCTGGCAGAACTCCTGAAGCTTCGCACAATTCTGGAGGGTGCAATCGCCGAGGCTGCAGCGCTTTCGATCAGCAAGGAGGATCTTTCCGTTCTCTATGAATTGCAGGGGGAGATGCGGGCAGCGCTGGCGGTTGGAGACTCCAAGCGGTACCTGATGAAAAATCAGGATTTCCATTTCACGATTTACCGGTGTTCAGGAATGGGCATTGCGGTCAACGTCATCGAGAATCTTTGGCTGCGCATCGGGCCGAGCTTCAATCTGTTGACAAGCGGGCCCCGTGCAGCGCAGCGCACCGCGGCCGAAATTGCTGCACTTACGGCGCATCACGAGGCAGCGTTATCTGCCATTGTCGCCCGTGCGCCCGCCGCTTTAAGGGCAGCAATCGAACATGATATTGGCGAGGGCATGAACTTTATCATCTCCTGCATGCCGGAGTAATTGGCGGCTCAATAATGGGCTTTCTGAGGACCGGGCTCCTCTTAGGAACCAGACGCATGAATGGGCTTCATGATCCGCCGCAGATTTGCTTCACGGTCTTTGAGAGGAGACCGGTATGAAACGCGGCCATTTGGGGCCGTCAGACGAGCAGTTCGAACGGATTTCGCCACATCTGCCGCGCGACACGCCGAAAGTGACGGCCGGTGCGTGATCAGTGGGCTCGTCCACGCGCTGAAATCGGGCGGCGCTGGGTCAATGCACCGCCGGACTACGGGCCTCGCAAGGCCCTCTACAATCGCAATGTCCGCGGTGCAGGCGGACGGCCAAGATCCACGCCCTGACTGATAGCTTCTGCAGGCCCATCGCGTTCTTGTTGACGGGTGGTCAAGTGACTGATTGCACAGCGGCTTCGACGCTGCTCGAACGCCTGCCCTCGTGCCGGGCCCTGCACGCTGGCAAAGGCGCATCCGTCACTCCCCCGAGGCCAGATGGGCACGAAACAGGACATCCAGCCCAAGGTGAACCGGGTCTGCAAGAACTGCTTTTCTCTCCGCCTGTATCGAGACATGAACGCCCTCAAGCGCCTGCTCTGGCGCCTCAAGGGCTTCCGGCGCAGCGCCACCCGCTGCGACCGGCTCGCCACCGGTTTCCTGCCGCCATCTACACCGCGGCTGTCATCGCATACCGGTTACGAGTTCGGAGCAATCCTGGCTCTTCAATGCAGGCACCAGCCACGTGAATGCCCGCGGCGCCATCGATGTGGCTGTCAGTCCCCTGCCGCTGAAAGAAGCGCCCGGCGGGAGACAAAACTGTCTGTCATTTTTGTTCCCCTCGCTTTGCCAAGCCCCCGAAAGGGTGCTGCAGCCACCTGCTTGCCTGCTCCCTTGCCGGCCGAGCCTGCAGAATGCGCACGCTATATCTTAGACAATATGAACTGTGATTTCACATCACAGAACCTGGCACCTGCAACTCCCGCAGCATAGACCCTGCCATTTCCAGCGTATTTTGATCATTTATGCCATCACCGCCGTCAAAAACAGGATCTGACAACGCAGACTATTGATATATGTGATCACAGTTGTGAAGGCGCCAGTCACTCTGACCAATGGCCGCCTGGCTGGGTATCAGCAGCTACCGCCCGTCTTGAGGAGATAAGCACGTGCATGTCAGTGTGGAGGGATCGACGCCCCAGGATCGGCATCCCGCAGTCCATCCGGCAGCCGGGCGCATGTCGGGCGAAGCCTATTTTGAGACAGCCAGCAAGTTGCTAGGCGAACGTCCGTCAACACTGGAACCGGCCCTGTCGGCGCAGATACTGGAGCGCACTTATGGCATGAGCGCCAAGGTCTCCAACCTTTCGTCAGAGCTGGAATGCACAGACGGCATCCTCGCTGCTGATGGACGGCAGCTCATTCTAAAGACATCGACGCGGCATGAAGCGGTAGACAGCTTTCGCTTTCAGGCTGCGGCTCTCGAGCGGCTCCATGGTACGAGCGGCTTTGCCGTTCCGGAGATTGTACCTGCATCTTCCGGTGACCTGGTCTTCCAGCAGGATGGGGTTTGCGGATACCTGCAGACCCGGATAGAGGGGCAACCGCTCCACGCGATCAGCATGAGCTCTGACCTCCTTCGCCGTGCGGGTGCTTCACTGGGAGCACTTGACAAGGCGCTTGGGGGTCTTGACCTGCCTGCAGCCGACCGGCCCATCCTCTGGCACATCGGGTGCTGGCCCCGTCTGATGAACCTCCATCACTACCTTCCTCATGGAGAGGTGGCGGATTGTGTTTACCAGGCAATGGAAGCCTATCAGGTCAGCATTGCGCCCCAACTGGACGGTCTGGCATGGCAGGTGACCCACAACGATCCCAGCCCCTTCAACATGCTGTCGGCGGACGGCGGGATAGCGTTCATCGACTTCGGAGACGGATGCTGGAATCCGAGGATTCAGGACCTCGCGATTGCCGCGAGCCATATGGTGGCAGATCCAGCGCTTCCTCTTGGCGGCGCTGAATATCTGATTTCAGGCTACGCTTCACAGTATCCGCTTTCGCCGCTTGAGGCACGCCTTCTCGTGGGACTGATGCGTGCCCGCCAGAGCGCTCTTATTCTTGTCAACTATTGGCGTGCGCATCTTTTCCCCTCGGATGCTGCCTACATCAAAAAGAATGTCGGACGCGCTGAAAGAGGACTCAGTCTTCTCCGGAGGCTTTCCGTCTCAGATGAAACCGCGGCAGTCGCAAGAGCGGTCTCTATGTAGGCCTGCATCACGCAAACAACGCTAACGTCCAGGAACCGCTGCAGCCCATCCGTTGCAATTCCCAATCTCCTGAACCGGATTGAACATATGACCACAGATCTCATGCCCAATCGCTACGTCCCAGGTGAAGTCGAACTGCCTGCGCGGGAAAGAGAACTGATCGCACGCCGCGATGCAGTTCTTGGTGCGTCCTACCGGCTTCAGTACCGCCGGCCCGTACATTTCGTTCGCGGCCAGGGGATGTGGCTTTACGATCCGGACGGCCGCGAATACCTCGACTTCTACAACAACGTTCCTTCGCTCGGTCATTGTCATTCCGAGGTCAATCAGGCGATCGCGGAACAAGCGGGCATACTGAGTGCCAACACTCGTTATCTCGAACCACGGCTTGTCGGTTATGCAGAGCGGCTGGTCTCGACTTTCCCGCTGGAACTGGACCGCACCGTCTTTACCTGCACCGGCAGTGAATCGAACGACCTGGCGTTGCGGATTGCACGGCTGGCAAGCGGAAACGAAGGCGTGATCGTCACGACTTATGCGTATCACGGGACAACTGCGTCCGTTGCGGCGGTTTCGCCCAATCTGGGCGATGCCGTCAAACTCAGCCCCAACGTCCGGATGATCTCTCTTCCTGGGCCGGAAGGTATCCCCCAAGGCCAGGCCGCCGATTTCTTTGAGGCGCAGGTGAAAGCTGCCGTCCATGACCTTCAGCGGCGGGGAACTGGCGTCGCCGCCCTATTGATGGACAGCATCTTCTCCAGCGACGGAGTTTGGGTGGATCCTCCGGGCTTTATCGACCGTGGCGTCGAAGCCGCCCGTAGCGCCGGCGCACTTTACATTGCAGATGAAGTTCAGCCCGGGTTCGGGCGGACAGGGCAGCACATGTGGGGGTTCGAGCGGCACGGAGTGGTCCCGGATCTGGTGACCCTGGGCAAACCGATGGGTAATGGATTCCCGATCGGAGCTGTGGTGGGGCGCCGGGCGCCCATGGACAAGTTTGGCGCCACTGCCCGCTATTCCAATACCTTCGCTGGGAATACGGTCGGAATTGCCGCTGCAGACGCAGTTCTGACGGTTCTTCACCGTGACCGCATTCTCGAAAATGTCCTGCAGGTAAGCGAGCGTCTGCGGTTGGGTATATCGGAGATGGCCGCCGCGTATCCGGACGTCCGGGGCGTTCGGAATGCGGGCCTGTTTTTCGGGATCGACATCGGGCGGGAACACTTAAGCGCTGCAGCCCGCCGCAAAATGGCGTTGGACGTAGTGAATGTGATGCGTGACGAGCGTGTTCTCATCAGCACGACAGGCGCGAACGAGGACACGCTCAAGGTTCGCCCGCCGCTGATCTGCGAAGCAAAACACGTGGACTTGTTTCTGGAAGCCTTCAAGCGGGCACTGGAGCGTGTTTCAACCTGACGGAGCTCGTCCAGCACTGCACTCTGCCGCCTTGGACCAAGCCACGCTCATGACCTAGAGGAGCCCGAGTTCGGCCAGTTCCCGTCGCATTTCCTCGGGCATGTCGCCGCCGGAACGGGTGCCCCTGATGTCAGCGGGAATCTCGCTGTCCTTGAGATAACGCCAGCCCTGGAACGGGCGGCGGGGCTGCATCTGGGTGAGAATCAGCCTTGGCTCCAGCACAAGATCGCACCTTTTGACACCGGCATCGTCCGTGAAGGAGCGGATATCCGTCAGAATCTGACGCACCTGGATGAAGCCCTTGATCACCCAGTAGAGCGAACCGCCGTCCAGCAGCTCATCCTTGCGCGTAGGAATCATTCGCGTCGTATGGGTCTGCTCGGCCGGCAGCCCGGCTGCGCGCAGCTGATCCATGCGGAAATCGATCCACGCCTGAAGGTCCTCGACGCTGTCCGCGCCAACACAGAGCTTTACCAGATGAAGTGCCATGCGCTGTGCCTAGCAGAGCCTCCGGCCTCCGGTAAAGAGGCAATGGCTCGGCAATGACAGAAGCCTGGCAGCAACCGGGCCAGGCCGGGGTGCTTTTGCACAGGCAGGATTAACAGGCTTGCCTTACCCCTGCGAAGCAGCTTCACTGGCTTGCATGGATGTGTTCCTTACCGGTGCGACCGGCCTCATCGGCAGCGCGATCCTGCGGCGTCTCCGCCAGGACGGGAGACGTGTTGCCGCGCTTGCGCGCTCCAGTGCCAGCGCGGAAGAAATCGACAGTCTCGGCGCCATTCCCGTGCCGGGTGATCTTGAAGAACCGGAGACGTGGATCCACAGCGCCTTGTCCTGCAAGGGGATCATTCACGCCGCTGGCGGTCCTGCTGCGGCGGAGCGGCATTTTGCTGCCGTCATGCGTCAGGCCTGTCTGAAGGCTGAAGCGCCGCCGCGGCTGGTCTATACCGGTGGGATCTGGCTCTTCCCGTCCTCGGGCGAAGCGGTGCTGAGCGAGAGCACTGCTTTTGAGCCCCTGCCCGCTTTCGGTCATTCGGCTGAGATCATCCGTTCTCTCCAGAACGTGCAGCGCATGGGCGTCGCCGTCATTCATCCTGCCCTTGTTTGCGGTCCGGATGCCGGGCCTCTGGCGGAAATGGCCGCTGCGGCCTGCAGCGGAGAGCCCTTCCGCACGACTGCGCGGGAAGACACACTGTGGCCGCTGGTGGATGCGGATGACCTGGCAGACCTCTACCTGCTGGCGCTTGATTCAACCCAGTTCCGCCTCAGCCTCTTCGGCGCGGGTATCGGCTCCGCGCGGGTCGGGGAAATTGCCGGGCTGGTCGGTGAGGCTTGCGGTGCGCCGGTGACGCTCGAGGCGCTGACCGGGACCCCGGAGGACCCGCGGCTCGACTGGCAGGCAGGCTACGGCCGTTCACAGACCGTCTCGCCCGCAAGAGCTATCAAAATGCTGGGCTGGGCGCCAAAGCGAACATGCCTTGAGAGCCTCGTCGGCATTGCGGCCGGTCCTCTGCCCTCCCCGCTGCCAAAGCGGGAAAACTCCGGAGCAGACAGCGCCTGACCTGCTGCGCCCTTACCTTCACCTCCATGCCCGGATAGCGGAAATGAAAAAAGGCGCGGTGTTGAGCCGCGCCTTCTTCCTGGACATCTGGAGCTGTTATCCCGCGATTGCGACCGCCGTCTTGGCAGTTTCTGCATCAGCGAACAGCATGACCAAAGCCAGCATGCCCCCGAGAACGATCACCGTCCACGCGGTGACGCCCCAGCAGGACTTCTGTACGTTTTCGTCCATGAAAACCCTTGTCTGTGGGAACGCCATAAGGCACTTGCCTCAAATATGGCGTCTTTGCGGCATGATATTTAATGAAGGACTAACACCTTCGCAAGCGCAAAATCGCCATAGCTGCTGTGCCGGCTATGCATTTCTGAGAATTTTCGTGGCGGGGCATGGACTTGCGCCATCCACTCATGCATCTGATAGTTCTGGATAATCCGGACCGCAGCCTGATTCCGGTAATGTTTTGGCAAGGTTCTGGAAACTTTTAGGAAAATTTCATGGCTGCGCTATCCACACTGGATCTCATCGCCCTTGGCATTTTTCTGGCTGCCTGGCTGGGGTTCAATGTGCTTGTCGAACTGTCGCCCTTACGCGATCGCACCCTGTCCAAGATGATGGAGGAGTACCGTTTCGCCTGGATGCAGACCATGGCACTGCGCCAGGTGCGGATCATGGACACTGCGATCCTGACCGGATTGCAGCAGGGCACCAGTTTCTTTGCCTCAACGGCCCTGCTCGCCATTGGCGGCGCATTCACGCTGCTCGACGGCACGGAGCGGATCGTCCAGATCGCCGGTGACCTGTCCGTTCCAGTGGAAAGCAACCGCGTTGTCTGGGAAATCAAGGTGATCGGCCTGATGCTGATCTTTGCCTATGCCTTCTTCAAGTTCGGCTGGGCCTACAGGCTTTTCAACTACTCCAGCATCGTCATGGGGTCAGTGCCGGATGCAGTCACGGGCGACAAGGACGTGATCCTGAACACCTCCTACAAGGCAGCGCGCCTGAACGCGCTGGCAGGACGGCATTTCAACCGGGGACAGCGCGCTCTGTTTTTCTCCATCGGCTTTCTTGGCTGGCTGGCGGGCCCGTGGGGACTGATCATCACCACTGTCTCCGTTGTCGCCGTGCTGCTGCGCCGTCAGTTCGCGTCAAACGCCCGGACGGCTGTCATGGCATCGCTGCAGGGACTTGCCGCGCAGGGAGAACGGTCAAGTGGCGGAGAGAAGACCGAAACCGGCTCGTCGAACCCCTTCACATAATAGGTGCCGACCTTTCCGTTCTGGCACCCCAGCATTCCGGCAACGGTTTCCGAGGCGAGGATTTCCCGGTCGAGGGCCTTGGCAAGACCGGCAATGCGCGAGGCGAGATTGACAGCGGGGCCGACGACGGTGAAATCCAGCCGCGTTTCGCTGCCCACATTGCCGAAGAACACATCACCGGCATGCAGCGCGATACCCACCCTGATTTCGGGGTTTTCTGCACAGCAGTTCTGGTTCACTTCGGCGATGCGCATCACGGCGTCCTTTGCCGCAAAGACGGCCCGCCGCGAGGCTTCCCGTGCCTCATCCGCTGTTTCATAGGGGAAGATTGCCATCACCTCATCACCGATGAACTTCAGCACCTCACCGCCCTGCGCCTCGACGGCTGAGGCCATCGCGCCAAAATAGGTGTTGAGCAGCTCGATCAGCTTTTCACCTGGCAGCCGGTTGGACAGGCTCGTAAAGCCGCGCAGGTCAGCGAAGCTGATCACTGCCGAGATCAATTCCCCGCCGCCGCGCTTGATGCTGCCCTGCAGCACGCGGGACCCGGCACGTGGCCCCACATAGGTGTCGAGAAGCGTTGACGCCGTCCGCCGCAGGGTGTTCAGCTCGCAGATCAGTCCCAACGGCCGGGCGATGGACTCGAATACGGCAAGATGGGCGGGCGTAAAACCGGCTTCAGACCGGGTTGCCAGCGTCAGGGCTTTTGTGGTGCCGTCCGAGAAGGGCATCGGCATGGCAATGTAGTCCTTGAAGCCCCCCTCCCTCAGTTCGGGCAGAATGCCGTATTCCCCCTCCTCCGGCTCGGGCGTCACCTTAATGCGGACAGACCGGCCCTCCATGTAGACGACCTTGAGCGGGCTGCGGTCATAGGACGCCTGAAGATCAGGCGCTTCCATGTAGCGGCGCAGTTCCGTGTGGCCGTCACTGGTCCACAAGGCGCTTTCGGCCCGCACATTGGGATGCAGCAAGGCAATGCCAGTGCTGATCCTGTCGACCGGGATGCGTGCTTCCCGCAGACGCTGCCCCAGGTGGCGGACCAGCTCCTGGCTGTCCTGCACCTCGACCGCTTCGCCATAAAGCCACTGAATAATGTCAGCCGCAGCAAGCGGCGCCTCGAAAGACATGGGAGTCTCCGTATCCGGCTATCAAGTCATCAAGATAGGAGCCCGGGGCCGCGTTGGGAAGATGGCTAGCGCTTCACCAGTGCGTTCACACCAGCTTTACAGATCTTCAGGCGAGGGGAAAAGGGACGAACTGCGTCCGCTCAGCCAGTATACGGCGAGGCCGACCCATTCCTTGACGGCGATATCAACTCGCAGAAAGCCCTCGGATGACGAGCCGAACGGGCGCCAGAAATCTTGCGGGCCACGGGTACGCCAGTCGACCGGATAAGCGATGACGCCTTCCCAGCCCGCCTGCCGGAACACGCCCATGGCGCGCGGCATGTGATAGGCAGACGTCACCAGCAGGAACTTTTCGCCCGGCTGCGGCGACAGCAGAGCACGTGTTTCCACCGCGTTCTGCCAGGTGTTGCGTGAGCGGTCTTCCATCACGATCTGCTTCGTATCGATGCCGAAGCCTTCAAACACGCGCTCCGCCGCTACGGCCTCGGTCGTGGCGCTGGCAAAGAGCAGGCCCTCCCCGCCCGAATGGACAACCTTCGCCTGCGGATAGCGCCGTGCCAGCTCAGGCACCACCGTGAGGCGTTCGGCCGCCATGGTGATCCCGGGATAGGGCCTTGAGCTTGAAATCGTCGTGTCGAGCGCGCCGCCCAGCACGATGATGGCGCTTACCTCGTCCGGAAGCGTTTCCGGGGCGGGAAATCTGTCCTCCAGCGGAATGGTGATGATGTTGCCAAAGGGCGAAAGGCCAACCAGAAGATAGAGAAAGATGCCGGCTCCGCTGAGAAAAACCCCGGTCTTGCGCAGACGGGAGACAAGCAGGCAGACAAAACCCGCACAGAAAACGAGCAGGATGAAATTCGACGGACGCATGAAAAAGAAGGCAATCTTGGAAAGATAGAAAAATACGTTCTCAGCCAGTTCCATGTCCGCGTCCGCCTCGCTCCTGTGACCGCCCCGCGCCGCTTGTAGCGCATCGCACTGACTGCCGCATGGCAAAAACCTCAAGAAGAAGGGAGATCCCCTGCCCGATGCGCCTAAGTCTGTCATTTCTGACAATTTTAAAGGATTGCTGCAAGCCGTGACCCAAATCACAGGCCTGCAAAGCCACCTGACGCACTCTCTTCCCCGGCTGAACACTGGGCATTTCAGCAAGGGCAGAGATCATGACACTTTATATCGAACTGGGCGGACGTTCCGTCATCGAGCGTGCGGTGCGGCAGGTTCTGAATGTGCGTCTGCAGAACACCTCGCGGCCATCAGACGTCATGCTGCCGCATCAGGCCGAGTTGCTTCGCGAGGATCTGACGGAGTTCCTGATCTTCCTGTTTGGCGGCGCACCGTTCTACGAAGGGCCAGCCATTCACCACGCCTTCTCGTATATCTGCAACTCCCATTCGGCCTTTGACGAGGTGCGGGACATGTTCATAGAGGAATTGACGCTACGTCCGCAAACGGCCGGGCTGCGGCCGCAGGTGCATGCTGCGCTGGAGCAGATCCGTCATCATGCGGTTCGTCAGCCGCATCCCGCACAGATGCAGGAACGGCCCCAGTTACAGGCGCGATCCTTCTGATCACCCTCCCGAATGCAAAAAGCCGCCGGCAGAACCGGCGGCTTTCGCTTGTCAGGGCGAGAGCCCTGATTACTTCACTTCATCAGCGCTGCTGACGACCTTGCCGACGAGGCCATAGGCGATGCCCTCTTCCGGGCTCATCCAGTAGTCACGGTCGGTGTCCTTCTCGATACGCTCGATCGGCTGGCCGGTGGCATCGGCAAAGATCTGGTTCAGGCGGTCGCGCATCTTGATGATTTCGCGGGCCTGGATCTCGATGTCAGTCGCCATGCCGCCGGCACCGCCGGACGGTTGATGAAGCAGGAAACGGGTGTTCTTGGTGCAATAGCGGCGCTCTTTCGGCACCGACACATAGATCAGCGCGCCAGCACTCGCCACCCAGCCCATGCCAAGGATACGGACTTCCGGGCGGATGAATCGGATGGTGTCGTGGATCATGTCGCCAGATTCGACGTGGCCACCCGGAGAGGACACGATCACCGTGATCGGGTCGCCGGAAACCTGAGCCAGAGCCAGCAGGCGGGCGCAGACGTCACGGGCCAGTTCCTGGGTAATCGGCCCGGTGATGAGGACGGTACGCGCATCGAACAGATGCTTGTCGACCTGAACCGACTGCGGCGTCTTGGTCTTCTCGTCCTCGTCATCATCGAGACGGGCCGGCACCGGATTCATATAATTGCTCATGCGCAGGAAAGCTCCATTGTCACGGTGCGCCGGCAGGGCCGGCACGGGTTCTCATAGGCCCATACTTAAGCGAAGCGTTGCCGCCCCGCAATGAAGACACGCATTTAGACACACAAGGGTTATCAACTGGGCAACAACGGCGGCTATCTTCAGGACTGCGCGCCCGGCAAATAGTCACAGGTTTCAGCGCGGACAATGGATGACGATAACCCGGCATCCTGGCCGCCTGCGGAATTCCTGCCGTGCTGGCCGTCAACCTCGACACAATCGCGGCCCCTGCGTTTTGCAGCATAAAGCGCCCAGTCTGCGCGCTGCAGGAGACCATCCACATCGGCGGCCTCCACCGGCATGATGCCGATACCGGTGGACACGGTGATCCTGAAATCGGGGGCGCCGCCCAGCATGGACAGAACGCGGGTATGCACACGAAGCCCTTCGGCCAGCCCATATGCTGCGTGTGCGGCCTCGCCCGTCAGAAGACAGGCAAATTCCTCACCGCCAATGCGGCCAGTCAATCCATGCGGCCCCAGCCGGTCCCGCATCAACTGGCTGAAGGCCTGCAGCACAGTATCGCCACCAGCATGGCCGAAACGGTCGTTGACGGTCTTGAAGTGATCAATGTCGCACAGGATCATGCAAACAGGCATGCCTTCCCGGCGGGCTGCTTCAAGTGCTGACGAAGCTGCGCTGCGGAAAGCGCCCCGGTTCAAGAGGCCAGTGAGAACATCCTCCTCAGCCTGACGCCGGAGATCCTGCAGATGTCCATGATGAAACAGCATTGCTCCTGCCAGAATAGCAGCCGACGAAAGAAGGATTGCCACGAGGAACTGAAAGATACTCCCATGCGCACCTAAGGCGGAAAAATACTGTGCCGTCTCGGGGGCGGAAACCATGAGGGCCATGCGTGCCCCATGCATAACCGCCGCAGCACTAAAGAGAACTACGAAGACAACGCGCGCATGCCTTGTCAGCAGTAATGCACGCTGAAACTCGAACGCCGTGAGGGCAGAAACGAACATGAGGATGAAAGAAAGCGACGTCAGGCGCAGCGTCACGTTCTCGAGAAACCCGGGAATGATGCAGAGGGCATTCCACAAGATGATAGGGCTTAGGATGGCAAGCAGCGATGTTTGACGGCCCGAGAAATGACGGGTTGCCGCGTAGCCAAGGCCTGCCCCCAGACACAGCAGAGAATGCCCCAGGTGAAGCACCCAAAGCCCTGTCAGGCTCTCACGTGACGCCAGCAAACCAAAGCCCGGCGCCCGCACAAACAGACTGACAGACCATAACAGAACACCCGTATGCTCACGTTCAATGCGCCACTGACGGAAGAGCTGAAGACCGCCAGCTAAAAACAGGCAGGCGAACACAACCAGCATTGACGGAGTATCAATGGTCAAACCAAACCCCTGGACCTTATTCAGGGGCAAGTTAGGCTCGTAATTTTTAGCAATAAGTTAAATCAGTTCAGCCTGTTATATTTTTTTCATCATCCACTGAATCAAGGCTGGGGCAACACTGCCCCTTGCGGCCGCAGTTAGCTGCTCCCAGCCTCGACCTTTCACGCGGTCTTGTTGAAAATCTCCCGGCCGATCAGCATGCGGCGGATTTCGCTTGTCCCCGCTCCAATCTCGTAGAGCTTGGCATCACGCAGCAGGCGGCCCGTCGGATAGTCATTGATGTAACCGTTGCCGCCCAGCAGCTGAATTGCATCCAGCGCCACTTTCGTCGCGTTTTCGGCAGCATAAAGGATGGCGCCAGCCGCATCCTCGCGCGTGGTCTCGCCCCTGTCACAGGCTTGCGCCACGGCATAGACATAGGCCTTGGTCGCGTTCATGGTCACATACATGTCCGCCACCTTGCCCTGCACCAGCTGGAAAGTGCCGATGGGGGCGCCGAACTGCTGGCGCTCGTGAACGTAGGGGATGACCACATCCATCGCCGCCTGCATCAGCCCGATGCAGCCCGCCGCAAGGACCGCACGCTCATAATCAAGGCCGGACATGAGCACGTTGACGCCCTTGCCCACCTCGGCCAGCACATTTTCCTCCGGCACTTCGCAGTTCTCAAAAACGAGCTCTCCGGTCTCGGAGCCGCGCATACCCAGCTTGTCCAGCTTCTGCGCCACCGAGAAACCCTTGAAGCCCTTCTCGATGAGGAAAGCCGTGATGCCACGCGAACCAGCGGCCGGATCTGTTTTGGCATAGACGATCAGCGTATCGGCGCAGGGCCCGTTGGTGATCCACATCTTGGTGCCATTGAGCACATAGCGGTCACCCTTCTTGTCAGCCCTCAGCTTCATGGACACCACATCCGAGCCGGCACCCGGCTCGGACATGGCAAGCGCGCCCACATGCTCACCGGTGATCAGCTTGCCGAGATACCGCTTCTTCTGATCCTCATTGCCCCAGCGGCGCAGCTGGTTGACGCAGAGGTTGGAATGGGCGCCGTAGGACAGGCCAATGGAGCCCGAAGCACGGCTCACCTCTTCCATGGCGATGCAGTGCTCCAGATAGCCAAGCCCTGCCCCGCCCCACTCCTCTTCCACGGTGATGCCATGCAGGCCGAGGTCTCCCATCTCGGGCCACAGCTCACGCGGAAACCAGTCGTCCCGGTCGATCCGGGCCGCGAGCGGCGCGATGCGGTCCTGCGCATAGGAGCGCACGCTGTCACGCAGCATGTCGGCGGTCTCGCCGAGGTTGAAATTGAATGACGGAAAGTCGTTGCGGATCATGGGCTTTTCCTCCAGTCGCCCGGCCCTCCCGGCCGTTCAGCGGGTGTATTTGATGAAAGGGGTGGCATTGCCGACCCGGTCGTAGAGCAGGCGGGCCGTAGTGTTGAATTCCTGGGTCAGCCAGTAGACGTAGGACGTCCCCTTGGCATCGGCTGCGGCATAGACCGCCTCGATCAGCGCCCGGCCCACGCCCTGCCCGCGCACGGACGGGTCGGCGTAAAGATCCTGCAGGTAGCAGTAAGGGCCTTCGGTCCAGCAGGACCGGTGAAAGATGTAGTGGACGATGCCAACCAGCCGGCCAGCCTCATCCACGGCACAGAGCCCATGCGGGTCCTCGTTGGGCATCATCAGCCGCGACCAGGTGAGGTCATATTGCGACTGCGGCTTTTCGGTTTCGTAGAACGCGAGATAGGCTTTCCAGAGCTCCGCCCATTCAGCACGGTCCTCAGGTTGAAGCGGGCGGATGGTGATTGCTGCTTGCGTCATCGTTCCTCACTTGCCTGGCTGATGCCTAGTCCTCGACGCCCTCAAGGCAGATCATCGAGAACAACCCGGTGGCCACGTGGATTTCCCTGTCTCCGGTCACGCCATAGACATCCGAGCGGCAGATGGTCAGCGTGCGGCCCGGCTTGATGACGCGCCCCCGCGCCACCAGCTTCTCGCCCTTGCCGGGATTGAGCAGGTTGATCTTGAATTCTGTGCTGAGCACGCCGGTGCCCGCGGGATAGAGTGACAGGGCGGCATAGCCGGCGGCGCTGTCGGCAATCGACGTCGTGGAGCCAGCATGAAAGAAGCCGTGCTGCTGGGTCAACTCGCTCCGGTGCGGCATCTCGATATCCACTTCGCCGGGCGCAAGATGGCTGAGGCTTGCGCCCAGATGGCCCATGAAGGGCTGACGGGCGAAGCTCCTGCGGACCCTCTCCTCCCAGAGCGGATCACGCGGCTCGAATGCTGTCATGGTTCCTCCTCCCGGTTGACGATCCTCAATTCGTATCCGGCTGAACGCCCAGTTCATCCAAACGCGCCAGACAGCCGCGCTCGACTTCGGTCAGTTCAGCAAGCGTCAGCTCGATGTCATTGCGCTTTTCTTCCAGCTCTGCCCGCCGTTCGGCAATCTTGCGCATGAGCAGCTGCAGCTGCCCGGCCTCCCCCGGGGCCTTGCCGTACATGCCGATGATTTCGCTGATTTCGGTCAGCGAGAAACCGAGGCGCTTGCCGCGCAGGATGAGCTTCAGCCGCGTCCGGTCTGCAGGCTTGTAAAGCCGCTGGCGGCCGCGCCGCTGCGGCGTGATCAGACCTTGCGCCTCATAGAAGCGCAAGGTGCGGGTCGTGATCCCGAACTCCTGCGTCAGCTGGGTGATCGTGTAGAGCCGCGGTTCCATGAAGCCTCCATCTTGCAATCAGCTTCATGGACGTTTACGTCAAAGTCAATCAGATTATTTATATGTTTTAATTTCAATGAATTACAAAAAAATCAAAGAGGCAATTTGAACCAGAGCGCAGCAATGCCGAGGAAGGCAAAGAAGCCAATCACGTCCGTGACCATGGTCACGAACACGCTGGACGCTATGGCCGGATCCGCCTTCAGCCGGTCCAGCGTCACGGGGATCAGCAATCCGCCCAGCCCGGCGCAGACAAGATTGACCATGATGGCTGACGCAATGACAATGCCAAGGCCCGGCATCTCGAACCAGACAGCCGCCGTCACGCCCACCAGCACCGCAAGCGCTGTGCCGTTGATAAAGCTCACCATCACCTCACGGCGCAACACGCGCCAGATGTTGCGGGTGTCCAGCTCCTGCGTCGCCAGCGCGCGCACGGCGACCGTCATGGTCTGGGTGGCCGCATTTCCTCCCATGGACGCGACAATGGGCATCAGCACCGCCAGCGCCACCATGGCCTGGATCGTATCTTCAAAAACAGAAATCACGCTGGCCGCCAGAAGAGCAGTGCCGAGGTTGACGATCAGCCAGACGATGCGCGAGCGGGCGATGGTGATCACGGTGTCCGAAATCTCTTCGTCACCCACACCGCCAAGGGCGCGCATGTCCTCTTCAGCCTCTTCCTGGATCACGTCCACGATGTCATCGACGGTCAGCACGCCGACAAGACGGTCACTGTCATCAACAACAGCCGTAGCCACGAGGTTGTAGCGTTCGAAGAGGCGTGCGACCTCCTCCTGATCGTCAGTTGCCCGGACGCGCTTGAGGTCGTCCTGCATGATGTCGGACACCTTGGCTGCGCGCTGCGTCCGCAGGATCTTGTCCAGCGCCACGGCACCGGCCAGCCGGAAGCCCGGATCGACCACGTAGATCTCGTAAAAGGTATCGGGAAGATCCTTGTCTTCGCGCATGTAGTCGATGGTCTGCCCGACCGTCCAGAATGGCGGCACGGCAATGAAATCGGACTGCATGCGCCGGCCGGCGCTGTCTTCGGGATAATCGAGCGCACGTTCCAGCTGAACGCGCTCGGACAGCGGCAGCTCATCCAGAATGGCGGCCTGATCTTCCGCATCCAGATCCTCGAGGATGTAGACCGCATCATCCGAATCAAGCTCGCCAAGCCCCTCGGCAATGTCGGCTGCGGGCAGCTCCTCCAGCAGGCGGACGCGCACTGCCTCGTCCATTTCCGTCAGGGCGGCATAGTCGAACAGGTCGCCCATGAGACGCACGAAGACCGGGCGTTCAGCCTCTGGCAGAGCGTCAATCAGCTCGCCGACATCAGCTTCATGCAGATCACCGGCAAGCGCGCGCACGGATTCGCTATCCTGCGCTGCAACAGCTTCGGCGACAGCCCTGATGAAGGCTTCGTTCAGCCAGCCATCTTCACCATGGACTGGGATCTCTGCGTCATGAAACGGCCTGACGTCATTCCCCTCCGGCAAGTTGGAGGGATTTGGCATGGAATCAGGGGCAAACTCAGGTCCTGCGTCGTTTTTGCCGGCGTCAGTCATGGCTCCCTCCTGTCATGCGCACCCATCGGACCGGAGGCAGCGGCCCGCGCCTCACACCTAGCGGTCTTGTGCTGCTTTGGCTATTGAAAACCGGACAATTTCAAGCGTCCACCGGGAGTTTTCACACGGCGGTTGCGGCACTGCACCATTGCTGCAGACAGACTGGCCGGATCACCCTGGCTGACAGCCCTTGGCAGCTTCAACCTGCCGGACACTGGCCAGATAATCCCGCACCTCGGAGGCGAGAATCCCCTCGTCCGGAGACAGGCATCTCTTGTTGCGGAAGAAGGCCCTCAGTTCCCGGTCGCCTCTTGGGCAGACGCCGCCCTCTGCCCGGATCTTCTCGCGCAGGTACCAGAGCTGATCACAGCCAAGACTGTAGAGCTCCTCTGGCGACTTCTGCATGTTGCGCCGCTGCGCAGCCGACACGAAACCGGCCAGCATGCCGCCAAGCATCAGAAGAAGAACTCCCGTCATCACCCGTCTCATGCCACCGCCTTGCCTTCCGCAGCCACCTGCACCTCCGCAGCAATTTCACCAACGCGTTTCCGGTCAGCCTCAATCACGAGCGCAGCATCGGAAAACTGGCAGGCAATCCTGGAGAGAAGCGCCGCCTCCTGAGCAGCCTTCCCGCCCTCCATCTGTGCCAGGGCAAGAAAGGCTTTCTGCAACCGGACGCCAATCGCCACATTCAACGCGCCATCCCGGGCGATGCCCCAGAAGAGATCCTCGAACATGTCGCAAAGCCTCAAGGCAGGAACATGGACACGCGGAAACTCGACCTTGCCGTCCTGCGCGCGATCCATATCAAGCCATTGGCCCATCAGCCGGAGACCCGTTCCAATCACGTCGATTGCCGTTCCGGGATCATTCACGGCCGGAGACAGGGCGCGGCAGGCAATTTCGCTCAGGACTACAAGCCCGAAGCGCGGGTCCTGATCGAATGAGCGCTCATCACCAATGGTGACGGCTGCAATAAGCGCTGCGCAGGCCTCCTCGTCCGCATTGCCGGTCACATGCATCAGCGGTTGGACACTGTCGTTGAAATGCCCCGGCAAAACCTGGAGATGGACGTCCAGCTTGCGGTCCTCGGCAATCCGCGACAGTCCAGCCATATCGATGTACTGAATGTACCCGATTGCGGGTGAGAGCAGCGGCTTTCCATGGGGCAGGCCTGCTTCCGCGTCCATCGGGCACCCGCCAAGACAGGGGGCAAGCCCGCGGGCGCGCATGGCGCCTGCGGTAGCGCGCTCCACAAGGTCGATTGTCTCCCCCACACGGCCCAGCCTCGACAGGTAGTTGATCCAGCCGATCAGCACCACGACGATCAGAACGACCACACCAAGCGTCGCCAGAAACAGTACCAGCCGCCCGCCGCCGCCATAAAGTCCGCTGGAAAGCCCGATGATTCCCGCCAGGCTGAACAGAAAGGCGCCGATGAAAACGGACAGTGCATTCTGTGAGGTATTGTCCCTCAGCATCAGCTTGTTGGCACGCGGCGTGGTGGAGCTGGCTGCCGCCGAATAGGCAGACACCATGATGGACAGAGAGAAGGTGGTCACGGCGAGCATGCTGCTGGCGAGAATGTCCAGAATGCCCGAAACAGCCTCCGCTTCTACCTGTATGAAGCGCGGCAGACTGCCAGCCTTGTCCACCATCGCGCCGCACAGAGCCACACCCACGGCGGCCAGACAGAAGAACCAGACGCGCACCCAAAGCCGCTGGCCGTATTGCTGCAATATCCAGCGCCATTTGCTCATGAAGCCGCCTTTTCGCAAGATGAAGCCGCGCCTTGATGCGGCTCCGGCACTGCGACCTTAAGGCAAGGAAGCGGGAACACAAACCCGCGCCAGAAAAGCATAAAGCCGCCGAGGTTTCCCACCGGCGGCTGTCAGCCTTTTGAAGAAATGGTGCGGTCGAGAAGACTCGAACTTCCACGGGTTGCCCCACAGCGACCTCAACGCTGCGCGTCTACCAATTCCGCCACGACCGCGATTTCTTCATTTCCCCGCCGCAATCAGCGTCGAGGCGCCCCATGTAGCAAATCGGATTCTGGGGCGCAAGGGGCATCACTGCATTATTTTCAATCTACCCGAAAATGCCGTGAGCCTGTGGGTAACTTTTCTACCAACCCCCGGAAACTCAAGGGATTTCGAGGACAAACCAGAGGCATGGCAAAGAGAATCCACCGGCGGTCTGCCTGCCTCACAATGGCCCGTCTGTGCGCATAGGCCGGGCTTCCGGCGCGCGCATGAGCACCTCTGTAATGGAAATGCCGATCCTCTCGCCCAGAAGCACCACCTGGCCCTTGGCCACCAGCGTGTTGTTGGCGTAGATCTTCACATCGTCCTCTTCGGCGACATCCAGGTCGATCACCGCACCGCGGCCCATGCGCAGCAACTGATGAACCGGCATCTGTGTTGTGCCCAGCACCACGGAAATGTCGACGGTAATGTCATCGAATGTGGCCATTTTGCTTTTCCGTCCGGACTTCCGCCTGTACAAGTCTGCTGTCTTGACGGCCTTGCCCCTGTTCCGGGGCCTGGGCCGCCGCTCCCGGCACTTTGCCTCGACACCAGTTTAGCCTGACCACAGGGCGCAAAGCCACCGCCAATGCAGCCTGACCCCATGCAGATCACCGGCCGTTCCGAACTCGTCCCCGATTTTCATCCACTGCCCGGCAGCCCGGCAGTGGAGTGGCGCATATCTGACGAGCCTGTCCCCTACGAGGAGGCCATGGCCTTCATGGAGAAGCGCGTCGAAGCGATTGCGGCGGGCGAGGCAAATGAATGCGTCTGGCTGCTGGAGCACCCTCCCCTTTACACGGCTGGCACCAGTGCAAGGCGCGAGGACCTGCTGATGCCGGACCGGTTCCCTGTCTATGACGCCGGGCGCGGCGGGCAATATACCTACCACGGGCCGGGCCAGCGCATTGCCTATGTGATGCTGGACCTCAAGCGCCGACGGCAGGATATCCGCGCCTTCGTCGCGGCGCTGGAAGCCTGGGTCATCGGCTCGCTCTGGCAGCATCACGTGCGCGGCGAGCGGCGGGAGGACCGGGTCGGCGTATGGGTTCGGCGCCCGGACAAGGGGCCGGACGTGGAAGACAAGATCGCGGCCATCGGCATCCGTGTGCGCAAGTGGGTCACCTTCCACGGCATCAGCCTGAACGTCGATCCGGATCTGGAGCATTTTTCCGGCATTGTGCCCTGCGGCGTGGCCCAGCACGGAGTGACCAGCCTTGTCGATCTGGGCCTGCCGGTGACGCTTCCCGAGGTCGATATTGTTCTGCGGCAGGAATTTGAAAAGCTGTTTGGCACCTCAACCAGCACAACTGATGAATTGAAAGCCATCTAATTAAATAAAGCCACAGATGGAGGTTGTATTTATTCAACTGGAAAAATATATTTCAAATACATAACTTCGGCAAACCTGTCACATTAAGTTCAATCACAGATCATAGCTCTTCGCGGCCCGCTATTTCGCGAGTACTACCCAGGAGAGTAGATCTCATGTCTACGACTGAACAAAACATGAGCCGCCGTGACTTCCTCAAGTCGACTACGGCAGCGGCCGGCCTCGCCGCATTGTCCACGATGATCGTCTTCCGCGCCAATGCGGCTGCGGGTCCTGGCGAACTGCTGATGAGCCCGGCCGTCCCGAATCCCAAGGGGGCATTCGAGCGCCTCTTCCTGCTCAAGGGCGATCCTCTGGCCGGTCCAGTCCGCACCATCGTCACGGAAACCGGCAATCCGGTGCCTGCCCCATCGCTCGCTCCGGGCGAGCGCCGTGTGCTTCGCCTGATGCATTTCAACGACATGCACAACCACCTGACCGACCAGCACAGCAAGAAGGGCGACACGCACCGCCTGTCCCAGATGGTCAAGATGGTTCGCGAGACGCGCGCCGCAGCCAGCGACTCGGAAGCTGTGTTCTTTGTATCCGTCGGCGATGATCACACCGGTTCGGTGTTTGACGAACTTGTCGGCTGGTCCCCGGAAGACTTCGTCACCGATCCGGCATACCGCGCCTATTCTGCCGCCGGGCTCGACATCGCCGTTCTTGGCAATCACGAATTTGACCGTGGCGCAGAGCTGCTGCGCATGGGGCTGAAGCGCGATGCCACCTTCCCCGTGCTCTCGGCCAATGTGCATGGCTCGGCCTTCCTCGACCGCGATGAGGACTATGTCTGTGCCGCGATTGCCGAGGCCAAGGGTCTTCGCGTCGGCTTCATCGGCCTGACCACTGCCGTGGACACCCGTGTTGGCCAGCCCTCCGACCCCAGCCTTGCCGTCGCAAGCCCGGTGGCGGCCATCCGCAACGTGCTGCCCGCTGTCGCCGAGGTTTGTGACGTCGTGGTGATACTGTCTCACTGCGGCTTTGGTTCAGGCTCGCACCGGTCAGGCAAGGCCGGTGCGGCACGCATGATCGGCGAAGGCGACCTGGACATAGCAGCTGCGGCCGGTCCTTTGACCAGCAAGCCGATTGTACTGCTTGGCGGCCACTCTCATACCATGCTCAACAACAGCGGCATCGACACGGACAACGTTGTCGAGGGCGTTCTCATTGCGCAGGCAGAAGCCAACGGCAAGTTCCTGGGCGACATCAGCATGTCCATCGCGGCCGAGAACGGCCGCAAGGCCTGGTTCTCGTCCGTGAGCCTGCATCCGGTCAAGAACCGTGACGATCGCGTCAAGGCGGATGAGCCCTCCTATGCCTCCCTGGAGCATGAGGGGGACTATGACGCTGCCTTCGAGGCAGAAACCATCGCGCCGCTGTTGAAGGCTCTCGAATCCAAGCTTGCCGAGGAGATCGGTCAGGTCAGCGATGATGAGCTCGTCTCGACCGAGCGCACACTCGCAGACCGCTATATCCGTGAAGTGGCCATCGCCAATTTCATGAATGACGCCCTGGTCCAGCGCTCCTCGACGTTCCCGGGAGGCCAGATCGACATTGCTCTCTTCAATGCCACCGGACTGCAGACCGGAATCAACCAGGGGCCGCTAACGTTCAAGGCCTGGTATGATGTCATGCCCTATGCGGACAATGTGCATGTAGCCACCATGACCGGTGCGCAGATCCTCGAGATGCTGGACAACAATGCCAAGCGCTTCGTCCGGCCAGAGGAACTGGCGGCGGGCACACTGGATCTCACCCAGTTTGTGTCCCGCGGTCTTCTGCATTTCTCAAGCGCCCTGCGCTACAGGGTTGACCTCGGGGCCTCGGCCGCGCAGGCCAAGGCAGTGGACGTCACGATCGCCGGCACACCCATCGGCAGCGTGCTCGACAAGACCTTCAAGGTCGCCTTCAATACCTATGTGTCACTCGGAGCCTTTGGAGAAGCATGGAACGGCAAGCCGGTCTCTGGCGGTGTTCCCGGCGATATTCCCAGCATGGATCTTCGCAAGCTGGATTATGATCATACCGGCCTCGTGTACCGCAACGAGATCATTGCTCATATTCGTGACCTGAAGGTCATTTCAGCAGAAACCGGCGCCCGCCTTGACGGGCGGCTTGTCATCGGCTGACGCATCGCGCCTTGAAGTGCGCAAGCCTTTGCGGCGCAAGACATGCATCCCAACCCGCTGTCCGGGAGCCCCCCGGACAGCCCCAACTGCGCCTCATCTCTCTCGGGACCTTCTATGATCGCGCGCGTCGCCGGTTCAGGACCGGACAAGGCACGCGCTCGTACAAAACACCGGAAATCCGGGCTGTGGCGCAAGCCTGCCGCAAGGTTCATCAGCATATATAGCAAGGGCCTGCCGAATCCGGTCCCGCACCCTTTGGTGCGGGCTCGAATCTACGCTGCCTGTGACCTCTTTACGGAGATCTTTGCCGCTCATGGACCTGGTGTCACCAAGCCCCACGCGTACCGAATACATTCATGATGACCGGACCCAGACGCGCGTCGCCATGGTCATCATCGGGTTCGGAGCGGCTGCCTGTGTCGTGGGAAGCCTGCTGGCCAACAGCATATGGCCGGCAGTGCTCGCCAGCCTGATCTCCGGCTCCATCATTTTGCGGCTGCACCTCCAGACGGCCCGCACCCGTGTCATTTTCGATACGCATGGCAACAAGCTGCTCCTGGAGCACCGCACGCCCTCCGGCCGCCTCCTCGGCAGTGGACGGTATGAGCTTTCCAGCCTGGAAAATGTCGTTGTCGAGAAAGCTGGTCCCTTGCACAATTTCATGTCACGCAAGGTTTGGCAGCGTCCGGTGATGATCATCGCGGGGCAGCGCGTCCCCCTCACCTACCGCAGCTTCGAAACCGGCAGCGGCACGGAAGAGATCATAACGCAATTGCGCGACCGCTTTGGGCTGCCGCGCTCTGCCCGTTCCATGGTGGAGCAGGAGGAGCCAGGCTTCATCGAGGTCAAACAGTCCCGCGCCAGCCGGGAGGCAAAACCGGACGAGGACGAAGACAATCTGACCGCCATTGCCAAACGCGCCCGGGCAATCCGCGAGCAGAGCCTTGGGGACGCATAACGTCCGGCCTGCAAGCCACTTCTCTTCGTAGCTGACACATCTGAGCTGAAGCTTTCCTTTTGGGACTGGCGGCGCTTGCCGCTCATGACAGGCCTCAGAACGAATTTACACGGCCGCTGCCCAGGGCAGCGCGCCGATTGCCGTGTTTGCACAAGGCTCCCTTGCCTCTGCTATCTCGACCTGCATGAGACTGCATTCTGCGCCACCACAAGGTTAGCCAGGTCAGGAAAAATCCTGATTCCGCTGAGTTCGGCGCGTATTCCCGCTGCTGACTATTTAATACTACTATTAAACTCCGAAGCGCAGGGAAGTGACGGACACAAGACACAACCGTTTAGGCAGTTTTAAGCATCATCAGTCAAATAGTACCAAGGAGGAAGCTACCGGAATCACAGTGACCACCAGGCAGAGAGAAACTACGACGATGACGCAGATTGACCCGTCCGGCCGCCGCCGCAGTCTCATGACCAGGATCCTTGCGGCAACTGCCGCCTCGATCCTTGGAATTTTCGCCATCTTCGCCCTCTACAACGACATTGTCATGCGCGAGCAGACGGAAGAGCGCGTGAACAGCAACCTGTCGATGGTGGGCAGTTCCGTCGCCAAGAGCGTGTCGAACTGGCTGACGGGCAGGACCATGCTGACCGAATTCGCCATGCAGTCGCTGGGGGCAAAGCCAGCTTCCGAAATGGCGCCCGAACAGTTCGACATCCCGCTGCTGACTTCCACCTTCCTGATGACCTACTACGGCAACTCGGAAGGCCAGTTCTTCCAGTGGCCGCCCTCACCGCTTCCCGAAGGCTATGATCCGCGCAAGCGCCCCTGGTACAAGGCAGCTGCATCCTTCGGCAAGCTGACACTGACCGAACCCTATATCGCCGCCTCTTCGGGTGAACTGAACATCACTGCTGCCGCTCCGCGCTATCAGGGTGGCCAGCTGGTGGGCGTCGTCGGCTCCGACTTCTCGATCCAGATGCTGGATCAGATGCTGAAGGACGCCAATCTGGGGGATCTCGGCTACCTATTCATCACAGACAAGTCGGGCAAGGTGCTGATCCATGCCAATCAGGACCTGATCGGCAAGACGCTCGCCGACATCTATCCGGGCGCGCAGGTTTCAACCGGTGCCATGCAGGATGTGGAGAGCAATGACGGCGCGCGGCTGCTTGGCTTCCAGCCGATTGCAGGCCTGCCGGGCGTGGACTGGTATGTTGCCATGTCCATCGACAAGGCCGTGGCCTTTGCCGAACTGTCCGACTTCCGCCAATCCACGCTGATCGCGACCCTCGCAGCCGTTGCCATCATGCTGGGCATCATCGGCACCCTGTTCCGCAACTGGTTGGCCCGTCCGCTGTCCAGCATCACCGGCGCGATGAGCCAGATCGCCGAAGGTGACCTCACAGTGGCCATTCCCGGTCTTGGCCGCAATGACGAGATCGGCGCGATCGCCGGGGCCGTGCAGGTGTTCAAGGAGCATTCGCTGGAACGCGAGCGCCTGGAAGCGGCCCAGCACGCCGAACAGAAAGCAAAGGAGCGGCGTGCAGAGGCTGTTGACCGGATGATCAACGCCTTCGCATCCGAGGTGGGATCGGCCCTGCAGACCGTAACATCGGCAACGCAGAACGTTGTCTCCACCGCCCGCCAGCTGACCCAGACGTCCGAAACAAGTTCGGACAACGCCAGTCAGGCCGCTGCGGCTTCCGAGCAGGCTGCTGCAAACGTCCGTTCTGTTGCGGCTGCCTCTGAAGAGCTGAATTCCTCGATCGCCGAGATTGCCCGCCGCGTCGAGCATTCCAACGAGATCGCCAACCGCGCGTCGGATGCCGCCACCCAAACGAACCAGACCGTCCAGAGCCTGGTGCAGACGACGGAAAAGATCAGCCAGATCGTCAGCCTTATCAATGACATTGCCGCCCAGACCAACCTTCTGGCCCTCAATGCCACCATTGAGGCGGCACGTGCTGGTGATGCCGGAAAGGGCTTTGCCGTCGTGGCAACGGAGGTGAAGTCTCTGGCCAACCAGACGGCTTCTGCGACGGAAGAAATCGCCACGCAGATTCAGGCGATGCAGGCCGTCTCCAATCAGGCTGCCATGGCCATCGGCAGCATCGCAGATGTCATCGGTCAGATGACGCATATCTCAACCGACATCTCCGCCGCCGTGACCCAGCAGAGCGGGGCCACCACCGAAATCTCCCGTTCGGTGCATGAAGTGGCAACCGGCACGCAGAATGTATCGGAAACCCTGAGCCATGTGTCACGCGGGGCCAGCGAAACCGGCGAGAGCGCGCAGGTGCTGCTCGACGTTGCCACCCAGCTGACCCAGCAGACCGGCAACCTGCGCCAGCGGATCGATGCCTTCTTCGCCGAGATCCGCGCCGCCTGAGACACGCGGCAGACCCGAACGTAAAAGGGCGGCCCATCGGCTGCCCTTTTTGTTTTCAGATCCGCCGGGACCCGGCGTCAGGCTTCCATTGGCACGCGGGCCATGGCTTCCAGCAGAGCAGCACGGTGCTCTTCCACCAGCGCCTCCAGCTTTGCCACCCGTTCAGGCGTGAAATGCCCTTCGGCATCCAGAATGTTGACGGTGCCCATGACCTGCTCCCCGTCTGAAACGGGTATGTTCATTGCAGAGTAACAGCCGAGCTGGTTGATGAGGGCGTGATCGGAAAAATAGACCGCGAATTCCGGCGTCGTGTTGGCCACAAAGCTCTTCTGCTCGCCGATCACGAGATCGGTCCAGCCATCCGAGCGCATCGGCTTGGTGCCCGATGTGGGATAGTCAGTGGGGTGAGAGGTATAAGCGCGGCGGCTGAGACCTGCCTTGCGGTCAAGAACCGTCACCGTGAACAGGCGCGCGCCCACGGCGGTGCGGGCAGCCTCATGCAGGGCAGCAAAGACGGTATCGGGGGATGCGGTCATGATGGACTTCCGGGGCGTTGGGATGAGAAAGGAAATGGCGGGAGGTAGTGGTGTATCTTCCTTGAATCTCAACGGTGTCATCCCGGTTTGACGCGCAACGGCAACACCGGGATCCAGTAGGCCCGGCGCACATGATGCGAATGCCTGGGGTACTGGATCCCCGCCTTCGCGGGGATGACAGCGGTTGAGCGGCATGCCCGAAGGGCAGCCTGCCGCCCTCCGGGATATCATTCAGGCAAGCTGCCTCAGTTCTTGGTCACGAGACGGTAGTAGACGAAATCCGACGTCGCTCCGTTGACGTAGCCTTGCACCTTGCCGTTCATGGCGACCTGCTTCACGGCCTGGAACATGATGACGAAGGGCGCTTCCGCCTGCATCGCCTTCTGCAGCTCTGCATACATTTCGAGGCGCTTTTCCGGCGACTTTTCGGTCAGCGCGGCCATCGTCTTTTCGTTGATCTCCTTCGGCGGCATCCAGGCATTGCGCCAGGTGGTCGTCGAGGCGTACTTGTCGTCCGAATTGTCCGCGTTATAGGCGAAGGCCTTGGCGTTGGAATGCGGGTCCATGAAGTCCGGCCCCCAGTAGAGCAGCATGCCCTGATGGGTGCGGGCGCGGTACTTGGTGATCACCTGTGCGCCGGTGCCGGGGATGATCTCGAAGTTGATACCCGCCGGAGCGAAGGACGACTGCAGCGCCTGCGCCATGTCGGTGAAGGGGCTGGAGTTGATCACGTCGAGCTGGATGGTCAGCGGCAGCTTTACCCCGCCATCGGCGAGGATCTTCTTCGCCTTTTCCAGATCATACTTGAACGGCGTGTCATTGACCGCGCCGGGGAAGCCTTCCGGCCAGAAGGCCTGATGCACCATCATCTGGCCCTTCAGGAAGGTGCTGGCCATGCCGTCATAATCGACGAGATAGCGCGAAGCCTCCCACAGGGCCTTGCTGGTCAGAGCCTCGGTCTTCTGGTTGAAGGAAATCCAGTGAACGGCGGCCTGCGGATAGGTCTCGACCTTGATGTCAGACTTGCCTTCAAGGCCCGACACCTGATCGGGCGTCAGGTTCTTCGCCATATCCACATCGCCGGATTCCAGCAGCAGGCGCTGGGTGGCCGCTTCCGCCACATGACGTATGACGACCTGCTTCATGGCCGGTGCCCCGCCCCAGTAGTCCGGGTTGCTTTCCAGCGCCAGCATTTCGGAGGGCTTGTAGGCGCGCAGCTTGAAAGGACCGGTGCCGGCGGAGTTCTTGTTCAGCCAGGCATTGCCAAGATCATCATTTTCCTGATGCGACATGACCGTTTCCATGTCGACCACGGAGGCGACACGGGCAGCAAGAACGTTAAGCACGAAGAGCGGCGAGAAATCGCCGGCATAGCGGACGGTGACCTTGTTGCCATCCACGGTCACCATCTCTTCGATGTTGTCCGGGGTCCAGCCAAGATTGGCGAGAATGAAGGCGGGGGCCTTATTGAGGACCAGAACGCGCTTCCACGATCCCAGCACATCTTCACCGCGAAGCGGATTGCCGGAATGGAACTTCACACCATCACGCAGGGTGAAGACGATGGTCTTGTTGTCCGCGTCAATCGCCCATTCGCTGGCAAGGCCCGGCGCCAACGTGGTGGTGTCCACTGCGTCATACTGGACAAGCTGGTTGTAGACATTGACGACATATTCGCCGGAGGAGAACTCGTAGGCGGTCGCCGGGTCGATGGTGACGATATCATCGATGTTCTGCGCAACGACGAGGGCCGAGCCCGGCGTTGCAGCATGGGCCGGCAGCGTGACCGGCGCAGTCAGGGCCGTCAGCGACAACAGACCGGCGGCAAACGCGGTTCTGAAAAGCTTCATTGTCTTCTCCTGAAGGAAGGCAGGTTTGTCTTGGCCGCAGCATTCCCCGCTACGGCTGGTCGGGGGTTCGGCCAATGAGCCGGGGCGTGTTGCCGGTCCACAGGATACGGACCGGCCGGTCTCCGGCATTGGCGAAGGAATGGGGCGTGTCGCCCATGAAATGCAGGCTGTCCCCGGCGTTGAGCGTGAAGACTGCTTCGCCCAGCGTCTGGCGCAATGTGCCCTCCAGCACGACGATCAGCTCCTCACCCGTGTGGGAAGTCTGCTCCGAGGAATAGCCAACCGGGATGTGGACGATCACTGACGACAGCGTGCCGCCCGGCAGCACCGTGTTGAGCCGCTCGTAGGACAAGGCCCCCTCGCCCAGCGAGAACAATTCACGCTCGCCCGAGCGGGTGATGCTGTTGGCGGGCTTTGGCGTCGCCACGAACCAGTCGATCTCAACACCCAGCGCATCGGCGATGGCAGCCAGCGTGCCTAGCGAGGGCGTGGCCTTGCCGCGCTCCACCTGCGACAGGAAGCCGACGGAAATGCCTGCCTGATCAGCCAGCTGCTGCAGGGTCAGATCCCCCTTGCGGCGCAGCTCGCGGATGCGGCCGCCAAAATGCGGCGTCGCCGCCACTGTTGCAGCGGCTTGCGTCTCCTCAGCGTCCTTGAGGGCGTTGCTCATCCCGGATCTCCAAAATTTCTTTGACGCTAGTAAAAAAATTTTGCTACGTCAAAAGAAGTTTAACTGGCAAGGAAAACGCCGTGAGCAACGCCACCCTGACCGGCCGCCGGGGCGCCCTTCCTGCCCGGCTCACTTCCCTGCTGTGGTTTGCCGCGACGATCGCACTGACCTTCCTCGGCCTGCTCGCAATCACCTTTGTCATCGGCCGCGTTGTGCCCATTGATCCGGTGCTGGCAGTCGTCGGTGACCGGGCGCCGAAGGAAGTCTATGATGCCGTGCGCCAGCAGATGGGTATTGATGATCCGCTGCTTGTCCAGTTCGCCCGTTACGTGGGCGATGTGCTGCAGGGCGATCTCGGCAAGGCGGTGACGACCTCGAATCCCGTGATCGAGGATCTGGCGCGAGTGTTTCCGGCCACATTCGAGATGGCAACGCTCGGCATCATCATCGGCGTTGCTATTGGCGTGCCGCTGGGCGTCTGGGCTGCCGCAAGGCAGGGCAGCGTCATCGACCAGATCATCCGCGTCATCGGTCTTGCCGGTTATGCTGTCCCTGCCTTCTGGCTGGGGCTTGCCGGTCTCGTGCTGTTTTACGCCAAGCTGCAATGGGTTGGCGGGCCGGGCCGGATCGACATCTTCCTTGATGGCATGGTGACGCCGCACACCGGGCTGCTGCTGGTGGATAGCCTGATCGACGGCGACATGGACAGCTTCAAAAGCGCCTTCGCCCATATCATCCTGCCCGCCACCATCCTCGGCTTTTTCGCCCTCGCCTATATCGCCCGCATGACCCGCTCCTTCATGCTGGAGCAGCTGGGGCAGGAGTTCATCACGACGGCCCGTGTGAAGGGCGCGCCGGAGCGGGTGGTGATCTGGCGCCACGCCTTCCGCCCGATCCGCGTGCAGCTGATCACCGTTATCGGCCTGTCCTACGCCGGATTGCTGGAAGGATCCGTGATGATCGAGACCGTATTCTCCTGGCCGGGCATCGGCAACTATCTCACCAACGCCCTGCTGAACGCCGACATGAATGCGGTGCTGGGTTCAACGCTGGTGATCGGTGCCGTCTTCATCTGCATCAACAAGCTGTCTGATGCGCTCTATCTCCTTCTCGACCCGAGGGCCCGCGCATGAGCTCGACCCGCGACTGGCTGCTGGACGAAACTCCCGCCACCCGCCTGCAGGCCCAGCTGGGCCAGGGCTACCGCACCTTGCGCGCGCTTCTGCGCAACCCGCTGACGGTGGTGGGGCTGGTGATCATCCTTGCACTGCTGCTGGCGGCCGCCTTCGCGCCGTGGATTGCGCCTTATGATCCCCTGCAGGGAGAACTGACAGCCCGCCTTATGCCTCCCTCCGCCGCCCACTGGATGGGCACGGATGAGCTGGGCCGTGACATCTTCAGCCGTGTCATTCACGGTGCCCGGATCACGCTGTTCATCGTGCTGCTGGTGGCCATCATTTCCGCGCCGCTCGGCCTCATCATCGGGGCCATATCGGGCTATTTCGGCGGGGTAGCGGACCGGATCATGATGGGGCTCACGGATATCTTCCTGTCCATGCCCCGGCTGATCCTTGCCCTTGCCTTTGTCGCCGCCCTCGGACCCGGCATCGAGAATGCGGTGATAGCCATCGCCATCACCGCCTGGCCGGTCTATGCCCGCCTTGCCCGCGCTGAAACGCTGACCATCCGCAAGGCGGAGTTCATCGCCGCGGTGCGGATGCAGGGGGCGGGCCACGGCCGCATCATCCTGCGCCACATCCTGCCGCTGTGCATGTCCTCCACCATCGTCCGCGTCACGCTGGACATGGCGGGCATCATTCTGACCGCCGCAGGCCTCGGCTTCCTCGGCCTGGGCGCGCAGCCGCCGCTGCCCGAATGGGGGGCGATGATCTCCCGCGGACGGGCTTTCATTCTGGATCAGTGGTGGGTGGCCACCATGCCCGGCTTTGCCATCGTCATCGTCAGCCTCGGCTTCTGCCTCTTCGGCGATGGCCTGCGTGACGTGCTTGATCCGCGCCAGCGCACGAAATGAGGGACGGGTCATGAGCACGCTTCTCGACGTTCAGAACCTCAAGGTCCGTTTCCCCACCGAACGCGGCGAGGTGGAGGTGGTTAAGGGCATCAGCTTCTCTCTGGGCCGCGAGCGGCTTGGCATCGTGGGTGAATCCGGCTCCGGCAAGTCCATGACAGGCCGGTCCATCATGGGTCTGATTGGTCATCCGGGCCGCGTCACCGCAGACCGGATGGTGTTTGACGGCATTGACCTTACGAAGACCGGTGAGGCCGGATACCGCCGCCTGCGCGGGGCGCGCATGTCCATGGTGATGCAGGACCCGAAGTTCTCGCTAAACCCGGTTATGCGCATCGGTGAGCAGATCGGCGAAGCCCTCGCCTTCCATGCCCGGATAAGCGCGAAAGCCCGCAAGACAAAGGTTCTGGAAGCACTGGAAGCGGTGCGGATCAACGATCCGGAGCGGGTCTATGCGCTTTATCCGCATGAAGTTTCCGGCGGCATGGGCCAGCGGGTGATGATCGCCATGATGGTGATCCTTGAGCCGGACCTGATGATTGCCGACGAGCCGACCTCGGCGCTGGATGTGTCCGTCCGCGCGCAGGTGCTGGAAATCATGGACGATCTCGTCCGCCGCCGCGGCATGGGACTGATGCTGATCAGCCACGACCTCAACATGGTCTCGCACTGGTGCGACCGCATCCTTGTCATGTTCAACGGCGAAATCGTCGAGGAATGTGCTGCTGGCAAGCTGCATGAGGCGAAGCACCCCTACACGCAAGGGCTCATCGCTTCCCTGCCCCGCCTCAATGAGACCCGCGAGCGCCTGCCCGTGCTCGACCGCGCCGCACTGGAGAAACTGGCATGATCGGCGTTGAAGGCCTCACGGTTGTCTACGGCAACACGGCAGTGGTTCGGGATGTCAGCTTCTCCGTCGCCACCGGCGAGAGTTTTGCGCTCGTAGGAGAATCGGGCTCCGGCAAGTCCACCATCCTGAAGGCACTTGCCGGACAGGTGGACAGCTGGTCCGGCGCGCTGACGCTCAGCGGCCTGCCGCTCGGCCACAAACGCACCAAGGCGATGATGCGCCACGTGCAGATGGTGTTTCAGGACCCCTACGGCTCGCTCCATCCGCGCAAGACGGTGGATGATACCTTGAGTGAACCGCTGGCGATCCATGGGCTTGGTGACCGGGACCAGCGCGTTCTGTCCATGCTGGATGCCGTCGGCCTTGCCCGCAAGTTCCGCTTCCGCCTGCCGCATCAACTCTCCGGCGGCCAGCGCCAGCGCGTTGCCATCGCCCGTGCCCTGATGCTTGAGCCGGAGCTGCTGCTGCTTGACGAGCCGACCTCGGCGCTCGACGTGTCAGTGCAGGCGGAAATCCTCAACCTGCTGAAGTCCTTGCGCGAGGAGCGCGGCCTCACCTATCTGCTCGTCACGCACGATCTGCCGGTGGTTTCCTTCCTCTGCGACCGGCTGGGTGTGCTGCGCCATGGCCAGCTGGAGGAAATTGCGCCAGTCTCGGCGCTTAAGGCGGGCGCGCTGACCAGTGCCTATGGCCGCGAACTGATGGAGCGCAGCGAGGCGTTCTGAGAAGCTTCCTCTGACGCTGGACTAATGGAGCCTTGAAACTCCGCACGGTAACGTGAAGGCGGCACGGTCATGATCCGGCGGAAATGCAGGCGGAAGGTTTCCGGCGCACCGAAGCCGCAGCGGGCGGCGATGGCGTCGATGCTCTCGCTGCTTGCCTCCAGCAGATTGCAGGCATGGCGGATGCGGGCGCGGATCAGCCAGTCGAGCGGCGCTAGGCCGGTGGCATCGCGGAAGCGGCGGCTGAGGGTGCGCAGGCTGCAACAGGCGGCATCCGCCATGCGCTGCAAATCCCACTCCTGGTCCAGTTCCCGCTCGATCCGCTCCAGCAGCGGCGCGAGCGAGCCTTGAGGAAAACGGGCAACGGGCCTTGGCACGAACTGCGCCTGCCCACCCTCCCGCTGCGCCGGAACCACAAGGCTGCGGGCCAGCGCATTGGCCGCCTGCCAGCCGAAATCCCGGCGGACCAGCGACAGGGAAAGGTCGATCCCGGCAGCAGACCCCGCCGCCGTCAGCACGTTACCGTCTTCCACGAACAGCACGTCCTCGACGATGTCAGAGGCAGGCGCCACCCGGCGCAGGTCCGGGATGTAGCGCCAGTGCGTCGTCGCTCTGCGTCCATCCAGCAATCCCGCCGCCGCCAGCAGAAAGGCACCGCTGCAGAAAGTCACCAGCCGCGCACCTCGTGCATGCGCTGTCTGAAGCCTTTGCTTCAGGCCGTGCGGCAGCCGGTGGTCACGCCCCGGCCAGCCGGGCACGAGGATGATATCCGCCTCATCAACGAGGCTCAGCGGCGCGTCTGCCCGCACTGAAACGCCGCCGCTGGCGGAGACGGTCTCCATCTCCACCGCGACAGCGGCAAAGCGATACCACGGCCCCTCCACCTCCGGCTTTTTGGATGCGAAAACCTCCGTGCAGATGGAAAATTCAAAGAGGCTTAGCCCCTCATAGACCAGCGCCACCGCCAGCGGTGCCTGCTCTGCCCCTTGCTCCTGAACACCCATGACGCCCTCTTTGATCACTTGGCATGATCCTACCGGACAATGGCATTCAGGCCAATGGTGACGAAACGGATTTCCAGCGATCTTCAGCCCATCGCAGCCCGGCCCGCCGCAGACACAGGTGCCGGAGAAACACGAGGATGAGACGATGCCCAGTTCCGTGACCCAGTTCCCCGCCGCCCCTTCCGCCGAGGCTCTTGCCCATTTCGAGGCACGGCTTGGCTTTGAGACCGATTGCTGGGACGTGCATCACGCCCTTGCAACGGGACAGCAGGACTTTGTGCTTCTGGATGTGCGCAGCCCAGCGCTTTACGAAAGCGGCCATCTGCCCGGCGCGCTCAACCTGCCGCATGGCAAGATGACGGAGCGGCGGATGGCGGAGTTTCCGGCAGGCTCGCTTTTCGTCGTCTATTGCGCCGGGCCGCATTGCAACGGCGCCAACAAGGCCGCCGTCCGCCTCGCCCGGCTCGGCCTGCCGGTGAAGGAACTCATCGGCGGCGTCACCGGCTGGCTGGATGAAGGCTTTGCGCTGGCAAAGGGCATAGAGCCAGGCAGCGTTGCGGAGCTGGAGGGGGCGGTGGTTTGAGGACAAACGGCCCCGCAAGGCCAACAGCAAGTCAGGACATATCTTGCAGGCAGCACCTCCCTTACAGGTCCCGGCACAAGGCCGGGACGGTACGGTGAGGATGCCAGAGCAATATGCCCCCAACGCAGTGCCGCATGGCTTAGGGCAAGCGAGTTGAACTGGCTCCAATAGAATAGACACTCCCTGCGCCGTCCCGGCCTTGTGCCGGGACCTGTAAGGGGCGCACTTTCACTTGACCTTTGCGGTACATTTCAACCGCTTTAACCGGCTGGACAGGCAGACTTGAGCCGCCTTCACGCCGCCTGTGCGGTAAGGCGGCCTGAGCGTTTTTCGTCGGCCAGAACGAGGAACGACCCGGCGAGGATGAGCGCTGCACCGGGCCAGAGGTAGCCTTCCGGTGCGAAGCCGAAGGCGAGCCAGCCGGCGAGGATGTTCAGCGGCAGTTTCAGGTGGTCGAAGGGCTGCACGAAGGCGGCGTCTGCGCGGGCATAGGCCAGCGTCAGCAGATAGTTGGCGCTGACGGTGAAGAGCCCGGCGCCCAGCGCCAGACCAATGCCCCAGCCCTGCGGCAGCACCGTGCCACCATCGGCCAGCGCCATAAGTGCATTGGCAGGCGTCAGCAGCATCAGGAGGAAGAGGGTCACCGTTTCAGGCTCTTCCTCGCCGGTCAGGCGCTTGGTAACAAGCGACGCCCCGCCCCAGAGAGCAGCCGCCAGAACCGGCAGAAGGCTCGCCAGCACGAAGTCATCGGACCAGGGCGCCAGCAGGATCATGCCGCCGGCAAAGCCGGTGAGCGTTGCCAGCCAGCGCAGCGGGCTGACGGCTTCGCCCAGAAACAGCCGCGCCCCGGCGATAACGAAGAAGGGCGAGGTCATCACCAGCGCGATGGCCTGCCAGATGGGCACATGGGCCAGACCGAAGGCCCAGGCCTGCACACCACCAACGGCCAGCACAACCCGCAGGGCATGCAGGCCGGGACGGCGCATGGTGAAGCGCCTCAACCCGCCGCGCAGCACCAGCGGCAGGGCAAAAACGAAGGCGACAAAATACTGCCAGAAAGCCGCGCTTGAGGCAGGCAGCCCGTGCAGCATCGTCGCGCCCTGCAGGCACAGATTGACGATGGCAAAGGACGCCCCTGCCCCCACCATACAGGCGGCGGCCGCAAGCGGCTGGCGTGAATAGGTATTTGCGGACATGCACGGCGCTCCAACGCTGTCGTCATGTCCCCGGGGACAATCATGCGCATGGCAAACCGCACCCGTTTGCGGCGGGCGGGCCAGCTGGCGCACAAGCTCTCTTTCATCCGGACTATACCGTCGGCTCCGGCATCGCACCGGATCTGCTGACCCTCTCCGGCAAACCGGAGAGGCGCTCGCGGGCTCCAGACAGAAACAAGCCTGCCTGATACCGCCGGTGGGGAATTGCACCCCGCCCCGAGAACTTCTGTGCCAAGGCATAGACCCGCTTGCCCCTATGGCGCAAGAGGTCATGCCCGTATTTTTCAGTCAGACTGAAAGCCAGCTCCCGATACCGGCAGGTTCGGCGGCGATCAGGGCAGGCTTCTCCGCCTCCAGCTCCTCGCGCGAGCCGTAGCCCCAGAGCACGCCAATGCTGCGCAAGCCGTTGGCATTGGCGCCGATCAGGTCATGCTTGCGGTCACCGATCATGACGCACTGCTCCGGTGAACGCCCTTCCTCGGCGAGAAGATAGGCAATCAGCTCCGCCTTGGCCGAACGGGTGCCGTCCAGCTCCGAGCCATAGACGCGGATGAAATCCGGCATCAGGCCGAAATGCTCGACGATCTTGCCGGCATAGGCGTGAGGTTTGGAGGTCGCGACATAAAGCGAGAAACCAGCTTCAGACAAATTGCGGGTCAGCGGCGCGATGCCCGTAATCAGCTCGTTCTCGTAAAGTCCGGTGACCGTGTAGCGCTCGCGGTAGAGCGCCACGGCCCGGTCCAGCAGCTCCTTGTCGCTGCTGTTGAGAAGGACGGCGAAACTGTCCCACAGCGGCGGGCCGATGCACCAGCCGAGCTCTTCGGCTGGCGGCACAACGGCGCCAAGGGCTGCAAGGGCATGCTGGATGGACCGCGTGATCCCGGCAAAAGGATCGGTCAGGGTCCCGTCCAGATCGAACAGGACCGTATCGATCCCGCCAGAGGACTGCGTCATTCAAACTCCATGATCACGGCATCCACCGCCAGGCTGTCGCCGGGCTTGGCCTTGATCGAGGAGATAACACAGTCCCGCTCGGCGCGAAGCACGTTTTCCATCTTCATGGCTTCGACGATGGCCAGCTGCTCGCCCGCCTTCACCTCCTGCCCCTCGGTGACGGCGATGGAGACAACGAGGCCCGGCATCGGGCACAGCAGCAGGCGGGAGGTGTCCGGCGGCAGCTTTTCCGGCATCAAGGCGTCCAGCTCCGCCGTGCGCGGGGTCATGACGCGGGCGATGACGGAAAAGCCCTGCCAGTCGAGCCGGTAGCCGCTGCGCACCGGGCGCACCTGCGCGGTCACGCGCTTGCCGCCAACGGTCCCATTCCACAGCACATCCCCCGGCACCCAGCTGGAAGTGACCGTCACAGGCGCACCCTCGCCCACGGCAATATCCATCTCGATGGGCGTGCCGGGATAACCTTCGGTGAGGCGAACGGGGATGTAGTCCTTGCCGATCTTGACGGTCCAGGCCTCGCGCACAGCACCCGAATGCGGACGCAGGCGGCCCGGCAGATGGTCCAGCCGCTCGCGCCGCAGGGTTTCCATGGTCAGTGCAACGGCAGCCAGGGTTTCCAGCGCGGCCGCATCCGGCTCCGCCGGAGCAAAGCCATCCGGATATTCCTCGGCAATGAAGCCGGTGGAGAGGGTTCCGGCGCGCCAGCGCGGATGGTTCATCAGCGAGGTGAGGAAGGGAACGTTGTGCTGAATGCCATCCACATAGAAGGCGTCGAGCGCATTCGACATGGCTTCTATTGCCGTCGCCCGGTCCGGCGCATGGGTGATCAGCTTGGCGATCATCGGGTCGTAGAACATGGAGATTTCCGAGCCCTCGACCACGCCCGTGTCATTGCGCACGGTCACGCCATCGCTCACCTCTTCCTGCGGCGGCCTGTAGCGCACCAGCCGGCCGATGGAGGGCAGGAAATTGCGGTAAGGATCTTCCGCATAGATGCGGCTTTCCACGGCCCAGCCGTTCAGCTTCACATCGGACTGGCTGATGGAGAGCTTTTCGCCGGCAGCAACGCGGATCATCTGCTCCACCAGGTCGATGCCGGTGATCAGTTCAGTCACCGGATGCTCCACCTGCAGGCGGGTGTTCATTTCCAGGAAAAAGAAGCTCTTGTCCTGCCCGGCGACAAATTCCACCGTGCCTGCGCTGTCGTAGTTCACGGCTTTGGCAAGCGCCACGGCTTGCTCGCCCATGGCGCGGCGCGTCGCCTCGTCCAGCAGCGGAGATGGAGCCTCCTCGATGACCTTCTGATTGCGGCGCTGGATCGAGCATTCACGCTCGCCCAGATAGATCACGTTGCCATGCTTGTCGCCCAGAACCTGAATTTCGATATGGCGCGGGTTCTGGATGAACTTCTCGATGAACACACGGTCATCGCCAAAGGAAGAGGCTGCTTCCGACTTGGAGCGGGCATAGCCCTCATGCACTTCGCCCGCATTCCATGCAATGCGCATGCCCTTGCCGCCGCCACCGGCCGAGGCCTTGATCATCACCGGATAGCCGATCTCCTCTGCGATCTGCACGGCTTCCTCCGGTGACTGGATCACCCCCAGATAGCCCGGCACTGTGCTGACCTTGGCGGCATTGGCGAATTTCTTGGATTCGATCTTGTCCCCCATGGCCTCGATAGCCTTGGGGTTGGGGCCGATGAAGACAATGCCCTCCGCCGCCAGTGCAGCCGGGAAAGCAGCACGCTCGGACAGGAAGCCATAGCCGGGGTGCACGGCCTCTGCGCCGGTCTGCTTGCAGGCAGCGATGATCTTGTCCATCACCAGATAGGACTCGGAGGCCGCAGCCGGGCCGATATGCACCGCCTCGTCCGCCATCTCCACATGCAGGGCGTCCCGGTCCGCGTCGGAATAAACGGCTACGGTCCTGATGCCCATCCGCTTTGCGGTCTTGATAACCCGGCAGGCGATTTCGCCCCGGTTTGCGATCAGGATCTTTGAAAACATGCCTCGCCTGCTCCCGCGTCCAACTGGCCCATTCCGTTACGTGACGAACGGTTTGCCAGCGATATTTGTAAGCCTTCCTTGGGTTTTAGGCGGGCTGTATCTGCGGCGCAATATCACCAAAGGATGAGCTGGAGCAGCCTCATCCTGCCGTTTGCCAAGGCAGTTCCCCGGCCCGCAAGTTGTTCTAACCGTTCAAGCCGGAAAAATGCACGCGGTCGCGGCCCGCGGACTTCGCAGCATACAGCGCCTCATCGGCCTGCTTCAGCAGCAAGCCATAGACAGCTTCTCTGCCGCTGGGCCAGCTGCCAGACGGGAGGCACGCCCCTCCGGCACTGATGGTCACATGCCCAAGTGGACTGGACTTATGCCCGAAGGCCTGTATTGCAACTGCGAAATTGATACGCTGAAGAATTTCAAAGGCCTGCTGAGCGGTGGCCCCTGGCATGAGAACCACAAACTCCTCTCCCCCGTAGCGAGCAACCGCGTCACAAGCGCTTCGGATCTGCCCGGAGATGAGGCTGGCCACCTGCTGCAGAACAGCATCACCCGCCGGATGGCCATAGGTGTCATTGTAACGCTTGAACCAGTCAACGTCGATCAACCCGAGAGAGACGGGCAGATTATCCTGCTGCAAGCGGCCAAGCCCGGTATCAAGCAAATCCTGCAGGCCGTTCCGGTTTAGCACACCTGTCAAGGGGTCAGTCGCAGCAAGCCGCTTGATCTTCTCGTAGGCCTCGGAGAGCTGACGGTTCGTTTCCGCCCGCTCCATTTCCATCCGCTTGCGGCCAGAAATGTCCGACAGGGTCACGAAAACCGCCGGAAACTCCTCTGCCGCTTCAAGTGCAAGCAAGGTGACAGAGACCAGGTAATGCGCCCCGCGGAATTCGATCTCGTGATCAGGAACATCAATCCCGTTCGAAAGGAACTGAAAATCCCGCCGTGCATTCTGCACAATCTCAGGCGGACAGAATTCCCCGATACACTTTTCTTTAAGTTCCTCCAGAGAAACCCCAAGCATTGCCGCATATTTTTGATTGGCCGCCACATAGCGGAATTCCTTATCCAGCAAACATGCAGAGACCGGGAGCGAAAGAAACAATTTCAGCAGCTCGCTAGCTGGCATTCCCTTGAACATGGCTACCTGCAGTTCAAAAAAGGCAACTCAAGTTGAGTGCAATAAGGGCTCTTACGTAGGACATCCCTAAAATTACTCCTATAATATCAAGTATAAAACTGAATGACGCGATTGAAAGCACCGTCAGGCAAAAAGAAGCAAATCTGCCCTTCGCAGCACGTCAGCCCGTTTATCCGGCACACCGCTGGATTTTCCCCCGCCAATCGCCTATCACCCGCTGGCCTGCCGCCCTTATCTGCTGCGGTACCAGCCTGTGAGCCCTCCATGGATGCCATTCACCTCGAAGATCTTGCCTTCTACGCCTATCACGGGCTCTACGAGGAGGAGATGCGCCTGGGCCAGCGGTTCATCGTCGACATGAGCTGCTGGCTCGATCTCGGGCCTGCCAGCCGCGAAGACGAGTATGACCTGACGGTCTGCTACGGCATGCTGGTGAAGACCATCGAAGGCGTGGTGCTGAACAACCGCTTCAATCTGATCGAGCGGCTGGCCGGGGCGATCATTGAGGCGGTTCTGGCCGCCGACAGCCGGATCGAAAAAGTGCGCGTGCGGGTTCACAAGCCCGGCGCTCCCCTTCCAATTGCGCAAGGGCGCGCCAGCGTCGAGCTTGAGCGTACACGCAATCGTTAACGCGTGCGGGCTGCCCTGCCCTTGCCGCCTGTCTGCGGGAACCTAGCTCTCCTTTTGCCGTTGTAGCAGTAACCGGCAGATGTTTCCCCGCACTTGCCGCCTTCCATGGCGGGGCGGAAGGATCGGGGCCTCTTGATGGAGATGATGATGTCTGGATTCATGCGACATGCCGCCCTCACGCTCGCGGTTCTCGCGGCAGGCACGAGCGCTGCCGCAGCAAGACCCGACCTGCGGCAGATGACTTGCGCCGAGGCTCAGCAGACCGTGTTGCGCAACGGAGCCGTGGTCTTCACCACCGGCCCCGTCACATATGACCGCTTTGTTGCCAACCACAGCTATTGCGACCGCTGGGAACAAGCAGTTCCGGTAACGGCTGCGACAAAGGATACGCCGCAATGCCCGGTCGCCTACAAGTGCCAGGAACCGGTGTTTGACCGTTTCGGGTGGGATGACTGATCCGCAATCACTTTCGTGATTGCGCGATACGCAGGATCAGGTCCATGTCCATGTGCCGGGCCAGATGCCCGGCCAGTTCATCGAGCACCGCATCCATGGACGCAGTGTAGGAGACTTGCGCTGCCGCTCCGAGGCCCGAAAGCCAGGCGGCACGGAAGGCGTCTCCCGTAAAAAGCCCGTGCAGATAGGTGCCCAGAACCCGGCCATCGGCGCTCTGGGCTCCGTCGTGCCGCGTGCTGCCGGGGTCATCCTGCAGGCTCAGAACCGGCCTTGCACAATCCGGGCCCGAGGTTTCGCCAAGGTGGATCTCATAGCCGGAGATGGGCACGCCACCCGGCAGGAAGGTGCCTTGCGCCTCACGGAGCTTCTTGTCCGCTGTCAGCACCGTATGCACATCGAGGAAGCCAAGCCCCTCGACCGTGCCCGCGCGGCCCTCGATGCCGTCCGGATCAGCAATGGTGCGGCCCAGCATCTGGTAGCCGCCGCAAAGGCCGATGATCCGTCCGCCGCGCCGGTGATGAGCGGCAAGGTCGATGTCCCAGCCCTGTGCCCGCAGGAAAGCCAGATCGCCCATGGTGGACTTGGTGCCGGGCAGCAGCACCACATCCGCATCGCCCGGCAGCGGCTGGCCGGGCTGTACCAGCACCAGCGTCACCTCCGGCTCTTGCCGCAGCGGGTCGAGATCATCAAAATTGGCGATGCGGGCGAGAACCGGCACAGCGATCTTCACCGGCCCGTTGCCAAGCCCATCCTCAAGCCCGAGAGCATCTTCGGCCGGCAGCAGCCCGGCTTTCGCAAACCACGGCACCACCCCGGCAGAGGCCCAGCCCGTGCGGCGGACGATCTCGCCAAGGCCATCATCAAATAATGACGGATCGCCCCGGAAGCGGTTGATGAAAAAGGCGCGGATGCGAGCCTGCTCCTCCGGCTCCAGCACCGCATGAGTACCGACCAGCGAGGCAATCACCCCGCCCCGGTCGATATCCCCGCACAGAAGCACCGGCAGGTCAGCGGCTTGCGCAAAGCCCATGTTGGCAATGTCGCCCTGGCGCAGATTGATTTCCGCCGGGCTGCCAGCCCCTTCAACCAACACCAGATCCGCCTCCTGCGACAGCAGGGCGAAACTCTCCAGCACCTTCGGCAGCAGTTCAGCCTTGCGCGAGCCATATTCGCGCGCCCGCATGGTGCCGAAGCGGCGGCCCTGCACGATCACCTGAGCACCCGTATCCGTCTCCGGTTTCAGCAGCACCGGGTTCATGTGCACGGTAGCCGGCATGCGGCAGGCCATGGCCTGTAACGCCTGCGCCCGGCCAATCTCGCCGCCATCCGTGGTGACAGCAGCATTGTTCGACATATTCTGTGGCTTGAAGGGAGCTACCTTCAGGCCCTGATTGGCAAAGTGGCGGCACAGGCCTGCGACGATCAGGCTCTTGCCCACATTCGATCCCGTGCCCTGCACCATCAGGGCGGGCTTGCGGATGCCCGCCTGCGCCATCAGTATTCCACCCCGGCCTGCGGCTTCACACCGGAGCGGAAGGGGTGTTTCACCTGCTCCATCTCGGTGACGAGATCGGCCACCTCGATCAGCTCATCCTTGGCGTTGCGCCCGGTGATGACGACATGCACGTCTTCCGGCTTCTCATCCTTCAGAAATGCGACCACCTCGGCGATATCGAGATAATCGTAGCGCAGCACGATGTTCAGCTCGTCGCAGAGCACCATCCGGTAGTCGCCGCTGGTGATCATCTCCTTGGCTGCATCCCAGGCTTCCTGCGCCGCAGCGATGTCGCGCTGGCGGTCCTGCGTTTCCCAGGTGAAGCCCTCACCCATGCGCTTGACGGTAACGAGATCGGCGAAGCGCTCCAGCGCATGGGTTTCGCCCGTGTCGAGGCGGCCCTTGACGAACTGCACCACGCCGACCCGGTGACCGTGACCAAGAGAGCGGAACACCATGCCGAAGCCTGCGGTGGATTTGCCCTTGCCCTTGCCGGTGTGGACGATGGTCAGACCCTTCTCGATGGTCTTGGTGGCCATGATCTTGTCGCGCGCCGCCTTCTTCTTGCGCATCTTCTCGGCATGGCGGGCGTTCACGTCTTCTTCGGTCTGAATCTCGGTGTCGGTCTCGGTCACGGCGGTCAGGCCCTCATGGCTTGGGATGTGAGCTGGCTGGAGAGGCCAGCATGGACGGAGTTGCGGCGCGGCGTCCAGAGCCCGCGCCGGATGGCTTCGTCAAAGCGCTGAAGAATATCCTCATAGGCGGCAGGGTTGGCATGGGCCAGAAACTCCCGCACGGCGGCATCCTCGATATAGGCGGTGTAAAGCTGATCGAAATGATGTTCGCGCACCGCCCTTGTCGTCGCCGCGAAGGCAAAGAGATAGTCCAGCGTCGCGGCAATCTCGAAGGCACCCTTGTAGCCGTGGCGCATGACCCCGGCGATCCACTTCGGGTTCGCCGCCCGGCCCCGCACCACGCGGGAAATCTCCTCCGACAGCGCCCGCACCACGGGCCGTTCTGGCCGTGAATGATCGGTGTGATAGCTGACGGGCACCTCCCCCGTCAGCGCTTCGACCGTTGCCGCAAGGCCGCCCTCGAACTGGTAGTAGTCGTCGCTGTCGAGCAGGTCATGCTCGCGGTTGTCCTGATTGTGCAGGACCAGATCGACGCCGCGAAGGCGCGTCTCGAAGCGCTCGCGCACCGCCTCGCCTTTCGCCCCGCCGCCATAGGCATAGGAACCCCAGGCGAGGAAGGCATCGGCGAAATCCTCCCGCTCCTGCCAGATCCCCTCATCCATCAGCGCCTGCAAACCTGCCCCATAGGCACCGGGCATGGAGCCGAACACACGGATGGAAGCCTCGGCAAAGGCATCGTCCCGGGCTAGCCCCCTCGCCTGCAGCTCCGCCCGCTCAGCCCGCACCCGCGCCGCCATCGGGTTGGCGCTTTCCGGCTCGTCGAGCGCGGCCACCGCCCGCACGGCGCTGGTGAACAGGTCCATCTGATGCGGGAAGGCATCGCGGAAGAAGCCGGAGATGCGCAGCGTCACGTCGATGCGCGGACGGCGCAGCTCCGACAGCGGCATGATCTCGAAACCGGTGACGCGCCCGGAGCCCGGTTCCCACACCGGCCTTGCGCCGATCAGCGCCAGCGCCTGCGCAATGTCATCGCCGCCGGTACGCATGTTGGCCGTGCCCCAGCAGGTCAGCACCAGTGCCTTGGGCCACTCGCCCTCATCCTGAAAATAGCGCAGCGCCACTTCCGCCGCCGAAGCCTGCCCCAGCCGCCAGGCAACCTCGGTCGGCACGGCGCGCACATCGACCGAATAGAAATTCCGTCCCGTAGGCAGCACATCCGGCCGGCCTCTGGTTGGCGCGCCGGACGGCCCCGGCGGCACGAAACGGCCATCCAGCGCCGCCAGCACCGCTGCCGTTTCCGCAGCTCCGGAGGCCGCGACAGCGGGCAGCAAAGTGGCCTCAATCTCCTGAAGAACAGAAGCTGTTGCAGTCAGTTCCGGACATTTCATTTCTCCGGAGACAAGCAGAACAGCCAGTTTTTCAAGCCGCTCCACCGTATCACCACAAGAGCGCCAAAGGGCATCGGACATGCCCGCCAAAAGCTCCGGCTTCGGCCCGGTCCAGAGGGCGGAGAAATCGCAGGACAGCGGATCAAACTCAGCCGCCCCACCAAGAAGATCACGCGCCAGAGCCCGGATCAGGCTTTCATCCTGAGACCTGCTTCCACGCGGCACGCGCACCAGCGCCACCAGCAGGTCATGCAACAGCCGCCCCTGCGGGCTCTCGCCCAGCACATGCAACCCGTCCCGGATCTGCAATTCCTTGAGGTCACACAGATGCGCATCCAGCCGCGCCAGACGGGTCGTCTCGCACATGTCCGGCGTCAGGCCGATATCCGCATCAAGCCCATGAACGGAGGCAAGCTCCAGAATGTCCCGCGTCAGCACCTTCTGCCGGCGCGGATCAACACCGCTGGCGAGATAGTACTCATCGAGCAGGTTTTCCATTTCATTGGCAACGCCATAATTTTCAGCCCGCGTCAGTGGCGGCGTCAGGTGATCAACAATAACGGCAGAGGCCCGCCGTTTGGCCTGCATACCCTCGCCCGGATCATTGACAATGAAAGGATATATGTTCGGCACCGGGCCCAGCACGGCTTCCGGATAGCACTCTTCAGACAGCGCCAGCGCCTTGCCCGGCAGCCATTCCAGATTGCCGTGCTTGCCGAGATGGACGATGGCATCGACACCCGCCACCTCGCGCAGCCAGATGTAGAAGGCAAAGTAGTTGTGCGGCGGCACCAGATCCGGATCGTGATAGGTCGCCTTCGGATCAATGTTGTAGCCACGCGCAGGCTGAATGCCTGCATAGATGCTGCCAAAGCGGGTCAGCGGAAGATGAAAAGCGCCATCGCGCATGGCCGGATCCTCCTCCGGCACGCCCCAGCGGGCCGTCACCTGCGCCTGCACCGCCTCCGGAAAGGACGCAAAGGCCTTGCGGTAGTCAGCAAGCGCGAAGCGCACATCCACCCGGCGCCCTGCCCGTCCTTGCGGACTGTTGGTCACCCCGGCCAGCAGATGCGCCATCAGTGCTTCGGAGGTGACCGGCGCATCCGAAGGAACATCATACCCTGCGTCCCGCAGGTCCGCGATCAGGGCCGCGCAGGAGGCAGGCGTGTCCAGCCCCACACCATTGGCAATGCGCCCGTCACTGTCAGGATAGTTTGCGAGCACCAGCGCCACCTTGCGCGCAGCGGCAGGCTTTCCGCCCAGCTTCGCCCAGTTTGCCGCCAGCGCTGCCACATAGGCCATGCGGCTCTCTTCGGGCCTGAAGAGCACGGGGCGGAACTGGGTGGCGGGATCAAGGATGCCTTCTTCCTTGAACGAGACCGCCCGCGTCATCAGCCGCCCGTCCAGCTCCGGCAGCACCACATGCATGGCCAGATCACGCACGGAGATCCCCTGCGTGCTTTCCGCCCAGCCCGCCCGCGATGAGGAGGAGAAGACCACCTGCAGCACCGGGCGGCCCGGCGCATCCAGCGGTGACGGCTGATGCACGCGTCCGCCACTGGAAACGGCAAAGGCCGTCGCATTCAACACCACTGCCGGAGGCAGCGCCTCGAACAGGGCCGACAGCACGGCAGCCGATTCCGCATCCTTCAGCGAGGCAACGAAGATGGGCAGCACGTTGAGCCCCTGCCCCTCCAGATGACGGCAGAGCGCCTCGGCAGGCGCTGTCTCGCCCGCCTGCACCAGCGCCCGGTAGAAGACCAGCGCAGCAACCGGCCGGGCCGGATCTGCGAAGCGGGCCGTCAGATCATCGAGCCCCGGTGCGGTGTGGCCGGGCAGGAAGATGCCCGCACGCGGCAAGGGCGCAGGCAGGGGCGGCTCCTGATCCTTGCCAATGAGATGAGCGCAAAACCTTAGGGCATTGCGGTAATTTTCTGCACCACCTTCAATGCAATAGCGCCACAGCCGCCGCACGGCGTCCACCGGTACGGTGGAGAGAGCGGCCAGATCCTCATCCCACTTGTCGCAGCCTGCAAAGACAGCCAGCTGCAACCCGCTGCGATTGACTTCCTCCCGCAGACGGTCGAGCCCGTAGGACCAGTAGCCCGCCCCACCGAGAAGCCGCAGCACCACCATCTTCGACCCGGCGAGCGTCTTTTCCGCGTACAGATCGACCGAATAGGGATGACTGAGGGCCAGAATACTGGCCAGCCGCAGCGAAACATCGCCGCCAAGGGAGGCATGCGCCGCGGCGAAAGCCGAGAGTTCCGTATCGGCCGCCGACAGGAACACCAGATCCGCCGGGTCCTGCGCGAGGTCCACGGCATCACCGCCGTCATCAATCCGCCGGGTTTGACTTGCGAGGATATGCATCTGGCACGCCTTCAATAGGCTCAGACTGGGTGTGCCTGTCCCCGCGCCCCGCCCCTTGCGCAACTTGCGTCAGGAGCGGGGCGGCGGGGGTCCACACCGCGAAGGGTCAGGCAGCACGCCCAGCCGCAGCTGAGGCCAGCGCAGCAGAAACAGCCGCAAGATCGAGCCCCTTGAGGCCAATCACCACCAGCTTGCCGGGCGCCTTGGCACCTGCCGCGAACCAGGCCTCGACACGCGGGCCAACCGCCTGTACCAGCGCAGGCGCGGCCTTGCCGGAGACCGCCACCGCGCCCTTGATGCGCAGCACGCCCTTCAGCGCCATCGCCCGCAGCACCACAGCCTCGATGTCCTTCAGCGAGGCAAACTCCGGCGCCATGACCACATGGCTTTCGAAATCGTCATGGTGGTGATCATGATCATGATCATGGTCATGGTCATCATCGTGATCGTGATCGTGATCGTGGTCATCATCGTCATGATGGTGGTGATGATGGTGCGCACGGCGGGCAGCCAGATCATCCTCCGCAGCGGAGGAGCGGCCCAGCAGCACGTCGATGGGCAGCGAACCCTTTTCAGCTGCAATGATCTCGACACCGGCGCGCACATCTTCTGCGATATGCTCGCGGATATGCTCTAGCGCGTGATCATCGACCAGATCGGCCTTGTTCAGCACCACCAGATCGGCGCAGGCGAGCTGATCGTGGAAAAGCTCTTCCACCGGATTGTCATGATCCAGCGTTTCATCGGCAGCGCGCTGCGCGGCAAGGGCTTCCTCGTCCAGCACGATGCGCCCTTCGGCGAGAGCTGCCGCATCCAGCACGGTGACAACACCATCCACCGTCACCCGCGTCTTGACGCTGGGCCAGGTAAAGGCCCGCACCAGCGGCTGGGGCAGAGCAAGGCCTGACGTCTCGATGACGATGTGGTCCGGCGGCGTCTCGCGGGCCAGCAGCATTTCCATGGCTGGGAGGAAATCATCGGCCACGGTGCAGCAGATGCAGCCGTTGGTCAGCTCCACCACATCATCGGCAGAGCAGGACGGATCGGCGCAGCCATCCAGCAGCGAGCCGTCAAAGCCCATATCGCCGAACTCGTTGACGATCAGCGCAATGCGCCGCCCGTCCGCGTTGGTCAGGAGATTGCGGATGAGCGTCGTCTTGCCCGCGCCCAGAAAGCCGGTGACGATGGTGGCCGGGATCTTGGCCACGGCAGGGGTCTGAAAATCGGTCATAGAGAGATATCCGGTTGTGAGGAGGGCTTGAGCACGAGCGGCAGACCGGCGGCCACAAAGACCACGCGGCTGCAGACGGCAGCAAGCTCCTGATTGAGACGGCCCTGCGCATCGCGGAACTGACGCGCCATGGCGTTGTCCGGCACGATGCCAAGACCCACTTCATTCGAAACGAAAACAACAGGCGCAGGCAGATTGGGCACGAGCGCGCAAAGCGCCTGAGTAGCGGCGGCAAGGTCTGCTTCGGCCATCATCAGATTGGTCAGCCAGAGCGTCAGGCAATCGACCAGCACCGCACGTCCGGGCAGGGCTTCGCGCCGGAGCACGTCCGTCAGTTCCGCGCCGATGCCGCCCTTGTCCTCAATGGTGCGCCACTCTACCCCGCGCCGTGCGCGGTGCAGGCCGATGCGGGCTTCCATCTCCCCGTCCCAAGCGGCGGAAGTCGCCACATAGACAGGCTCAAGCCCGCTTTCGAGGATCAGCTGCTCTGCATATCTGCTCTTGCCGGAGCGTGCGCCGCCCGTCACCAGAACGGAAGTTGCCGCCCCCTGCCCTTCAGCCTGCGCCATGGGTCAGCCGCAGGCTTGCAGCATGGCAGCGTCAGGCTCTCTTGCGGACGCGCGGGCGCGATCCGCCCTGCCATCCGCCCAGTCTGGGGGAGTAGAAATCATGTCAGGTCCTCCGGTCCGCCCACCCGGCGGCCTTGGGGTTGCACAACATCAGGCCGGTCTCCTGGCTCGCGGGTCTTCACCTTGCCGCGCCTTCCCGCAAGGACTGGCCTTGCAGTGGCATGAGGCGGCAAGATTCTCCGCTGACAGTTGCGGGGGCAGCTGCGGCTTTGGAGCCCCGGATTGAGTCGCTCCGCACCGCATTCCCGTTTCATCCCCTTGGGCTTGGCCCTCCGGGGAACCTGATCCTCTCCTTGTAACGGCTTGGCGGCAGCGCAGCAAGGACGCCCTTAGGGCAAGCCTGCGGCGCAAAAGCCCCCTCCACATTCCGGGCAACGGGTGCAAGAACCGGCGCGGATGGGTTATCCACTGGCCCAAGCCGTTGAAAGACCGCAGATTTCCGCCAAAGCCAGCCCTGTGGAAAACTTTCTTGAAGAAAGGGCTTGGCAAATGCTCAAGGCCTTTGTTATACGCCTCTCACCGACGGCGGCGCACACAGCCGCCACCGCAAAGGGCACTGCCCTTCTGGTGATCCGCGATAGCTCAGTTGGTAGAGCGTTCGACTGTTAATCGAATGGTCGCAGGTTCGAGTCCTGCTCGCGGAGCCAACCTTCTCTCTTCCCTAGATAAAATTCAAAACTTGCCCGCAACGGCAGGGCTTTTTGCGTTTGTGCGGCAGACTGCGCCTCACGCGGGTCTGCGGTAGAGCAGCCAGAGAAAATACGGCCCGCCGATGAAGGACGCGAGGATGCCGGCGGGGATCTCGTAGGGAAAATCGAGCGTGCGGCCCAGCCAGTCGGCGCTGACCATCAGAGCAGCGCCAATAGCCGCAGCACAGGCAATCCGCAGCAGCGCACGCCCCGGCGCCACGGAGGCCGCGATATGGGGCGCGATGAGGCCGATGAAGCTAAGGGGGCCGGTTATCAGCGTGGCGGCAGCCGTCAGCAGGGCCGAGAGCGCCAGAAGCAAGGTGCGCGAGCGGCGGGGCGACAGGCCCAGCGCCCGGGCTGTGGTGTCGCCCAGCGGCAGAATCTCCAGCCAGCGCCCCATCAGCGGCAGCACCAGCAGCACAACGAGCAGGATGGCCAGCGAGGCAAGGGCCGTCAGTCCGGCGGCGCGGTAGGTCGGCCCCATGGACCAGGCCAGCACGAAGACCGCACGCGGATCACCGCTGGCCAGAATGAAGGATATGAGCGCAGCCGCAAATGTGCCTATGGCAACACCGGCCAGCAGCACCGGCCCGGGTGCGTGGCCGGACTTGCGGGTGATGGCCAGCACGAAGAGGAAGGCGAGCACCGCCCCGCCCGCTCCGCCCCCCAGCAGCAGGAGAGGAGAGAAGGAACCGGTCAAAAACAGCGCCACGGTGATGCCGAGCCCTGCCCCCGAACTGACGCCCAGCCCTTCAGGACTGGCCAGCGGATTGCCGGTCATCGCCTGAATGAGCCCGCCAGCCAGCGCCAGCATCGCACCGGCAGCGGCAGATGCCAGCACACGCGGCCAGCGCCCTTCGATCAGTTCTCCGGCGGCGAGGCCACCCGGATGCAGCTGGCTGGTGAGGGAGAAGAGCGTGAGGGCGGCAAGACAGGCCAGAGCCAGCAGCAGGACGAGGCGCTGACGGCTGGCAGCTGGCACAGCTGGCGGTAATGTCTGGGAGCCACCCGCCCTTGCGCTCGCAGGCATGCGGCGCAGCAGCACCAGCAGCAGAACGGCTCCGGCCATGGCCGTGGCTGTTCCCGTGGGCACTTCGGCAATCACGCCCGACAGCGCCAGCACTATGCTGTCGGCAAGCAGCAGCAGCGCCGCGCCAATGATGGGCGCAGAGACAAAACGCCCGGCAAAACTCCGGACACCGGCCAGCGTTGCCAGATGCGGCGCAGCAAGGCCAACGAAGGCAATCACCCCCACCCGCACCACCACCAGCGCGGAGAGAATGCAGGCCAGCGACAGGGCAACAAGCCGGATCGTGCGGATGGATAGGCCCAGGCTGCGGGCGCTGGCATCATCGAGCCCGGCAACCGTCAGTGGCCTGAACAGCAGCGCCAGCAGCGGCACGCAGACTGCCAGACGCACAGCCAAGGCCGCAGCATCGGAAAAATCGTTCTGCACCAGCGATCCGCTGGCCCAGATGAAGACCGAGCGCAGATATTCATGCTGGAACAGGGCCAGCACAACGGAAGCCGACCCGGCAAAGAAGCCGACGATCATGCCGCACAAGAGCAGGGTCACCGGCGAAAAACCGTGCCGGGAGGCAAGCATTCCCACCAGCGCCAGCGCAGCAAAGCCGCCGGCCAACCCCGCCGCCTCGCGCTGCCACATGGCGAGTGCGGGCACGAGCAGCGTTGCCGCCATGATGCCAAGCTGCGCACCGGAGAGAAGGCCGAGGGTTGCCGGTTCCGCCAGCGGGTTCTTCAGCACCTGCTGAAACACCACTCCCGCCAGCGCCAGCGCGGCCCCGGCCAGCGCCGCCACGGCAAGGCGCGGCACCAGCGCATAATGCAGATAGATCTCACTGAAGACAGCCGGGTCCGGTGTGAGCAGCGCCACGCCCAGCGCGGACAGGGGCACATGGGCGCTGTAGGCCACAAGGGTCAATACGGCGGCAGGCACCAGCAGCGCCGCAAGAAGCAAGGGAAGACGAAGCGTCATGAGGTTTGCAGGGCCTTGGTGAGAATACCGGCAAAACGAAGGGCAGACGGCAAAGCCCCGAAGACCCAGACCGGCGGAATACTGATCACGCGCGCTGCCCGCACCGCCGGGATGGCCCGCCACAGCCCACTGGCGGCGAGCGCCTCTGGCGGACCCGGCTCGATGATGACGATGCGCGCTTCCGGATTTGCCGCGATCGCATCGAGGCCTGCTGTCGAGAAGCCCCAGTGGCTGCCGCTATGCGGCCATGCTGACGGCAGGCCCAAACGATCCAGCACGTCATGAAAGAGGCTGCCGGGGCCGTAGATATCGGCCAGCCGGTCACTGGCGAATTTCAGGATCAGGAGAGGGCGGCCATCGTAGGACTGTAGCTTCTCCCGGAAGGATGCAAACTGCTGCTCCGCCTGTTCCAGATAGGCGGTGGCCTCGTCAAGGCGCTGCAGGCGGGCCGCAATCGCCTCAAGTCCTGTCTCGGCCAATTTAAGCGGCTGGCGCTCTTGCGTGTAAAGCGGCAGGGACAGCACGGGCGCGACAGGCTCCAGCATGGCCGCCGGCACGCCATAGCCGGTCTGTGTGACGATCAGGTCAGGCCGGAAGGCGCGCAGCAGTTCCATGTTGGGCCAGGAGCGCAGGCCCAGATCGATGGTGCCCTCCGCCAGCGCCGGGCTGACGACACGCGCGCCATAGAGCGGCGATTCTGCCACCGCATCCGGCGGCACGCCCAGCGCCAGCAGGGTTTCTGCCCAGGCCCAGTCCAGCACCGCAATGCGCGGGAGCATCGCCCCTGCCCGGCCTGTCCGGCCCTGAAACGGCAGGAAGGCAAACCCAAGCAACGCGGCGGCAAATTGCCGCCGCGTCAGAGTATTGGGTCCGGCGATTATCCGATCCGGCATTACCAGCTGTATTTCAGCGTGGCATAGACCGTGCGGCCCTCGCCCCAGTAGCAGCCTGTCAGCCCAAGGCAAGTGGCGACATACTTGTCGTCAAAGATATTGCTGACATTCAGCGAGGTCTTCAGTCCGGCAAGCTTCGGGTCCACCTTGCCGAAGTCATAGCGCAGCGCCGCATCAAACAGCGTGTAGTCCGGCACATCGAAGGCGTTGGCATTGTCGCCGAATGTCTGGCCCATGTAGCGGGCACCGCCGCCGAAGCTGAGCCCGCCCCAGGCCTTGTCGGACTGAACTGTATAATCCAGCCACAGCGATGCCTGATGCTCGGGCACGAAAGCCAGACGCTTGCCTTCGTTGCGGGTGTCGCGGGTGATCTCGCTGTCCGTATAGGCATAGGCGCCTGTGAGCGAGAGACCTGCTGCGAGTTCGGCCTTGCCTTCCAGCTCGATGCCGCGCATGCGCACCTCGCCGGTCTGCACGTTGAAGCTGGTGTTGACCGGATCAGGCGTGAGCACATTCTGCTGGGTCAGCTGATAGGCAGACAGGGTGATGAAGCTGTTCATGCCATTGGGCTGGAACTTGATACCGGCCTCAAACTGCTCGCCAGTGGTCGGATTAAACGGCGAACCGCCGCGATCCGTGCCGCTTGCCGGATTGAAGGATGTCGAATAGCTGGCGTAGGGCGACAGACCATTGTCGAAATTGTAGACGAGGCCCGCGCGCCAAGTGAACTTGCCGTCCTGCTGTTTCACCGAGGTATTGGTAGAGGCCGTCCGGTTCCGGGTATCGGTGTCTGCCCAGTCATACCGTCCGCCAAGGGACAGGACGAAGTTGTTCCACTCGATCTGGTCCTGCGCGTAGAGCCCTGCTTGCGACCGTTGCTGATCGATCCAGAACGCCGTCGCAGGACGGGTAATATTTGTGGCGCCGAAGACTGGATTGTAAGCATTAAAAGGCTTGGAGATCCCGGACAGAGCCGATTCTTCGAAAGAGCTGTCCTCGAAGGAATAATCGAAGCCGAGCAGCATAGTGTGCTTCGCATCGCCGGTGTTGAACCGCGCAATCGCGTTGTTGTCGACGGTGAAGAGGTTCGAAGTTTCGGGGAAGGCCCATGCATAGCGCCCTAGCGAGGACGGGTCGCAACTTGCCGCAGACCGGCAGAAGGCCTGCACGCGCTGTGTATCGGTATCGACGAAGCCGTAGCGCAGGTTCTGCCTGAACGACCATGTATCGTTGAACTCATGGCTGAACTCATAGCCGATGAAGGCCTGCTCGTTCTCGAACTTGTCATAGCCCGGTTCGCCGACGAAGGCGCTGCGCGGAAGGGCGGAATAGGTGCTGGTGTACAGCGTGCCATTGGCGGGCAGCGCCGGAGCGCCGCCGCCGCCCGGGGAGTCGATCTTCTGGTACTCGCCCAGAACCGTCAGAGTCGTGGCATCGAACAGCTTGAAGGTGAACGACGGGGCGATGTAGCCCTTCTTCTCTTCCACATGATCATACTGGGTGCCGCTGAGGCGCCCCACGCCAACGATCCGGTAGAGCATAGCGCCGTCCTGATCCAGCTTTCCGCCAAAATCGAAAGCGGTCTGGAATCGGTTGTGGCTGCCATATTGCAGCTCGACTTCGCGGATCTCCTCATTGCGCGGCCGCTTGCTGACCATGTTCAGCATGCCGCCCGGCTGCCCCTGACCGTAGAGAACCGAAGCCGGTCCTTTCAGAACCTCTGCGCGCTCCAGCCCGAAGGGCTCGATCCTGGGCTGAGAATAGCCGCGTGCCCCGAAAGGCAGGCGCAGGCCGTCCTTGTAGCGCCCCGGCGTGAACCCCCGCACCGTCAGCCAGTCGTGGCGCACATCCGTATCGGCATATTGAGTGACAACGCCGGGCGTGTAGCGCATCGCCTGCGTGATGGTCGAAGCGCCCTTCTCCGCCATCTCGTCGCGGGTGACAACGTTGACAGCTTGCGGCGTGTTCCTGAGCGAAGTTCCGGTCTTGGTCCCTGTCGCGCTCTGGGTGGCTACGATGCCATTGACCGGGCCCCAGGCGTTTTCGCCCTCAATGGTCACCGTCTGCAGCTGCGTCGCCCCCTCCGCCGTGGCGCCTGCGGCAGCTGCGGCCGGATCGATGATGGTCACGGTATTGGCGGCGGTGAAACGGTATGAGAGGCCGGTTCCAGCCAGAATCCGGTTGAGTGCCTCCGACGGCGTCAGCGTGCCGGAAACGCCGGGCGACGTCTTGCCCCGCACCAGAGCCGCCGGATAGAGCACCTGCAGGTTGGACCGGTCGCCAAAGCGGGAGATCGCTGTGCCCAGCGGGCCAGCCGGAACGGAGTAACTGACACTGGCCGCCTGCTGCGCCGCTGCCGGACCAGTGCAGACCACACTTACGGCGAAAACTGCCGTTGACGCCAGAAGCGCCAGACCGAAACCGCCCATCCGCGCTGCCCGCGCCCTCGATGCCCTTTGCCCAAACTGCTTTGCCATGACCCCTGTCCAACTCTTGCATTTGCATTCTTGTGCGGGCGCGAACGCACCCGTCTGATGCAAGGACGGTTTCAGAGGCAGGCCACCTCACCCCCAAAGTGGAAAATAATTTTCAGGTTTCTTTTCTGCCGTATCCGGCCTGCTCACGCCGGATGCAACACGACCAGCCAGGGCGAGATCTGGAAGCTTCTCACAGGCAGCGTCTGGCGGATCGCCTCCAGAACGCCGTCCGGATTGCGGATGTCGAAGATGCCGCTGACACGCATGTTCAGCAGGCGGCTGTCCGTCACCCGGATCGTGCCGGAACGGTAGCGGTTCACATCCGCCAGCACCTGCCGCAGCGGCCTGTCTTCAAAGATCAGCTTGCCCCGCCGCCAGGCGATTTCCGCTTCCATGTCCACAGGGCGGATCTGGCCCAGATGCACATCATCATACGTGACAAGTTCGCCCGCTTTCACGACAGTATCTGACTTGTCCGGCCCCACCACCGAAACGGCGCTTTCCTCGACCGAGACGGTGACTGAGCCATTCCATTCATGAACAACGAAACGGGTCCCGAGCGCGGTTGTGGAACCGGCAGCCGCCAGCACGGTAAAGGAACGTCCGGGATCTTTGGCAACTTCGAAGAAGGCGCGCCCGCGCAGCAGGCGGATCTTTCGTTCGGTTTCGCTGAAATCCAGGGCAATGGCCGTATCTGCATCAAGGTCCACCCGGCTGCCATCTTCCAGCGTCAAGCTGCGCTGCTCGCCCGTGCCGGTGACATGATCGCTTGTCAGGAAGTCCGGGGGGCTGGCGACAACTGCCACACTGGCAGCAGCCAGCGCTGCAGCCCCTGCGGTCAGGAACGCCCGGCGTGAGGCGAAACCCGTCAGGGCGGAGGGCGGAATCATGGCTGCGGACATATCCAGCGCTTCGCGCGGATCCGTAATCTGATCCAGATCCCGCCAGATCCGGGCAAGCCGCGCATATTCGGCCTGATGCATCGGATCGGCCGCCATCCAGCGCGCATGGCTGGTGCGATCCTCATCTCCCGCATCACCGGAGTTGAGACGAGTGAACCAGCTCAGAGCCGCATCGCGGGCTTCTTTCTGTCTGTCAGTCTTCGTCGAACCCATCATGGCCACCGGCAGTTTCCCCGTGCGCGGCCGCACGGCACGCCCTTGCGGGCATATCCTTCCCATAGACGGATCAGGCAGCGCCTTACCTCACCCATGTCGCGCATCTTTTTGCCGGATTCAGTCAATGAGTGTACCCATCCGGTCGCGCAGATGCGCAAGCGCCTTCATGATCAGCTTCTCGACGGCGCTTTTCGTGATGCCCAGTTCAGCCGCAATTTGCGTGTGCGTCAGGCCATCGAACTTGTGCATCAGAAGCACCTGCTTCTGGCGCGGCGGCAACTCCCCGATTGCCTCCTGCAGGCGCGAGAGGCGCTGGCGGTAGTCGGTGATCTGCTCCGGCGAGGCGCTGTCATCCACGGCAGCGGCCAGTTCCTCACTGGGCGCGCAGCTCACGGCAGAACGCTGGCCGCGCAGCCGGTCCGCCGCAACATTGTTCGCCATGCGGAAGAGATAGGACCGCGGATTACGGATGTCGCTCCCGGCAGGAATCGCATCAAGCCGCAGATAGGTATCCTGCATCACGTCCTGCGCATCGAGGTCACGGCCGAAGCGGCGCGAGAGATGGCGCGACAGCTCCGTGTAACTGGACACGAAGCAGTCAAGCATACTCTTCTTCTTGTCTTCAGCCATGCAGGAACCAATCAGGGCGGGAACCAGCCGGGAGCTTCGCCGCTCACCCACAGGCCCGAACGGACAGAAATCTCTCACGGCAGCATTTGGCGTTATTCCCGCTGCCGTGTTCCGTCTTTAGCAAAAGTCTACTTTAAAAATCCAGTTTTATAAGCGTCTGCATGGGGACTGTTGAACAGGCCTGCCGGAAAAGCCCGCAAGGCCCCTGTCAGCCCCTTCGGCCATCCTTCCGCTGCAGTTCCGCCCCCTGCCCTGCGGCCTGCAGGATCCGCGCGCGCAGCCAGCGCAGGGCCGGGTCCCTGTCGCGGCTCTTGTGCCAGATCTGAACGTAGGGAACAGGCGGCAGCGGTATGGGCGCAGGCAGGATGATCAGATGATCGTCCAGAATAAGGTCCCGCAGGCTGCCTCTGGCAACCGTGAGAATAAGGTCCGTGCCCGCGATCAGCTCCGGCGCGACGCCCCAGTGCGGCAGCACCAGTGCAAGCCGCCGGGTATGTCCAGAACGGGCCAGCGTTTCGTCAACCTCGTTGATGGTATCATCGCGCATGGCGACCATGGCATGAGGCCGCGAGAAATACATGGCGGCATCCAGCGGCTTTCCCTCGAGCGTCCGCCGGTCCAGCAGGCAGGCATAGTCATCGTTGATGATCAGCTCCGACCTGACCTGCGGCGGCAGAACGGGGAACACCCCGAGCCCGAGATCCAGATCACCATCGCAGACACCGGCGGCCATGGCTTCACGGCTGAACTGGCTGATCGCAAGGTCGATGCCCGGCGCATGCTGCCGCAGATCGCGCACCAGATTCGGCAGCAGCATGGCCCCGCCATAATCCGACATGGACAGGCGGAACCGGTGGCGGGTGCCTTGCGGGTCGAAACCCTGCGGTCCCAGCACACTGCGCACTCCGGCCAGCGCATCCGCCAGCGGCTGGGCGATTTCCAGCGCCCGGATGGTCGGAACAAGCCCGCCACCCTGGCGCACCAGCAGCGGATCCCCCAGCAGCTCCCGCAGCCGCGCAAGAGCGTGGCTGACAGCGGGCTGGCTCATGTTCAGCCGTGCGGCAGCGCGCGAAACATGGCGTTCCGTCAGAAGCGCGTCGAGTACCACCAGAAGATTGAGGTCAACCGACCTCAGACTATGCACCTGATGCATGTTTATCTGCCTGATACGAATTTCACATTCGCAAAAACTATACCTAAACCGGGATCGAAGTTCATCAAAAAGGACAGTCCGATGCAGTTTCAAGCCCCATTCGCCCTTCTTGGCACAGCCCTCCTTGCGGGCGCAGTCGTCCCCTTTCAGGCTGGCGCAAATGCCGCCATGGGCCGCGCCCTCGGCCATCCGCTCTGGGCCACAGTGGTTTCCCTTGGCGTGAGCATGCTCTGCGTCATTCCGGTGATGCTCGCGATGAAGGTCCCTTTCCCCAGTCTCGGCAACCTTGCCGGACAGCCCAAATGGATCTGGGCTGGCGGCCTTGCAGGGGTCATCTACATCACGGCCGCAATTCTGGTTGCGCCGAAACTCGGGGCGGCCGGTTTCATGACCGCCGTGATTGCCGGGCAGCTTGCCGCTTCGCTTCTGGTCGATGCCTACGGTCTCATGGGTTTCAGCGCCCGTGATATTTCGCCCTCACGCCTCGTCGGCATCCTTCTCGTGGTGGCTGGCGTGCTTCTGATACAGGCAGGGCCCTTCCTCCGGGCCTCGTCAGCATCGGGCAGCGGGAACTGATACGGTTCAGCTGCCACTTGCCTGAACACCAGCTCCGGACCTAGTGTAAACGCGTTCAAAATAAAAGCGATCAACAGCGTTTTTCAATTGACCGGGATATAGACCAGATATAAACGCGTTTATTGAACTCATTCATTGAACGCGATCAGGTAACATCATGCCAAGACCAGCAATGACCGATGAAGAACTTGCAGCCGTTCAGGCCCGCATTCTGGCGGAAACCGCACGCATCGTTGCTGCCGAGGGCTATGCTGCGCTGTCCATGCGCAAGCTGGCCGAGGGCCTCAACCTCACGGCAGGAGCGCTCTACCGCTACTTCCCGACGAAGCAGCATCTGATGATCGCTTATTGCTCCGGCGCGATTGACCGGCTGAACGCGCGCTCCCAGACCATCAACGCGAAGCCCCTGCCCTCAATCGACATCCTGCGCGAGCTGCTCCTCTCCTATGGCGAATTCGCATTGGAGGATCAGGACCGCTTCCGGCTGATTTTTCTCGATATCGAAATCAGCCGTCAGGTGGAACTGTGCCGGACGACCGAAAACCTCAAAGGGTACGAACTGGTGAAGGCCCGCATGGCATCAGCCATGGAGGAAGGTTCGATCCGGCACATGGACCCTGCCCAGGCAACCCATCTGCTTTGGGGAGCTGTCCATGGCGCCGTCGTGCTGCTGCTCAGTGTTACGGAAATAGACCTTGGCGATCCGCATACACTGATTCAGCAATCTATCGATATGGCCCTGCGCGGCCTGGCCCCAGAGAGTGTTCAGGCGGAGCGCATTCGGACACAGGCCGCTTGACCGCACACAGATCTGACCGCCACGCTTCGGTCAGATCTTGTAGTACTCGCGGTACCATTTCACGAATTTCGCCACGCCCTCGCGCACGCCCGTGCGGGGGCGGTAACCGGTGAGCGTCTGTAACAGGCTTGCATCGGCCCAGGTCGCCGGTACGTCACCGGCCTGCATCGGCATCAGCTTGCGTTCCGCCGCGCGGCCCGTCGCCTCTTCGATGGCAGCGATGAACTCGGTCAGCTGCACGCTTTCCGAATTGCCTATGTTGACAACCCGCCACGGAGCGACAGGTGACAGGCTATCGCCTTCCGGCACGCCTGCCCCCTCTTCGGGTCTCACCGGAGCCGCTTCGATCAGCAGGCGGATACCTTCCACCAGATCCTCCACATAGGTGAAGTCCCGGCTCATGTCGCCGTAGTTATAGACTTCGATCGGCTGGCCTTCGAGGATCGACTTGGTGAATTTGAAAAGCGCCATGTCCGGGCGCCCCCAGGGGCCATAGACCGTGAAGAAACGGAACATGGTGATGGGGGTACCATAAAGGTGGGAATAGGAATGGGCCATGACCTCACAGGCCTTCTTCGTCGCCGCGTAGAAGGACATCTGGTGGTCAGCCTTCGCCGTTTCCTGAAATGGCATATCCGTGTTGGCGCCATAGGCCGAAGAGGTGGAGGCAATCAGCAGGTGCTGCGGCGGGAAGGCTCTCGCGGCCTCGAGCATCTCGAATGTGCCGGCGATGTTGCTGTCGAGATAGGAGCGCGGCGCCTCTATGGAGTAACGCACCCCTGCCTGTGCGGCCAGATGCACGACCACGTCAGGGCGGTTGGCCTCGAACAGCGACCGCACCAGTTCCCCGTCCTCGACACGGCCCGTGACAGCGCTGAAATGCTCGTTCTGGAGCAGCATCTGATGACGGCGCTCCTTGAGCCGCACGTCATAATAGTCCGTCATGGCATCAAGACCGATTACGCGGAACCCCTCTTCCAGCAGCCGGGTGCAGAGAAAATAACCGATGAAGCCGGCCGAACCCGTCACGAGTGCAGTACGCATGATTGAAACCCTTTGAATAAAAAGCTGGAAGCGGCTGCAAAATATGCAGTGCAGGAGACGTCATAGCATCAGGACCGCCCAGAGCCAAGGATGAGCATCTCGGCGCCCTCCTATGAAAAGCAGAAAGCGCCAGCCTTGCAGCCAGCGCTTTCCGTGATGTTCAATCCCTTGCCGGATCAGGCGACGGCGCGGGCCAGGGCGCAGCGCGACCACAGGGCATTCAGTGCGCCGACCAGATGGTCGATATCTGCATCCGAATGGAACGGCGTCGGCGTGATGCGCAACCGCTCGGTGCCCTTCGGTACGGTCGGGTAATTGATCGGCTGGACATAGATGCCGTAGTTGTCGAGCAGGATGTCCGAGATCCACTTGCACTTGGACGCATTGCCCACCATCACCGGAACGATGTGGCTGGGGTTGTCCATATGCGGGATGCCGCGGCGGTCCAGCAGGCTCCGCAGGCGGGCCACCCGGTCCTGATGTGCTTCGCGCTCGGCCGTGCTCTGCTTCAGGTGGCGGATCGACGCTGTAGCACCGGCTGCCAGTGACGGCGGCAGCGCCGTGGTGAAGATGAAGCCGGAGGCGAAGGAGCGCACGAAGTCGCAAAGCTGGCGCGAGCCGGTGATGTAGCCGCCCATGACACCAAAGGCCTTGCCAAGCGTGCCTTCGATGACCGTCAGACGGTCCATCAGGCCTTCCCGCTCGGCGATGCCGCCGCCGCGCGGGCCGTAGAGGCCGACGGCATGCACTTCATCAAGATAAGTCATCGCGCCATAGCGTTCGGCCACGTCGCAGATTTCCTTGATGGGAGCGATGTCGCCATCCATCGAATAGACGCTCTCGAAGGCAACGAGCTTGGGAGCAGCCGGATCATCGGCGGCCAGCTTGCGCTCCAGGTCTTCCGGGCTGTTGTGCTTCCACACGCGCTTTTCCGCGCGGCTGTGGCGGATGCCTTCGATCATGGAGGCATGGTTCAGCGCATCGGAATAGACGATGCAGCCGGGGATTTTGGATGCCAGCGTGCCAAGGGCTGCCCAGTTGGAAACGTAGCCCGAGGTGAAGATGAGCGCCGACTCCTTGCCATGCAGATCCGCGAGCTCGTGCTCAAGCTGGACATGGTAGTGGTTGGTGCCCGAGATATTACGTGTGCCGCCAGCGCCTGCGCCGCAGGTGTCGATCGCATCCTTCATGGCGGTGACAACATCCGGATGCTGCCCCATGCCCAGGTAGTCGTTGGAGCACCACACGGTCACTTCATGAGTGGAGCCATCTTCGCGGAAGCGGGTCGCCTTGGGAAACTCGCCCGAATGACGCTTCAGATCAGCGAATACGCGATAGTTGCCGTCCTCCCGCAAGCCGTCCAGCGCCTGCGCAAAGAAGCTCTCGAAGTCCATGGCGTATTCCCTCTTCTTCTCAAGCAGACGCAACCCGCGCCCGCCGTTGGCGTCCTGCAAGCCCTTGTGTCCAGAGCCGGTCATCATCTGGCCAGCCCTCCCAGGCGGATCTGATAAGGGGAAGTTGCCCCACCCCACTCACGCGTCCTGTGATCCGAAGCCTGACAGCCTCGAGCCCTTGCACCATGTAGCGCAAGGTAGCGCTCCAACACATAGTTTAAAATGCCGCAGGCTGTCATTATTCTAATTCCGGGTTACAGAATTCTTTTTAGAAGATGAGCCCGGCCGGTCAACTCTGAGACACCTGCCCCGCCGCCCTCTCTTCCGGCGTTCACTTCGGAACCTTAGCCTCCCGCATGCGTTAACACTTTGATCTGGGACAAGCCGGGCATCACGGCAAGTTGAAGCGGACGGCTTTTTCCGGCCAGAAACCGTAGTACCCCTGAAAACAGGAGCGAAATCAAGGAACTGAGCCAGGCCGGAGACATAAAGCCCCGGCAGCAGCCGATCAGGAAAGATCAGAAACCACGTCATTTTGTGATTCGCACAACATCTATCTTAAGGGAAATGGCGTAATAATGGCTGCATCACAGCAACCGGAGTATCAAGTCACCTGTCAAAAAGACGAGGTGCACTTCAAGCCTTAAAAAAACGGTGCCGTGATCTGTGTTCAGACGTGACTGTCATGCCGAGGGAGGCAACAATGACGCATCGTCTCGTAAAGAAAGCCATCATTCCGGCAGTTGCCATCATGCTTTCTGCCGCACCGCTCGCGCTTGCCGCTCCCAAATCGGAACGGCATGTGCTGCCTGAGGACAATCTCTCCGTCACGCTCGCCAGCCTTGGCGCTGGGCCAGCGGCCGGTGAGGATACGTCCATCTGGGTTGGACCGGTCGACATCCAGGGCCGCAAGGTGATCTGGGTCGAACTGATCGACTCAGAGGGCGAAGTCATCTACGCCTCAGAAGTCGCGCAGAATGAAACCCATCTCCTTCCCGATGGCCGCGCCATCGTCGTGAGCCCGCTTACTGCCCCGGAGGGCACGCTCGTCGCAGCCAAGGACGAATCGCGTGTCCCGCCAGAAGCCGGTCAGATGATCACGCGCCGCGTGGTGGATGATGAGGAAGGCAAGACCGCTGTCGAGCTGGTCCAGGCGCCGCCGCAGCAGCCTTCCCTCCTGGTGCAGCTGGCAAAGGCGGGCGAAACCGTCTGGCACGGCATCGTTGCCTTCTTCCAGGGGGCTGCCGATTCGGTCCGTGTGGCGTGGAACTGGATCGTGGATACGGTGGCTGCCTGAACTTATTGCCACTGGAGGGCAGGCCAAGGCGATGTGCCCGCCGGATCCTCTCCGGCAGGCATGGCAGTGATCAGAACAGAGGCGGTTTGGGCCGCGGTGCGGGCACAGCACCCATTGCGCCCTCAGTTTGTTCGCCCGCTCCTGCGCCGCCACCAAGTGTGTCTGCCCCCTCTTCCACCACCGTTACAGGGGGGCCGGAATAGCCGGCGGGAGGCGGCACGGTGGAGGTCTGGCGGCAGTCGGTCAGCCACACGTCATAAACGGCATGCTCGACACCATGCAGGCCGGGGCTTGCGGCGAACATCCAGCCAGAAAAAATGCGCTGGATCTGATTGTTGAGCGTGACCTCATCCACCTGCACGAAAGCCGTGGTCAGCGGATTTTCGGTCTGCGGCCGGGTGTGGCAGACGCGCGGCGTCACCTGCAGCGCGCCAAACTGAACTGTCTCGCCGATATAGACATCAAACGACGTGATACGCCCGGTGATCTTGTCGAGACCGGAGAAGACGGCCACCGGGTTCTCGATGACATCAGCACGGGCGGGCACTGCGGCAAGGGCGCAGCAAAGGGCGCCAGCAAGGGCTGAGCCGAAGACCGGCGTGCTCTTCATCCTGTTGATTTGCCGCATGATTGTCCCTGGCAACTCTCTTGTTCTGGCGGGCGTAACACCCGATTGCGGCTGCCGGAAGGCAACCCCTTGCGCGGCAACGGGTTCCGCTGCCGCGCAAGGATGTTTATCAGCCCAGCGAAGCCAGGCGGCTGACGGCCGTCTGCACCTGCGTCTTGCGGGCGGAAAGCTCGGCCAGCTTCTCGCGCTCTCCTTCGACAACCTCTTCCTTTGCCTTCTCGACAAAGGCCGGATTGGAGAGCTTCTTCTCGATACGGCCGATCTCGTCTTCCAGCTTCGCGAGGTCCTTGGCGAGACGCGCCTTTTCGGCGCCCAGATCGATGACACCGGCCAGCGGCAGACAGACCGTGGCATCGCCAACAATGATCTGCGCTGCGCCCTTCGGCAGCTCATCCGCCAGCGTCAGGCTTTCGGCGCGGGCAAGGCGCAGGATGGCGGCCTCGTGAGTCTTCACCCTCGCAGCCGTCACATCACCTGCCCCGACCAGCACCACCGGGATTTGCGCACCGGCAGGCACGTTCATTTCCGAACGGACGGACCGGATTTCGGAAATGAGGCCAACCAGCCAGTTGATCTCTTCAGCCGCTGCCGCATCGACCAGCGCAGGGGCAGGCCAGCGGGTGAGCATCAGGATCTGGTCCGGAGCCCCTGTTTCCTCACCCAGGCGCGCCCACAGCTCTTCCGTCAGGAAGGGCATGAAGGGGTGGAGGATCTTCAGGATTTCATCCAGGGTCCAGGCAGCGGTCGCCCGGATCTCAGCCTTGGCGGCTTCATCCGTGCCGTTGAACACGGGCTTGGCCAGTTCCAGGAACCAGTCGCAATAGGTGTTCCAGACGAAACGGTAGACGCCATTGGCCGCATCATTGAAGCGGTAGGCCTCCAGAGCCTCGCGCACTTCCTCGGCGCAGCGGCCGACTTCCGTGGCGATCCAGCGGTTGAGTGTATGGGTGGCACGGGCCGGATCGAAGCCGGCGACGCGCTTGCAGCCGTTCATTTCCGCAAAGCGGGCCGCATTCCACAGCTTGGTGGCAAAGTTGCGGTACCCGCCGACGCGGCTGGTGGCAAGCTTGATGTCACGGCCCTGTGCAGCCATGGCCGCCAGCGTGAAGCGCAGCGCGTCGGCACCGAACTCGTCGATCAGTTTCAGCGGGTCGATGACGTTGCCCTTGGACTTCGACATCTTCTGCCCCTTCTCGTCACGGACGAGGGCATGAATGTAGACGGTCTCGAAAGGCTCGGTCTTCATGAAGTGCAGCGACATCATCATCATGCGGGCGACCCAGAAGAAGATGATGTCGAAGCCGGTGATCAGCACCGACGTCGGGAAATAGCGCGCCAGCTCCGGCGTCTTGTCCGGCCAGCCGAGCGTCGAGAACGGCCACAGGGCGGAGGAGAACCAGGTGTCGAGCACGTCCTCGTCGCGGTAGAGGAGAACGCTCTCCCCTGCCCCGGCTTCCCAGGCTGCCAGCGCCTGTTCCATGGCCGCCATTTCAACCGGCTTGCCATAATGGGCCGCAGCCGCCTTCAGTGCTTCAGCTTCTGTCTTCTCGACGAAGATCTTGCCATCCGGCCCGTACCAGGCCGGGATCTGGTGGCCCCACCACAGCTGGCGCGAGATGCACCAGGGCTGGATGTTCTCCATCCACTCGTAATAGGTCTTGTCCCAGTTGGACGGAACGAACTTGGTGCGGCCCTCGCGGACGGAGGCAATCGCGGGCTTGGCCAGTGTGGCGGCATCCACATACCACTGGTCGGTCAGCATCGGCTCGATCGGCACGCCGCCACGGTCGCCATGCGGCACCATGTGCGTATGATCCTCAATGCGGTCCAGAAGCCCCTGCTCTTCCATCTGCGCCACCAGCGCCTTGCGCACGGCGAAGCGGTCCTGCCCGTGGAAGGAGGCGACGGTGGCTTCCAGCATCTCAGAGGCCGGAACGCCGGCGAGGAATTCGGCATTCTCAGCCAGAATGACCCGCGCTTCACGGTCCAGAACCGAAATCATCGGCAGATCGTGGCGCTTGCCGACCTCGAAGTCATTGAAGTCATGCGCCGGGGTGATCTTCACCGCGCCGGAACCGGCGGTGGGATCGGCATAATCATCGCCCACGATCGGCACGCGGCGGCCAACCAGCGGCAGGATGATGTGCTTGCCGATCAGATCCTTGTAGCGCGGATCTTCCGGATTCACGGCGACGGCGGTGTCGCCCAGCATGGTTTCCGGACGGGTGGTGGCCACGACGATGTAATCGCGGGTCTCATGCTCCGTCGCATTGCCTTCCTCGTCGAAGGCAACCGGATACTGATAGGTGGCACCGCCTTCCAGCGGATAGCGGAAGTGCCAGAGGTTGCCCTTGATCTCCTGCTGCACGACTTCCAGGTCGGAAATCGCGGTCAGCAGCTTCGGATCCCAGTTGACGAGGCGCTTGTCCTTGTAGATCAGGCCATCGCGGAAGAGCGACACGAAGACTTCCAGAACGGCGGCTGACAAGCCCTCATCCATGGTGAAGCGCTCGCGGTCCCAATCACAGGACGCGCCAAGGCGCTTCAGCTGGTTGAAGATCATCCCGCCGGATTCGCCCTTCCAGTTCCAGACACGCTCGATGAAGGCGTCACGGCCCATGTCGCGGCGCGACGGCTCCTTGCGCTCGGCGAGCTGGCGCTCGACAACCATCTGGGTGGCAATGCCTGCGTGATCCATGCCCGGCTGCCACAGAACGTCCTTGCCGCGCATGCGCTCGAAGCGGATCAGAATGTCCTGCAGCGTGTTGTTGAGCGCATGGCCCATGTGCAGGGAGCCTGTCACGTTCGGCGGCGGGATCACGATCGTATAGGACGGGGCGCCATCACCAGCGCCCGCTCCGGCGCGCGAGGCTCCGGCCTTTTCCCACATTTCGGTGATCCGCGGCTCGACGGCCGCTGCGTCATAGGTCTTGTCAAGCATGAGGGCTTCTCGGGACTTTCCGTTATCTGGGCCTGTGTAAATCGGATGGCGGGCAGCGAGTCAACATCCTGAGCAGAATGGCGCCGGCAGAGAGGCAGAAATGGCAACGCCGCCCGCAGGCGGCGTTCTGGTCATGCATGGCACATAACAAGCCGCCGCAGATCAGCGCTTGCGTACCACGCGTTCGATTTCCTGGCGGACGAGACGCTCAACCATCACCGGCAGATTCTGATCCAGCCAGCTCTTCAGCATCGGGCGGAGCATCTCCTTGACCAGATCCTCAAGCGTACGCGCATTGGCAGACAGGATGGTGCTCGACAGGTTCTCGAAAGCCGCACTGACGGCAGCACCGGCCATGTCGGAGACAAGCGGCGTTTCCTCATCCAGCGGATCCAGATTGTCCATGGAAACGGGAGCAAGGCCTTCCGATGCGGAAGACCGCACCGGCTGCGGGGCAGCCTTGGGAGCCGGAGCTGGCTCCTCCTCGTCTTCCATGAAGCCAATATCGCCCGCGTCATCGTCCATCGTGTCGGGCAGGCCCTCCACCATGGCGAAGGAGTCTTCTTCCTCGTCTTCCTCGACGGCCAGTTCTTCCGTCAATTCAAGAACATCGTCATCGGCAACGTCTTCGTCAGCCTCAAAGGCAGCAATGTCGTCGTCGATGGCGGCATCGGCGTCATCATCATCGTCGCCCGCCATGTCGAACAGCTTGTCCAGGTCGTCCTGCGACATGCCGGCTTCTTCTTCGGGCACTTCGTTGAGTTGCGGCATTTCGGCTACGGGCTCCGGGGCTGCTTGTGCCGTCTTGGTGGCGGCAGGAGATTCCTCGTCGGAAATAATCCGGCGAATGGAGGCGAGAATCTCCTCCATTGAGGGTTCCTGCGCCTGACTGGCCTTCGACATGAGTTCCCCCAGAACTGATTACATACGCACCGGCACCGAATTCGAAGGTTACGATTCGGTTAAGGGAATTATGCTGAGTCGCCTGTCAACATCATAGGCGGACAGGCCAGCACAGACACCTTATCCCCTTCTAATAGGAAAAACTTGCCGGGCTGCCCTGCATAACCAATGAAAAACGCGCCCAGGAGGGCGCGTTCTCTAAGTTCACCGGGACTTTGCGGACCGCCGCCGAATCATCAGCGGCCATCCGGCGTGCGCATGCCAAACCACTTGTCGCGCACCTTGCTGTAATGCTCGGTGGGCTCATAACGGGCCACCTGCAGACCGAGATACTCGGCATCGAGACGGCCAACAGCCGACAGCAGCTGGTAGGCGCTGACGATGCGGTTGCGCTGTGCGGTAACCAGATTCGAGCGCTGTGTGATCAGTTCACGCTGAGCGTCCAGGACGTCGAGCGTCGTGCGCTGACCAACACGCTGTTCCTCGATAACGCCCTGCAGAGCCAGCTGCTGGGCCTCTACGGCAGCCTGGGCTGCGGTGATCGAAGCCTCTGCCGCCTGATAGTCACCCCAGGCAGTGATCACGTTTGCACGGATCTGATTGCGCAGAACGTCCAGCTGGATTTCAGCCTGCCCGAGTTCTTCCTTGGCCTGACGCACACGGGAAGACAGGGCCCCACCCTGGTAAAGCGGCACCGAAACGCGACCGACGACAGAAGCGGAGTTGACGGTGCTGACTGACTGGGACGGCTTCCAGTCACGGCCGATGGAGCCTTCCAGCGTGACAGTCGGCAGCTGCTCGCCTTCGATCGTCTTCACGTTAAACGCCGCAGCATCAACCTGATGCTGTGCCTGCCGCAGGAGCGGCTGATACTCTTCGCCCAGACGGATCGCTTCTTCGACCGAACGCGGGATCATCTTGCCAACCGGCGTCGAGGCCGACAGGTTGCGCGCTTCAGTGCCAACGATCTGCTCATAGACCGCGCGGCTTGCATTGAGATTGGCGATGGCCGAGTTGAGGCTGGCCTGAGCTTCAGCGTAGCGCGCTTCCGCCTGGGACACGTCCGTGCGGGTCCCCTCACCGACCTCGAACTGGTCCTTGGATGCGCGCACCTGCTCGCGCAGGAAGTCAACCGAGCTGCGCTGCAGGGCAACGAGCGCGGTGTCGCGGATCACATTCACATAGGACTGGGCGGCGGAGAGCAGCACATCCTGCTCGGTAGCGCTCAGGCTTTCGCGCTGTGCACGTACCAGAGCTTCGGCCTGCTTGGTCGAGTTCACCGTCCGGAAGCCGCGAAACAGGGCCTGCTGAATGGACAGGGACATGGACGCATTGTTGCGGATGTTGTCCGGCCCGACGCTGGTGGAGGTCCGGACCGATCCAACCGATGCATTGGCCGTGATGGTGGGCCGCCAGCCCGAAAGTGCCTGCGGCACACGTTCATCGGTGGCACGCAATGCAGCGCGTGCCGCATTCAGGGTCGGATTGTTGGCGTATGCAAGCGCCAGCGCTTCAGAAATGCTTTCAGCCTGAGCCGTGGAAGAAAGCGCGAAGGCACCGATGCCAAGCAAGGCAGCAGAAAGGGTTAGTCGAAAACGCACTGAAAACGCCCCTTGATGTACGGGCCCCCACCCGTGCTGTCATTTGCCGCGGAGTATAACCAGCTGCAACGCCGTGCCTACCCCTCACCGAAAATTAAGAATCCGTTTCTGTCCGGCTGAGGCAGCATTGCAACAGGTAACGCCATACGTAAAGCGCCCGAAAGCTGCTGCTTTTCAACAGCTTCCGGGCGCGAGACTTGAACGATGTTCAGATATGTGTGTTTTCAGAAGACGAATTCGGCCGCCTTCCCGAAGCCGGGCAATGTGTGCGCGCTGGCGTTGAAGCCAAAACGGGCACCAATCGCTGCACCGGAGTTCTGATAGACACGGGCAACGCCTGCTCCGCCACGTCCTTCGATGGCCACGAGCCGTCCGCCGTCCTTCAGCTGGCCAGCCAGCTGCTCCGGAATGAAGTCCACGGCACCATCCAGAAGGATCACATCATACGGCCCTTCGGAAGCGCAGCCTTCAGGGAGCTTGCCCTCCACAACGGCGGCATTCTCGATCCCGAGGCTGACGAGGGTCTGGCTGGCGCGGGCGGCAAGCTCGGCATCCTCTTCCACCTGCACCACCGTGCCGGCGATGCCAGCGAGAACAGCGGTGCTGTAGCCGGACGCTCCGCCGACAACCAGGACCACATCATGATCCTTGATCTCTGCAAGCTGGATCAGCTTTCCGAGCACATGCGGCTTCAGCAGATAGCGCGGAGCGCCGGTGTCGGACACGAGCGTGTCTTCATCGATATAGGCAACCGGCTTCTTCGAACCCGCCACGAACAGCTCGCGCGGGACGGATTCCATCGCGTCGAGGATCCGCAGATCGGTTACATCATTGGTTCTGAGCTGGTTATCCACCATTCGCGTGCGGGATTGCGCGTAGTCACCCATCGCGTGCCTCTTTCGATTTCTGGCGAAAGCCTCTCCAACTTTCTTGCCTGATCCCTTACCGGGCGCAGGCAGGCGTGACAAGGGGCAGATCGGCGCAGCCCATGCCTTCTCCAGACTTTCAGAGCCTGCCCTCATGAATGGCTGCGGAGCCATACTACGCCTCACCTTGCGTTCTCCGCCGATTGCGGTCTCTCCGTGACAACACGAAATGCTGCTGATGAAGGGAGGGAAAACACAAAGAGGCCGCTTGACAGATAAGGGGCGGTAGTCGAAAAGACGCGCCAAGGCCTCGTGGCGGAGTGGTTACGCAGCGGATTGCAAATCCGTCCACCCCGGTTCGATTCCGGGCGAGGCCTCCATTTCCCCCTCTACATTCTATAAAACGGCAGCACGGTTACAGTGCCCTGCCTTGCGCTTCGAGCAGGTCCGTAGCTTGATCCGCGGTCATCGGCAGGCCAAGGAAGTAGCCTTGCGCCTCCGGGCAGCCGATTGCGCGCAGTGCATGGACCTGCTCCTCGCGCTCGACGCCCTCGGCGATAACCCGCAGCTTGAGCTTTTGCCCGAGCGTCACCACAGCCTCCGCAATCCCCCTGTCACTTTCGTCCCGGTCAATGTGGCGCACCAGGCCTTCATCGATCTTCAGCCGGGAGACAGGGAACCGCCTGAGCGAGGCAAGACTTGAATGCCCCTTGCCAAAATCATCGATGGCCAGGCCCACACCCAGCGCATGCAACTCGGCCATGACCGCCACCGCCCTCTCCACGTTCTGCATCAGAACGCCTTCAGTGATTTCAAGCTCCAGCAGCCCAGGCCCGAGGCCTGCCTGCCGGAGGGCATCCATGACGGTCCGGGTCCAGTCCGGATCGCTGAACTGTTGCGGCGCAATATTGATGCTGACCTTGAAGCCGGACAGTCCTTTCTCCTGCCAGAGGCGCGCCTGCTCCACGGCTTGCTGGAGGACCACGTGGCCGAGTTCACAAATCAGCCCCGCCTCTTCCATCAGCGGCACGAAATAGCGTGGCATGATCAGGCCTTCGAAAGGATTTTCCCAGCGCACAAGCCCTTCGAAGCCGGTAATCCGGTTCTCGGCAAGATCAATCTGCGGCTGATAATGCAGGGCGAATTCTCCGTTCCGGAGGGCACGGCGGATCCCTTCCAGCATCTGCAGCTTGCAGGAAGAAGTCTGTCCCTCCTCCGGTGAATAGAGATGAAAGGTATTCCGGCCAGCGCGTTTGGCTGTGTACATCGCAGTATCGGCGCACTGGACAAGCGCGGCGGCATCCGTTGCATCATCCGGGTAGCAGGCAGCCCCCATGCTGCAGGTCACATGAAAGGACTGCCCAGCCAGTTGCACCGGCAAAGAGAGCTTCTCCTTCAGTTCACGCAAGAAGGCAGGCATTTCACCGGCGGACGCAACCGCTCCTTCCAGAATCAGGACAAACTCGTCTCCCCCAAGCCGCAAGACCTTCCCGCGCCCTCGAACCTCCTCGCTCAATCTGGACGCCATCGCGAGCAGAAGGCGGTCACCGGCGGTATGCCCCAGGCTGTCATTGACGGTCTTGAAGTTGTCGAGATCGACGAAGACCACGGCCACGCGCTCTTCCGGCCGGCTCACTCGCTCCAGAGCCGCATCAATGGAGTTTTCGAGCTGGCTGCGGTTTGGCAGACTGGTGAGAGGATCGTGGTGGGCAAGAAAGCGGATCTGCTCTTCGGCGCGCTTGCGTTCAATGGCAATGGCAGCAATACGGGCCGTATCAGCAATCAGCCTGTCTTCCACCGGTCCAGGCAGCCCTGGTGTACTCTTGTAAATCGCGAAGGTGCCCAGCACCCGGTCGTCAAGCGACATGATGGGAGTAGACCAGCAGCAGCGCAGCCCGAACTGCGTGGCGAGCGGATGATAATTTGCCCAGAGCGGATCGGTCTGAATTTCGGCAACCGTCACAGGCCTTCGCATGAAGGCAGCCGTGCCGCAGGATCCGACGCTGGGACCAATTTCAACGCCATCGATTGCGTCGCAATAGGCCTTTGGCAGGCTGGGCGCAGCCCCGTGGCGCAAATGCCGCCCGTCTTCATCCAGAAGCAGAACGGAGCAGACCGCACCATCCAGCTGCCCCTCGATCAGGCGAACCATACACTCCAGTACATCACCGAGAGGCGCACTGGAGGCAATCATCTCCAGCACATGCGCCTGAGCATCACGCAAGCCATCAGCCTTACGCCGCTCGGTAATGTCCCGGCAAACGCCGAAAAGGCCGACGATGTTCCCCTGATCGTCCCGGAGCGGATATTTCGAGGATGCAAACCAGCGGCGGGCACCATTGGGCTGAATGATGCCCTCCTCCTTGTCGATCATGGGGATTCCGGTGCGCAGAACCTTTCTCTCTTCCCTGAAAAAGCCCATGGCGACAGAAAAGGGATGCAGCTCGAGATCCGTCTTGCCGACCAGACTGTCCGCCGACTCCAGCCCAAGATCGGCTGCAACGGCACGATTGGCGAGCACAAACCGGCAGCGGGTATCCTTGATGAAGAGGTAATCAGCCACCTGATCAAACATGGTGCGCAGCCAGACACGTTCCTGCAGGAACTGTTCCTGCAGGCGCAAGCTGCTCTCACCCGTGACGTGTCCGCCTTTCTGCAGGTCTTCCATCAGAACGCCCAATTCGCTGCCCAACTCGCGGCTCAGTTTCCGGCCCGGCGCGCCATCTGAATCACCAGCGGCCGCGCTATTTATTTTACCGTAAGTAGAAATTACAGGCTTCCATTTGGAGTTCATGTCTTTTCCCCTGAGGCAACCCGCTGCGTATTTCAAGACATCTCATAATTTAGAATCATAAGCTTGAATAAACCGCAAAGGATCAACTTGCCGGCCTCAACTTGCCTAAAATTGAACTGAAGTCCGGCAGCGAAGACGGCTCCACGCCGCGAGCAAGCAGCTTCATGACCGGACAGCGGCAAAAAAACCTTTTGCCGTATGCTGATATCAGGTTACCTCCAGCCTGTGCCGTTCCGGCCGGCGGCGGCACAGGCAAGCATAGAGAGCGCGATGAAACACGGCGGTGATCTGTTTCAAGCCATGGAAACCTATGGCGGAGCGGAGGAAGACTGGCTGGACTTGTCCACCGGCATCAATCCGCATGCCTATGCTGTTCCGGCTGGCCTGCCGCCTGCCGCATGGACCCGCCTGCCCTCGCAGACTGCGCTTAAAGGCCTTCTGAAAGCAGCTCGTGCTGCCTATCAGGTGCCCGCGCATCTCGGGCTTGCCGCAGCGCCGGGCACGCAGGTCATCCTTCCGCATCTGCCTGCCCTGCTGCCGGAAGGCAGCGTCACTATCGCCGGCCCCACCTACTCCAGCCACGGCGATGCCTGGCGGGCGGCAGGGCGGCAGGTGATTGAAACTTCAGACATTTTTCGCGAGGGGCCAGAAGGCCGGATTGCCCTCATCGTCACCCCCAACAATCCGGATGGCCGCTGGCATGAACCGCAGGCGCTTCTGAAGCTTGCCGGAGACATGCAGCAGCGCGGCGGCTTTCTGGTGGTGGACGAGGCCTTTGCCGACGTGGAGCCGTCCCGCAGTCTGCTGCCGCATCTGACAGACGAGCCGGTGCTGGTGCTGCGCTCCTTCGGCAAGTTTTTTGGCCTGGCGGGGGTGCGGCTTGGATTTCTGGCGGGTCCCCGGCTCATGACGGATGCACTCGCCCAGCGCCTTGAAAGCTGGTCGGTCAGCGGCCCGGCGCTGGAAGTTGGCACGCTCGCCTTGCAGGATCTGGACTGGCAAGCTGCCATGCGCAAGACCTTGACGCAGGAGATGGCAGTACTTGAGGACGGGCTGCGGGCTGCCGGCCTTGCGATCCGCGGCGGCACATCGCTCTACGTGCTGGCGGGGCATCCAGATGCCGCCCGCCTGCATCAGGCGCTGGCGCAGCGCCGCATCTGGGTGCGTGCCTTCGACTATGCCCCCAGCTGGCTGCGCTTTGGCCTGCCCGGCTCGCCGGAAGGCCTTGCCCGTCTGCAGCAGGCGCTAGCCGAAGCCATGGCATCACACGACGAGGCAACACCGTGCTGAGTGATCCGCTGGCGCTCTGGCTGCTGCTCGGAGCCATAATGCTGGATGCCGTTATCGGGGATCCGGACTGGCTGTGGCGGCGCCTGCCGCATCCGGTCGTCTGGATCGGCAAGCTGATCAGTCTTCTGGACGGCAAGCTCAACCGCGCAAGCTGGTCCGCCGCCTTGCGCCGTTTGGCTGGCATACTGACGCTTGTCCTGCTGGTGGCAGGAGGTGCCGGTACCGGCTTTCTTCTGCAGACGGGCCTTTCCGCCTTGCCCTATGGCGAGGCTGGAATCATTGTCATCGCCGCCGTATTCCTTGCCCAGAACAGCCTCTATGTGCATGTGAAGGCCGTCGCCGATGGCCTGCGTGAGGGCGGCCTAGCGGGCGGACGCAGGGCCGTATCCATGATCGTGGGGCGCGATCCGGAGCAACTGGACGAAAGCGGCGTCTCCCGCGCCGCCATCGAATCCTGCGCCGAGAATTTCTCCGACGGAGTCGCAGCCCCTGTCTTCTGGTTCGCCGTGCTCGGCCTGCCGGGGCTCATTGCCTATAAGGCCGTCAACACGGCCGATTCCATGATCGGGCACAAGACGGCGCGGCATCAGGACTTCGGCTGGGCTTCGGCACGCTTCGATGACCTGATCAATCTGCCCGCGTCGCGGCTTTCGGCGCTGTTCATCGCGCTTGCCGCGCCTCTGACGGGAGGCTCGCCTGTCCGGGCCCTGTCCACAGTTCTCCGTGATGCCGGACTGCACCGTTCCCCGAATGCAGGCTGGCCGGAAGCGGCGATGGCCGGAGCGCTCGGCGTCGCACTGGCTGGCCCGCGCGCCTATGCCACCTACCGGGTGGAAGATCCCTTCATGAACCCTGAGGGACGCAAGGATGCCGGCGAAGCGGACATCCGCCGTGCCCTGCATGTGCTTGCAGGGGCTTGCGCAATCGAGGCTTTGCTGGTTCTCATCATGGCTCTGGTATTATCCTGATGCCATGATCCATGAAAACACTGGCCGGACCGTGAGATGATCCCGTTTTCCGCAGCTGCCGAGAATAACAAATCCCCCATCCTCGAAATCCTGAAAGACGCCTTTGCCGGGTCAAGCCGCGTGCTGGAAATCGCCAGCGGCACGGGCCAGCACGCGGTGCATTTCGCCAGGAACCTGCCACATCTCGTCTGGCAGCCCAGCGATCTGCCAGAGCACCTTTCGGGCCTTGAACAGCGGATCGTCGAAACCGACCTCGACAACATCGAGGAACCGCTGGAGCTAGACGTGCTCGACCTGCCCTGGCCGACGCCGGACCGGGAGGCAGACGACGCCTTCGACGCGATCTACACCTCCAACAGTCTGCACATCGTCAGCTGGGAGGGCGTGGAAGCGTTCTTTGAAGGGGTTGGCGAAACGCTGGCAGAAGGCGGCACGCTCGCCATCTATGGTGCCTTCAAATATGGCGGGGCCTTCACCACCCCCAGCAACGAGGCCTTCGACCAGAGCCTGCGCAAGAAGGACCCGAAAAGCGGGCTGCGCGACTTTGAGAAAGTCGATGCTCTCGCCCGCGCCATTGGCCTGACGCTGCTTGCAGACCATGCGATGCCGGCCAACAACCAGCTGCTGATCTACCGGCGGGGCTGAGCCTTGCTTTCCCGACAGGTCCCGGCACAAGGCCGGGACGGCGTGGCGACTGGATCAACCGCCTGAAGCAGTAAAAAGGCGCGAGCCCCATTGGGGCTCGCGTCTGTTGCTCAGAGCGGAATGTTGTCATGCTTTTTCCAGGGCAGCTCTTCCTGCTTGGAGCGCAGGAGCGCAAGGGCGCGGGAGACACGCTTGCGGGTGGAATGCGGCATGATCACTTCATCAATGTAGCCGCGCTCGGCCGCGACGAAGGGATTGGCGAAGCGGTCCTCGTAATCCTTGGTACGCTTGGCGATCTTGTCCTTGTCGGAAAGCTCGGAGCGGTAGAGGATTTCGACAGCGCCCTTGGCCCCCATCACCGCGATTTCGGCGCTCGGCCAGGCGTAGTTTATGTCGCCGCCAATGTGCTTTGAGCTCATCACGTCATAGGCCCCGCCATAGGCCTTGCGGGTGATGACGGTAATTTTCGGCACCGTTGCCTCGGCATAGGCAAACAGCAGCTTGGCGCCGTGCTTGATCAGCCCGCCATATTCTTGCGCCGTTCCCGGCAGGAAGCCCGGCACATCGACGAAGGTGACGATCGGAATATTGAAACAGTCGCAGAAGCGCACGAAACGGGCAGCCTTGCGGCTGGCGTCGCTGTCCAGAACCCCGGCCAGCACCATCGGCTGGTTGGCGATGATGCCCACGGTGCGCCCCTCAAGGCGGCCGAAACCGGTGATGATATTCTTCGCAAAGCCCGCCTGGATCTCGAAGAAATCCCCTTCGTCCAGCGTCTTCAGCACAAGCTCCTTCATGTCATAGGGCTTGTTCGGATTGTCTGGCACCAGCGTGTCGAGGCTCATGTCGATGCGGGAGGGATCGTCGTGGCAATCCACCTCCGGCACATCGGCAAGATTGTTCACCGGCAGAAAATCGATGAGGCGGCGCATCTCAAGCAGCGCCTCCACATCATTCTCGAAGGCACCGTCCGCGATGGAGGACTTCGTGGTGTGGATGCTGGCGCCGCCCAGTTCCTCGGAGGTCACCGTCTCGTTGGTCACGGTCTTCACCACATCCGGCCCGGTGACGAACATGTAGGACGTGTCGCGCACCATGAAGATGAAGTCGGTCATCGCAGGAGAATAAACGTCACCGCCCGCGCAAGGACCCATGATCAGCGAGATCTGCGGAATGACGCCAGAGGCCGTGACATTGCGCTGGAACACCTCGCCGTAACCGGCCAGTGCCGCGACACCTTCCTGAATGCGCGCGCCGCCGGCATCGAACAGGCCGATGATGGGCGCTCGGTTCTTCAGTGCCATGTCCTGGATCTTGATGATTTTTTGAGCATGGGTCTCGGACAGGGAACCGCCGAAGACCGTAAAGTCCTTGGAAAAAACATAGACGACGCGGCCATTTACGGTGCCCCACCCGGTGACGACGCCATCGCCGGGGATATGCGCTTCGTCCATGCCGAAGTCCGTGCAGCGGTGCTGCTTGAACATGTCGAATTCCTCGAAGGACCCTTCGTCCAGCAGGATGTCGATCCGCTCACGCGCCGTCAGCTTGCCGCGCCCGTGCTGGGCGTCAATACGGCGCTGCCCGCCTCCCAGCCGCGCTGTCTCGCGCCGGTGCTCCAGTTCGGCCAGGATATCCTTCATCATCCGCCTCTTCAGAAAAAAACATCTGCCGCAGGGTCTAGCATGCCGGGGCCAAAGGCGAGAAGTCAGCACAAAGAAGGACCTTTGCCGTTAACTCGGGACATTGCACAACTTCTAGGCACATGAGCGTGAAGATTGTTCTTTTGCAGCCTGCGCGGATTTGCCATGCTTGCCTAAATGAACAGCAATAACGGCGGGGTACGGAATGGCGCCAGAGCGGGAGGTCTTCAATGAGATGCTGGGGGCAGACGGGCGGCCAAGGCCGGCCTACGCAAGACTGGCCGAATGGCTCGACAGCCAGCCGAAAAACTTCCTGACGCGCAAAAGCCGGGAAGCCGAAACAATCTTCAGGCGTCTTGGCATCACCTTTGCCGTCTATGGCGCTCAGGAGGCGACGGAACGCCTCATCCCCTTCGATCCTATCCCCCGCATCATCTCCGCCGCCGAGTGGCGCCGCCTTTCGGCCGGCATCGAGCAGCGCGTGCGCGCCCTCAACGCCTTTCTGCATGACATCTACCACCGGCAGGAAATCATCCGCGCGGGACGGCTTCCGGCTGAACTGATCCTGCAGAACGATGCCTTCCTGCCGGAAATGGTGGGCTTCACTCCGGCGCGGCGCGTCTATTCGCACATCATCGGCACCGATCTGGTGCGCGTTGGCGAGAATGACTTCTACGTGCTGGAAGACAACACGCGCACGCCCTCCGGCGTCTCCTACATGCTGGAGAACCGGGAAACCATGATGCGCATGTTCCCTGATCTGTTCCAGATGCACCGGGTGGCGGCAATCGAGCAGTATCCCGATCTTCTGCGCCAGACGCTGGAAAGCGTGGCGCCGGACACGACGCGCAAGGAGCCGACGATCTGCATCCTGACGCCGGGCATCTACAACTCGGCCTATTTCGAGCACGCCTTCCTGGCCGACCAGATGGGCGTGGAGCTGGTGGAAGGGCGCGATCTCTTTGTCGACAATGGCAAGGTCTGGATGCGAACCACACGCCAGCCCAAACAGGTGGATGTGATCTACCGGCGCATCGACGATGCCTTCCTCGATCCCCTCACCTTCCGCCCGGACTCAATGCTGGGCGTTCCCGGCCTCTTCGATGCCTACCGGGCAGGCACGGTCACGATCTGCAATGCACCAGGCACCGGTATTGCCGATGACAAGGCCATCTATGCCTATGTGCCGGATATCATCGAGTTCTACACCGGCCAGAAGCCGATCCTGAACAACGTGCCGACGTGGAACTGCTCGCGGCCGGATGACTTTGCCTATGTGCTCGACAACCTTGCCGATATCGTCGTCAAGGAAGTGCACGGCTCGGGCGGCTACGGCATGCTGATCGGCCCCACCGCATCCAAGCGCGAAATTGCCGCCTTCCGGGAAGTCCTGAAGGCCAATCCGAAGAACTATATCGCCCAGCCGACCCTGTCGCTGTCTGCCTGCCCCACCCATGTGGCCTCCGGGGTTGCCCCCCGCCATGTGGACCTGCGCCCCTATGTCCTGATCGGTGATCAGGTGCGGATCACCCCCGGCGGGCTGACACGAGTGGCGCTGAAGAAGGGCTCCCTGGTCGTGAATTCGAGCCAGGGCGGCGGCACCAAGGATACCTGGGTTCTGGAGGACTGATCATCATGCTCGGCCGCACAGCCGCCTCCCTTTTCTGGATGTCGCGCTACAAGGAGCGCTCCCACAACACCGCACGCCTGCTGGAAGCGGCATGGCGCACCGCCATGATCCCGCAGCCGGGCATGGACGAAGCCGAAGACTGGCGTTCGGCGCTGACCGGCTCCGGCTGCGAGGCCGCCTTCATGGAGAAGTCCGGCGAAGTGAACGCGCGCGCCGTGACAAATTTCATGCTGTTCGACAAGGAGAACCCCTCCTCCGTGCGCAACAGCCTGGAGATGGCCCGCAACAATGCCCGAGCCGTGCGCACGGGCATCACGTCCGAACTCTGGGAGGCGATCAACACCACGTGGATCGAATTCAGCGACGTGAAGCCGCAGACGCTGACGCAGGACAAGCTGCCGGAATTCCTCGCCTGGATCGGCCAGCGCGCCATGCTGTTCCGCGGCGCGCTGCTGGGTACGCTCCTGCGCGACGACGGTTATTCCTTCTCGCAGCTTGGCCATTTCGTCGAGCGGGCGGACCACACGGCACGGGTGCTGGACGCCAAATACTGGATCCTGCTGCCCGTGACCGACATGGCCGGCAAGGGGCACCATCACCAGTGGTCCTCGATCCTGCGCGTCATGTCCGGCCTCAGAAGCTACCGCTTCGCCTTTCCCAACGCGGAACTGAAGGCGGCGAACATTGCCGAGTTCCTCATCCTGCGCCGGGAAATGCCGCGCTCGCTGGCTCACAGTTATGACTGGCTCAACAGCACGATGAATGATCTGACCGCCTTCTACGGCGAGCAGATGCCAAGTGCGCCCCTGGCCGGTGCGATGCAGGAGCAGCTGCGAGCCGCTCACATGCGCGACATCTACAGCAAGGGCCTGCACGAGTTTCTGGTGGACTTCACCCTCCGGAACAACGCATTCGCCGACCGGGTCGCCCGTGATTACAATTTCGCCTGATCGAAAAAGGCCGAAGGCAGGAGCCAGCATCCGATGCGCCTGACAGTCCGCCACACAACGCATTACCGCTATGACACCCCGCTTGCCAATGCCATGCAGCAGCTGCGGCTGACACCGCCTGCCTGCGCGGGACAAACCATCCTGGACTGGCGTATCGAGGCGCCGGGCATGGACCGGGCAACCACTTACCACGACGCCTTCGGCAATCTGGTGCACATGATCTCCAGCCGCGAACAGCTGGAGGCCGTGACCATCACTGCCTCGGGAACAGTGGAAACCACCGACCTCAACGGCGTTCTGGGCGAAGAAACAGCCGAAGCACCGGTACGGATCTATACCCGCGTCACGCCGCTGACCGAAGCCAACCACGCCATCCGCAAGCTGTCCAGCCTGGTGACACCGGAGGATCAGATCGGCGGCTGCCACGCCCTGATGCATGCGATCCGCGACAAGGTCAGCTATAGGGTTGGCGTGACCGAAACCCACGCCACGGCCATTCAGGTGCTTGCTGCCGGTGAAGGCGTGTGTCAGGACCACGCCCACATCTTCATCGCAGCCGCCCGCGCGGCCGGAGTGCCTGCCCGTTATGTTTCGGGCTATCTTCTGCTGGATGAGTCTCAGGAGTCGGAAGCTCACCATGCCTGGGCCGAGGCCTATATCGAGGGCTTGGGCTGGGTCGGCTTTGACGTTTCCAATGCGATTTGCCCGACCGATCACTATATCCGCTTGACGGCTGGGCTGGACTCGCGTTCCGCTGCTCCGATACGCGGCATCCGGTTTGGCGGCATGGAAGAAAACCTCAATGTCGAGGTTGATGTAAGCCGCGCCGGAAGCCAGCAGCAACAATAAAGGGTCCGAAGCGGCCTGAGAATGAAGCGGACCCCTTTGCCGTGACTTACTGCGTTGGCCTGAAACTTGACCGTGGTCTCGTCTTTGCTGCCGACACCCGCACCAATGCGGGTGTCGACAATATCGCCACCTTCAAGAAACTGCATGTCTGGGAGAAGCCCGGCGAGCGTGTCTTCACCCTGCTGACGGCAGGCAATCTCGCCATCACCCAGTCAGTGGTTTCGATCCTGTCCGAACAGATTGCCTCTCCCACCCTCAACAAGACCAATCTGATGAGCGTGGACACCATGTTCCAGGCGGCCCGCCTTGTCGGGCAAGCTGTGCGGGACGTGCGGGCACTGGATGGCGACGCTCTGGCGGCGAGCGCGGAAAGCTTCTTCGTCACCTTCATCTTCGGCGGCCAGATCAAGGGCGAAGAGCCGCGCCTGTTCCAGATCTATTCGGCCGGCAACTTCATCGAAGCCACCGATGACACCATGTTCTTCCAGATTGGCGAGCACAAATACGGCAAGCCGATCCTCGACCGGGTGACCCGCCGCGACATGCGCCTTGGCGCTGCGGCCAAGATGGCGCTGCTGTCTTTCGACTCCACCCTGCGCTCGAACCTGTCGGTCGGCATGCCGATCGACCTGATGCTCTACAACACGGACAGCTTCACAGCCCACCGCCAGAAGCGTATCGACCGGGAAGATCCGTATTTCCAGACGCTCTCTTCAGAATGGTCCAACGCCCTGCGCAAGGCCTTCACGGAGATCCCGGAATTCGAGATCTGAGGCGCCGGAGGGCACCGTTCCGGCTGTGCGTCAGGTATTACGTCAGCCCCCGCTCCGTCCCGGCCTCCGTGCCGGGACCTGTCAGAGACGCAGAGCGCCCAGACGGGACATTCGTTTCGGGCAGTGACAGCCTTACAGGCCCCGGCACAAGGCCGGGGCGGCGCGGAGTGGTGGGAAAGGCTGTGCTCACACTCAGATTCAAGCGGATGAGAAACTGATTCAACTGCGCGGTAATCAGATTCAACAGGCTCGAAAGTTGATTCAAGCTGCTGCAAGTTTGATTCAGAGAGTTGCCTCAACTATCTGAAATAAAATTGCTTTCGCCTTATCCGTGCCCCAGGATCAGCGCTGCGGCATCGAATTCGGTCTTCTTGTAGGCGCGGATGCGGCGGGCTTCGGCGTCTTCACCCCAGAGTTCCGCGTTCCAGTCCTCGTCCACATGGGCAGCGGCCCAGAGGTCTGCGGCGGCATGATTGCGGCGGGCGAGAAGCAGCGCGATAACGGCCGAGCCCGTGACGGTCGTCACCGTGTGCAGGGCGGCCAGTTCCAGCGCCGAAAAACCATCCAGCGCCTTGCGGAAGGCGGCAACAAGGCTTTCGTCCTGCGCCACATGCATGATGCCGCCGGACAGGCGGAAACGTCCGGCGAGTTCGGCTTCTGCAGCGGCCAGCAGCGGATCCCAGATCTGGCGCTGGCGTTCGGTCAGGCGCTCCGGCTCGCTGGCGCGGTAGCACAGGGCATCATTCCCGGCATAACGGGCGATCTCATCGGCGACTTCCGCAAAGCGGTCGCCGACCGCATCAATGGCCGCATTGGCGATGCGGGTCAGCGGCATGATGCCGGGGTTGATCACCTTTTCCTGCGCATGCCATTCGGCAGCAACGGCGGCAGCGAGGCGGGCATCAGGCAGAAGCAACGGCTTGCGGCCCGGCGTCTTCACCGCGCGGCCATCCAGCAGCACTGCGTGCCCCCCCTCAGCGGGAGCGGACGAAGCAGTATCATAGAAGCGCTTCGGCAATTCGCGGCGCGAGAGTTCCTTGGCCCGCTCGACCGGATCATATTTGGCAAGGTTCGCGTGGATCTCTTCAAAGATATCGCGCATCAAAGGGTCTCCAGTGTCCAGCCGAGGCAGCGGGCAATCGCGCCGTCGATCGCATCAAATTGGTCTATCACCGCATGGGCCCCTGCCCCATGCAGAAGGTCAGCCGTGTGATAGCCCCAGGACACGCCGACGGCGAGAGCGCCGGCGGCCCGTGCCATTTCCATGTCAAAGCTGGTGTCGCCGATCATCACCGTGCGCAGGGGTTCGGCGCCCGTTTCGCCCATGGCCCGCAGTACCATATCGGGATGCGGCTTGGAGGGGCTGGTGTCAGCGGTCTGGATGGTAACAAATCGCCCTTCCAGATCATGCAGCTTCAACATGTGATCCACGCCGCGGCGGGCCTTGCCAGTGGCGATGCCCAGCAGCACATCGTCGCGCGCGCCAAGGCGCAAGATGGCTTCGCGGGCGCCCGGATAGAGCGGATCGTGATCAAGGCCTGCCTCGCGGCGGCTGCGCTTGGAAGCCCGATAGGCCTCGGACATCATGCCCACCTTGCTGCGGTGTTCCGGGCCCACCAGACGGGCGAATGCCTGTTCCAGCGACAGGCCGACGATGGACAGCGCTTCCTTGCGGCCGGGCATCGGCAGCCCAGCGGCGGCAAAGCCAACCTCAAGCCCGTGCAGGATGGTTTCCTGGCTGTCGATCAGCGTGCCGTCGCAGTCAAAGATCACAAGATACATGGGCAGGCCAGTTCCTCAGTCTTCCTCGTCCAGCTCCGGAACATAATCGGCAACATCAAAGCCGAGCAGGTTCCAGGTCTGCTGCATGTGCGGGGGCAGCGGCGCGGAGACGTCGATCTTGCCGTGACCCGAGGGGTGCGGAATGATGATACGCCGGGCCAGCAGGTGCAGGCGGTTCTGGATGCCGCCGGGCAGCTCCCAGTTTTCCACGTTGAAATACTTGTCGTCCCCGATGATCGGGTGATGAATGTGGGCCGCATGGGCGCGCAGCTGATGGGTGCGGCCGGTCACCGGCTTCATGGTCACCCAGGACAGTTTCTGCGCTGATTGCTCAACCACATTGTAGAGCGACACGGCGTGCTGGGCCTCATCCTCACCATGACGGGCAATGCGCATGCGCTCCTCGCTCTCGTCACGGGCGAGATAGGTGGAGATACGGCCCTGCTTGGGCTTCGGCACCCCGGCCAGCATCGCCCAGTAGATCTTGCGGGTGTTACGGTGGCGGAAGGACTTGGTCAGCTCCTGCGCAGCAAGACGGGTCTTGGCGACGAGGATGATGCCAGAGGTCTCCCGGTCCAGCCGGTGCACAAGGCGCGGCTTGTTGCCCTTGCTGTCGGTGAAGGCATCCAGCATGCCGTCGAGATGGCGGCGCAGGCCCGAACCGCCCTGTACAGCAAGACCTGCGGGCTTGTTCAGCACCATCACCATGCTGTCCTCGAACAGCATCATGTCCTCGATGGCCTTGCGATCGTCATCGATGAGCTTTGTGGACTTCGGCCGGGCGTTCTTGCGGTCGTCCGCCTCGATCTCGATGCCGAGCGGCGGGATGCGCACGCTCTGCCCGGCAGCAAGGCGCGTGGCGCTTTCGGCGCGCTTGCCGTCGACGCGCACCTGGCCGGTGCGCAGCAGCTTCTGCAGGTGGCCGAAGCCAAGGCCCGGAAAATGGACCTTGAACCAACGGTCGAGGCGCATGCCAGCCTCATCGGCGGACACGGTCTTGAGTTCAATAGCGGACATATGGGTCTCGTTCTGGCGCTTGCCCGGCTTGGAGCGGGTATCCGGGACGGCCAACGCGGCACGTCAAACCGGCCCGGCAGGGCGCAGCTGTTGTTGTGCTCCTCTTAAGCGTCCTTGGCCCGCAAGGGAAGAGATTTCGCAGCTCAAGAGTGTCACAAGGTCCGAAAGGCCGGAGTTTCACGCTCCAACACTGCGCGCAATGGCAAGACCGGCAAAGACCGCGAGGATGGACAGGAGAACCGACAGGACCACATAAAGCAGCGCCATATGCACAGCCCCCCTCTCCCACAGCAGCGCCATGTCCAGCGAGAAGGCGGAAAAAGTGGTGAAGCCGCCGAGGATGCCGGTCGCCACGAAAAGCCGCAGACCCGCCGACGTGCCGGGATTGTAACGCAGCAGCAAGCCGATGAAGAGGCCCATGATCAGCGATCCGGCCACATTCACTGTCAGCGTGCCATAGGGAAAATTCGGCCCGAACCAGCGCAAGGTCAACAGATTGACCCCATGGCGCAGCGCCGCACCGATGCCGCCGCCAAGCGCGACGATCAGAAAACTACCCATTCCCTCAACCTTCCTGCGGAAGCGGCTCCTCCGCTTCCATTTTGCTGTCCAGGCCAACCCGTTCTTCAATCAGGCGCCGCACTGCTAGGATCAAAGCTGGGTCCGCCTTCAGATGCGGTGCCTCCTCGTCAACGATCGCCAGAAACAGATTGCGCTTCAGCCTCTGTTCTTCGGCCGGGGCAAGCACCCGGCTGCCGATGGACGATTGGACGATGCGCATCAGCCGGTCAGCCGCCGTCAGCCGGCCCCAGAGATAGTCATGTTCGCGCCAGGACCGGTTGAAGAACGCACCAAAAGTGTTCAGCGCCGATCCTTTCAGCACAAAGCCTTCGTCCAGCAGGGAACTGGCATCACGCGGGCTGATCCGGTCGATCAGCGTTTCGTTCACTTCCGAAAAGTCCGTGCGCTGGAATACGGGCAGCGTTACCAGATCATAGAAGGCAAAGCCCACATAGGCGCGTGTCAGCTCCTGGCGGAGGCCCGGCACCAGATAGGTGAAGGTCATCACCGCGAAAATGTCATCCTGCAGCCGGTCCAGATCTCCAAGACGCATGTGGGCGCGGATCGCGGCAAGCACCGCCTCCACAGCCTCCGGACCATCATCTGTGGCAAGTCCGGCCGCAAGCTCGCACATAGCCTGCGGATAGGCCGCAGCGTTCCAGCAGCGCAGCAGCATGTCGATCTGCTCGTAAAGTTCACGCTTCAGCGCATCGAGATCATCCGGCTTCTGGACGGCCACATCATGGCTGCGGGACTGATAAAAGCTGTTGAGCTTGCGCACCACGAACCTCAGGCGGCGGATGCGGTAGTCCACATCCAGCCCCTTCAGCATACTGATGAGAGCCTGCGATGACCCGAAGTTGCCCGCGTCCATGGCATCCGGCAGCCCAGCCTTGAGGCGGGCAAGAACATCATCCAGATCCAGCTCTGCCCCTGCCCTTGCGCCCAGCTCGCAGACGAGACCCGCCAGCCGCTCGGCCAGCGCCTCCACCTTCAGCGTCTGGTAGCTGAGATAGGCATAGCCCGCCTGCACGTGGGCTGCCTCGTTCGCCTTCACCCGGCAACGGGTCAGCTCCTCGATGGTCAGTGGCTGGCTGGAGGCGGCCGGCAGGATCCGCCCCACCTCCGCATCCACCAGCGGATCGGTGGCGGCAATCACCTCGGCAAGGCGCCGCGCCCGCCGGTTGCGTGCCTCAATGGCCTTGAGATCATCCCCCACGGGTTCGTTGCGCGGAATATGGGCGAGCGAAGACAGGATCACCCGGAAAAAGCCCGGCACCGTATCGCCATTGCCATTTGGACCTACGCCCTTGCCGTTGAAGGGCACCGGGTCGACATAGACCAGCCGCCGGGCGACCTCGCGGGTGGCTGGCCGCTCGTCTATGGCCTCGATGACGGGGCCAAAGGGCTTGTTCATCACAACGCTGCCATCGACAAAGCAGCGCCGCTCCACATCATCCACCGGCCCGCCAAGCGTGTCACGCAGGAAGCTCTCGCGTGTCTCCCAGACCTCGCCCCTCTCTGCCAGCAGCTTGTCCATTTCCCCCACTGTTGCGGGTGGAAATGCACCGGGGAAAGAGGAAGTCGCACGGGCGGCAAAGACAAGACCGGGAATGTGGCGCGGGGTGAAACTGCTGTCCAGAACGCCCGGCATGCGGTGCTCGCAGGAAAAGCGCAGAATGCGCCGGTGTTCCCGCTCCTCGATGAAAGCCGGTTCATCAATGCGGATGCGCTGGCGGCGGCCGTAATAATCGGTCAGGGTGACGAACAGCTCCAGCTTCTGTCCGCGCGGCACCAGGGTTGCGCCCTCGCGCCAGCTGGCGTCCATGGCGTGGCAGGCATCCAGCATCCAGCCGCAATAGCGCGAACCGGAAAACGGCGGGGTGAACCAGCGCGACTGAGTGAGCAGACGCAGCTTGTCGCGGGTCTCCGGGCTGTCGATCTGCGCCTTGAGGCCCGAGGTGATCAGCCGGTCGATTACCGGAGACATGCCGCTCTTGAGGTAACGGGTGATGCCGTCCTGCGGCTTGGCAAGCCGCGTCACATCCGCATTCTCAAGCCAGAGGTCGCGGTGGGCATCCAGAGGCAGATCATGGGCGATGGCACGGGCGAGCATCACCCCGTTAACACCGCCTGCCGATGCCCCGGCAATGGCATCCACCACCACTCGGACATTCACATCCGGCTCATAGGCGCGCAGCAGCTCCAGATAGGCAAGTGTGGACGGCGACAGCGTTCCGGCTGCCGTCTCCTCCGCAGCCTCCTGCGGATCGCGCGAGGCGTTGAGGCTGGAGGCCTTGACGAGATTGAGGACTTCGCGGCTGACGCCATGCATGTAGATGGCAAGGGAAACACCGCCGTAGAACACGAGCGCGAGGCGGATCTCGATCTGCTTCATGGGCGAATCCCCGGACCGACAGGCCGCCAGCATCGCGCAGCCGCCCTCGGACGGCAAGGCGAAGTTCGGGGAATGGTCAGCTGTATCTTACCCTGTCACCCGCCGCCGCGCTCGCGCCGCAGTCTCGACCAGTATTCGAGGCGCTTGCGCAACTCGCGCTCAAAGCCGCGCTCCACGGGATCATAGAAGACCTGCCGTCCCATGCTTTCGGGGAAATAGTCCTGACCGGAGAAGGCGTCCGGCTGGTCATGGTCATAGGCATAACCGTCACCGTAGCCTTCGGACTTCATCAGCTTGGTCGGGGCATTCAGAATGTGCTTTGGCGGCAGCAGCGAACCATGGCTCTTGGCCGCGCGCACCGCCGCCTTGTAGGCCGTGTAGACCGCATTCGACTTTGGCGCAGTCGCCAGATAGACCACGCATTGCGCCAGCGCCAGTTCCCCTTCCGGCGAGCCCAGCATCTGATAGGCATCGCGCGCAGCATTCGCCTGTGTCAGCGCCTGGGGGTCGGCAAGGCCGATGTCCTCCACCGCCATGCGGATCAGGCGGCGGGCGAGATAAAGCGGGTCCTCGCCGCCATCGAGCATGCGCGCGAACCAGTAGAGCGCCGCATCAGGGTCCGAACCGCGCACGGACTTGTGCAGGGCGGAAATCAGATTGTAGTGGCCGTCCTGGCTCTTGTCATAGATCGGCGCCCGGCGCTGGACGATCTCCTGCAGCCGCGCTGCGGTGAAGACTTCCCCCTCCCCAGCCGCTCGCCAGACATCCTCCGCCAGTGTCAAAGCCGAGCGTCCATCCCCATCTGCCATGCGCACCAGCACGCCGCGCGCCTCTTCATCGAGCGGCAGAGGCTTGCCCTCTTCCACTTCTGCCCGCGCCAGCAGCCGCTCCACGGCCTCACGGTCCAGCGAGCGGAAGGTCATCACGTGAGAGCGCGACAGAAGCGCCGCGTTCAGCTCAAAGGACGGGTTCTCGGTCGTCGCGCCAACCAGAGTAATGGTGCCGTCTTCCATCACCGGCAGGAAGCTGTCCTGCTGGGCGCGGTTGAAGCGGTGGATTTCGTCCACGAACAGCAGCGTGCCCCGTCCGCCCATGCGCCGGGCACGGGCGGCTTCAAACACCTTCTTGAGATCGGCAACGCCGGAAAAGATCGCCGAGATCTGTTCAAAGCCCAGATCTGTTTCCGCGGCCAGCAGCCGGGCCACCGTCGTCTTGCCGGTGCCTGGCGGCCCCCAGAAGATCAGTGAGCCAAGGCTGCGGTTGCGCAGCATGCGCGACAGCGTGCCATCGGGGCCCAGCAGATGGTCCTGCCCCGCAACATCCTCCAGCCGCTTCGGCCGCAGCCTGTCTGCCAGCGGGCGCGGCCCGGCGGGTTGGGAGGCAAGCATCTGCCCGGAAGCGGAAAAGAGGTCACTCATGACGGATCAACTGCATCATCAGCCGCGCAGGGCAAGACGTGTCGTCTCCCCGCCCCGCTTGATATCAAGAAGCCAGAACCTTGCAGGCCGTTTGAGCATACGGTCAAGCTCTGCCGTGCTGGCGACCTTCTGTTCGTTCACACCTACGATAATATCGCCTGGCCGCAGGCCCACACGGTTGGCCGGAGAGCCCTGCGCAATCTCGCTGATCACCACGCCCTCATCCATCGTGTCGAGGCGCAGCTCGTCCGAAACAGCCGGAGAAAGGTTCATCACCGTTGCGCCAGCAAAAGGCGAGTAGGCCTCGATCTTGCGGGCATCGCGCGCCGGGGTTTCGGGCGCAGCCTTCAGCGGCACATCCGCTTGCAGTTCCGATCCGTTGCGCAGGAAGGTGAATTCTGCTGCTCCGCCCAGCTGTTTCGTGGCGAAACGGTAGCCGAAGGAGTCTGGATCGAGCACCTCCGCCCCGTCCACTGCCGTCACGAGGTCACCGACCTTCAGCCCCGCTTTGTCGGCCGGGGAGCCCGGGAAAACCTTGGTGACCAGCACGCCGCGCGGCCGGTCGAGGCCGAGAGCTTCGGCAATCTCGGCGCCCACAACCTGAACCGTCGCCCCGAGCCAGGGCCGCTGCACCTTGCCGGACGTCTGCGCCGAAGTGGCGACAAAACGCACCATATTGGCAGGGATCGCAAAGCCGATGCCTATGGAGCCGCCGGAACGGGAGAAAATCGCGGTGTTGATGCCGACCAGCCGTCCGTGCATGTCGACCAGCGCGCCGCCCGAGTTGCCCGGGTTGATGGCGGCATCGGTCTGGATGAAGAACTGATAGTCGGTCACGCCAACCTGCGTGCGCGCCAGAGCCGAGACGATACCCTGTGTCACCGTCTGTCCAACACCGAAGGGATTGCCGATGGCCAGCACCATGTCACCGACTTCCAGCCCGTCCGAATCAGCAAATTCAACAGTCGGGAATTTGCCGCCTTCGCGGATCTTCAGCACGGCCAGATCCGTCCGCTCGTCCTTGAGGATGATGTCGGCATCGAACTCACGCCGGTCGCTGAGTGCGACACGCACCTCGTCGGCATTCTCGATGACGTGATTGTTGGTGATGATGATGCCTTCCGGCGAAATGATCACGCCGGACCCCAGCGATGACTGCACCCGCTTGCGCTGTCCGCCGGGCACATTATCAGGCACGCCGAAGAAGCGCCGGAAGAAGGGGTCATCCAGAAAGGGCGAGACCTGCTGCCGCTGCTCCACCATCCGCGTCGCATAGACATTGACGACCGCAGGCGCCACCTTCTTGACGATTGGAGCGAACGAGAGCGTGATTTCCGCTTCGCTCTTTGGAACCTGCCGTTCCTGGGCAATGGCGGTGCCGGCAGTGCCGGGCACGGCAATGGCCCCCAGAAGCGTCGAGCCGGCTGACAGGGAAACGGCCAGCAGAGCGTGGAAACAAGTCCGCAAGGCAAGGCTAGCAGACAGTTTACGGCGGTGGACCAAGGCCATCGTGAAAGCTCCCTTTAAACGCAGAATCCGGCACGAAGGCCGGATTCGATACATGCCAGATAGGAAGCCCGTCCTGCAATGCCAAGCCTTGCGGCCCGGCATTGCAGCTTGATGGGTTCAGGCGGAGCGGACCTGCGACAGGAAGGAGCGGACCTCCTCGTCGAGGTGGCGTGCCTGACTGCTCAGCTCGCTGGCAGATGCAACGAAGCCGTCAGCAGCGGTGCCCGTGCGCTCGGTCACATCGTTCACCCGGCGGATGTTGCTCGTCACCTCTTCGGTGCCGCGTGCTGCACGCTGCGTGTTGTCAGCGATGCCCTGCGTTGCGGCGCTCTGCTCCTCGACGGCGGAAGACACCTCGGTCACCGACATGGTGATTTCGCTGATGGTCTCCTGGATCTCGGCGATAGCAGCAACGGCATCATCCGTGGCGCTGCGGATCGCGTCGATCTGCTGCTGGATTTCGCCGGTTGCCTTGCCGGTCTGCGAGGCCAGTTCCTTGACTTCCGATGCCACGACGGCAAAGCCCCGGCCGGCCTCGCCTGCACGCGCCGCCTCGATGGTGGCATTGAGGGCAAGCAGGTTGGTCTGGTCGGCAATGTCCGAGATCAGTGTCACCACCTCACCGATACGGTTGGCAGCTTCTGCCAGCGAACGCACGGTGGTGTTGGTGGCCTGGGCACGGATTGTTGCCGTCTGGGCCACGCTGGACGAACGGGCGATCAGCTCGGAGATCTGGCGGATCGAGCTCGAAAGCTGGTCCGATGCCGAAGCGATCGACTGCACTTCTTCCATGGCCTGATTGGACATGTCAGCCGCACGCGACGCGCTGTCACCAGCCGACTGCGTCATTTCCTGCACCTCGCGAGCTGCAGACTGCAGGCTCTGCGCCGAGCGGGAAACGGTTTCAACCACGCGGCCAACGGACGCCTCGAACTCGGCGGCCAGACCGGAGAGCATTTGCTGGCGCTGTTCAGCCTGGGAGCGGGCAGCAATTGCCTCTTCCTCAGCACGGCGTTCCTGCTCGGCAGCCGCGTTCTCGCGGATCTGCAGAACCGCACGGCCAATCTCACCGATTTCATCCCCGCGGCGGGCCGCAGAAATGTCCTGCGAGAGGTTGCCATTGGCAATGGACGTCAGCGCCTGAACCAGCACCTGAAGCGGCTTGGTGATGGTGCGTGAGAACAGCAGAGCAACCACAGCAACGACAGCGAGCGTGATCAGCGTCAGCATGATCATCCGGTCACGCATGGCGGTGACGGCACTCAGGGTCTCTTCCATGGTCTTGTCGGCGACAACCGCATAGGTCTGCCCCATGAAGTTGATAGGCTCAGCCAGAACCATACGGTCAAGGCCATCCTTGCCGGTCACCTGCCCCGACGACTCGACGCCACGCAGGGCGTCATCGATAGGCTTGCCCTCCGCCTGGAACTTCAGTGCTGTCGGGAAATCCAGCGCCGGCATCGTGGTCAGCACCATACCACCCTGAGAAACCAGGTAGGTCTGTCCAGTTTCGCCAAGCCCTTCGCGGTCTGCGAGAACCTTGTCCAGCATCGGGGACGTTACGCGCATAGCGATGACGCCGAGATACTTGCTTTCACCGAACTCGTTCACATAGACGGGTTGGGCCAGGAACATCGACGGAGTTGCATCCGCTCCATATTCACTGAAGCCCGTTGCTACCTGTGTGCCGGCCGGCTGGCCCGCAGCCAGCTTGAACGCTTCGCCAAGACCTGTCGCGGCCAGAGAACCGTCGGTGACCGACTGAAGGAAGTCGTCGCCCTTGGTCACGGAATAAAGAACGAGGCCGTCGTTGGTGATGCCGTAGATATCGCCGTAGCCGCCAGCCTTCCAGGCCGACAGGAATGAGCCATGCAGCTCACCATGACGCCAGGAATACATGGTCTTGTTGGTCTTGCCCGTCAGCTCGGCGCGGTCGGCAGCACTACTGCCTGCAGCCTGATAGTAGCTGCGGATCGACTCCATGTCGGTGCCGAGGTTCGCCCGGGTGCTCGCCAGGTCCTTCATGAGCAGCGTCGCGGCTGCGCCCGAGGCAAGGTTCGACAGATCAGACTGAATACCATCGAACTTGGCGGAAAGCAGGGCGTGGCGCGACTGCACCATCAAGCCCAGCTCGGAGACGCCCGCCTTTTCAAGGCCGTCGCGGCCGGTTGTATAACCAATCACCCCAACCACTGCACAGGAAACCAATGCAAGGCCTACAGTGACAGCAGGTATAATCGTGGAAAGACGTAAAAAGCTCCGGCTCTTCACGCCGGCATTCTGACTTCCGCTCATAGCGCACCCAGCTCCATGGAAAGGAAAAGTGGGGGCAGCATCTCCTTAATGATCTTAAGAACAAGATAATTTTGACAAGTGAACTGAGCTGACACACAAATTCAGCAGAAAATATCGAGAAAAAGCAAAAGGCGGGCACAGGGCCCGCCTTTCACAGTCGTCTATACTTCCGAAACCTTACGCTGCGTTCTCAGCAGCCTGTTCCGCTTCGTGACGGGCACGGTCGGCAGCGCCGCGTGCAGACATGTCACGGTCAACCAGCTCGATCACAGCCATCGGCGCGCTGTCGCCATAACGGAAGCCAGCCTTGACCACGCGGGTGTAACCACCGTTGCGCTCCTTGTAACGGCTGGCGAGCACGTCAAACAGCTTGCGGACCATGGCAACGTCACGAACCTGCGAGATCGCCTGACGGCGGGCATGCAGATCGCCGCGCTTGCCGAGGGTGACAAGCTTGTCCATGATCGGCTTCATTTCCTTGGCCTTCGGCAGCGTCGTGACGATGGCTTCGTGTTCAATCAGCGAGGCCGCCATGTTGGCGAACATCGCAGTACGGTGGCTCGTGGTGCGGCCGAGCTTGCGGCCGGATTTACCGTGGCGCATGGCCTTCTCCTTTAGACGTTAAGCGGGCATCCTCTGCGGGACTGCCGCCCTGTTGTTCTGCCAGGGGCGAAACCGCCCCTTAGTACTGATGGTCCTCGTAGCGCTTGGCGAGGTCCTCGATGTTCTCCGGCGGCCAGTTGGCCACGTCCATGCCCAGATGGAGACCCATCTGTGCGAGAACTTCCTTGATCTCGTTAAGCGACTTGCGGCCGAAGTTCGGCGTGCGGAGCATTTCCGCCTCGGTCTTCTGGATGAGATCGCCGATATAAACGATGTTGTCGTTCTTCAGGCAGTTTGCCGAACGAACGGACAGCTCGAGCTCGTCGACCTTCTTGAGAAGGGCCGGGTTGAATGCCAGTTCCGGAACGCTGTCTTCTGCGATCTCACGCTTCGGCTCTTCGAAGTTGACGAAGATCGAAAGCTGGTCCTGCAGAATGCGCGCCGCATAAGCCACCGCATCTTCCGGCTTCACCGAACCATCGGTTTCGACCGTCAGCGTCAGCTTGTCATAGTCAAGAACCTGGCCTTCACGGGTGTTTTCAACCTTGTAGGACACTTTCTTGACCGGGGAGTACAGGCTGTCGACCGGGATCAGACCAATCGGAGCGTCCTCAGGACGGTTCCGCTCGGCTGCCACGTAGCCCTTGCCGGTGTTGACCGTGAACTCCATGCGGATTTCCGCGCCCTCATCGAGGGTGCAGAGCACGAGTTCCGGGTTCAGCACTTCGACGTCACCAACCGTCTGGATGTCACCAGCGGTCACGACACCGGGACCCTGCTTGCGCACAACCATGCGCTTGGGGCCCTCGCCTTCCATGCGGATCGCGATTTCCTTGATGTTCAGGATGATGTCCGTCACATCTTCGCGCACGCCCGGAATGGACGAGAATTCGTGCAGAACGCCGTCGATCTGCACAGCCGTTACGGCAGCACCCTGCAGCGAGGAAAGCAGGATGCGGCGCAGGGCATTGCCGAGCGTGAGGCCATAGCCGCGCTCAAGCGGCTCGGCGACCACGGTACCGGTCGTGCGCGGATTTTCACCCGGCTTCACTTCCAGTTTGTTCGGCTTGATCAGCTCTTGCCAGTTCTTCTGAATCGTCACGTTCTTACCTCGTCGGCTGTCCCGCCGGAGCTCGCCGGCCATTCTTCGCCATTGGAGGAAACCAGGTATCTGAAAGTCAAATGACCTCAGACGCGGCGGCGCTTGCGCGGACGGCACCCGTTGTGCGGGATCGGCGTCACATCGCGGATCGACGTGATGAGGAAGCCGGCAGCCTGCAGGGCGCGCAGAGCCGACTCACGGCCCGAACCGGGACCACGAACTTCGACCTCAAGCGTGCGCATGCCGTGCTCGGAAGCCTTGCGGGCTGCATCTTCTGCAGCAACCTGAGCCGCATAAGGGGTCGACTTACGCGAACCCTTGAAGCCGAGAGCACCAGCGGACGACCAGGAAATCGCATTTCCCTGCGCGTCGGTGATGGTGATCATGGTGTTGTTGAACGTGGAGTTCACGTGTGCCACGCCAGAAGAGATGTTCTTGCGTTCGCGGCGGCGCACGCGTGTCGTGTCCTTAGCCATTCTATATTCCTTGGTTTGATCTCTGCACCGCCGTAATACCGGCGGCTACACCAGCCGTAGCGGCAGATTACTTCTTCTTGCCTGCGATCGGCTTTGCCGGACCCTTGCGGGTGCGAGCATTCGTATGGGTGCGCTGGCCACGGACCGGCAGGCCGCGGCGGTGACGCAGGCCGCGGTAGCAGCCAAGGTCCATCAGGCGCTTGATGTTCATCGCGGTTTCGCGGCGCAGGTCACCTTCCACGAGGTAGTCGCGGTCGATGGTCTCGCGAATCGCCAGCACTTCGGCGTCAGACAGCTGATTCACGCGGCGCTCCGGCGCAATGTTCACCTTTTCGATGATTTCCTGCGCGAACTTGGCACCAATGCCGTGAATGTACTGAAGCGCGATGACAACGCGCTTGTTCGTCGGGATGTTAACGCCAGCAATACGTGCCACGTGCGTCTCCATATCTTGCGGCTTTAAGCACCGCGGTTGCATTTCCCCGCGTCCGGTGGAGCCCGGCCCTTGCGGGAGTTTATTGGCTGGCTTTGACCAGCACAGAATGTGCCGGCCCCGGTATCTCCGGGATCGGCACATAATCTTGAGGATTAGAGCGCGGTGTTTACCGGCTCTCAACCCGTTCGTCAAGCTTCGAAAGAACGGCGGCAATGGCAGCCGTCACATCATCAATCGGCTGCATGCCATCGATGACCGTGAGAAGGCCGTTCTTCTCGTAGTAGGGAATGACCACGGCCGTATCGCGGTTATAGGCTTCAAGACGCTGCTTGAAGACTTCCGGATCATCATCCTTACGGACCGGCTGGCCGGCAGCCTTCGCCTCTTCCGCACGGTTGATGATTCGCGACACGAGCTTGGACTGGTCCACCCGCAGCTCGATCACCGCATCGAGACCGATGCGGTTTTCTGCGAGCATCTGATCCAAAGCCTCGGCCTGGGCCAGCGTGCGCGGGAAGCCATCGAGGATGAACCCCTTCTGTGCATCCACTTCGCCAATCCGGTCCCGGATGATGCCGACAACGATCTCGTCAGAGACGAGCCCGCCGGCGTCCATCACTGCCTTGGCCTTGAGGCCGACCTCGGTTCCGGCTGCGACGGCGGCACGAAGCATGTCGCCGGTCGACAGTTGCGGAATGCCATGTTTGGCAACAAGCCGGGCCGCCTGAGTACCCTTCCCTGCACCGGGAGGTCCGACCAGAATCAACCTCATCTACGCTTCCCCCTGAGCTTTGCTTTCTTCACCAGCCCCTCGTACTGGTGCGCAAGCAGATGGCCCTGGATCTGGGAAACGGTGTCCATCGTGACGCTCACAACGATCAGCAGCGAGGTTCCCCCGAAATAGAACGGAACGCCCGTCGCGGAAATGAGGAATTCGGGTAATAGGCAGACCGCCGTGATGTAGATGGCGCCCAGTACCGTAATGCGGGTCAGCACATGGTCAATGAATTGAGCCGTACGCTCGCCCGGACGAATTCCCGGAATGAAACCGCCGTGCCGCTTCAGATTGTCCGCCGTTTCCGACGGGCTGAACACGATAGCCGTGTAGAAGAAGCAGAAGAACACGATCATTGCCGCATAGAAGATCATGTACAGCGGCTGTCCATGACCAAGCAGCGTCGTCACCGTCGTCAGCCAGGCCGGACCGCTGCCCGCGGAGAACCCGGCAATGGTTGCCGGAATGAGCAGAAGCGACGAGGCGAAGATCGGCGGGATGACGCCAGCGGTGTTGAGCTTGAGGGGCAGGAACGAGGTGTTGCCCTCAAACATCTTGTTGCCAACCTGACGCTTCGGATACTGGATCAGAAGCCGGCGCTGCGCCCGCTCCATGAATACGATCAGCGCAATCACGCCAACCGCCAGAATGAGAAGCACCGGAATGAGCCAGCCCGCAATGGCGTCCTGACGGCCCAGCTCGAACAGCGACACGAGCGCAGTCGGCAGACCGGCCACGATGCCGGCGAAGATGATCAGCGAAATGCCGTTACCAATGCCGCGCGAGGTGATCTGCTCACCCAGCCACATCAGGAACATGGTGCCGCCCGTCAAGCTGAGAACAGCGGAAAGACGGAAGAACCAGCCCGGATCGGTCACCACATTGGCCGAACCCTCAAGCCCGACCGCGATGCCATAGGACTGTGCAATCGCCAGAAGCACCGTGCCGTAGCGGGTGTACTGATTGATGACCTTGCGGCCCTGCTCCCCTTCCTTCTTCAGCGCCTCGAGTGTCGGAACGACAGTCGTCATCAGCTGCATGATAATGGAAGCGGAGATGTAGGGCATGATGCCCAGGGCGAAGATCGCCATACGCTCGACGGCGCCGCCGGCGAACATGTTGAACATGCCGATCACGCCAGACTGAGCCTGGCTGAAGGCCTGTGCAAAAGCGGCCGGATTGATCCCGGGCAGCGGGATGTAAGTGCCGAACCGATAAACCAAAAGCGCCCCCAGCGTGAACCAGATGCGCTTCTTGAGTTCTTCAGCCTTCGCGAAAGCTGAGAAATTGAGATTTGATGCCAGCTGTTCGGCAGCGGATGCCATGCCGTTCTCCGGAGGTTGCTGTCCGAGAAAAAGGGCGAAGCCCAGGCCTATTCGGCCTGAGCTCCGAGGATCACGACCTTGCCGCCAGCCTTCTCGACAGCCTCAACAGCCGTCTTGGAAGCACCAGCAACTTCAAAGGTCACTGCGGCCTTCAGCTCGCCATCGGCCAGGAGGCGGACGCCGTCCTTGACGCGCTTGACGATACCGGCAGCCTTGAGAGCCTCAACCGTGATCGAAGCCTTGGCATCCAGCTTGCCCTCGTCGAGAGCAACCTGCACGCGGCCGAGCGACACGATGTTGAAGTCCTTGGCAAAGATGTTGGTGAAACCACGCTTCGGCAGGCGGCGATGCAGCGGCATCTGACCACCTTCGAAGCCCTTGATCGCCACGCCGGAACGGGACTTCTGACCCTTCACGCCGCGGCCACCGGTCTTGCCCTTGCCGGAGCCGATACCGCGGCCAACGCGGGTACGCTCCTTAACGGAACCAGGATTGTCCCGCAGGTCATTGAGCTTCATAGTCTTCTCTCCTGCCCTCACGCTTCGTCAACGATGCGGACGAGGTGCGGAAGCTTGCGGATCATGCCGCGCACTTCCGGAGTGTCCTTGAGCGTCGAGCGGCGGTGCATCTTGTTCAGGCCGAGGCCGATCAAGGTTGCCTGCTGCTCCTTGGGACGGCGCAGCGGGCTGCCGATCTGCTCGACCGTTACGGTCTTTTCGGTGTTCGCCATGGAACTACCCCTCGTTCAACTGGTTACCGGAGTGCCGGGCCTCAAGCCTCGGCACCTGCCGGAACCGTTTCGTCGTTGTCGCGGCGGCGGCCCTGAAGCACCGAGACCTTGAGGCCACGACGGGCCGCGACAGCACGCGGGCTGTCTTCCTTGGTCAGGGCTGCAAAGGTTGCGCGCACCATGTTGTACGGGTTCGAGGAGCCAAGCGACTTGGCAACCACGTCCTGGACGCCAAGCGTCTCGAACACGGCGCGCATCGGGCCACCCGCGATGATACCGGTACCAGCCGGAGCTGCACGCAGGATCACCTTGCCGGCGCCGTGACGGCCCTCGACATCGTGATGAAGCGTACGGCCCTCGCGCAGCGGCACGCGAACCATTGCACGCTTGGCAGCTTCCGTTGCCTTGCGGATCGCTTCCGGCACTTCGCGAGCCTTGCCGTGGCCGAAGCCAACGCGGCCCTTCTGGTCACCCACGACGACGAGCGCGGCAAAGCCGAAGCGGCGGCCACCCTTGACCACCTTCGCGACGCGGTTGATGTGTACGAGCTTGTCGACGAACTCGCTGTCGCGCTCTTCGCGATCGCGCTCCCGTGTGTCCTGTCTCGCCATATTATTCGTCTTCCGTTCTTCAGAGCGCCAAGCGCTGGTCAGAATTCAAGTCCGCCCTCGCGGGCTGCATCTGCAAGCGCCTTGATGCGCCCGTGATACATGTACCCGCCACGGTCGAACACGACCTGCTTGACGCCAGCGGCCAGAGCGCGCTCGGCGACAAGCTTGCCGACAGCTGCAGCCGCAGCCACATCGGCGCCCGTCTTCAATGAGCCCCGCACGTCCTTTTCAAGCGTGGAGGCAGAGGCAACGGTGTGCCCCTTGGCGTCGTCGATGATCTGGGCATAGATCTGCTTCGACGAGCGGAATACGGAAAGGCGCGGACGACCGTTCGCCACCTTCTTGATCGAACGGCGCACGCGGTCGCGACGACGCTCGAAAGCAGTTTTGCTGTTCGCCATGATCCGGGTCCGTTACTTCTTCTTGCCTTCTTTGCGAACGATGAACTCGCCCGCATAGCGAATGCCCTTGCCCTTGTACGGCTCGGGGCCACGGTATTCGCGGATGTTAGCCGCGACCTGACCGACGACCTGCTTGTCGATGCCGGAGATCAGAATCTCGGTCGGCTTCGGGCACTTGACTTCAACTCCTTCAGGGACCTCGTAAACGACGTCGTGGGAGAAGCCAAGGGCGAGCTGGACATTGCGGCCCTGCATCTGAGCACGGTAACCCACACCGGTGATCTCGAGCTTGCGTTCGAAGCCCTGGCTCACGCCGGTGATCAGGTTCTGGATCATGGTCCGGGTCATGCCCCACATGGAGCGTGCCGGCTTGCTGTCATTACGGGGATCAACCTGGATCCCGGCATCCGTCATTTCGGCGAGCACCAGGTCATTGAGCACGAAGGACAGCTGGCCCTTCGGTCCCTTGACCTCGATGGTGCGGCCGTTGATCGTTGCCGTTACCCCGCTCGGCACGGGGACTGGCTTTTTGCCAATACGAGACATCTGATCAACCTTGTCACATAAATAGGAAGGTCACTGCCGCGTCAGAAGACGCGGCAGAGCACTTCACCACCAACATTCTCATCCCGCGCCTGATGGTCGCTCATGACGCCACGGGGGGTCGACAGGATCGACACACCGAGGCCATTCGCGACATGCGGAATGTTCTTTACCGACGAGTACACGCGGCGGCCGGGCTTGGAGATACGCTCGATCTCACGAATCACCGGTTCACCATCGAAATACTTCAGTTCGATCTCAAGCTCGGACTTTCCGTCCTCGAATTCGACCGTCGTGTAGCCACGGATGTAACCTTCCTTGGCCAAAACATCAAGCACATGCGCACGCAGCTTCGAATGAGGTGAGGACACCTTGTTCTTGCGGCGCAGCTGCGCGTTCCGGATGCGGGTGAGCATATCACCCAACGGATCGGAAATTGCCATCGCAGCCTCTCCTTACCAGCTCGACTTGACCAGGCCCGGGATCTTACCCAGAGAGCCCAGCTCACGCAGCGCAACGCGCGACATCTTCAGCTTGCGGTAGAAGCCGCGCGGACGGCCGGTGACTTCACACCGGTTGCGCACGCGGTTCGGTGCCGAATTACGCGGCAGTGCCGCGAGCTTCAGACGGGCGGCGAAACGCTCTTCCAGAGACAGCGTTTCATCCTTGGCTGCGGCCTTGAGAGCAGCACGCTTTGCAGCGTACTTCTGCACAAGGCGCTCGCGCCGCTTGTTCTTCTCGATCGCGCTCTTCTTCGCCATCGTTTTTCCTCGTTCCTTTCCCGTATATCCGCGTTACTTGCGGAACGGGAAGTTGAACGCGCGCAGCAGTTCGCGCGCCTCTTCATCGGTGTTGGCCGTGGTGCACACGACCACGTCCATACCCCAAATCTGGTCGACCTTGTCGTACTCGATTTCGGGGAAAACGATGTGTTCCTTAATGCCCATGGCGTAGTTGCCACGGCCATCGAAGCTCTTCGGGTTCAAGCCGCGGAAGTCACGAACGCGCGGAAGCGCGATGGTGATCAGACGGTCGAGGAACTCGAACATCTGTTCGCGGCGCAGCGTCACCTTGGCGCCGAGGGGCATGCCCTCACGCACCTTGAAGGTGGCGATGGAGTTAGCAGCTTTGGTGATCACCGGCTTTTGACCGGCGATGAGCGCCAGGTCGTCCGCAGCGATGCGCACCTTCTTGCTGTCTGCAACTGCCTCACCGACGCCCATGTTGAGAACGACCTTCTCAAGCTTGGGGATCTGCATCGGGTTGGTGTAGTTGAACTTTTCCTGCAGCTGCTTGCGCACCACTTCATCGTAGTGCGTCTTGAGCCGCGGCACGTAGGTCTCAGCCATCGATCAGGTCTCCCGAACGCTTGGCCACACGGACCTTGCGGCCGTCTTCCTGCACCTTGAACCCGACGCGGGTCGGCTTGCCATCCTTGGGATCGGCTACAGCCAGGTTGGAAACGTGAATCGGGGCTTCCTTTGCCACGATGCCTGCTTCCTGGGTCTGCGTCTGGCGCTGGTGGCGGCGAACAATGTTGATGCCGCGCACGAGAGCCTTGTTGTCCGTCGGCAGCATCTGCAGCACTTCGCCGGTCTTGCCCTTGTCACGACCGGCGAGCACGACAACCGTGTCGCCTTTTTTAATTTTCGCAGCCATCAGAGCACCTCCGGCGCGAGCGAAATGATCTTCATGTGGTTCTTTGCACGGAGCTCGCGCGGCACCGGCCCAAAGATACGGGTGCCGATCGGCTCCTTGTTGTTGTTGACCAGGACCGCCGCATTGCGGTCGAACCGGATCACGCTGCCGTCGGGACGGCGAATGTCCTTCGCCGTACGCACGACGACCGCCTTCATCACGTCGCCCTTCTTGACGCGGCCGCGCGGGATAGCTTCCTTGATGCTGACGACGATGATGTCGCCAACGCGGGCATACTTCCGCTTCGAGCCGCCGAGCACCTTGATGCACATGACACGACGGGCGCCGGAATTATCCGCCACGTCGAGGTTTGTTTGCATCTGAATCATGACTTGGCCGCCTTGTTCTCTCTACGGCGCACCTGCCACGGGCGCCGGATGCTCAACAGAGCCGTGGTCTCAGGAGACCACGGTCCAACGTTTGGTCTTGGAGATCGGCGCACACTCTTCGATCTGAACCGTGTCGCCGACCTGGTACTTGTTCGCTTCGTCATGCGCCCGGTACTTCTTGGACCGGCGCACGGTCTTCTTGAGCAGCGGGTGAGTGAAGCGACGCTCCACCTTCACCGTCACCGTCTTGTCATTCGCGTTGCTGACCACGGTGCCCTGCAAAATGCGTTTCGGCATTGAGGCCTCCTTACGCGGTTGCGGTCATGCGCTTATCGCGCATGATCGTCTGGATCCGGGCGATATCCCGGCGGATCTGCCGGAAACGACCAGTGTTTTCGAGCTGACCGGTGGCCTTCTGAAAGCGCAGGTTGAACTGCTCCTTCTTCAGTGCCTCGAGTTCCGTACGGAGCTCGTCGAGGGTCTTTGCCCTTACATCATTTGCCTTCATGGCTCAACTCTCCTCGACTGCCTTACTCGGCGATCCGCTGTACGAACCGGCACTTGATCGGCAGCTTGGCAGCAGCCAGGCGCATTGCTTCGCGGGCAACGTCTTCCGGCACGCCGTCAATCTCGAACATGATACGGCCCGGCTTGACACGGCAGGCCCAGTAGTCCGGAGCACCTTTACCCTTACCCATGCGGACTTCCGCAGGCTTGGAAGACACCGGCACATCCGGGAAAATCCGGATCCAAACACGGCCCGCACGCTTCATGTGACGGGTCATTGCACGACGGGCTGCCTCGATCTGGCGGGCGGTGACACGCTCCGGCTCCACGGCCTTCAGACCGAATTCGCCGAAGTTCAGGTCAGTACCGCCCTTCGCCATGCCGTGGATGCGGCCCTTGTGCTGCTTGCGGAACTTAGTTCGCTTCGGTTGCAGCATCGTTCTTCTCTCGTTCTTGCGTTACACGGGCGCTGCCTTTTCAGGCAGCGCGCTCGCGACCACGATCCCGGCGCTGGCCGCGATCACCCTGATTCGCATCCGAGCTTTCGGTCGCGCGGCGTTCAGACGCCATCGGATCGTGCTCGAGGATCTCGCCCTTGAAGATCCAGACCTTGACGCCGCAGGCGCCATAGGCGGTGTGAGCGGTCGCTGTGCCATAATCGATGTCGGCGCGCAAGGTGTGCAGCGGCACACGGCCTTCACGATACCACTCGACGCGTGCGATTTCCGCACCACCCAGACGGCCGCCGCAATTGATGCGGATGCCAAGGGCGCCCAGACGCATGGCCGACTGAACGGCACGCTTCATGGCGCGGCGGAATGCAACACGGCGTTCCAGCTGCTGGGCGATCGAAGCGGCAACCAGGGTCGCGTCGATTTCCGGCTTGCGCACTTCAACGATGTTGATGTGCACTTCTGCGTCGGTGATCGCAGCAAGCTTCTTGCGCAGCTTGTCGATGTCCGCACCCTTCTTGCCGATGACCACGCCCGGACGGCCGGAGTGGATGGTCACGCGGCACTTCTTGTGCGGGCGTTCGATCACGATCTTGGAAACCGCAGCCTGCTTCAGCTCGTTCATCAGATATTCGCGGATGCGGAAATCTTCATGAAGCAGCTTGCCGTATTCGCCCTTGTTGGCGAACCAGCGGGAGTCCCAGGTGCGGTTGATCCCGAGGCGCATGCCGATCGGGTTGACTTTATGTCCCATCAGGCAGTCTCCTCGACTTGACGAACAACGATGGTCAGGTTCGAGAACGGCTTCTCGATCCGGCCAGCGCGGCCACGTGCACGGGCATGGAACCGCTTGATGACAAAGGCCTTGCCCACATGGGCTTCGGCAACCACCAGGCTGTCCACGTCCAGGTCGTGGTTGTTCTCGGCATTCGCAATCGCGGACATCAGGGTCTTCTTGACGTCACCAGCGATGCGCTTGCGGGAGAACGTCAGATCCGCCAGAGCGGAACTTACCTTCTTGCCGCGGATTGCAGCCGCCACGAGGTTCAGCTTCTGCGGGGAAACGCGCAGCATGCGCGTGACCGCCTTGGCCTCGTTGTCGGCGAGCGTCCGCTCACGCTTCGGCTTGCCCATCGTTACTTCCTCTTCGCCTTCTTGTCGGCGCCGTGCCCATAGTAGGTCCGGGTCGGCGAGAACTCGCCGAGCTTGTGACCAATCATTTCTTCAGACACCAGCACCGGAACGTGCTTCTGTCCGTTGTAGACGCCGAAGGTCAGGCCAACGAACTGCGGCAGGATCGTCGAGCGGCGGCTCCAGGTCTTGATGACCTCGTTCCGGCCGGTTTCGCGAACCTTGTCCGCCTTCTTCAGCAGATACCCGTCGACAAACGGACCTTTCCAGATCGAACGTGTCACGATCCGTACCTCTTACTTCTTGCGAGCATGACGGCTGCGAACAATGAACTTGTCCGTTGCCTTGTTGCTGCGCGTGCGCTTGCCCTTCGTCGGCTTGCCCCAGGGGGTCACCGGATGACGGCCACCAGACGTGCGGCCTTCACCACCGCCGTGCGGATGGTCGATCGGGTTCATGGCCACACCGCGGGTGTGCGGGCGGATGCCGAGCCAGCGCGAACGTCCGGCCTTGCCCAGGTTGATGTTGCCATGGTCCGGGTTGGACACGGCGCCAATGGACGCCATGCAGGTGCCCAGAACGCGGCGCTGTTCACCGGACATGAGACGCAGGATCGTGTAACCCTGGTCGCGGCCGACGATCTGAACGAAAGCACCGGCGGAACGGGCGATCTGACCGCCCTTGCCCGGCTTCAGCTCAACGTTGTGGACAATGGTGCCGACCGGAATGGAAGCCAGCGGCATTGCGTTGCCCGGCTTCACGTCTACGGACTCACCAGCCACAACCATGTCGCCGGCAGCAAGACGCTGCGGGGCCAGGATGTAGGCCAGCTCGCCATCCTCGTAACGGATCAGCGCGATGAAAGCGGTGCGGTTCGGATCGTATTCCAGGCGCTCAACAGTCGCCGGAACGTCGAACTTGCGACGCTTGAAGTCCACCAGACGGTAGGAGCGCTTGTGGCCACCACCGCGGTTCGGTGCCGTCAGACGGCCGCGGTTGTTGCGGCCGCCGGTCTTGCTCAGGCCTTCGGTCAAGGTCTTGACCGGCTTGCCCTTCCAGAGATCGGCACGGTCCACCTGAACCAGCTGGCGCCGGCCGGGGGACGTGGGGTTGAAGGTCTTGAGTGCCATAATTGTCGTCCCAGCCTTAGAGTCCGGTCGTCACGTCGATCGAGTGACCCTCGGCGAGCGTCACAATGGCCTTCTTGTAGTCGGACTGCTGTCCGATGCGGCCGCGGAAACGCTTCACCTTGCCCTTGCGGACCAGAGTGTTCACCGCAGTGACCTTGACGCCGAACAGGGCTTCAATCGCTGCCTTGATTTCCGGCTTGGTTGCCGAGTTGGCAACCTTGAAGACCACCTTGTTCTCTTCCGAGGCCATAGTCGCCTTCTCGGTGATCACCGGGCTGACGATCTTGTCGTAGTGAGCGATCTTGCTCATTTGAACCGCTCCTCGATAGCCGACACAGCAGCCTTGGTCAGAACCAGGGTGTTGCGGCGCAGGATGTCGTAGACGTTGATGCCCTGAACCGGGAGCACGTCAACAGCCGGAATGTTGCGGGCGGCGAGTGCGAAGTTCGCATCCACCTCTGCACCATCGATGACCAGCACGTTGGCGAGGCCCAGCTTGCTGAACTTTTCCTTCAGCAGCTTGGTCTTGGCTTCAGCGGCCTTGGCGTCCTCGACAACGATCAGCGAACCGGCCTTCACCTTGGAAGACAGCGCATGGGCGAGGCCCAGGGCGCGAACCTTCTTCGGCAGGTCGTGGCCATGGTCACGGACAACCGGACCAAAAGCCTTGCCGCCGCCGCGGAACTGCGGAGCCTTGCGGTTGCCGTGACGGGCGCCACCGGAGCCCTTCTGACGGACGAACTTCTTGGTCGTGCCGGAGACTTCGGCACGGCCCTTGGCCTTGTGGGTACCAGCCTGGCGCTTGGCAAGCTGCCAGCGCACAACGCGGTGGATCAGATCCGTGCGCGGCTCGAGACCGAAGATCTCGTCCGACACCGTGATCGAACCGGCGGCCGAACCTTCGAGGGTTTTGACCTCAAGTTCCATCACTCACTCTCCTTGCCCGTGGCTGCCTCGGCAACGGCCCGGAAAGCACCCGGGACCGGCACGCCTTCCGGCAGCGCCTTCTTGACGGCATCGCGAACCAGGATCCAGCCGCCCTTGGCACCGGGAACAGAGCCTTCGACCATGATCAGGCCGCGCTCGACGTCCGTGCGGACAACCTTGAGGTTCTGCGTGGTCACACGGGCATCACCCATGTGGCCGGCCATCTTCTTGCCCTTGAACACCTTGCCCGGGTCCTGACGCTGGCCGGTCGAACCGTGCGCGCGGTGGGACACCGAGTTACCGTGAGAAGCGCGGCCACCACCAAAGTTGTGGCGCTTCATGGAACCGGCAAAGCCCTTACCGATCGAGGTGCCGGTGACGTCGACAAACTGTCCTTCCACATAGTGGTCGGCAGTGATCTCGGACCCGACTTCGATCAGGTTGTCCGGGCTCACGCGGAACTCAGCCAGCGTGCGCTTCGGTTCAACCTTGGCAACCGCGAAATGTCCGCGCATCGCCTTGGGCGTGTTCTTGACTTTGGCAACACCTGAGCCAAGCTGCAGTGCGGTGTAGCCGTTCTTTTCTTCAGTGCGGTGAGCAACAACCTGGCAGTTTTCGAGCCGCAGTACAGTGACCGGCACATGCTCGCCGGCCTCGTTGTAAATGCGGGTCATGCCCACCTTCTGAGCGATCACTCCAGAACGCATTGGCGTAAACCTTTCGATCCGACTCAGAGCTTGATCTCGACGTCCACGCCAGCTGCCAGGTCGAGCTTCATAAGAGCGTCGACGGTCTGCGGCGTCGGATCGACGATGTCGAGGAGGCGCTTGTGAGTGCGCATCTCGAACTGATCGCGGCTTTTCTTGTCGATGTGCGGACCACGAAGCACGGTGTACTTCTCAATCCGCGTCGGCAGCGGCACGGGACCCCGTACCTGCGCACCGGTCCGCTTCGCCGTGTTCACGATCTCCCGGGTGGAAGCATCGAGAATACGGTGATCGAATGCCTTGAGGCGGATCCGGATATTCTGACCGTTCATTTCAGATTTCCCGATAAGACTGGGCCCCGCCGTCCGCCTGAAGCGGCGGCGGGGGCACCCGCCGATTACTCAATGATGGAAGCGACAACGCCGGCGCCGACGGTACGGCCACCTTCGCGGATAGCGAAGCGCAGGCCGTCTTCCATGGCGATCGGAACGATCAG
>NZ_JBAKBF010000007.1:0-263721 GCF_036881715.1 Pannonibacter anstelovis
CATCAAGGCGGGCAGCCGGTCGGACCTGCTTGGCAATACCTTGGTGCTCATCGCTCACGGCGGTGATGCGCCGAAGGTGGAGATAACCCCGGCGCTGGACCTTGCAGGCATGATTGGCGAGGGCAAACTGGCCATGGCGCTGGTGGACAGCGTTCCGGCGGGTGTCTATGGCAAGGCGGCACTCACCTCGCTGGGCCTCTGGGCCTCCGTGGAGCCCAAGGTGGCACAGTCGGACAATGTGCGTGCCGCGCTTGCTCTCGTTGCAAGGGATGAAGCGCCATACGGCATCGTCTACAGTACGGATGCCGCCGCCGATGACAAGGTCAGCATCGTGGGCACTTTCCCGGAAGCCAGCCATGAGCCTATTGTCTATCCGGCGGGGCTCATCGCTTCCGCCCGTGACGGGGCAGAGGCTTTTCTCACCTATCTGAAGGGGGAGAAGGCGAGCGCCGTGTTCAAGGCAGAGGGCTTCACGGTTCTGGCGCGATAACCGGCCGGGCCAGCTTATGGGCAGACGGAGTTGAGATGACGGAATGGCTCAGTCCGCAGGAGTGGCGTGCCGTGGCGCTCTCCCTGCAGGTTTCCTTCTGGGCCACGCTGGTCAGCCTGCCCTTTGGTCTTGCTGCCGCCTTCGCGCTGGCGCGGGGGCGGTTCTATGGGCGGCAGCTGCTCAATGGCCTTGTGCATCTGCCGCTGATCCTGCCGCCGGTCGTCACCGGTTATCTGCTGCTCATCACCTTTGGCCGCAAGGCGCCGGTTGGACGCTTTCTGGAAGAAACCTTCGGCCTGGTCTTCGCCTTCCGCTGGACGGGGGCGGCGCTTGCCGCTGCCGTCATGGCTTTTCCGCTGATGGTGCGGGCCATGCGCCTGTCCATCGAGGCGGTGGACGTGAGGCTGGAAGAGGCAGCCTCGACGCTGGGCGCCTCCCGCCTCTGGGTCTTCCTCACCGTCACCCTGCCGCTGATCCTGCCCGGCATCATCGCCGGGGCCATTCTCGCCTTTGCCAAGGCAATGGGTGAGTTTGGCGCCACCATAACCTTCGTCTCCAACATACCCGGCCAGACGCAGACGCTGCCCTCCGCCATCTATGCCTTCCTGCAGGTGCCGGACGGGGAAACTTCCGCCTTCCGGCTGGTGCTTGTCTCCATCGCCATCGCCATGGCGGCGCTGCTCTTGTCCGAATTCGTCTCCGCACGGGTTGCCCGCAGGATATCCGGCCGATGACGCTCGATGTTTCCATCCGTCATGCCTTTCCGGGCTTCTCGCTGGATGCGGCCTTCACCGGCGGTGCCGGGGTGACGGCGCTGTTTGGCCGCTCAGGGTCGGGCAAGACGACGCTTGTGCAGGCGGTCGCTGGCCTTTTGCGCCCGGATGCCGGTCATGTCCGGCTGAATGGAGAGGTTCTGTGGGACAGTTCTTCGGGCATCTTCATGCCGCCGCACCGGCGCCGTATCGGCTATGTGTTTCAGGAAGGCCGCCTTTTCCCGCATCTCACCGTCCGGCAGAACCTGCTCTATGGCCATGCCTTCAACGGCGGCGGCAGGGCGGTGGAGCTGGAGAGGATTGTTGATCTGCTTGGGCTCGCCCCGTTGCTCTCCCGCCGTCCGGCGGCGCTTTCGGGCGGTGAAAAGCAGCGGGTGGCGATAGGCCGGGCGCTTCTCTCCCGCCCGCGTCTTCTGTTGATGGACGAGCCGCTGGCCGCGCTGGACGAAGCGCGCAAGGCCGAGATCCTGCCTTATCTGGAGCGGCTGACCCGGACCAGCGATGTGCCGGTGCTCTATGTCAGCCATTCGCTGGCGGAAGTCACCCGCCTTGCCTCCCGTGTGGTGCTGATGGAGGCCGGCCGCGTGCGCCATTCCGGCACTCCGGCAGAGGTTCTTGCCGATCCGCTATCCCTTTCCGCGCTGGGGCCATCAGGAGCCGGTGCGCTGCTGGAGGGGATCGTCCGCGCCCATACGGAAGATGGTTTGACGGAAGTTGGCCTGCCCGATGGGGAGGGGGGCGAGAGCCGTCTTTTGCTGCCGCGCCTTGCGGCGGGTCCGGGCGAGCGGGTGCGGCTGCGGATCGAGGCGGAGGATATTCTCCTCTCCCGTCATGTGCCGCAGGGGCTGTCGGCGCTCAATGTGCTGCCTGCGAAGGTGACCGGTCTCACAGAGGCCCAGACCGGCAGCATGCTGGTGCAACTGGCCTCAGGCTCCAGGCGGTTCCTTGCCCGCATCACCACCCGCTCCGCAGCGAACCTGGAACTGGCGCCGGATGTTTCCTGCTTCATGGTGCTGAAATCCGTTGCGGTGATCGCGGGCGGCCAGACAGGCGGTCATGCAGGCATGTAGAAGATCTCTCAGTCTTCTTCCGGCGGGCAGATGACCAGCTGTGTCCCCGAGGTCTTGAGCAAGGGCACGAGGGTTTCCGGGATGGGGCCATCGCAGACCACGTGGCTGACATGGCTGAGGTGGCCGCCGCGCACATGGGCAATGCGGCCGAACTTGCTCTGGTCCAGAACCAGCAGCGAATTGCGGCAATTGGCGAGGATCGCCTGCCGGGCCGCCACTTCCTCTTCCGTGAAGTCCAGCAGCGTGCCGTCCTCATCCACACCGCCAACGCCGAAGATGCCGTAATCCACCTTGTAGCTGGCAAAGAAGTCCTGGGTCACCGTGCCCAGCACGTCCCTGTCGCCCGAGCGCAGCCGCCCACCGGCAATGGTGACGTGAAAGCCCGGATTCTCCGAAGCCGTCACGGCGACGTAGAGATTGTTGGTAAAGATGCGCAAGCCTTCGTGACGCACAAGTTCCTGCATGACGAGTTCCGGCGTGGTGCCGATGGAAAAGGCGAGGGATGCCCCGTCGGGGATCATGCTTGCCACCATGCGCGCGATGCGGCGCTTCTGCGGCAGGTTCATGATGCGGCGGGTGCTGTAATGCACGTTGCCGCCCGGCACCGGCGGTTCCACACCGCCGTGGGTGCGCCGCAGGATGCCCAGTTCGCACAGCCGGTTCACGTCGCGCCGGATGGTCTGGGTCGTCACGTCAAAGCGCTCGGCCAGGCTTTCCACGGACATGAAGCCATGGCTCTGAACCAGATCGGCAATTTCGGATTGCCTGTTGCTTAAGTCCTGCTGACCGAGCATATTCGCATCACCACTCTGGTTGCCGCACACACTGCCCGGCGCCTCGCCGTTGTCCGGCCCCTGCGCACCAGGCGGTTCCTCTCCCATAGATCGTTCATATGAACCGTGAGCGACGTTCATATGAACATAAAATGACAACGGCCTGCCTGCAATCCATCCAATTGCGGAGACGGAATCCCTTTGACCCAGCCCCGAAAGCCGCGCACTCTTGACGTTGCGGCTGGTCAGAAAATAGCCGCCGCTGCGTAAATAATCACCTTGACCGGGAGGCCGCAGGTTTCCTAGGCTTTTTTGACCAAATGGTCAGGTGACGACAACAAGATGGCCCGGCAAACGGGTCCGGAGGGGGAGGCGAAGGATACGGGGGAACGTGCCACCGGCAACCCGGCTGGCCGACTTTTCTCTGCCGCGCCAACTCCCGCATGACACTTCCAGAGACCGGAGCCTCAGCTCCGGGCATGCAAGAGGAGAAGGGGAATGGCGCATTTCGCAGTAAAGGCCCTCGCCGCCGCCACCATGCTGGCCGGAGCCCTCACCACGGGCGCGGCCCATGCGGCGGACCAGCTGACGCTGCAGCTCAAGTGGGTGACGCAGGGCCAGTTTGCGGGCTACTACGTGGCCAAGGACAAGGGCTTCTACGAGGCTGAGGGCCTTGATGTCACCATCAAGCCGGGCGGCCCGGACATTGCCCCGCCGCAGGTGATTGCCGGTGGCGGTGCCGACGTCATCATCGACTGGATGCCCTCCGCCCTTGCCTCGCGCGAGAAGGGCGTTCCGCTCGTCAACATTGCCCAGCCGTTCAAGAAGTCCGGCATGATGCTGACCTGCCGCAAGGAAACGGGCATCACTTCTCCGGCTGATTTCAAGGGCAAGACGCTGGGCGTCTGGTTCTTCGGCAATGAATATCCATTCTTGTCCTGGATGAGCCAGCTGAAGCTGCCCACCACTGGCGGGGCGGACGGCGTGACCGTGCTTAAGCAGGGCTTCAACGTCGATCCGCTGCTGCAGAAGCAGGCGGACTGCATCTCCACCATGACCTACAACGAGTATTGGCAGGTGATTGACGCGGGCATTCCGGCAGAGGATCTGGTGGTCTTCAAATATGAGGATCAAGGCGTCGCTACGCTGGAAGACGGCCTCTATGTGCTGGAAGACAGCCTGAAAGACCCGGCCATGGTGGACAAATATACCCGCTTCGTGCGCGCCTCCATGAAGGGCTGGGCCTATGCCTCCGAGAACCCGGATGAAGCGGCCGATATCGTTCTGGAAAACGATGCCTCCGGCGCCCAGACCGAAAAGCATCAGAAGCGCATGGTTGGCGAAGTGGTGAAGCTGGTGGATGGCTCGGACGGCAAGCTCGACATGAGCGCCTATGAGCGCACCGTGAAGTCGCTGCTCTCCGGCGGCTCTGATCCTGTCATCACCAAGGAGCCGTCCGGCGCTACCACCACGGCGGTGACGGATAAGCTCTGATCCGGCAAAGCGTTCCGGACATGCAGGACGGGCGGCACCTTGCCGCCCGTTTTCGTTTCCGGCCCATCTTCCGGCGTCCATAAAAATCACCACATGAATCCGGGACCTTCGGCAATCTGTCGCAATCCGCGTGTAGTTTGCCGGCATCAAGGGGCGGCGGTGCCGCCGGAGCTGGAGACGGGACGGTCATGGACGACAAGCAGGATATGAGCTGGGCGCAGGCGGAGTGGCTGGACAGCCTGGATGAAGAGCTGGAAATGGAGATCGATGACCAGCTCATGTCGCCGGAGCTGGCCCGCGAGCTCGCTTTCATTTCCGAGCTGAAGCACAAGTCCACGGTGGAGCGGCAGGTCTATTTCCATGAGCTGCTGCGCCTTCAGGCCGAGCTTGTGAAGATGCAGGACTGGGTGCAGCACACTGGCTACAAGCTTGTCGTCATTTTCGAGGGCCGCGATGCCGCCGGCAAGGGCGGCGTGATCAAGCGCATCACGCAGCGCCTCAACCCGCGTGTGGCCCGTGTCGTGGCGCTGCCTGCGCCGACCGAACGCGAAAAGAGCCAATGGTATTTCCAGCGCTACGTGCCGCATCTCCCGGCCGCCGGCGAAATGGTGATGTTCGACCGCTCCTGGTACAACCGCTCTGGCGTCGAGCGGGTGATGGGCTTTGCCAGCCATGATCAGGTGGAGGAATTCTACCACGACGTGCCCGAGTTCGAGCGCATGCTGGTGCGCTCCGGGATCAAGCTGGTGAAATACTGGTTCTCGATTACCGATCAGGAACAGCAGCTGCGCTTCCTCATGCGCATCCATGATCCGCTGAAGCAGTGGAAGCTGTCGCCGATGGACCTGCAGTCGCGGGTGCGCTGGGAAGCCTACACCAAGGCCAAGGAAGAGACCTTCGCCCGCACCAACATTCCCGAGGCGCCCTGGTTCATTGTGGAAGGCAACGACAAGAAGGCGGCGCGGCTGAACTGTATCTCGCACCTTCTGTCGATGGTGCCTTACGAGGAGATCCCGCATGATCCGGTGAAGCTGCCGGACCGCGTCTTCAACCCGGACTACGAGCGCATGACCCTGCCGGAAGAGCTTTACGTGCCAAAGCGTTACTGAGAGTGAGACTCAGTCTGGGCAGGTTTTCAGCTCATGGCTCTGGCCTTCGGCGGCAAAGCCTGACAATCTGCTGCTCCTGTCTTTCCGCTCCCCCGTACCAGCTGGGGGAGCGGCTTTCCACACGTTGAGGAGCGTAACTCATGTCTCTGGTTTCACGGCCCATCCGCTGGGGTGTCCTGTCCACCGCAAAGATTGCCCGTGAGAAGGTGATTCCCGGCATCCGTGCTTCGCGCACCGGCTCGCTGGTGGCCATTGCCTCACGCGATGCTGCCAAGGCACAGGAAACCGCAGATCAGCTCGGCATCCAGGTGGCGCACGGCAGCTATGAGGCGCTGCTGGCGGACCCGAATGTGGATGCCATCTACAATCCGCTGCCGAACCACCTGCATGTGCCGCTGACGCTTCAGGCTGCCAAGGCGGGCAAGCACGTTCTGTGCGAGAAGCCGATGGCGCTCAACGCTGAAGAGGCGCGCCAGCTGCTTACCCTGCCCAAGTCCGGCCCGCTGGTGGCCGAGGGCTTCATGGTGCGCTGGCACCCGCAGTGGCTGAAGGCGCGCGAGATCGTCCGCTCCGGCGAGCTGGGCGAGCTGCGGGCCATCCAGTCCTTCTTCAGTTACTTCAACGCCGACCCGGACAACATCCGCAACCGGGCGGACATCGGCGGCGGTGCGCTGCTGGATATCGGCTGCTATCCGATGGTGGCCGGCCGTTTCTTCTTCGAGGCAGAGCCTGTCCGCGTCATGTCGATGATCGACCGGGACCCGGCCTTCGGCACGGACCGTCTTTCCAGCGGCATTCTGGACTTTGGCGGTGGCCGCCGTCTCGATTTCACCGTCGCCACCCAGCTCACGCCCTATCAGCGGCTGCAGCTTGTCGGCACGAAGAAGCGTCTGGAAATCACCATCCCCTACAACGCCCCGCAGGGTGGGTCCGTGTCCCTGCTGCTGGATGATGGCTCACAATTCGCCGATGCTGCCGCGCAGCGCATCGAGGTAGAGCCTGCCGATCAATACGCCGAACTCATCGACGCCTTCGGCCGCGCCATCCTCGGCGAAGCCCCGTTCCCCTACGGCCCCGAAGACGCCATCCAGAACATGGCCATCCTCGACGCGCTGTTTGCATCGGACGAGGCGGGGGCTTGGGTGGAAGTGTGATGCCGCATGGCCCGGGCGGGCATCAGGCTTGCCCGGGTTCTTTGATTTTTTGTCAGTGTGAGCTAATCTCTACTGTACGTAGTGATGGAAGACCTGCTTGATTGTGGTGTCGAAAGATGGGCGTGGCTGACAAGATCCTCGGAACTGTAAACGCACCCTATGGTGTGAAGGTCACTGCATGCGAACTGGCCGCTGCCATTTCGGACATGACCAGCGTCACCGCTTTCCACATGCAGGCGTTCTCTTTTTTTTCGGAGGTCCGGCCCGAATTGCAAAGGGCTTTTGTCGCAGAGATGAACCTCTTTGAAGACAAGGTGACCTCTGTTGCAAGAGGCTTTCAAGAACTGGCGGGATACCAGTTGCCCTGGGCTGCTTGAATGCCCGTGAACACACCCTATCCAAGCCGTTAGGAAGAGCTGTTCCATACGGCTTGCGAAATCATTGAATTCACCGGTGGTAGTGATGTGATCTCGTCATGGTCGTTTGGAGGCGGGACGGCCCTGATGTTGCAGATCGGTCATCGGGAAAGCCATGATATTGATATTTTCCTTGATGATCCGCAGGTTTTGCCACTTCTGAATCCTGAAGTTCAAGGGTTTAGTCTGAAGCTTGTCCCTTCAAGCTATGACTCAGACGGTGCCCGCTCATTGAAGCTGAGTTTCTCAGGAGTTGGTGAAATTGACTTTATCTGCAGCAGTCAGCTTACCAGCCAGCCTGTCATTTTTGAAAATATATAAGGTAGGCGGGTTATGCTGGAGATGCCTGCCGAGATAATATCAAAGAAAATATACTATCGTTGCGGGATGCTTCAGCCACGTGATCTATTTGATGTAGCGGCAGTGCTTGAGTTTGGCGACGGAGAAAAATTAAAGGCAGCGCTTGCTCCGATAGCGGGCAGATGTGCTGTTGCTTTGGAAACGGCCTCCAGAATGAATCCTCAGTTCGCTCAGGCTGGCATGAGTGCCTTGCAGAATATTAGTCCGCAGTACAAGCACCTTCCTATGGTTGCCCAGCGTCAGGTCATTGAATTCCTGACCGAAATTGGATGAGTTTCCTTCCGCGTCGGAACAGGTGCGGCAATGGCTTGCAGAACGATTTTACCGTCCATTTCTGCCTGACCGTCTGCGCTGGAAGTACCTGCTGGCCTGAAAAAATGGTGATCCCGACAGGATTCGAACCTGTGACCCTCAGATTAGGAATCTGATGCTCTATCCTGCTGAGCTACGGGACCAGCCGGAGATGCGCATAGCATGATTTGCGGCTGAGACCAACTCTCAATCAGCCCGGTTCAGGGCGTATCGGGAAGGCGATTCTGCGATTGAGCAAACGCGCTGTGGCATGCGCCGGCGTCGAGGCCCTGAACAGAAGGTGGAATGTGCGCGCGAACTTGGGGACAGCCTTGCGGGTCGCCGCACGCTGCTCAAATCTTGTGCCTTTTCCGCCATTTATGGGCCGTATTCCTCGCGTAGCGGAGAGGCAGGTTGTTGTCAGGGTGCGCCGCCGTGTTTGGCGGTGTTCCGGCCGGAGTCATGACTGATCGTGGCATCTGGCATGTGGCATGTCCGCGGGCTGGAGGGTGGATGCAGGCGAATGCGGTGATGCGGCTGGGTGAATATGTCCGGTGCCGGGTGGGCCGTGCTGCGCTCATCTGCGGGCTGGGTGTTTTACCGCTGTCCTTTGCCGCGCCGGTGGCGCAAGCTGCCGGGCTGCCTTCCGAACTGGCGTGCCATGGCAGTGCTGGCAAGGCAGAAGCCGTGCGGCTTGCCTCTGTATCCGATGCTGGCGAGCTGACCCTTGACGATGGCCGCAGGGTCGTGCTGGCGGGCGTCTGGCTGGCACCGCCCGGCCGTGACGCGCTGAAGGACATGCTGGCGCCTGGAACAGAATTGATCCTCCGCGATGCCGCCCCGAAGGACCGCTGGGGCCGTGAGGCGGCGCAGGTGGATGCGCCCGGAGGCTGGCTGCAGGGGCGGCTTCTTGCCGATGGCCTTGCCTTTGTCTCGCCCCCGGTGAAGGACAGGGGAGATGGCAGCCCGCAGGTTTCTGCCGAGTGCCTGAGGGAACTCCAGCTCCGCGAAAGCGTTGCACGAAAGAAGCTGGGTTCAGATTGGGGTGAAGGCGTCAGGCTGCGCTCGGGTGATCTGGCCGGACTTCTGGAGCGAACCGGGCTCTTCACGATCGTTGAAGGACCTGTTGTATCTCTTGGAAAAAGCGGCAAGACTCGCTATCTCAATTTTGGCCGTCATTGGTCTTCGGATTTCACAGTCACAATTGATACCCGGCTGGATGCCGAGCTTGCCGCCAAAGGGATACCGCCGGAGGCGCTGGAAGGGCGATGGGTCCGGGTGACGGGAATTTTGCAGGACAGGAACGGCCCGATGCTTGAGATTGCCGATCCAGTCCAGATTGAAGTTTTGGCCAGGGACAGAATGTCGGGCGGTGAATGAATTGCCGGTTGGAACAGTGTCAGTAACGAACAAGTTTACCCCGGTGCGCAAGGCGCTCCGCACCCTGCTGACGGCAGGCCTGATGGCCAGTCTCGCGGGCTGCCAGATGCTGGGCGGCAATTCGGCTTCTGTGGGCGTCGTGGCGCCGGGCACTTTGCGGCCGGGCCTTGCGGCAGATATCGGTGCACGCGAGCATCCGCGTGTGGTGGCGACCTATGGCGGCGTCTATCAGAACTCTGGCGCGGAACGCGCCATCGCCGCTGTAGTCGGACGTCTTGTCGCTGCCTCTGATGATCCAAGCCAGAGCTACCGCATCACCATTCTCAATTCCCCGGCGGTGAATGCTTTCGCCCTACCGGGCGGCTATCTCTACATCACGCGCGGACTGCTGGCTCTGGCCAATGACACGTCCGAGGCGGCGGCGGTGCTGGCCCACGAGATGGCGCATGTGACGGCGAATCACGCCATCCAGCGCCAGCAGAAGGCGGAGGCAACGGAGCTTGCGAACCGCGTTGTCAGCAATGTGGTGAAGGATCCCGAGAAGGTGAAGGAAGCGGTCATCTCCTCGCAGCTCTCCTTTGCCCGCTTCTCGCAGGCGCAGGAACTGGAAGCGGACAAGATCGGCGTGCGCACGCTGGCCCGCGCCGGATTTGATCCCTTCGCTGCAGCACGCTTCCTCAATTCCATGTCGTCCTTTGCTGCGTTGCAGAGCGCCCGCAAGGAGGCCTCCTCTGCGCCGGACTTCATTTCCTCGCATCCGAGCACGCCTGAGCGGATGAACCTTGCCGTCCAGGAAGCCCGCGCCATCAGCGCGCCGGGCATCGGCGAGCGGGACCGCACAGCCTATCTGTCGAATATCGACGGCATGCTGTTTGGCGATGATCCGCTGGAAGGCTTCGTGCGCGGGCGTGATTTCCTGCACAAGGCGCTGGGCATCGGCTTCTCCGTTCCGGCCGGCTATGTGCTCGAAAACTCGCCAGAGGCGGTGCTGGCCAGCAATGGCTCGGGCACGGCCATGCGTTTCGACGGAGCGGACCTGACCGGCTACGACAGCCTGCGCAGCTACATGAATGCGGGCTGGATCAATGGCCTCATTCCCGACAGCGTCAAGGAAACGACCATCAACGGCCTGCCCGCGGTCGTCGGTTCCGCGATCACGCAGGGCTGGTCTTTCCGCATTGCCGTTGTGCGTATCGGCCGCAATGGCTACCGCTTCATCTTCGCCAGCCGCGATCCGGGCGGGGCTTTCACCCGCGACTATGACCAGACGATCCAGAGCTTCCGCCAGCTGTCACCCACTGAGCGGGCGCGTCTCCAGTCGCTGCGCATCAAGGTAATACAGAGCAGGGCTGGCGACACGCCCCGCAGCCTCGCCATCGGCATGAGCGGTATCGAACCCTCCCGCCGGCTCGAGTTCTTCTCGGTGCTGAACGGTTTCGGCCCGGATGACGAGATCCCGGCAGGAACGTCTGTAAAGCTTGTGGTGGATTGACGCGGGCCTGAGCTGGGCGTGAAACCGTGCTGCAGCCGGGAGATCCTCTTTGGCTTTCGATGCCTTATCCGGCTGCATCTAGGCTTGAAGTGTAGCGGCAGGGCCGGGATCCAGTACTCCCTGTCGTCGCCGTAACGGTCTAAGAGAGTCATGGATCCCCGCCTGCGCGGGGATCAGAGGTTTGGCTGGGGCGGGAGGGGGATGACCTCCGCGCGCGCCTCACGGCATCAGGGCCAGACGGTCCGGTTGCGCTTTGAGCAGGGCTTCCTTCAGTTTCTCCAGCGCGCGGTTCTCGATCTGGCGGACGCGTTCCTTGGAAATGCCCATTGTCTGGCCAATGGCTTCCAGGGTGGCGCTTTCTTCCTTCAGGCGCCGTTCGCGCAGGATCTGGCGTTCACGCTCGGTGAGGACGTTCATGGCAGAGCGCAGCCACTTGCGCTGGCGCTCGCCATCGATCTCGCCGCTCACCACTTCATCGGGAAGCGGCGCATCGGAGACGAGGAAGTCCTGCCGGTCCGCGCTGCTGCCTTCCGTATCTGACAGAGGCGCGTTGAGCGATGTGTCGGGCCCGGAGAGGCGGGCGCTCATCATATCCACGTCGGCAATTTTCACGCCGATGGTTTCGGCGATCTGCCGGTGCATCTCGCTTTCGTTGATGCCCTGCTGTTCGGCGCTGATCTTGGCGCGCAGACGGCGCAGGTTGAAGAACAGCGACTTCTGCGTCGAGGAGGTTCCCCCGCGCACGATGGACCAGTTGCGCAGGATGTAGTCCTGGATGGAAGCGCGGATCCACCAGGTCGCATAGGTGGAGAAGCGCACGTCCCGTTCCGGCTCGAACCGGCCTGCAGCTTCCAGAAGGCCCACGTGGCCCTCCTGGATCAGGTCATTCATCGGCAGGCCGAAGTTGCGGAAGCGGGCGGCTACCGCAATGACGAGACGCATGTGCGAAAGGGACAGGCGGTCCAGCGAGGCCTGATCCTGTTCATCCCGCCATTTGACGGCGAGCTGCTGTTCTTCCTCACGGCTAAGGTACGGCGCGTTGATGGCGGCCTTGACGATCTGGCGCCGGGTGCTCATCGATGTGCTCATGATGGCAGGCTCCCTGTTGCTTGTCGGACATGTTACGCCAGTCGTGGCGGTCCAGATCAGCGTTTTCGCCCGGTTTGCTGCGGCCGGGGCGGAAGGTCACTGCCGCAACGGCAGCCGGACATCCTCGGGTCCTTCCCCCGGGCGATGTGTAACCATTTGTCCTAAATTGGCTTTTTGGCTCGGGTCAGTTCTCGTGCAGTCTGCCGGCACGGTTCACTGGCACATTCTGACGCAGGCACATCACGGAAACGTGGCTGCAGCGTCTCACAAGACAATGGCTCCACTGAGGGCAGAAAAAGGAAAAAGGGCGCACGGCTTGCGCCGGACGCCCTTCCTGATCGTGAAAAGAGGCGGCCTGATCAGGCGGCTTCTTCTTCCTGCTCGCCTTCTTCCTCGTCTGCGCTCTTGGCGCGGGCCGGGGTCTTGGCGAGGTTCTGTTCGATCTGCTTGACGGCTTCCGTCTCGGAGCACTTGTTCACGGCCGCGATTTCGCGGGCCATCCGGTCCAGCGCAGCTTCATAGAGCTGGCGCTCGGAATAGGACTGTTCCGGCTGGGCGTCGGAGCGGTAGAGATCGCGCACGACTTCGGAAATGGCCAGCAGGTCGCCGGAGTTGATCTTGGCTTCGTATTCCTGGGCGCGGCGGCTCCACATGGTGCGCTTGACGCGCGGGCGGCCGCGAACGGTTTCCAGAGCCTTCTTCACAGCAGCGGCATCCGCCAGCTTGCGCATGCCGACCGAAGCGATCTTGGCGACGGGCACACGCAGGGTCATCTTGTCCTTCTCGAAGCTGATGACCAGCAGTTCCAGCGCATAACCCGCAACGCTCTGCTCTTCGATGGCCGTGATCTGGCCGACACCGTGAGCGGGATAAACGATATGTTCGCCAGTCTTGAAGCCCTGACGCTGCGCGGTCTTCTTGGTGGGGGTTGCCATACGCTTCGTAACTCCTGCGCAGTTACGGCTGAATGAGCCGTACCGGGCCGCCACGGGGCGGACCGTTGTTCCTGTGGTAACGCAAACCGGACCGGAACCTGCTCACGCATGAGCACCGGACCTGTCTGTACGTCTTGGGTGGTCAGCCGCCGGTGCTCGCCGGTTCGAACGGGCCGCATTTCACATGTGCATGGCTGCGGAGAAACCTGATCTCGCGCACGATCCAGCGGTGGACTGCGACCATAAAAAAACCTCCAGGGGGAGGGGGTGAACCAAGACTGCGACGACTACTTGAACAACCTATCACAAAAACGCAAAAAACCAAAGCAGAAAGCGACCGGGTGTTATGCCGGCCGCTCTGGCAACTTGCTTCCGTATCGTAACCTGCAGGCTTCCGTCATGCTTCAGGTCAAGGATTTCGCGCTTTTGACAAGGCTGAGGGATGCTGACGCATCAAGCCTTGCGATGGCTCAGGCGCCGTCCGGACCGTTGGGCGAGAAGTGCGTTTCCAGCTTGTTCTTGACGCCGTCAAACTCAGGTGCCTCGGGAAGGGCATCCTTCTTCTCGGTGATGTTGGGCCACTTTGCCGCATATTCGGCGTTGAGCTCGATCCACTTCTCAAGGCCCGGCTCGGTGTCCGGCAGAATGGCTTCGGCCGGGCACTCCGGCTCGCATACGCCGCAATCGATGCATTCGTCCGGATTGATGACGAGCATGTTCTCGCCCTCGTAAAAACAATCGACCGGGCAGACTTCGACACAGTCGGTGTACTTGCACTTGATGCAGTTGTCAGTGACGACGTAGGTCATCGCGTTCCTCTTGATGGCGCTGGCTGTGTCAGCCGGTCCTCGCGCCGTCTCCCTCAGCTACGGCGGACCGGCAGAACCTGCTTCCCGTTTCAGGGCCGTTGCCTACCGCTTTTGCCCCTTTGAGGCAAGCACAGTAAGGGCACGAAGGGCTTGGCGGAAGAAAAGCGCATGCGTCCTTTTGCCTGTCCGGGGATCAACTTACTCAGGATCATCAAGGCCGGAGTGAAAAGCGTCCATGCGGCGCCGGTCGCGTTTGGTGGGGCGGCCCGAGCCAGGCTCACGCTGTGCGGGGGCAATGGGCACCTCCTCACGCGGCGCGGGCGGCGGGGTCAGGTCCTTGTAGAGAAGCTGTGCTTCCGGGGCAGGGCCCCTCCGCGTTCCGAGACCGGCAACTTCCAGCACCAGCACCCGGCGTTCCAGGGTGATGGTCAGGACATCGCCAAGGCGGATGGCCTTGCTGGCGCTGTCGATCTTCTCACGGTTGACGCGCACATGGCCGCCGGCGGCCAGTTTCTGGGCCAGGGTGCGGGATTTCGTCACCCTGGCAAACCAGAGCCACTTGTCGATCCGCTGCGAGGCGGACGGCCCCGCGTACGGGGCCGTGTCTGATGTGCCTTTGGCGCTCAGGACTTGCCTTTTTCCATGTTGGCCTTCAGAGCCAGCAGGGCTGCGAAAGGCGAGTTCGGATCAATCGGCTTTTCGGGGCGCGGCGCGCGGTCACGCTGGCCGGCATGACCCTGACCCTGCTTCTGACCCTGATGCTGCGGCTTGCCGCCCTTGCCGCCGTCGCGCCGGTCATCACGTCTGTCATCACGGCGGCCTTCGCGGTTGCCGTCACGGTTTCCGCGATGCTCTCCGCCAGAGCGGTTACGGCCGCCTTCAGCGCCCTCACCTTCGCCGCGCTTGCCCTGCTGCGGACGGCCACGGCCGCCCTTGTTGCGGTCACCGCGGTCACCACCGCCACGGCGCTCGCCAGCTTCACCACCCTGACGCGAACGCCCGCCGGTGCGGCCTGGGCGCCAGATGTCGATGGTGACGGTTTCAGTGGCAACGGCGGCAGCTTCGCCAGCGTCAGCCGTCTCCGCTTCAGCCTCAGGTGCAACCGGCTCTGCGCCTGCTTCGGTCTCTGCCGGAGCTTCGGCTGCGGGTTCTTCTACAGCAGCTTCCGCTTCCGCAGGAGCGGCTTCGGCCGGGGCCGTTTCGGCAGGCGCGGCTTCGACTGTCACGCTGGCCACGGGAGCGGCTGCCACCGGACGCTCGATCTCGCGCTTTTCGTTGCGGTAGCCGAGGGACTTCAGGATTTCTGTAAAGTCATCGCCCGCGCAGCCCAGCAGCGAGGTCATCGCGACGGTGACGGTGAAGCCGCCGCCCTGCGCAATGGCGCCATCGGGCGGGGTGACGCTGGCATCCAGCGGCTTCCAGGCGATCAGCGGACGGATGAGGTCCGCCAGACGCTCCAGAATGTCGACACGCACGGCGCGCGGGCCGCAAACGCGGAAGCCGACGACCTTGTAAAGCGCCTTGTCGATCTGCGGATCGACGGTAATGGACGTGCGGCCCGAAGCCGAAAGCTGCGGCAGTTCCACGAGGCCAGGCATGTCGGGCGAACCGTGCTTCAGCGCCCAGAGCTGGGCCAGAAGCTGGCTGGGGGCGGGCTTCAGCAGCGCCGGGACATAGATGTTGTAGGCACCAAAGCGGACGCCGAGCTTGCGCAGCGAGGCGCGCATGTCCTGATCGAGCTGGCGCACGTCATTGGCCACATCCTGGCGCTCCAGAATGCCGAGCGCTTCATAGATGCGGTAAGCGATGCCGCGGGCAAGTCCTTCCAGCCCTTCGGCGTCCTTCAGGTCGATCAGCGGCTTCAGCAGGGTTCCGACATGGGCCTTGACCCAAAGGTCAACGCGGGCCTGCACCCGGTCACGGGCAGGGCCGGTCAGGTGTTCGTCTGCCAGAAGCACAAAGCCGGGCACCAGCGCGTCGTCACCGGCAGTGAGACGGGCGACGGGTTCACCCTGCCAGCGGATGGTGCCATCCGTGCTCAGGACGAAATCTTCATTGGGCGCACGCGAGAGCCGGTCGGAACGGGCTTCAATCTCGCTGGCCAGGGCCTTCTGGGCTGCTGCGCGTACGGCCTTCCCTTCCGGGCTGTCCGCAACCGCATCCGGCGCGAACCGGAACCCCTGCAGGCGGCCGATGTGCTGGCCCTCCACAAGGACGTCCCCAGTCTGCGTGATTTCCGCTTCCAACATGGCGTTCTCTCTCAAACGTCTCATCAATACGCTTGTCCGCCTGTCCACGAACCGCTGAGTTAAACGGTCATGCAGGGCGTCCGACAATCTGTCTTCAATGCCTCGGGTGACGCCCTGCCAGTGAACAGGGTCCTTCAGCCATTCGGCACGGTTTGCCACGAAAGTCCAGGTGCGGATGTGCGCAATCCGGTTCGCAAGAGTGTCGATATCACCATCCACCCTGTCTGCGAAAGCCACTTGACGCTGAAACCAGTCTTCATCGACCACCCCGTTGCGCACGAGCAACGTGTATAGGTGGATAAGCAGGTCTCCGTGGTTAGCCGGGGCTATCTTGCGATAGTCCGGCACCTGGCAGACATCCCAAAGCAGCGCCACCCGTGCGGGGGAGGACGCCATGTCGCGGATGCCGTGATCCTTTGCGGCATATTCGAGGGCCTGCGCATCGTCGGCGGCTGGCGCACGGGCCAGTCCATCTTCGCGCGGCGGCAGGTCCAGTGTGTCACGCAGGCTGGAAATCGACGTGAAATCAAGCTGCGTGTTGCGCCACTGGAAAACTTTTAATGCATCGAACCGGTGGCTCTCGATCATCTCCACCAGATCATCGGACAAGGGATCGACGCGGCCCGTCACCCCGAAGGAGCCGTCGCGCATGTGGCGCCCGGCGCGCCCGGCGATCTGACCCATCTCGGCGGGGCTGAGATTGCGGTATTGATAGCCGTCGAATTTGCGGTTTCCGGCAAATGCGATGTGGTCCACATCCAGGTTGAGGCCCATGCCGATCGCATCGGTGGCGATCAGATAGTCCACGTCGCCGTTCTGGAACAGCTCGACCTGCGCGTTGCGGGTGCGCGGGCTGAGCGAGCCCAGCACCACTGCTGCACCGCCGCGCTGGCGCCGGATCAGCTCGGCAATCGCATAGACCTCGCTGGAGGAGAAGGCGACGACCGCAGAACGGGCCGGCAGGCGGGAAATCTTCTTGGAGCCTGCATAGGTCAGTACCGACATGCGCGGCCGTGTCACCACATTAAGGCCGGGAATGAGCTTTTCCAGCAGAGGGCGGGCGGTCGCAGAGCCCAGCAGCAGCGTTTCGGAGCGGCCGCGCAGGTTCAGGATGCGGTTGGTGAAGACGTGGCCGCGCTCCATGTCTGCGGCCAGCTGCACCTCGTCGATGGCGACAAACTCGGTATTGAGGTCGAGCGGCATGGCCTCGACCGTCGAAACCCAGAAGCGCGGCGCCTTCGGGACGATCTTCTCTTCGCCCGTGATCAGGGCAACGGCGGCCTCGCCTGCACGCTCCACCAGACGGCCATAGACCTCGCGCGCCAGCAGGCGCAGCGGCAGGCCAATGAGGCCTGAGGGCTGCGCCAGCATCCGCTCGATGGCGAGATGGGTCTTGCCGGTATTGGTCGGGCCCAGCACCGCGGTAACGGTTCTGGACCGGGCGGCCGGCGGCAAGGTCATGATCTGGATCGGAGGCATCGCGCGGAGTGCTTCGTTCGGCCGGGTGTCTTGGCCCTCACCAAGGTCAGGGCGTGCGGAAGGCTGTCTAGCATAGGGCCAGCACCCTGTCCCTCACGATTTTCGGCCCCGCTTCTAGCGCAGGGTGATGGCTGAATCAGGGCGGCAGATCGGGGTGGAGGAACGAGTCTGGAACAAAGGCTGATCGAATCGCAGACAAGCCCTGAGTCTGTTTTTGTTCCCTACGACATGTGGTTTCCGGCAAGGAGGTGGCTACGAAATCCTGAATCTGACCAAGGATTTACGGCGGGCAGGGGGCGGTTTTCCGGAATCGCGTCAAGCTCAGGAAATCGTGCAGATCAGGTTAACCGGATCAGCAATTTTCATGAGGCCGGTCGAAACTTTCAGCACCAAAGCGGAACGACTCATGCACGAATCGCTGTCCGTTATGCGTTTTTGTTTTGTTCGTACGACAGTTTGTAGTGTTCAGGCGGCAGGGCTACGAAATAGCGGTAGGGGAACGTAACTGGTTGCTCCTGGCAACCAGTTGAACCAGGTAAAAAGTAAAGAATTATGTCCCATTATGGGGCGTTTGATTGTTGAGCTGGCGCAGGCGAATAGGTCAAGAGTGTTGGCTCTTTTCTTTGCCCTCATCCCTTTGTATGACTCATGCGCTTTCATATTGGGGAGGTATGGGCTTGGCCATCCGTAAGATTCTCGTTGCTAACAGATCTGAAATCGCTATCCGCGTGTTCCGTGCCGCGAATGAGCTCGGGCTGAAAACCGTCGCCATCTTTGCCGAGCAGGACAAACTGGCGCTTCACCGCTTCAAGTCCGACGAGGCCTATCAGGTCGGCAAAGGCCTCGGCCCGATCGAGGCCTATCTGTCCATCGACGAGATCATCCGGGTTGCCAAACTCTCGGGCGCCGATGCCATCCATCCCGGCTATGGCTTCCTGTCGGAGAGCCCGGAGTTTGCCGAGGCCTGCGCCCAGAACGGCATCATCTTCATCGGCCCGCAGCCCGAGACCATGCGCCGGCTTGGCAACAAGGTGGCGGCGCGCAACCTTGCCATCGAGGCGGGGGTGCCCGTCATGCCGGCCACCGATCCGCTGCCGGATGATATCGAGGAGATCAAGCGGCAGGCGGATGGTATCGGTTATCCGGTGATGCTCAAGGCTTCCTGGGGCGGCGGCGGCCGCGGCATGCGCGTCATCCGCGACGAGGCGACGCTGGTGCGCGAAGTGGTCGCAGCCAAGCGCGAGGCGAAGGCTGCCTTCGGCAAGGACGAGATCTATCTGGAGAAGCTGGTCGAGCGCGCCCGCCATGTGGAGGTGCAGATCCTCGGCGATTCGCACGGCAATCTGGTGCATCTGTTCGAGCGCGACTGCTCCATCCAGCGCCGTCACCAGAAGGTCGTGGAACGCGCCCCGGCACCGTATCTCTCTGAGGCTCAGCGGCAGGAGCTGTGCGGCTATGGCCTGAAAATCGGTCAGGCGGTGAATTACTGCGGTGCCGGTACGGTCGAATTCCTGATGGATTCGGACACGGGCGCCATCTACTTCATCGAGGTGAACCCGCGCGTTCAGGTGGAGCATACGGTGACCGAGCAGGTGACCGGCATCGACATCGTCAAGGCGCAGATCCGGATCGCAGGCGGTGCCGCTATCGGCACCGAGGCAAGCGGGGTCCCCGTACAGGGCGATGTGCGGCTCAACGGCCATGCGCTGCAGTGCCGCATCACCACCGAAGATCCGGAACAAAACTTCATCCCCGATTATGGCCGCATCACCGCTTATCGCGGCGCGACCGGTTTCGGTATCCGTCTGGATGGCGGCACGGCTTATTCGGGCGCGGTGATCACCCGTTTCTATGATCCGCTGCTGGAAAAGGTGACGGCCTGGGCCCCGAGTGCTGAAGAAGCCTGCCAGCGCATGGAACGCGCCCTGCGCGAATTCCGCATCCGCGGTGTGGCCACCAACCTTGTGTTCCTCGAGAACATCATCGGCCACCCGGACTTCCGGGCCAACAACTACACGACGCGCTTCATCGACGGCACGCCGGAACTGTTTGCGCAGGTGAAGCGGCAGGACCGCGCCACCAAGCTGCTGACCTACATTGCCGATGTTTCCGTCAACGGCCATCCGGAAACCCGCTCGCGCCCGCGCCCCGGCCGGGAAGCGGCGGCCCCTGTCGTGCCGGATTTCGGCAGCGTGAAGCCCGACGGCACCCGCCAGCTGCTGGAGCAACTGGGTCCGAAGGGCTTTGCAAACTGGATGAAAGCGCAGCCGCAGGTGCTGGTGACCGACACCACCATGCGTGATGGCCACCAGTCGCTGCTGGCCACCCGCGTGCGCACCCATGACATTGCAGCGATCACCGATGCCTATGCCGCCGGTCTGCCGCAGCTGCTGTCGCTGGAATGCTGGGGCGGGGCGACCTTTGACGTGGCCATGCGCTTTCTGACGGAAGACCCGTGGGAGCGCCTGCGCCTCATCCGCCAGAAAGCGCCGAACATCCTCCTTCAGATGCTGCTGCGCGGCTCCAATGGCGTTGGCTACACCAACTATCCGGACAATGTGGTGCGCTTCTTCGTGCATCAGGCAGCGCAGAACGGTGTCGATCTCTTCCGCGTGTTCGACTGCCTTAACTGGGTGGAGAACATGCGCGTTTCGATCGACGCAGTGCTGGAGACGGACAAGCTCTGCGAGGGTGCGCTGTGCTACACGGGCGATCTGCTCGACAGCGCAAGGCCGCAGTATGACCTGAAGTACTACGTCAATCTTGCGAAGGAGCTGGAAAAGGCGGGCGCGCATATTCTCGGCGTCAAGGATATGGCGGGCCTGCTGAAGCCTGCGGCTGCGCGCATCCTGTTCAAGGCGCTTAAGGAAGAAATCGGCATTCCGATCCACTTCCACACACATGACACTTCCGGCGTTTCGGCTGCCACGGTGCTGGCTGCGGTGGATGCAGGTGTGGATGCCATTGACGCGGCGATGGATGCCTTCTCCGGCAACACATCGCAGCCGTGCCTTGGCTCCATTGTCGAGGCGCTGAAGGGCTCAGACCGCGATCCGGGACTTTCGGCTGAGGTGATCCGCCGGATTTCCTTCTACTGGGAAGCGGTGCGCGGCCAGTATGCGGCCTTTGAAAGCGACCTGAAGGGGCCTGCCTCCGAAGTCTATCTGCACGAGATGCCGGGCGGTCAGTTCACCAACCTCAAGGAACAGGCCCGCTCGCTTGGCCTTGAAACCCGCTGGCACGAAGTGGCGCAGGCCTATGCCGATGCCAACATGATGTTCGGTGATATCGTCAAGGTCACGCCGTCGTCCAAGGTGGTTGGCGACATGGCGCTGATGATGGTCAGCCAGGGCCTGACGGTGGCTGATGTGGTGGACCCGTCCAAAGACGTGGCCTTCCCTGATTCCGTCGTGCAGATGCTGCGCGGCGATCTGGGCCAGCCCCCGGCCGGCTGGCCGCAGGCGCTGCAGGCCAAGGTGCTGAAGGGCGATACGCCTATCACCGTGCGTCCCGGCTCGCTCCTGCAGCAGGAGGATCTGGAGGCCCGCCGCAAGGAAGCCGCCGAGAAGACCGGGCTCGAGATCAGCGACATGGATCTTGCGTCCTATCTCATGTACCCGAAGGTCTACACGGACTTTGCCAAGGCTCAGAGCCAGTACGGCCCGACCTCGGTTCTGCCGACGCCGGTCTATTTCTACGGGCTTGAGGTGGGCGAGGAAATCCTCGTCGAGCTGGAGCCGGGCAAGACGCTGGTGGTCCGCTGCCAGGCCGTGGGCGAGACGGACGAGCAGGGCGAAAAGAAGGTGTTCTTCGAGCTGAACGGCCAGCCGCGGATCATCAAGGTGCCGGACCGGGCCCATGGCGCGGCAGGCCATGCTGCCCGCCGCAAGGCCGAGGCTGGCAACGAGGCCCACGTGGGCGCGCCGATGCCGGGCGTCGTCTCCACCGTTGCCATCGCAGCCGGTCAGGAGGTCAAGGCCGGTGACGTGCTCTTGTCCATCGAAGCCATGAAGATGGAAACCGCGCTTCATGCCGAGCGCGACGGTGTGGTCTCCGAAGTGCTCGTCACCCCCGGAAGCCAGATCGACGCCAAGGACCTGCTTGTGGTGTTCAAGGCCTGAGTGCAGCGTCAGACAGGAAATGCGCAAGGGGAGGCTCCGGTCTCCCCTTTTTGTTTCAACGCGTTCACCCCCGCAAACTGCCCTTGCCAGCCCTCGTATTCCGTGGCATCGCAGGCGTCCCATTCCCCGATGCTGGTCCCTCCCGCCGCCTTACATGAGACGGCAGGAACCCAGCCCCTTCCGGTGCTCTTCCATGGAACTGTCCTATGAGGTTCTCGGCCTCCTGTTTCTTGCCGCTCTCATGGCCGGCTGGATCGATGCGATTGCAGGCGGCGGCGGGCTGATCACCATCCCTGCGCTGCTGCTGGCAGGTCTGCCGCCTGCAACGGCGCTGGCGACCAACAAGCTGCAGGGCAGTTCCGGCACGCTGACGGCAGCCACCTATTTCATCCGCCGGGGCGCGGTATCGGTGCGGGCAAACATTCTGCCCATCATCGCCATATCGCTTGGCTCGATCTTTGGCGGCTGGGTACTGCAGCAGATCAATGCAGAGCTGCTGGTGCTGTTCATCCCGGTGCTGCTGGTGTCGATCGGTCTTTATTTCCTGTTCTTCGCCAAGAACCTGGACGAAGAGCGGGCGCCGCGTATGAGTGCAGAACGCTATGCGGTGACTGCTGCGCCTGCCATCGGCTTCTATGATGGTTTCTTCGGTCCTGGCACCGGGTCTTTCAGCTCCACGTCACTGGTGCTTCTGCGCGGCATGACCATCCGCAACGCGACTGCCCACGCCAAGCTGTTCAACCTGACCAGCAATCTGGGTGCCCTGTTCTATTTCATTTTCTTCGGCCAGATCGCCTGGGTGGCGGGCGGTGTCATGGTCGTGGGCCAGATGGCCGGCGCCTATCTCGGGGCTCACTTTGCCTTCAAGGGCGGGGCAAAAATCATTCGGCCCATCACTGTGATCGTCTGCTTTGCCATGAGCATCCGCGTGCTTATCAGCGTCTGGCCGTGGTGAGGTATTACCCCGCCCGCCCGATCCAGATGTCGAGGAAATCGTCCAGCCATTTGCGCGAGGCGTGGTCGAAGACGTAGCGGCCGGCGAAATGGTCCTGGCGTCCTTGGGCGCCGGGCAGGGACATACGCGGGGCGCCTTTCGTGGTCCAGCGCACCATCATGGCATGGGTCAGCTCCGGGTGGAACTGAATGCCGTAGGCGGACGGGCCAACACGGATGGCCTGATTGGGATAGGTATCGCCCGAAGCCAGAAGATCGGCCCCATGCGGCAGGTCGAAGCCTTCCCGGTGCCATTGGTACACCTTGGATGGCCAGCGCATCAGGGACTTTCCGGTCTCTGTCGGGTGCAGCGGATAATAGCCGATTTCCACCAGATCCTGCGGATGGGCGCCGACCTTGCCGCCCAGATGCTTCACCATCATCTGCGCGCCAAGGCAGATGCCGAGAAAGGGTTTCTGTTCTGAGAGGGGGACGCCTATCCAGTCGATCTCCCGGTGGACAAAGGCTTCCGGATCATTGGCGCTCATCGGCCCGCCGAAGATGACGGCGCCTGCGTGATGCTCCATCGTGTGGGGAAGCGTGTCGCCGAAGCGCGGGCGGCGGATGTCCAGTGCAAAGCCCCGCTTCACCAGTTCCTGCCCCACGCGGCCGGGCGACGATGTTTCCTGATGCAGGACGATCAGGATGCGTGGCTGGTGCGGGGAGGCAGGATCAGGGTTCATGCTGTCACGATAACTTTGCAAGCGGCCCGGCGTCGAGCGCTAATCCAGAGCAATGCGCCCTGAAATCAGGCAGTTGCCGGATCATTTTTCATCCGCATGCTCCTGCTCGCGGGCCACTTTCTGGCGCAGGGCGATGCGGTCACGCGAGGAGACGCCGAGCAGCTCAGAGACGCGCCAGATGGTGTTGTCTTCAAACTCGTGCACATGCCCGTCCGCATAGACAAGCTGCCACATCAGCTCGATGATCTTCTGCCGTTCGTCCTCTTCAAGCTTGCGTTTCAGGACGGAGGTGAAGCCATACATGTCGACAGCCTCATTGTCCTTGTCCGTCGCAAGGGCAACAAGCTCGGCCGTTTCGGCGTCACTCAGGGAATAGTGGGTCTTCAGGATCGTGGTGAGCTTGGTCTTCTCCACGTCATCGACTTCACCGTCCACGCTGATGACATGGACGAGAAGTGCGGCGACGGCGAGCCGGTGATCATCTTCGGCGAAAGTCAGATTGTCGCTGTCGCCAAAGGTGACGTCCTTGATGAAGCGCTTGAAAGCATCGAGCATAGAATCATCCGTCCTGAAGTCTTGGGCGCGGAACCCGTTAACCGTCACGGTTCTGGGTTCTCGCCACCGGATATCCGTATCTTCACTGAGATATAGGGGAGAACGTGACGGAAAAACCACCCGAAAACCTGCCTTTTGGCCACAAGCACGTGAGGTGTTGTCCGTTTGCACCGCTGAATGTGCCGTTTTGTAACTTGACACAAACGTTCAGGAATTGTCTTGTCCGCCGAGACCTGCCGCAGGCGCATGCCCCTCTTCGGCCAGATCCGGGGCATTTCTGCCAGGCAGTCACGGGCGGCGCTGGGGCCGTCCGATGCTTAGGGAGATTGCCCCATGACACGTTCGTTTAAAGCCATCCTGTTCGCAGCCACTGCGATGATGGCCCTTCCTGCCTCTTTTTCCGCCCATGCGGCGGACGTGAAGCCGGCCGATGTTCTGGCGACCTATCAGGATGTTGCTGCTGCGGCCTATGCGGATTCCGTCACCTCCGCCAAGGCGCTGAAGGCCGCCGTTGATGCGCTGATTGCCAAGCCGGATGAAGAAACCCTGGCGGCTGCCCGCAAGGCCTGGATTGCCGCCCGCAACCCGTATCAGCAGACGGAAGCCTACCGGTTCGGTAATGCCATTGTCGATGACTGGGAAGGCAAGGTGAATGCCTGGCCGCTGGACGAGGGCCTGATCGACTACGTGGACATGTCCTACGGCGACAGTTCCGAGGAAAATGCTCTCTATGTGGCCAATGTCATCGCCAATCCGAAGCTGCAGCTGAATGGCGAGGAGATCGACGCTACGATGATCACGCCGGAGCTCCTGTCGGAAAAGCTTCAGGAGGCTGGAGGTGTCGAGGCCAATGTGGCGACCGGTTACCACGCCATCGAGTTCCTGCTCTGGGGGCAGGACCTCAATGGCACGGGTCCGGGCGCGGGCAAGCGCCCGGCCACGGATTTTGATCCGGCCAATTGCACCGGCGGAAATTGCGAGCGGCGCATCCAGTATCTGCAGGCGGCAACAGATCTGCTGATCTCCGATCTTGAAGAAATGGCAGCGGCCTGGGCCCCGGGCGGTGCGGCGCGCGAAGAACTGGCCGCCAAGGGCGAGGCCGGCGGTCTGGCCACCATTCTCACCGGCATGGGCTCGCTCTCCTACGGCGAACTGGCCGGCGAGCGCATGAAGCTCGGTCTCATGCTGCATGATCCGGAAGAGGAGCATGACTGCTTCTCCGACAACACCCACATGTCCCATTACAACGACGTGCTGGGCATCCGGAATGTCTACTTCGGCACCTATACCCGGATTGATGGCACCAAGGTTTCCGGCCCGTCTCTGGCGGATCTGGTGGCCGCAAAGGACAAGGCTGTGGCAGACGAGCTGAAGGGCAAGCTTGATGCATCGCTGGCGGCTTTCGACAAACTGAAGACCCGCGCCGAAACGGCTGAAGCCTATGACCAGATGATTGGTGAGGGCAATGAGGAAGGCAACGCAGTGGTGCAGGCCGCCGTGGACAGCCTGATCGATCAGACCAAGTCGATCGAACGTGCCGTTGGTGTTCTGGGCCTTGAGTCCATCGCCTTCGAGGGCTCCGACAGCCTGGACAATCCGGGCGCTGTCTTCCAGTAAGCCCGGACTGGACGCAACAGGCGGGGAGGGAATGCTTCCCTCTCCGCCGCCGCAGAGGGGTGTGGCTGATCTTTCCCGAGCAGCCAGGGGAACTGCATGATTTTCTTCCAATGGAGACGTTTTGCGGCTCCTGTCCGGCTCGCGGCCGGTATCTGCCTTGTTGCGGGAGCCAGCGTTGCGGCCGCGCAGACGCGTCCCCTTGATCACCGCAGTGATCTGACGCAAGGTGACCGGGAGAAGGCGGCCAGAGTGCTGGCCGCTCCCGGGAATTTCGCCGCGCCAGAGCCGTTTGAGGATATGCCGGGCGGGGCTGCCACCTCGCGCAAGCGCCTCAACCGGGATGCCTTCTCCCATCCTTCTGCAAATCTCACCTTCGAGGAACAACAGACCTTCCGGGTTGGCAACGGCATCTTCCGCAAGTTCTGGGTGTCTTCGCCGTCTTCCACCCAAGCCTCCGATGGGCTGGGGCCGCTTTACAACGCGCGCTCCTGTCAGGGCTGCCATCTGAAGGACGGGCGTGGTGCGCCGCCTGCGCCGGGGGAGCCTGCCGTCTCCCTGTTTCTGCGGCTTTCCGTGCCACCGGTGACGGAGGCGGAAAAGGGGGCATTGGCTGACCGGCAGATGGCCACGCTGCCTGAGCCCGTTTACGGCGGTCAGTTTCAGACCTTCGCCGTGCCCGGACTGGCTCCGGAAGGTGAACTGAAGATCACCTATGAGGATCTGCCCGTGGCGCTGTCCGGCGGTGAAACCGTGCTCTTGCAAAGGCCTGAGTACGAGGCGGCGAACCTTGCTTATGGTCCCATGCGGGCAGACACGATGATCTCGCCCCGCGTGGCGCCGCAAATGATCGGACTGGGGCTTCTTGAGGCGATCCATCCGGCGGATCTTGAAGCCCTTGCCGACCCTGACGATGCGGATGGCGACGGCATTTCGGGCCGCCTCAGCCTTGTACGGGATCCGGCAACCGGAGAGCTTGTGCCCGGCCGTTTCGGCTGGAAAGCTACGATGCCGGATGTGCGGGCGCAGAGCGCTGCGGCCTTTTCCGGTGATATCGGCATCTCGACGCCGGAGCACCCGGACCCGTACGGCGATTGCACGCCGGCGCAGACGGCCTGCCGGTCCCTTCCCACGGGCGAGCAGGACCGGCTGGGGGAAACGGAAGCGCCGGACCCGGTGATGGATCTTGTCACTTTCTATTCGGAAAATCTCGCGGTTCCGGCCCGGCGTGACATGTCTGATCCGGCGGTGCTGAAGGGCAAGGAGCTGTTCTACGGCATTGGCTGCGCCTCCTGCCATGCGCCGAAATTCGTTACCCGCAAGGATGCGAAGAACCCTGCGCATGGCTTCCAGCTCATCTGGCCTTATACCGATCTTCTGCTGCATGACATGGGCGAGGGCCTTGCGGACAACCGGCCCGATGGGGATGCAAGCGGGCGCGAATGGCGCACGGCGCCGCTATGGGGTATTGGTCTGACGCAGACAGTCAGCGGCCACACCCGTTTCCTCCACGACGGGAGGGCCCGTTCACTGCTGGAGGCTGTGCTCTGGCATGGCGGCGAGGCACAGGCCGCACGCGATGCGGTGGTGGCTATGCCGCCAGAGGACCGCGCCGCCCTGATCCGTTTTCTGGAGTCCCTCTGATGCGCCGCATTGCCTGTCTTACCCTTGTCTTCGCCAGCACCATTCTGCCTCTGCATGCGCAGGAAAAAGCCGGCTATGCGGATTATGTGAAAGCGGCGGTCGAGGGGTATATCCGGCCGGAAACCCGGGCCTTCGCCAATGCCGCCAACCGTCTGCCCGCGGCCGTCGAAGATGCCTGCAAGAGCCCTGGTCCAGCTACGGCAGATGAATTCCGCGTTGCTTATGGCGCGGCAGTTGCAGCTTTTGGCCGGATCAGTTTCCTGCGCTATGGCCCGCTGGCGGAAGAGAACCGTCTGGAGCGGCTGGCCTTTCTGCCCGATGCGCGCGGTGTGGCGCAGCGGCAGATCCGCAAGCTGGTGGCAGACCGTGACGAAAGCGCCGCCACGCCTGAAAGCCTTGCGGCAAAAAGCGTTGCCGTGCAGGGGCTGACGGCCCTGCAACTGGCGGCCTTTGATGACGATGGTCAGGTGACCCTTGGCGGATCGGATGAGGCGGGCGCCTATGTCTGCGCTTACGCACAGGCATTGGCCGTCAATCTGGCACAGCTCTCGGGCGAGGTTGCTGCCCTTTGGGAGGCCCCGGACGGCTTCAGTGGCCAGCTTGAAGATGCAGGGCCTGACAATCAACGCTTCCGCAGCAGCAAGGAAGCTGCCGAGACCCTGTTCAACGCGCTGGTGACCGGGGTGGTGATCGTACGGGATCAGAATGTCATTCCTGCGCTGGGCAATGATCTGGCGTCTGCAAAGCCGAACCGCATACCCTTCTCCCGCGCCAATTTCGGGCAGGTCTATATCGCCAGCGAGCTGACCGGCATCCGGGATTTCATCCGCGCCTCGAATTATGCAAAGGGCGTGGACAATGAAGGGGAGTGGATACCCTCCAGTCTCGAGTTCGAGGTTTCCACCTCGCTCAAGGCGCTGGCCCGCGCCGGAGAGCCCATGCGCGAGACGGTGAAGACGCCCGAAGGCTACAAGGCCTTGTCCGACATGCTGCTTTCGCTGAAAGGCTTGCGCGATCTCGTTGCACTCAATCTGGCGGGCTCGCTCAACATGACCGGAGGGTTCAATGCGCTGGACGGCGACTGACGCACTGGTGCTGAACCGCCGGCGGTTTCTGGCGGGCCTAGGCCTGACAACCGCCGCCGCGCTGATGACCTTGCCCGTGGAAGCTGCGGTCAAGCTCCTTGGTGCGGATCTGGATGAGCCGTTGTTTGCCAGCGCCCGGCGTAATTCGGACGGCAGCCATTCCGTTGCCATTCTGACGGCGGACGGCAGGGATGTGATGGACGTTCCGCTGCCAGCACGCGGCCATGGTGTGGCGCTGTCGCCGGATGGGCGGAAGCTTGCCGCCTTCGCCCGCCGCCCTGGCCAGTTCATCATGATGATCGACCGGACCGGCGAAATCCCGCCGCAGCTGACAGAGGCCGAGCCTGGCCGTCACTACTATGGCCACGGCGTCTTTTCGGCTGATGGGCGTCTTCTGTATGCGGTCGAAAATGCTTTCGGCAAGGTGGGTGAGGAAACGCAGGGGCGCGTCGGTGTCTATGATGCCAGTGGCAGCACGTTGAAGCGCATCGGCGAATTCGAGACCCATGGCGTTGGCCCGCATGACATTCTGCTGGCCGAGCAGGGCCGCGTGCTGGTGGTCGCCAATGGCGGCATCGACACCCATCCGGTTACCGGGCGCGAGATGCTCAATCTCGATACCATGAGACCTTCCATCGTCTACCTTGATGCAGCTTCCGGCGAACTGCTGGCCCAGCATGCCCTGCCGGATGACCACCATCAACTCTCGCTGCGCCATATGGCGCTGGACGGGCGCGGTCAGGTCTGGGTTGGTGGCCAGTTCGAGGGCGAGAAAAGCCGTTATCCGCAGCTTGTCGTGCGGCTGGAGCGGGACCGGCCTATGGAGCTGATGCCGCTAAAGGGCGATGTTCTGGCTCAGCTCGACAATTACATTGGCTCGGTTTCCGTCAATGCCAGCGGTGATGTGGTGGCAATGTCCTGCCCGCGTGGCGGGCGCATTCTCTATATGGCAGCAGACAGCGGCGCATTGCTCGGGCTGGACAGTATCACCGATGGCTGTGGTCTCGCCGCCATTGATGAGCACGGCTTTCTTGTCTCCGACGGCAACGGCGGCCTAAGCCTCGCAGACAGCCCCGGCACCCAGGCTGAATCCCTCGCCTTTGTCCCCGGCGTCTCCTGGGACAACCACATGCTGGCGCTTCAGTCACCGGAGTTGCGGTGAAAGGGCTCTCCCTGAGCATGAAATAATAATATATTTCAATAGCTTGCCTTGACTGTCACTCCGGCTTCTGCTCGCCCGGCCGTGACCAGGTGCCGCCGGCCACCCACGCGTCCGGGATCCCGGTCCATTCCAAGGCTTCACATGGCCTGCCTTATATAATATAGTCCCCTATACTATATTAGTTGAGGTTAGCCGCCGCCATGTCTCACACCATCCGCGACAAAGAGAAGCTCATTGCCCGGGTTCGCCGCCTGAAGGGGCAGATCGAGGGGATCGAGCGCGCCCTTGCAGCCGGGAAACCCTGTGGAGAAATCCTGCGTCAACTCGCTTCCGCCCGTGGCGCCATGAGCGGACTGACTGCCGAGGTGGTGGAAGATCATCTGCGCGAGCATGTGCTTCACGCGGAAACCAGCGCGGACCGTGAGCAGGGCGGGGAAGAGCTGATCGAAATCATCCGAACCTACATGAAGTAAGCCGGCGTGCCGGCGGGAGCCAAGTCATATGCCCGCAGTGGACATCTCCAAGCATACTCACGATCACAATTTCCTTGGGCGCGATCACCGCAGAAACGAATACAGGGTCTGGCTGGTCATCGCCGTGACTGCGTCGATGATGCTTGTCGAAATTGTTGCGGGCACGGTCTATGGCTCAATGGCGCTGGTGGCGGACGGATGGCACATGTCCACCCATGCAGGTGCCATGCTGATCACCGCCCTGACCTACCTCTATGCACGCCGCCATGCCGATGACCGCCGCTTCACCTTTGGCACCGGGAAGCTTGGCGACCTGGGCGGCTTTGCCAGCGCCGTCGTGCTTGCCCTGATTGCACTTCTCATCGGCTGGGAAAGCCTTATGCGCCTTGCCAATCCGGTGGAAATCAGTTTCGGGCAGGCAATCGCCGTCGCTGTCCTGGGGCTGGCGGTCAATCTTCTCTGCGCGTGGCTGCTCCGGGATGATCATGCCCACCACCACCACCACCACCACCACCACCACCATCACCATGGCCATGGGCATCATCATGCGCATGATCATGATCACACGCATGCCCACGCCCGCCATGAGCATGCGCGGGACAACAATCTCCGTGCTGCCTATCTGCATGTGCTGGCGGATGCGCTTACGTCAGTCCTTGCCATCGTGGCCCTGCTGGCCGGACGCAGCTATGGCTGGCTTTGGGCTGATCCGCTCATGGGTGCCGTTGGCGCTCTTGTGATCGCTCGCTGGTCCTGGGGGCTGATCCGCGATTCAGGCTCGGTTCTGCTGGACCGGATTCCTGACGGCGAGGATTTGCGGAGCGAAATCCGTGAGGCGCTTGAAACAGGCTCCGACCGGATTGCCGACCTGCATGTCTGGCAAGTCGGGCCAGGGCACCATGCGGCAATCATCTCGGTGGTGTCGAGTGCGCCGCGCGAACCGTCGGAATACAAGGCCTGCCTCGCGGAGATACACGAACTCTCCCACATCACCGTCGAGGTGGAGCGGGTGACTGCCAACCCCTGACGGCTTACTCCCCTCTCACCTCTGCCGCGCCATCAGCCAGATGAAGAACAGGCCTCCGGCAAGGCCGGTGACGATGCCGATGGGCATGTCTTCCGGTGCCATGACCACGCGGGCGCAGATATCTGCAAGGATCAGGAACAGGGCTCCGGCCAGCGCGGACATCGGCAGGACGCGTGCATTGCCGCCGCCTGCCACCAGCCGCACCAGATGCGGCATCATCAGGCCGACGAAGCCGATGATGCCGGAGAAGGCGACCGACACACCGGTGATGAGCGCACCCGCCACAAAGACCGACAGCCGCAGCCGGTTGACGGGGATGCCGAGCGTCGCTGCCGTCTCGTCCCCCAGCGTGATGGCATTGAGCTGTGCCGCCTTCAGCCACAGCCAGATCCCGCAGGGCAGGAGCACGGCCAGCGGGTAGAGCAAGTGGCTCCACTGGGCAAGGCCGAGCCCGCCCAGCATCCAGAACACCACCGTGTGGGTCGCCTTCGGATCGGCGAGGAAGATCAGGATGTTGGCGCAGGCCATGATCACGAAGGATACGGCAACGCCCGCCAGCACCAGCCGGTCGGGCGAACCGGCCCGCGTGATCCGCACCACGCAGAGCACAATGGCTGTTGCCCCCAGCGCGCCGAAAAAGGCGAGCAGCGGTACGGTCAGCATACCGAGAAACAACCCGGTATGAAGCAGTGCCAGAATCGCGCCGAAGGCGGCGCCTGAGGAAATGCCGAGCAGATGCGGGTCTGCCAGCTGATTGCGGGTCACCGACTGCAGGGCCGCACCGGTCATGGCAAGGCCCGCGCCGACAAGGGCCGCCAGCAGTGCACGTGGAAAGCGCACATCCCAGACGATGGCCTCGCGCGCAGCGCTCCAGGTCTTCTCCACCGATCCAGGGAAAAGCTTGGACAGCAGGATGCCTGCCACGTCAGCGGGCGGCACGGCGACGGCGCCCACGGCGAGGGCGGCAATGACCGCCGCCGCCAGCAGGGCAAGGCATAGGCTGCAGACAGCCAGCACCGGCCAAAGCCGGTGCGCTCTGATGGTGCCCGCCCGCGCCTCGGGCTCAGTTGCGTGTGAAACCGTCAACGAGCTTCTCCACGGCGCGGATGTTGCGGGGGCCGGGTGTCGCCTCGACATATTCCAGCACGACGAAGCGGTCATTCTTCACGGCATCAATGCTGGCGAAGGCTGGGTTGGACTTCATGAAGGCGATCTTCTGGTCCGCTGTCACCTGCCCGTAGTTGACGATAACGACCACTTCCGGGTTGCGCTCGATCACCGGCTCCCAGGCGACGGTGGCCCAGCTCTTGTCGAGATCATCCATGATGTTGCGCCCGCCTGCGGCCTCGATGAGGGCGGTGGGCATGGCATAGCGGCCTGCGGTGAAGGGCGTGTCCTCGCCGCTGTCATAGACGAAGACGCGCAGCGGCTCCTTGCCCGGCTCCTTTACCCTGGCGGTCACTTCGGCAAGCTTTGCCTCGTAACCGGCGACCAGCGCCCTGGCCTTGTCCTCGACGCCGAAGATCGTCCCGAGGTTCAGAAGATCGTTGTACATGTCGGCCATGGAGATCTTCTCCCTGGGGCCGATGTGGATGCAGCTTTCGGTCAGCTCATAGACCTTGATACCGAAGGGGGCTAGCGTTTCCGGCGTCACCTCGCCGCCCACCTTCATGCCGTAGTTCCAGCCTGCGAAATAGAAATCGGCTTCCGCACCCAGCAGCACTTCCTTGGTGGGGTATTTTTCGGCGAGTTCCGGCAGCTCCTTCACGCCTTCGCGCATCTCCGGGTCCAGCGTCTTCCAGCCGGACACGCCGGTGTAACCGGCCATGTGGTCCGTCAGGCCCAGCACCAGCATCATTTCGGTGAGGTTCACGTCATTGGAGATGGCGCGTGTGGGGGCGGCGTCAAAGGTGACATCGCGGTTGCAGCTTTTCACCGTCACCGGATAGGCAAAGGCGCTGGCGGTGGTGGCCAGAAGGGCGGCGAAAGCAAGGGCTATACGCATCGGTCAGATCTCACAAGTGAAAGGAAAAACGGGGGGAATGGCCGGAGGTATCGATCCGTGAACGGACGGAGAAAGCCCCGGCGATATTGGCTTCGGTCAGCGCCGCTTCCGGCCTGTCCATGGCGAGCACGGTGCCGTTGGCGAGCAGCAGCACCCGGTCAGCATGCTCTGCGGCCAGCGTCAGGTCATGCAGGGTGGTGATCACCGTCAGCGGCAGGCCGCGCAGCAGGGCCATCAGCTCCAGCTGGTGGCGGATATCGAGATGGTTCGTCGGCTCATCAAGGATCAGCAGGCGCGGCTCCTGCGCCAGCGCACGGGCCACCAGCACACGCTGGCGCTCGCCGCCGGACAGGGTGCCGAAGGAGCGCTCGCTCAGCGCCGTCAGATGCAGCCGGGCCAGGGCATGCTCCACCACCTCGCCGTCACGCGCTCCTGCTGCCGCAAGTCCGCGCTGATGCGGCAGGCGGCCGAGGCTGACGATCTGGCGCACGGTCAGGGCAAAATCCGTCGGCTGCTCCTGCAGTACCACGGCAATGCGGCGGGCCGTGTCACGGCTGGACATGGCCCAAAGGCTCGTGCCCTCCAGCCGCACGTCACCTGTCTGCGGCTTGTGGAAGCGGTAAAGCAGTCGCAGCAGCGACGATTTTCCCGCCCCATTGGCACCGCAAATGGCCAGCATCTCACCCTGATTGACGGTGAAGCTGATCCCGGAGAGGAGCGTGAGGTTTCCGCGCGGCCCCCAGCCGAGGTTATCAGCCTCGAAGAAAGGCGCGCTCACGTGCCGGGCCTGAAGGTGGTTGTGCGGCCGGGTGCGGGAATGCGGGCCAGCGCCGTCTTCGCCATCCGGCCCGGACGCTCGGATGCCTTGCACCAGCCATCGGCCAGACCGTGATACTGGCGGGCAAAAGCGGCAATGTCCGGCACGTCTTCCAGCGTCAGGTGCCCGAACAGCCAGCCGGTCTTGAACTGTGCGGTCAGGGCGACAGTGCAGGGCTGGCCACAGGCGGCCATGCATTCAACGCCTGAGACGGACCAGTCCGTATCGGCCTGCAGCGCGCTGGCAAGGGCTGTGCCTAGATCATGCCCGGGCCGTTCGCCGGTCTCCTTGTCGCGGCATGTAACGCAGATCGTGAGATAATGGGAAGGGGAGGGGCCTTCCGTCTTCGGGATGGCCTGCTGCATAGGCGCAGGCGCAGGTGTTCCGGCCAAGGCCGGTCCCTGAATGGTCATGGACATGCTCCTTCCGGGACACCCCGCCCGGCGGTTTGAGGTCTGTTGTGATGGCAGGTCTCCTGACTTGCGGGTCGCCGCTTGCCCGGTCCTTCCCGTTCCTCGGTGGAACAGTGGATCACCCGGGGTCGCTCGCCGCCTACAGTTGCGGGGGCAGTCACGGACTTGGCGCCTGTTGGCTACACCGTACCGTGTTCCCTTTTCACCCGGCCAAGGCTTTGCCAGCCGGGAACCATCGCCGCAGATGATCAAATCCGCCGTCCTTCCTGTCAAGCTCCATCGTCATAAATCCGGAACAGGTTTTCATACTGGGGTAGTGATATATGTTATAAGATAACATTACAATATATGGCTTCGTAAGGACAAAAAAATCCCCGGCTGCCTATGCCGGCAGCCGGGGGAGTCGCCTCTCATCGAGCTGGGGTGAACGGCATCCCGGGGGCTGGGGTGCCGTCGCAAGTCTCTGCCTTTACGCCAAGTCCTAAGATGCTGACGCATCAAGACTTGGAACGCTCAGGCGCCGCAGTGTTCGAACAATTCCCGTTGAGCAAAGCTCCCCGGTGGCTCCGTCACTCGGCGGCGATGCGGGCGCTGGGGTTGTTCGGATGTGTCGTCCAGTTGGCATAGTCCCCAGAGACGGTACGGCCCGTCCGCGGATCAACGGTTCCGGTGGCCATTGGTTCCATGGTGATGCAATTTTCCACCGGGCAGACCGAGACGCAGAGATTGCAGCCGACGCATTCCTCGTCGATCACTTCGAACTTGCGTACCCCGTCCACCATGCTGGTGATCGCCTGATGCGAGGTGTCCTCGCAGGCGATGTGGCAGCGGCCACACTTGATGCAGAGGTCCTCGTCGATCTTCGCCTTGGCGATGTAGTTGAGGTTGAGGTAGCGCCAGTCGGTGACATTGGGCACTGCACGGCCTGAGAAGTCCGAAATCCGCTCGTAACCGGCCCCGCCCATCCAGTCCTTCAGCCCCTCGATCATCTCCTCGACGATCTTGAAGCCATAGGTCATGGCGGCGGTGCAGACCTGCACGTTGCCGGCGCCGAGGGCAATGAACTCTGCCGCATCGCGCCAGGTGGTGACGCCGCCGATGCCGGATATGGGCAGGCCATAGGTTTCCGGATCACGGGCGATTTCCGCCACCATGTTGAGGGCAATCGGCTTCACCGCCGGGCCGCAATAGCCCCCGTGCGAGCCCTTGCCGTCAATGGTCGGCGTTGGCGCCATGCGGTCAAGGTCAACACCCACGATGGAATTGATGGTGTTGATCAGCGACACCGCATCCGCTCCGCCGCGTTTGGCGGCCTGTGCGGGCTTGCGCACGTCGGTGATGTTGGGCGTCAGCTTGACGATCACCGGCATGCGGGTGTGCTTCTTGGCCCAGCGGGTGACCATCTCGATATATTCCGGCACCTGGCCCACGGCCGAGCCCATGCCACGCTCGCTCATGCCATGCGGGCAGCCGAAGTTCAGCTCCACGCCATCGGCCTCGGTCTCTTCCACGCGCTTGAGGATCGCGGCCCAGTTGGCCTCCTCGCAGGGCACCATCAGGGACACGACAAGGGCGCGGTCCTTCCAGTCGCGCTTGACGCGCTTGATTTCCTGCAGGTTCACCTCAAGCGGCCGGTCGGTGATCAGCTCGATGTTGTTGAGGCCGATGAGCTGGCGGTCCTTGCCATGAATGGCGCCATAGCGCGGGCCATTGACGTTGACCACATTCGGGTCCTCGCCCAGCGTCTTCCACACGACGCCGCCCCAGCCCGCCTTGTAGGCGCGCACCACGTTGTATTCCTTGTCCGTTGGCGGCGCAGAGGCGAGCCAGAACGGGTTGGGCGACTTGATGCCCACGAAATCAGATCTCAGATCAACCATGACGGGATCTCCGCAAAGAACGGCTGGCTCAGGCGCTGAGCGCCTGATGGATGGCTTCGGCGGCAACCTTGCCGTCCTCGACGGCGGCCACGGTCAGGTCTTCCCCGCCGGCGATGCAGTCGCCGCCGGCCCAGACCCTGGCCATGGTGGTTGCGCGGGTGGCGTCCGTGACGATGCGGCCCTTGTCGAGGGTCAGCGCCGCCGCCGAACCGTTCAGCCCGGAAGGGTTGAGCTTCTGGCCCACGGCCTTGAACACCATGTCGGCCTCAAGACGGAAGGTCTCGCCGGTCATCACCAGCTTGCCCGCGTTGTCGAGCCGCGTGCGTTCCAGCTCGATGCCGGTCAGCTTGCCGTTTTCCCCGTGCATCGCCCTGGGGGCTGCCCAGTGCAGGATGCGCACGCCATTTGTCTGGGCGAGATCCTGCTCATAGGGGCTGGCGTTCATGTGCTCCTTGCCGCGCCGGTAAGCGATGGTCACCTCTTCGGCGCCCAGCAGCTTGCTCTGCACGGCAATGTCCACCGCCGTCATGCCGCCGCCGATCACCACAACGCGCCGGCCGACGGGCAGGGTGGAAAGATCCTTCGCCTGCCGCAGTTCGGCGATATAGGCGACCGCATCCACCACGCCCTCCAGCTCCTCGCCGGGAACGGACAGGCCATTGACACCGGCAAGGCCGATGCCGAGGAACACGGCGTCGAAGTCCTTCGTCAGCGCGGAAAGGGAGAGGTCTTCCCCCAGCACCTTGCCATGCTCCACGGTGATGCCGCCGATGGAGAGGATGAAATCCACCTCGCGCGCGGCAAAGTCATCAACCGACTTGTAGGCGGCAATGCCATATTCGTTGAGCCCGCCCGCCTTGGGCCGGGCATCATAGAGCGTTACCGCATGGCCATGCACGGCAAGGCGGTGGGCGCAGGACAGGCCCGCCGGGCCAGCGCCCACAACGGCCACACGCTTGCCGGTTTCGGCTGCGCGTGTGAAGGGCGTGGTGGCGTGCGTTTCCATGTAATGGTCGGTGGCAAAGCGCTGCAGCTCGCCGATCTTCACCGGCTTTGCTTCGGCCTCGTTGCGCACGCAGGCCTGCTCGCACAGGGTCTCCGTCGGGCAGACGCGGGCGCACATGCCGCCAAGGATGTTCTGCGCAAAAATCGTGCGCGCCGCGCCGGTGTCGTTGCCGGTCGAGATCTGGCGGATGAACAGCGGAATGTCGATGCTGGTCGGGCAGGCATTCACGCAAGGCGCGTCATAACAGAAATAGCAGCGGTCACTCTCAACCCTTGCCTCATGCGGATCGAGGCGCGGGTGCAGGTCACAGAAGTTCTGTGCATACTGGTCAGCCGGAAGGCGCGCAGGCGCAATGTCCGGACCAGGTCTGGTCTCAGTCATGGGAGGATCTCCAGAAGGTGGCGATCTATGGTCGGCGCCCGTTTCTTTTTGCGAACAGGCTTATCCGCTCCCATTGAAAGAAAATTTGTCCAAACAGTCAAATATTTTTAGAAAGATCAATTATATGAACATGATAGTCATGTTTTTTCAGGTGCTAACTGATTGAAATGATTTGGGCTGACAGTTTCACAATCAACCGCCTCTCCGGCATCAACCGCCCCGGAGAACCGGTCCTCGGGCGATCGAACCGGTCAAACCCCTCCGTTTCCGTCCTGCCATGACTTGATCATGGCAAGACGGTGGAGAATGACAATCTATCTACTCAGGCAGCCAGAGTTTCGCTTCTTCCGCGCCGCGCTCGATGACGACGTGCGTGTTGGCGAAGACGCGGTAGGCGTGGCTCCATTCGCCGTCCGGCCAGCGCACGCGGATCTGGGCGCGTTCGGAGACGCCGAGGCCGAAATGGGTAAAACCGAGCTGGCCGGAAGCGTGGCCGCCGCCAACTTGCAGGTCGCGCTCGATGGACTTGGTGCCTGCCCGCACGCTGATCTTTGCGCCGATGGCGTTGCGGTTGGGCTTGCCCGGCTGCTTCAGCTCCACTGCAATCCAGTTGCCGAGCGGGCGCGGTGCTTCGGCTGTGCCTGCGCCCGTGTTGCGGAACAGGCTGGCGGGGGCGCTGCGGTTGACCACAATCAGATCCAGCAGGCCGTCCTGATTGAAATCGGCCAGTCCCGCCCCGCGTCCGCGCCGCTCCAGCGCGATGCCGGAGAGGTCACCGGTTTCGGTGAAGCTGCCATCCCACTGGCCCAGCAACAGGTTGTCCGGGTCAAAGGCGGCGAAGTCCGGCATGGCTTCCACATTGCCCTTGGCGATGTAAAGATCCCACAGGGTGTCGTTGTTCACATCCTGAAATTCAGCATGCCAGCCGGTGGAGGGGCGCAGGTCCCCGCCCGCATAGGGCCGGTGCGCGGTTACGCCCTTGTCAAAGGCAATGTCCGCATAGACCGGAACCACCTCATCGCCTTCCTTTTCCAGCGTCTGCAGCTTGGTGTCGCCCATGCTGGTCAGTGCGTATTCGGGCTGGCCGTCCACATCCAGGTCGATGCTGGCAATGCCCATGCCCCAGATGGTGAGGCTGCGCCAGCCATCTGCCCGGCGGTAAAGCCTTGCAGGGCGGCCCGGCGGCACGGCCCAGAGCTGTTCCTCGCCGCCGCGGTAGTAATGCCGGTCGTTGGAGATGCGCAGCGAAGCTTCGCCGGAACGGTTCCAGTCGGTGAACATCATCGACAGGGCGCAGAAGCCCGGTGTCAGCCGCTCGGCCTGCGAATAGTCCGGCCGGTCTTGCGATTGCGGGCGGAAGAGGAAATTGTCGTGGCAGGTGCCCCAGGGCGCGCCGGGAAGCGAGCGGTCCACATAATTGCCGAAGGCGAGCGTCGGATAGGCGTTGCCTGTTTCCCACACGGCGGAGAAGGAGGTTGTCCATTCGTTGCCGCCCTTGAAGCCGAGGGAGCGGTTGGCGACCTCGAACTGGCAGCCCCCCTTGCCGCGCAGCAGCAGGTTTTCCCCCTCGCGCAGCACGGCAAGGTCCGGCTCGCCGTCATTGTCGAAATCGAGCGGATAGGCGCCCAGCACCTTGGTCAGGCTGCGCTCGTCAAGGCCGCCGCCGTTGCCGCGGGCGAATTTCAGCGGCCCGCCGGTGGAGCTTCCGTTCACGAAGAGCCCGGCGGGGTTCTTGCCGCCTGCAATGAACAGGTCCGGCTTGCGGTCGCCGTTGCAGTCGAGAATGGCAACGCCGCCGCCGACGAAATATTCCCAGGGGCCTTCGTAGCTCTGGCGGATGCCGGCAGCTTCCGCTTCCTCCACGAAATGCGGCACGGGCGCGATTGAGGCCTTGCGCTCCTGACCCAGCGCAGCCGTAGCGGCAAGCGGCAGCAGGGCGAGAAGGGAGGTGCAGAGATGGCGGATCATGATCATTTGCCAACCTCCAGGCTGCGCAGGAAGGCAATCACCGCCTGCCGGTCTTCTTCGGAAAGGGCGGCATAGGCCTTTTGTGTGTCCTCCGCCGCGCCGCCATGGGCCATGATCACCTCGTGCAGGGTAGTGATATCGTTTCGGTGGCCATAGGGCGCCGTATTGCCCACGCCCCAGAGTTCGGCGGTGATGAATACGTCCCGCTCGACGAAGCGCTGGCCCAGAAGCTCGTTGCCCAGCCGGTTGTTGCGCTGACCGGAAATCTGATGGCGCTTCAGGTCGCCATAGAGCGGTACCAGTACGCGGCCCTTTTCGTCACGCGGCAGGGCCTTCACCCAGGCAAGCGTGGAAAGATCCAGCACCAGCGGCGTCTCCACATCCTGCCGCCGCAAGGTGCCGGCCCCTTCCACAGGGCCCGGGTCCTCGAAGGCGAGGCTGTCCAGCGGCAGTGACGGGCGGTGGCAGGCGGTGCAGCCGGTTGCAGCAAAGAGGTCTTCGCCCCTTGCTGCGGCGGCCTTCCAGTCATCGGGAAGATCTTGCTTGCGGCCCGGCGCGGGCAGGGTGGCCTGAAAGGCGACAAGGGCTGAGACATGTTCGGGGCGGATTTCGTCCGTCACATCGTCCATGTCGAAATCTGCCGTGCCGGTCCACATGGAGCCAAATCGCTCCTGCGCCTGCATGCCGTGATGCACATTGAGGGCGTTGACCGTGAACTGGCGAAGGGAGGCGAATACGCCCTTCTGGCTGAAGGGCCGCAGCACCAGATCCGGGTCGATGCCGTCGATGGCGGAGACGTCGATCGTGCCATCAGGATGGGCGGTCACCTTGCCGAAGCTGACGCCCTTGGTTTCGAGCTGCGCCGTCACCGGCACCTTGTCCGCCCGTGCCTTGCGCACGGCTTCGGCGCGCTGGGCTTTGAGCTCAGCCGTCATCTCCCGCGCCAGCAATTCGATCAGGCCGGAGCCCTGCAGGATATTGGTGCCGCGCTCGTTGGAAAACTGCGGGTCGGAGGTGTCGAAATCGGCGCTCTCGAAGCCTTCGGAGACGAAGACATTGGCGGTGAAATCGCCGGCACCGCCGATGACCGGCTGGTGGTGGCAGCCGGAGCAGGCAGCGGCATCCGGGCCGGGCATGCGGTTGAAGCTGTTTTCGACGGCGCGCTTGCGCTTCGTCGGCACGATGGCCTGCGTTGCCATGGGCCGTCCGGCGCCTTCTTCGCGGATGAAGCGCGCCTCGAACAGGCGGCGGCCTTCTTCGGCAAGGGCTTCCAGCGCGGCGGGATCGCCGGTCTTGCGGGCTTCGTCCAGAGAGGTGCGGATCTCTTCCAGCGGCGGCGTGTGATCAACGTTCCGCTCGCTCCAGCTCTGTGCCTCTGCTGATGCCGCAAGGCCGAGCCACAGCGCGCCAGCAGCTGCAAGCACGGCTGCAAAAGGCTGCCGTGCGGCGCCCTGTTCCTGTTTATGTCTCCCCCTCATGCCGTCAACTCCCCCCGGCTGCGGTTCGGATGTGCCGCAGCGATCAGATCCCTTCGCGTATCTCCTACCGGGCCGCGGCTGCCTTCGGGCGGCTGCTCTCCGGTGCACCGGTCAGGTTCTCGTCCAGCCGCCGCATGGCCTGCGCAACAAGGCCGCGGCGGATGAAGTCCTCGTTCCATTCCACCACGTCGATCACCAGATGCCGCCGCAGGTCCTCCACCAGCACCTCCTCAAGTGCCTGATGCATGCCCGCTTCCATGAATTCGAAGGCTTCGATGCCCGCACCGGTCAGCACGACGCGCGCTGGCTCAATGATGGCCAGCAGACGCGCAAGGCCGGTGCCGAGCGCCCTGCCTGCGCCATCGAAGACGGCCCGTACATGTGCATCCCCGGCTTTCGCCTTTGCGTAAAGATCGTCAAAGGTCTGGCTGTTGACCGGCAGTGAACGCGGGTCCGTGTCTTCGGGCAGCTCCAGCACCTGCCGCAGCAGGGCATAGTCGGCGAGATAGGCCTCAAGGCAGCCGCGCTTGCCGCAACGGCACAGGGCGCCGCCGGGAATGTGGTTTGCATGGCCGATTTCCGCCGCCGCACCCGTTGCGCCTACGAAAAGATGCCCGTCGAGAAACAGGCCCATGCCGACGCCGTAATCTACCATCACCACGGCAAAGGTGCCACTGTAGCGCTCCGGCTCTGACCAGTGCAGCGCTTCGGTGATCATGTTGGTGTCGTTGGAGAGAAAGCAGCGCGCGCCCAGCCGGGTGCGGATGGGCGCGACAACCGGAATATTGCGGCCATTGAAAGCAGGGCTCCAGACGATCTCGCCGCGCACCCGGTCAACGATACCCTGCGAGGCCACGCCGATTTCCTGCACGGTCGCTGGATTGGCGCCGGACTCCTCGACGAAGCTCGTGATGGTGCTGCATAGAAGATCTGGAAAGCTCTCCGCATCGGCCCGTGTGGTGTCGAACGGATACTTGCGGCTGAAGATGATTCTGCCGGTGAAATCGGCCAGTGCCAGATCGATCCAGTTGACCGAAATGCGCAGGCTGATGACGCTGGCTGCCGCGCCGTTGAGGCCCAGCATGCTGCGCGGCCGCCCGCGTGACTGGGCTGCGCGCGGCTCATCCGTCTCGATGCCCGTGATCAGGCCTTCGTCCAGCATGTCGGAGGTGATGGCCGTGATCGTCGCCGGGCTGAGGCGCGTGGCGCGTCCCAGATCGATGCGCGCCATCTGCCCTTCACGCCGCAGCGTCTGCAGGATGAGGCTGCGGTTGCGCCTGCGGATCTGATCCCTGTTCGCTGTCTGCGTCATGTCCTGACGTAGTTCCCGTGCTGTTTCCGTCCCTGGCCTGCCAGTCTTTATGCCGCCAGCATGGCCTTCAGCGAGATGAAACCGTTTCCGGTCTCCAAAAGCATGTTGACAGGCGGCGAGCTTTGGAGCAACTTTTTTTCGGGCGCCGAAAAAAATAAAGGTCCGCCCGCTGAGATGGGGGTTCGACACTCTCAGGATTGAAGGAGGCGGCGCCGGGAGAAGGGTGACGCCTTTCAGGAGGAAACAACGCAATGCGCAAGATTGCCATGATTTTTGCGGGCGCGCTCATGTCTGCGACCGCGCTCACTGCTGCCGCACAGGCGCAGGAAGTCGTCGTCGGCGTCAGCTGGTCCAACTTCCAGGAAGAGCGCTGGAAGACTGACGAAGGCGCAATCAAGGCCGCTCTCGAAGCTGCCGGTGCCAAGTACATTTCCGCTGACGCCCAGAGCTCCTCTGCTAAGCAGCTGTCCGACATTGAAGCCCTCATCGCACAGGGCGCCACCGCCCTCGTGATTCTGGCTCAGGACGCCCAGGCCATTGGCCCGGCCGTGCAGGCCGCCGCCGACGAAGGCATTCCGGTTGTCGCCTATGACCGCCTGATCGAAGATCCGCGCGCCTTCTACCTGACCTTCGATAACGTGGAAGTGGGCCGCATGCAGGCCCGCGAAGTGCTGAAGGCTGCGCCGGAAGGCAACTACGTCATGATCAAGGGTTCCTCTACGGACCCCAACGCCGACTTCCTGCGCGGCGGCCAGCAGGAAGTGCTGCAGCCGGCGATTGACTCCGGCAAGATCAAGATCGTGGGTGAGGCCTACACCGATGGCTGGCTTCCGGCCAACGCCCAGCGGAACATGGAACAGATCCTGACCGCCAACGACAACAAGGTGAATGCCGTTGTTGCCTCCAACGATGGCACCGCCGGCGGCGCCGTTGCGGCTCTGGCGGCCCAGGGCATGGAAGGCATTCCGGTGTCCGGCCAGGACGGCGACCATGCCGCCCTGAACCGCATCGCCAAGGGCACCCAGACGGTCTCCGTCTGGAAGGACTCCCGCGAACTTGGCAAGACCGCAGCTGAAATCGCCGTGGCCCTTGCCAAGGGCGGCACGCTCGACAGCGTTGAAGGCGCTGGCAAGTGGACCTCGCCGGGTGGCGCTGAGATGACCGCGCGCTTCCTGACCCCGATTGCGATCACCAAGGACAACCTCAACGTTGTCGTGGACGCAGGCTGGATCACCAAGGACGCTCTCTGCCAGGGCGTTTCCGGCGGCCCGGCTCCCTGCAACTAAGGCCTGACCGGTCAAGACCTTGCACTGCCCCGGATGGTTCCGGGGCAGTGTTTCCGATGTGAAACCGCAGCGCTTGCTTGACTGACCTTGGGTCACGCGCTCCAATCGGCACATCAGGACCGGCTTTTCAACCAGGAGCACTTCGATGTCGAATGCAGACCTGTCCGGGGCGAGGACTCCGGCGGCCCGCTCGTTTTTATCCGCTTTGCAGCTGGACACGCGCCTGCTGGGCATGATTGGGGCGTTTGTCGTCCTCTGCCTGGTGTTCAACGTGATTACGGATGGGCGTTTCCTGACACCGCGCAACATCTTCAACCTGACGATCCAGACCGTCTCGGTCGCCATCATGGCAACCGGCATGGTCTTTGTCATCGTCACCCGCCACATCGATCTGTCCGTCGGTTCGCTCCTGGCGACGGTTGCGGCGGTGATGGCGGTCGTGCAGACGCAGATCCTGCCAGGATCGCTGGGCCTCGGCCATCCCGCCATCTGGATCATCGCCATTCTTGCAGGTCTTGTGGCAGGTGTGGCCATTGGCGCGGCGCAGGGCTGGCTGGTCGGCTATCTGGGCATTCCCGCCTTCATCGTCACGCTCGGCGGCCTGCTGGTCTGGCGCAACGTTGCGTGGTTCATCACCGACGGCAAGACGATTGGCCCGCTGGACGAGACCTTCCTGCTGCTCGGTGGCACGGGCGGCTCGCTCGGCGAGACCTGGTCCTGGGTCTTCGGCATCGTCTGCGTCGCTGTGTCCATGGCGCTGCTGTTCTCGGCGCGTAAACGCCGGGCTTCGCATGGCTTTTCTGTCAAGCCTGCCTGGGCAGAGGCCGTGATTGCCGCGGTGATCTGTGCCGCCATCCTCGGCTTCGTGGCCGTTCTCAATGCCTATGACATGCCGGTGCAGCGCGTGCAGCGCATCTTTGCCGACCGCGGCGAGGTCATGCCCGAAGGCTTCCGCATGGGCTACGGCATCCCGATCTCGGTGCTGGTGCTGATCGTTGTGGCTGTCGCCATGACCATCCTTGCCCGCCGCACCCGCCTTGGCCGCTACATCTTTGCAACCGGCGGCAATCCGGATGCCGCCGAGCTGTCGGGCATCAACACCCGCCTGCTGACGGTGAAGATCTTCGCTCTGATGGGCGGTCTTTGCGCCATCTCCGGCGCTGTGGCTGCAGCTCGTCTCGGCTTCTCTACCAATGACATCGGCACGCTGGACGAACTGCGCGTCATCGCCGCAGCGGTCATTGGCGGCACGGCACTCTCCGGTGGTGTCGGCACCATCTACGGGGCGATCCTGGGTGCGCTGATCATGCAGTCGCTGCAGTCCGGCATGGCCATGGTGGGCGTGGATGCGCCGCTCCAGAACATCGTCGTCGGCATCGTGCTGGTCTTCGCAGTCTACGTCGACATCATCTACCGCAAGCGCACGGGGGATTGATCCATGGCGCCTCTGGTCGAAATGAAAGACATCTGCATCTCGTTTGGCGGGGTGCATGCGGTGGATCACGTCTCCATCGATCTGAACCCCGGCGAGGTCGTGGGCCTCTTGGGCCACAATGGCGCGGGCAAATCGACGCTGATCAAGATCCTGTCCGGCGCCTACCGTCAGGACAGCGGCGAGATCCTGATCGACGGCAAGCCGGCCACGATCAACAGCCCGCGTGATGCACGCAAGTACAACATCGAGACGATCTATCAGACGCTGGCACTGGCCGATAACCTTGACGCCGCTTCCAACCTGTTCCTGGGCCGCGAGCTGGTGACGCCGCTGGGCTTTGTCGACGATGACCGGATGGAGGCTGAGACGCGCAAGATCATGGCGCGGCTCAACCCGAACTTCAAAAAGTTCAAGGCGCCGGTGAAGGCCCTCTCGGGTGGTCAGCGCCAGTCGGTCGCCATCGCCCGTGCGGTCTATTTCAACGCCCGCATCCTGATCATGGATGAACCGACGGCTGCGCTTGGCGTGCACGAGACGCAGATGGTGGCGGAACTGATCGAGGAGCTGAAGAGGCAGGGCCTCGGCATCTTCCTCATCAGCCATGACATCCACGACGTGTTCAAGCTGTGTGACCGCATTGCCGTAATGAAGAACGGCCAGCTTGTCGGCACGGCAAAGACCACGGATGTGACCGATGATGACGTGCTGGGCATGATCATCCTCGGCAAGTGCCCTCCGGGCGCAACGCCGGGGCCAGGCGCGTTGAATGATGCGGCGGCGGCCTGATCGCCTGACCATGCGGTAGCCTGCGGCACTGCAGGCTCTGGCAGAAACCGCCGTCATCGGCTAGAAGAAGCAGTCCCCGGACGGGCGCGCACATAAGCGCCGCCCGCTCCGGGGTTCTTTCGGATCAATTTTGAGGGGCGTACCTCATGCATATCGGCCTTGATATCGGCACCAGTTCGGTGAAGGCGATCCTGATGGATGACAGCCAGGCGGTGCTTGCCTCGGCCAGTGCCCATCTGACGGTCGAGCGCCCGCATCCCGGCTGGTCGGAGCAGGACCCGGACAGCTGGTGGACGGCGCTGGAACAAGCGATGGACGAGCTTGCCGCCTCCCATCCCAAGGAGATGGCTGCGGTGCGCGGCATTGGCCTGTCCGGCCACATGCACGGGGCTACCTTGCTGGATGCGGCAGACAAGCCGCTGCGCCCCTGCATCCTGTGGAATGATGGCCGCTCCGCAGCGCAATGTGCGGATCTGGAGGTGCGCGAGCCCCGCTTCCTCAGCCTTGGCGGCAACCGGGTGATGCCGGGCTTTACCGCGCCGAAGCTGCAATGGGTGCGCGAGAACGAGCCGGAGATTTTCGCCCGCACGGCCAAGGTGCTGCTGCCGAAGGATTACGTCCGCCTGCGCCTGACCGGCGAACATGTAGGCGACATGTCCGACAGTGCCGGCACGCTGTGGATGGATGTGGCCGCCCGCGACTGGTCCGATGCGCTGCTGGAGGCCACCGGCCTCAATCGCAGCCATATGCCCCGCCTTGTCGAAGGCTCGGATGCCAGCGGCCGCCTGCGGCCGGAACTGGCGCAGCGCTGGGGCATGGCCTCGGCTCCGGTGGTGGCTGGTGGCGGCGGCGACAATGCGGCTTCGGCCTGCGGCACGGGCGCGGTGAAGCCGGGCTCGGCCTTCGTCTCGCTTGGCACCTCCGGCGTGCTGTTCGTCACCAACGACCGGTTCTCGCCCAATGTGGGCAGCGCCGTGCACGCCTTCTGCCATGCGGTGCCGGACACATGGCACCAGATGGGCGTCATCCTGTCGGCAACCGACAGCCTCAACTGGCTGTCGAAGGTGCTGCGCCGCCCGGCGCAGGAGCTGACGGGGCTCGTCACGGAACTGAAGCGGCCTTCGGATGTGATGTTCATGCCGTATCTGGGCGGTGAGCGCACGCCGCATAATGACGTGGCGATCCGGGGCGGTTTCTTTGGCATCTCGCATGACACGGATGAGGCGGAGCTGACCCATGCGGTGCTGGATGGCGTTGCCTTTGCCCTGATGGATTGCCTTGCAGCGCTGACCTCTGCCGGCACCAAGGTGGAGCGTGTCACCGCCGTGGGCGGCGGCTCGCGCTCGCGTGCCTGGCTGGAGATCATCGCCACTGTTCTGGGCGTCACCGTCGATCTGCCGCAGGATGGCGATTTCGGCGCCGCACTGGGCGCTGCCCGCCTTGGTCAGGCGGCGGCGGATGGCTATTCCGATGCGCTCTTCAGCGCCCCGCCGATGGCCGCTGCTATCGACCCCAACCCCGCTCTTCGTTCCGCCTATGGCGAGGCCTATGCCCGCTGGCGCAAACTCTATCCCGCAGTGAAGGAGATCTGACGTGGCTACTGGTTTTTTTGAAGGCCTTGAGCCGGTCCGCTTTGTTGGCCCGGATGCCAAGGACCCGTATGGCTACCGCTTTTACGACAAGGACCGGGTGGTCCTCGGCAAGCGCATGGAAGACCATCTGCGTCTTGCCATCTGCTACTGGCACTCGTTCTGCTGGCCGGGCGGTGACCCGTTCGGCGGCGACACCTTCCAGCGCAAGTGGATGGCCGCGGGCGATCCGATGGAACAGGCCCGCCTGAAGGCTGATGTTGCCTTCGAGATGTTCCAGCTGCTGGGCATGCCCTTCTTCACCTTCCACGACCGCGACATCGCGCCGGAAGGAGCAACGCTGGCCGAGAGCAACGCCAATGTGAACGCCATTGCCGACATCTTTGAAAAGAAGATGGCCGAGACGGGCGTGAAGCTGCTGTGGGGCACGGCGAACCTGTTCTCCAACCGCCGCTTCATGAGTGGTGCGGCCACCAACCCTGACCCGGAAATCTTCGCCTATTCGGCAGCCCAGGTGAAGAACGCCATGGACGTGACCAAGCGTCTGGGCGGTGCGAACTACGTGCTGTGGGGTGGCCGCGAGGGCTATGAAACCCTGCTCAACACCGACCTGAAGCGCGAGCTGGACCAGCTTGGCCGCTTCCTGTCCATGGTAGTCGAGTACAAGCACAAGACCGGCTTCAAGGGCACCATCCTGATCGAGCCGAAGCCACAGGAGCCGACCAAGCACCAGTATGACTATGATGTCGCCACCGTCTTCGGCTTCCTCAAGGCCTATGGTCTTGAGAAGGAAGTGAAGGTGAACATCGAGCAGGGCCATGCGATCCTTGCCGGTCACTCCTTCGAGCATGAGCTGGCGCTGGCCAATGCGCTGGGCATCTTCGGCTCCATCGACATGAACCGCAACGACTACCAGTCGGGCTGGGATACGGATCAGTTCGCCATGAACGTTCCGGAACTGGCGCTGGCCTATTACGAGATCCTGAAAGGTGGCGGCTTCACCACCGGCGGCACCAACTTCGACAGCAAGATCCGCCGTCAGTCGATCGACGCCGTGGATCTGATCCAGGGCCACATCGGTTCGGCTGACGCCATTGCGCGCGGCCTTCTGGCTGCTGCCGCCATGATCGAAGATGGCCGGCTCGGCAGCTTCGTCGAAGACCGTTACGCTGGCTGGTCCAAGCCGGAAAACGCGGCAATCCTCAAGGGTGACGTGTCGCTGGAGGCTCTGGCGGACCGCGTTCATGCCACGGATCTTGAGCCGCAGCCGAAGTCCGGACGCCAGGAATATCTGGAAAGTCTCGTCAATCTTTTCGTTTGACGTTCTGCAATCATCTGTCCCTGCTCCGGAGAAAATCCGGGGCAGGGGTGGACTTTTCTGCTCTGTGCCTTAAATTGTGCACATGCGAAATTCTGTCCGTCTGCGATCCGATAGTGCCCTCTTTCTCGATTTTGATGGCACGCTAGCCGCGCTTGCGCCGCGCCCGGAGCTTGTAGACGTAGACGGCCAAGTGATCAGCTTGCTGAGCCGGATCAATGATTGTCTGGATGGCGCCGTCGCCATCATCACCGGCAGGCCCATTTCCCAGATCGACGGTTTCCTTCACCCTCTGAAGCTGCCTGCTGCGGGCCTTCATGGCCTTGAATGGCGCAAGACTTCTGCCTGTGACCCTGTCCGGGCCGAGGCCTCGCCGCACCTTCAGCAGTTGCGGCAATCGGTAGAAGCCAGCGGGCTGCTGGCCGGCGGCATCATGCTGGAAGACAAGGGCGCTGCCATTGCGCTGCATTACAGGTCTGTTCCTCATCTGGAAAGCGCGCTGGAGGCTCATCTTGCACGTGTTCTGGCCGGGCTGCCGGACCTGCATGTTTTGCGCGGCAAGATGGTGATGGAGGTGAAGCCTGCGACCCATGACAAGGGGCTGGCGCTGCGCCAGTTCATGGAGCTGCCGCCCTTCAACGGGCGGGTGCCGGTTTTTGCAGGCGATGATGTGACGGATGAAGACGCCATGGCCGCAGCACTCGCCCTTGGGGGGAGCGCGCTGAAGGTTGGCGACGGGCAAACCTGCGCGCCCGAGCGTCTGCCGGATGTTGCCGCCGTTACGGATTGGCTCGCGCAGCAGGTGCGCCATCTGACGGCATAAACCCGGCATGCGAGGCCTCCGCGAAGCCCCGGACACCCATTGCGGGAACTCTTTGCCGCTTTGACTGTTCAGTCAATGGCGCTGCGCGCAGCATCAATATTTTCAAGGCGTGATGCGTCCGCATCCAGGAGCCTTGGTTTCACTATGTCTTGAGAGGGCATTTCATCTGCTGCCTGCCTGTTTTCAGTGTCCGGCACATCAATTCAGAGCAAAGGAGGCGAAGGCCATGGGACGGCTTGTTGTGGTATCAAATCGGGTGGGCCCGATGAAGGACACAGGCAAGGCTGGAGGGCTCGCTGTGGCTCTGGTCGATGCGCTCACGAGTTCCGGCGGACTGTGGTTCGGCTGGAGCGGCAAGATCTCCGAGGAAGGCACCTTCGGCCCCTTTCAGCAGCAGAGGACAAAGTCGGTCCAGCTGGTGCAGATCGATATGAACCAGGCTGATCATGACAGTTTCTATGCCGGCTATGCAAACCGGACCCTCTGGCCGGTGTTGCATTACCGGCTTGATCTGGCTGTCTTCGACCGGGCCTTTGAAAACGGCTACCGGCATGTGAACGAGCGTTTTGCCTCCCGGCTGCATCCGCTGCTGCAGCAGGATGATTTCGTCTGGGTGCATGACTATCATTTCATGCCGCTGGCCGCGACGTTGCGCCAGATGGAGGTGAAGGTTCCCATTGGTTTCTTCCTGCACATCCCGTTTCCGCCACCGGAAGTTCTTGCGGCGCTGCCCAATGCCGGTGCTCTCATCCGCACCATGCTGGCCTATGATGTGATCGGCTTTCAGACCTCGCGCGATGCCGCCAATTTCCGCCGTTTCGTCGTGGAGGAGCTGGGGGGCACCAAAGGTGCGGGCGGCGTTGTAAAACTGGAGGACCGGCAGGTTCTGGTGAAGGCTTATCCAATCGGCATTGATGCGGAGGCCTTCGCCCGGTTTCCGGAAACAGCTGATGCGCAGCGCAACTCCGCCCGCCTTGCCAAGCAGCTGGCCGGGCGGCGCCAGATCGTCGGTGTCGACCGGATCGATTACACCAAGGGCCTGCCGGAGCGCTTCCGTGCCTTTGCCCGGCTGCTGGAGGATTACCCGGAAAACCAGGGGCAGGTGTCACTGATGCAGGTGGCGCCGCCGTCCCGGGCGGAACTCGATGCCTACATCGATATCCGGCGGGAGCTGGAGGGGTTGACCGGCCATGTCAACAGCCGCTTCTCGCAGCTGGACTGGACGCCGATCCGTTTTCTGGCGCGGGCCTTTCCGCGCCGGGTGCTGGCGGGAATCTACCGGTCTAGCCACGTCGGGCTGGTGACGCCGCTGCGCGATGGCATGAACCTTGTGGCCAAGGAATATGTGGCGGCGCAGGCGCCGGAGGATCCGGGTGTGCTGGTGCTGTCCCGCTTTGCCGGTGCGGCAGAGGGCATGCCTGAGGCGATCAGCGTCAATCCCTATTCGGATGAAGACGTGGCGCGCGGGCTCCAGCGGGCTCTGACCATGCCGCTGGACGAGCGCCGCGCCCGCTGGCAGCCGATGTTTGACCGGCTATGCCGCGAGGACGCGAAGACCTGGTCCTCCTCCTTTGTCGCGGATCTCATGGCGTCCCGGCGGGAGTGTGGGGTCTCGTTGACGGCGGCCTGATGCCGAGGCGGGTACCGCCGCCGCATCTCTCCTTGAGTTGCGCTGGTGGCCCCGCCACCTTCCGGCAGCGGGGCTCCCGTGCTCAGGTTACTCCGCAGCATCCACCTTGATGACGCCCCGGCGGATCTGGTCTTCCTCGATGGATTCGAACAGGGCGCGGAAGTTGCCCTCGCCGAAGCCTTCATCGCCCTTGCGCTGGATGAATTCGAAGAAAATCGGCCCGATCACGGTCTTGGAGAAGATCTGCAAGAGGATCTTGGTCATGCCGCCGTTCACCACGCCTTCGCCGTCGATGAGGATGCCGTGCTTCCTCATCCGCTCCAGCGGCTCGTCATGGCCGTTCACGCGGGCTTTGGACATTTCGTAATAGGTGTCCGGCGGGCCGGGCATGAATTTCAGGCCGTTGTCCGCCAGACGGTCGGTGGCGCTGTAGATGTCATCCGTGCCCACGGCGATGTGCTGGATGCCTTCGCCCTTGTACTTGCGCAGATATTCCTCGATCTGGCTGGTGTCGTCCTTGGACTCGTTCAGCGGAATGCGGATCTTGCCGCAGGGCGAGGTGATGGCGCGGCTGACAAGACCGGTGATGCGGCCGTCGATGTCGAAATAGTGGATCTGCCGGAAGCCGAAGAGGTTGCGGTAGAAGTCCCACCACTTGTCCATGTTGCCCCGGTAGACGTTATGCGTCAGGTGGTCGAGGTAATAGAAGCCGACGCCTTCCGGTTTTGGATCAACCGGGCCAAGCCATTCGAACTCCGCAGAGTAGGCTGAGCCCTTATCGCCGTACTGGTCGATGAAATAGAGCAGCGAGCCGCCGATGCCGATGATGGCGGGCACGTCCAGCGTCTTGCCGTCCCCTTCATAGGGCGTTGCGCCCATCTTCACCGCATGGTCAAACGCCTTTTGTGCATCCACCACGCGCCAGGCCATGGCCGGGGCGCAGGGGCCGTGGGCCTCGACAAAGCGCATGCCATAGGAGCCGGGCTCGGCGTTGAGGATGTAGTTCACGTCGCCCTGACGGTAGACGGTGATGTTTTTCGTCCTGTGCTTTGCCACGGGGCTGTAACCCATGCGGCGGAACAGGGCGTCCAGTTTCTCAGGCTCCGGATGGGCAAATTCCACGAACTCGAAGCCGTCGGTGCCTGCCGGGTTTTCTGCCGTAATGGTGGCGGGCGGTGCGTCGTGCGGGAAAGGTCCCATGCTGTCCTCCTCTTGATGGTGAGAACAGCTTGCGCCACGGAGCGCGCAATGTGTGTGCAAAGGACGTAAAATCCCGTAAGATGATGCAAGTTTTGTGCGTGAACCTCATGATCGGTGCATCTCCATGCAGCTTGACAGCTTTGATCTGCGGCTTCTGTCCGCTCTTCAGGAAAATGCTGCCCTCACCAACCAGCAGCTGGGTGAGCGGATCGGTCTGTCCGCCAGCCAGATCTCCCGCCGCCGTCAGGCGCTGGAAGCAGAGGGCATCATCCGCCGCTACCGAGCAGATCTGGCAACCGAGCGGCTGGGCTTTTCGGTGACGGCCTTTGTCGGGGTCACCCTCGGGGCGCACAGCCGGGAAAACGCCCGCCGGTTCCGCGCCATGGTGCAGGCCATGCCCGAGGTGCAGGAGGCACACACACTGACGGGCGACGTGGACTATATGCTGAAGATCGTGGTGCCGGACCTGAAGGCGCTGAGCCGGGTGATCAATGACGACCTGTTGCCCCATGAGGCGGTGCAGAATGTGCGCTCTTCCATCGCCATGGAGACCCTGAAGGACGACAACCTGCTGCCTTTGGAGAATGTTCCCACCAAGCCCTGACTTGCGGCGGGGCGGCCAAGCCACCATCTGAGGCTGACGCAAGGTTTACCAAGGAGCCTCCAGACATGTTCGATGCGAAATCCCTTCTCGATCAGGTGATGGGGGCGGCCTCCCGCTCCGGTCTTGCACAAGGTGGCAAGACGGGCGGCTCCGGTGACCTGATGTCCCGTGGCAAGGATTTCCTGTCGTCCAACGCGGGCGGGCTCGCCGCTGGCGGTCTTGCCGGGCTGTTGCTTGGCAGCAAGTCTGCCCGCAAGATCGGCGGCAAGGCGGTGACCTATGGCGGCCTCGCGCTGGTTGCAGGCCTCGCCTACAAGGCCTACCGCGATTATCAGACCGGCCAGCAGAACGGCGGTCAGCCGCCGAGCCCGCAGCAGCGTGCTCCGCTGGAACTGGAAGCCCCGCACGGCACGGCCTTTGACCCTGAGCGTGCGCCCGGCGGAAGCCAGATCGTCGCGCGGACCCTGCTCAGCGCCATGATTGCCGCCGCCAAGGCGGACGGCCATATCGACGCTGAAGAGCAGCGCCGCATCTTCAGCAAGATGGATGAGGCCGGGCTTGATTCCGAATCCAAGGCCTTCCTGATGGATGAGCTGCGGGCTCCGCTCGACCTTGACAAGATCGTCAGAAGCGCCACCTCGCCAGAGACCGCCGCCGAGATCTACGCCGCCTCGCGGCTTGCCATCGACCCCGATCATGCGGCGGAAAAGGCCTATCTCCAGATGCTGGCCGCCCGGCTGAACCTTGATCCGGCATTGGTGGACGAGATCGAAATGGCTGTGCGCGAACAGGAAATGGCCTAAGCCCATCCCCGCCCTTTGAAGGTCTTGACCGGACCGCGCCTGCGTGTCTCCACTTGTGCCAAAGAACACGGGTGGAAACATGCAGGATCTGGGCGAGTGGGATTATGTGATCGTCGGCGCGGGCTCGGCGGGTTGCGTTCTGGCGAACCGGTTGTCGCAGGACCCGGATATCCGGGTGCTGCTTCTGGAAGCGGGCGGGCGCGACGCCTATCACTGGATCCATATTCCTGTCGGCTATCTCTATTGTATGGGCAATCCGCGCACGGACTGGTGCTTCCGCACGGCGGCGGAACCGGGGCTGAACGGGCGGGCGCTGAACTATCCGCGCGGCAAGGTGCTAGGCGGCTGCTCGTCGATCAACGGCATGATCTACATGCGCGGCCAGGCCAGAGACTATGACGGCTGGCGCCAGCTTGGCCTCACCGGTTGGGGCTGGGAGGATGTGCTGCCGCATTTCCGCGCCTGCGAGGACCATTATCAGTGGAACGATGATCTGCATGGGCAGGGCGGCGGGCTCAGGGTGGAGCAGCAGCGCCTGTCCTGGGATGTGCTGGACAGTTTCCGTGAAGCCTGCGCCGAAACGGGCATTCCCAAGGTGGATGACTTCAACCGGGGAGACAATTTCGGCTCCTCCTATTTTCAGGTGAACCAGAAGCACGGCATCCGCTGGAACACGGCCAAGGGCTTCCTGCGCCCGGCGTTGAAGCGTCCCAATCTGCGGGTGGTGACGCAGGCGGAGGTAACCAGCGTCCTGCTGGACGGGCGCCGTGCATCCGGCGTTGCGCTGACGGTGAAGGGTCAGCCTGCCACGGCACGGGCAAGAGGCGAGGTGATCCTGGCCGCAGGCGCCGTGAAGTCGCCTCATATTCTGGAGCTGTCGGGCATCGGCAACCCGGACGTGCTGGACCGTATCGGTGTCACTGTCCGGCATTCCCTGCCCGAGGTTGGCGAGAACCTTCAGGATCATCTGCAGCTGCGTACCATCTTCAAGGTGCATGGGGCGAAGACGCTGAACCAGATGGCAGGCAATATCTTCGGCAAGGCACGCATCGCGCTGGAATATGCGCTAAACCGCTCCGGGCCCATGTCCATGGCACCAAGCCAGCTGGGCGTCTTTGCCAAGTCTGATCCGTCCTTCGAGACCGCCAACATCGAATATCACGTGCAGCCGCTGTCCCTCGACAAGTTCGGCGAGCCGCTGCATCCCTTCCCGGCGATTACGGCCAGCGTCTGCAATCTGCGGCCTGAGAGCCGCGGCCATGTGCATGCGCTGACGGGCCATGCGAAGGACCAGCCGGAGATCCGTCCCAACTATCTTTCTGCGGCGGCTGACCGGCAGGTGGCGGCGGACAGCATCCGCCTGACCCGGCGGATCATGGAGGCCCCGGCCATGGCCCGCTACCGGCCGGAGGAATATCTGCCCGGCCCGTCGCTGCAGAGCGATGAGGAGCTGGCGCGGGCGGCCGGTGATATCGGCACCACCATCTTCCACCCCACCAGCACCTGCCGCATGGGTGCGGATGAGGCCAGCGTCGTGGATGGGCGGCTGCGGGTGCGTGGCCTCTTGGGCCTGCGTGTCGTGGATGCCTCCGTCATGCCTGTGATCACCTCCGGTAACACCAACGCTCCCACTGTAATGATTGCAGACAAGGGCGCCGCGATGATCCGCGAGGACCGGCGGCAAGGTGCCGTGGCTGCCGCGTGACTTGCGTGAAACTCAAGGCGCAGGGGGTGCTTTTCCCTGGATGGCTGCCTGATATGATCAGCTCATGAAGCGATCTTATCAGCGCCGCCGCCCGGCACGGCAGAAACTTCTGATCCTTGCAGGTCTGGTCCTCCTCAGTGTCATCATTGTCTGGCTGACCGGGGTCGCCAGTCTGCGGATCACGCTGGCTGATCTGCAGACCCGCAAGGCCGCCATTTTGTCGGTGCAGTCCACGGCGCTGGAACAGCTTCTCGACAAGTTCCGTTTGATGACGCCGCTGCTGGCACGCAGGCCCGATATTGCAGCCATTGTTGCCGGTGACGAGAAGGAGGAAGGAAGCCGTATCGCGGCCATTGCCGGTGGTATGTCGAGTGCGCAGGCGGTCTGGTTTCTGACGCCTGATGGAGCAACCGTTGCCGCGAGCACCGCCATGACGCGGTCTGGCGTGCAGGAAGTGAGCCCGATTGGCCCTGCTTTTTCCGAGGCCATGGCCGGGCAGCTTGGCCGGCAGCTTCTGCCGGGATCTCCGGGGCAAGCCTCCAGCTATGTCTTTACCTCTGCCATCCGGGAAGACAGCCGCGTCGTCGGCGCAGTGGCCGTGCGGGTCAGTCTTGAAGACGTGGAACAGGCCTGGGCGCTGAGCCGTGATCCTCTGATTGCTGTCGATGGCCGCGGGCGGATCGTGGCTTCCAACGTCCCGGGCTGGCGGGGCCTTGCCTTTGATGGCCGCCACGATATGTCCGGTGCCTCGCTGCTGCTGGATCTCTATCCTTCCGTCTGGAGCAAGTCACTTCAATTTGTCCATAGCCCGGACGGGCAGGGCGGGCGGCCATTCCTGGCTTTGCAGGAAACGCTGCCGGTGCTGGGCTGGACCGTGCATATTCTCTCCGACACGGGCGAGGCGGAAAGGCAGACGGCCAACGCCATGCTGACGGCCTTTCTGCTGACCATTATCGGCTCCGGCCTGTTCTGGTCATTGCTGGAGCGCCAGGACGCGATGGTGCGGCGTATGCGCAGTGACCGGGCCATGGCTCACTGGCTGGAGCGCAGGGTGCGCAGCCGCACGAAAGATCTTCTGACGGCCAATCTGAAGCTTGAACAGGAAGTACGCGAGCGTATGACGGCCGAAGAAGAACTGCGCCGTACCCAGGCCGATCTGGTGCAGGCCGCCAAGCTGGCCACCCTCGGGCAGATGTCGGCAGCCCTCAGCCACGAGTTCAACCAGCCGCTCGCCACCATTCGCACCTACGCCGAGAATGCGGACCGCCTCATCGACCGGGGGCAGGAGGGGCGGGCGAAGGAAAACCTTGGCCGCATCACCGCCATGGTCGAGCGTATGGCCGAGATATCCCGCACGCTGAAGGGGTTCACGCGAAGGTCCGGCTCAGACCTGCAGGCCATTCCGATCCGTCAGGTGCTGGACGAGGTCATGCTGCTGCTGATGCCGCAGGTCAAGCGCAGGGGGGTAGCCATTCTGTCGGAGCTGCCGGGGGCGGAGATCGCCGTCATGGGCGGACGCATCAGGCTGGAACAGGTGATCATGAACCTCATCAGCAATGCACTGGATGCCGTGAAGGATGTCCCCGCGCCGCAGGTCGAGGTGAAAGTGGCGGTCGAGAATGATGTCATGGTGCTGACTGTTTCTGACAATGGCCCCGGCATTCCGGCCGCCGTGATGGAGCAGATCTTTGATCCCTTCTTTACCACCAAGGGTGTGGGAGAAGGGTTGGGGCTGGGGCTTTCGATCGCCTATAAGATCGTCCACGACTTCGCGGGCACGCTGACCGCTTCCAACCGGGAAGAGGGCGGTGCCTGTTTTACAATACGGCTGCCGCTCGCGGGCGCGCAGGCCGTTGCAGCCGGATAGGGCGGGGGGGGATGGATCAGGCAACGGTGCTTCTGGTGGATGACGAGCAGGACCTGCGCGATGCGCTGATGCAGGGGCTGGAGCTTGCCGGTCATCAGGTCGCAGCCTTTGACAGGGCCGATGGGGTGATGGGGGTGCTGAACCGGGACTTTTATGGGGTTCTGGTGACTGATATCCGCATGCCTGGCGTTGATGGCTTTGCCCTGATGCGCAAGGCCTTCGATATCGACCCGGCCATGCCTGTCGTGCTGATCACCGGCCACGGTGACGTGCCGCTGGCTGTGGAGGCGATGCGAGCGGGCGCCTATGACTTTCTGGAAAAGCCCTTCGCCGTTGCCAGACTGGAGGCGGTGATCGAGCGGGCTCTCGAAAAGCGGCGGCTGGTGCTGGAAAACCGTGCCTTGCGTGAGCGGCTGTCGGATCACGGGGTGCTGGAGGGCCGTCTTGTGGGCCGCTCGCCGGTGATGGAGAAGGTGCGCCGGCAGGTCATGGCGCTGGCAGCAACAGACGCCGATGTGCTGCTGCTGGGGGAGACCGGGGCGGGCAAGGAGGTGGTGGCCCGCGCGCTGCATGAGGAAGGGCCGCGCAAGGACAAGCCCTTTGTCGCGCTCAATTGCGGGGCGCTGCCGGCGGACATCATCGAGTCCGAGCTGTTCGGCCATGAAAAGGGCGCTTTCACGGGGGCCAGCGGCCAGCGCATTGGCAAGATGGAATATGCCCATGGGGGCACGGTGTTTCTCGATGAGATCGAGTCCATGCCACTGGAGCTCCAGGTCAAGCTGTTGCGGGTGATCGAGACACGCAGCATCGAGAGGCTCGGATCCAACAAGCCGATCGTGCTGGACGTGCGCTTCATTGCCGCGACCAAGGAAGACCTTGGCAAGGCGAGTGCGGAAGGGCGCTTCCGGCAGGATCTGTTCTACCGGCTGAATGTGGTGACGCTGGAGCTTCCGCCGCTGCGGGCGCGGCGGGAGGATATTCCGCTGCTGTTCCATTACCTTGCCCGCGAGGCCCGGGCGCGCTACCGGCGGGAGATACCCGATCTGCCGCCCGGCTACATGGCAGAGCTCATGACCCGGGAATGGGCGGGCAATGTGCGCGAGCTGCGCAATGTGGCCGACCGGTTTGTGCTGGGTCTTGAAGGCATGGACGATGCGGTGGTGCCAGGCAGTGACAATCTGTTTGCCCGCGTGGCCGAATATGAAAAATCGCTCATTCAGGCCGAGCTGAAACGCCAGGGCGGAAGCGTCAAGGCGACCTATGAGGCGCTGGGCCTCTCCCGCAAGGCGCTCTACGAGAAAATGCGCAAGTATGGCCTTGCCCGCGAGGGGGGCGAGGAGGAGTAAGCTGCTGCCTTGATGTGTCGGAGTCGACACATTGCGCTCCGGCGATGTGTCGTATCCCACCCAATCGGGCAGGGCTTTGCAGATCCAGCCTCTGGCTCAAGGCGGCTTTATGGTGGAAATTGGCGCATTTCGGGGCGCTTGCCGCGTTTGGCACGTGACTTGCTATCTAAGCATCGCCTGATCGCTGCGGCGATCTCACATCAGATATGTCTGGGAGGACATTCATGAAAAAGACGCTTTTGGCCGCCGTTGCAGCGGCAACCTTTGCTTTTGCTGGCCCCGCCCTTGCTGAAGACTGCCAGGATGGCGAGATCGTCATCAAGTTCAGCCACGTGGTGGCGGCCAGCGGTCATCCGAAGGGCGATGCTGCGACCCTGCTTGCCAAGCGTGTGAACGAGGAGATGAACGGCAAGGCCTGCATGCAGGTGTTCCCGAACTCTCAGCTCTTCGATGATGACAAGGTGATGGAAGCCCTTCTGCTGGGTGATGTGCAGCTCGCAGCGCCGTCGCTCGCCAAGTTCGAAGCCTACACCCTGAAGTACCGCCTGTTCGACCTGCCTTTCCTGTTCCAGGATCTGGATGCAGTCGAGCGCTTCACCACCAGTGACGCCGGCAAGGGTCTGCTGAATGCCATGACCGACGTTGGCTTCGTCGGGCTTGGCTACTGGAGCTCGGGTCTCAAGCAGTTCTCGGCCAACAAGCCGCTGCTGCTGCCCACCGATGCCGCTGGCCTGAAGTTCCGCATCCAGACGTCTGACGTCGCCGAAGCCATGATCAAGGCCATGGGTGCAAACGCCCAGAAGCTGGCCTTCAAGGAAGTCTATGGCGCGCTCCAGACCGGCGTTGTCGATGGTCAGGAAAACTCCTGGTCCAACACCTACACCCAGAAGTTCTTCGAAGTGCAGGACGGCATCTCGGAAACCAACCACCAGCTTCTGGCCTATCTGCTTGTGACCTCGCAGGAATGGCTGGACAGCCTGGAGCCGGACGTGCGTGAGCAGTTCCTCAAGATCACCGATGAAGTCACGGCTGCCGCCAACGCGGCCGTCGCCGGTGAAGAAGCGAAGAACCGCCAGCGTATCCTTGATGCCGGTGCCACCATCCGTCAGCTGACGCCGGAGCAGCGCCAGGCCTGGGTGGAAGCGATGAAGCCGGTCTGGACCCAGTTCGAGGATGATATCGGTCAGGACCTGATCGACGCCGCCGTCGCGTCCAACACCAAGAACTAACGCCTGTCAGGAAAAATCCGGGAGGGCTTCTGCCCTCCCGGCATGTCTACCTGGGCTCAAACCCGGGCAGGGATTGCCTTGCCAACTGCGGGGGAAAATCATGCAACGTGTTGATAACTGGGTCACGCGCTTCGAGGAGGGCGTGATCGCCTTCCTCATGGCTGCGATGACCATCGTTTCCTTCACTCAGGTCGTCGCCCGGTACGGGTTCAACTCCGGCTGGACCGGCGCTCTCGAATTCACGCGCATCCTGTTCGCCTGGCTCATTCTGTTCGGCATGAGCTACGGCGTGAAGATCGGTGCGCATCTGGGTGTTGATGCGGTGATCCGCCTCTTCCCCCGTTCGGCGTTCCGCGTCTTTGCCGTGTTCGGTGCGCTTTGCGGCATCCTTTATGCGGTCATCCTTCTGTCCGCGGACTGGCTGCAGCTCCTTGGCATCGACGCCAAGGGCGGAGCCATCGAATACTGGTCCAAGATGTACAAGATAGGCATCGGCCTTGATGACCTGCGCTATCCGGAGCTGATTCAGGAGATGTTCGGCACCAAGGAGCGCGTGCAGCGCTGGATTGCCTATCTCATCCTTCCCATTGGTCTTGCCCTCTTTGCCTTCCGCTGTGCGCAGGCTGCCTGGCAGATCATCAAGGGCGAGCGCGAAATGATGATCGCGTCCCACGAGGCAGAAGAACTCGTGGCGGAAAACAAAGACGTCCTGAAGGACTGAGGGGGAAAAATGGAAGCTGCCTTTCTTTTAGTCCTGGTTCTGACGCTGCTCTTCCTCGGAGTTCCCATTGCCATTTCGCTGGGGCTTTCGAGCGTGCTGGTCATTGCGCTGTTCTCCAATGACAGCGTGTCCTCGGTTGCCATTCAGCTGTTCACCGCTTCACAGAACTATACGCTGCTGGCTATCCCCTTCTTCATCCTCGCCTCGGGCTTCATGTCGACCGGCGGTGTGGCGCGGCGCATCATCCGCTTTGCCATTGCCTGCGTCGGCCATGTGCGCGGCGGCTTGGCGATTGCTGCGGTGTTTTCCTGCATGCTCTTTGCCGCCCTGTCCGGCTCGTCGCCGGCGACAGTGGTTGCCATCGGCACCATCGCCATCGCAGGCATGCGGCAGGTTGGCTATACGAAGGAGTTTGCGGCTGGCGTCATCGCCAATGCGGGCACTCTGGGCATTCTGATCCCGCCATCCATCGTGATGGTGGTCTATGCCGCAGCCACGGACGTATCCGTCGGGCGCATGTTCCTGGCTGGTGTCATTCCCGGTCTGGTGGCCGGTCTGATGCTCATGACAGCGATCTACATCTATGCCCGGCGCAAGAACATGCCGAAGCAGCCTTTCGCAGGCTTTGGCGAGATCCTGAAAGCTGCCGGTGAAGCGGCCTTTGGCCTGCTGCTGATCTTCATCATCCTGGGCGGCATCTATGGTGGTGTGTTCACACCGACGGAAGCGGCTGCCGTCGCCGCCGTCTATGCCTTCCTGATTGCCATCTTTGTCTATCGCGACATGGGCCCGCTGAAAGGGGTGCCGATGCGCAACGACGGTGAGAGCATTCCGGCTGCCGTCGTGCGCAACCTGCTTCTGACCATCATCAACTTCGTACCCGGCTGCTTCCATGCCGAGACGAAGAAGGTGCTGGTGGATGCGGGCAAGACCACGATCATGCTGATGTTCATCATCGTGAACGCGCTGCTCTTTGCCCATGTGCTCACGTCCGAGCGCATTCCGCAGATGATCACGGACCTGATGGTCGGTGCCGGGTTCAACTGGTTCACCTTCCTGATCGCCGTCAACATCCTGCTGCTGATCGGCGGCCAGTTCATGGAGCCGTCAGGCCTTCTGCTGATCGTGGCTCCGGTGGTGTTCCCGATTGGCATGGAGCTGGGCGTTGATCCGATCCACCTCGGCATCATCATGGTGGTGAACATGGAAATCGGCATGATCACGCCGCCGATCGGGCTCAACCTGTTCGTGACATCCGGCATCACGGGCATGAGCCTCATTCAGGTGGTACGGGCCTCGCTGCCCTTCGTGGCGATCCTGTTCCTCTTCCTGATCATCGTCACCTATGTTCCGGCCCTGTCCACCTGGCTGCCCTACAGCCTGATGGGACCGGAACTGATTGTGAACAGATAAGGCTGGATCAGCAGCCTGCGCTGCTCTGATAGTCCGTGCAAAGGGCCGGGTCTCCATGTGAGGCCCGGCCTTTTCCGTATCAGGCTGCAACTGGCCCCACATAGCGCGAAGCCGGGCGAATGAGGCGGCCGGTCGCGCGCTGCTCCGCCACATGGCCGCACCAGCCGACGGCACGGCCCACGGCGAAGAGTGGTGTGAACAGGCTGCGGTCCAGACCCGCAGCCTCCAGCATCACGGCTGTGTAATACTCAACATTCGTCTGCAAGGGCCTGTCCGGTTTGTGGCGGGCGAGTGCAGCAAGGGCCGCCTGTTCCACCGCTTGTGCGAGAAGCAGCCGCCCGGCGTTGGAGGGCAGTTCTGCAAGGCCAGCCTTCAACACATCGGCACGCGGGTCGCGGGTGCGGTAGATGCGGTGGCCGAAGCCCATCAGCCGCTTGCCGTCCTTCAGCGCCCGCTCGATCCAGTGCTCCGCCCTGTCCGGGGTTCTGATGGCATCGAGCATGTCCAGGACCGGTCCCGGGGCACCGCCATGCAAAGGCCCCTTGAGTGCCCCCATGGCGCCGATGACGGCAGAGGCCATGTCTGCGCCCGTCGACGCGATGACCCGGGCGGTGAAGGTGGAGGCATTGAAGCCGTGGTCGAGAATGGTGACGAGATAGCGGTCGATCGCGGCGGCTGCCCGTGCATCCGGCGCCTTGCGCGTCAGCATGCGCAGCATGTCCTGCGAGGCGTTGAGATTGAGATCCGGCATAACCGGCGCAAGGCCCTGGCTCATCCGCCAGCCAGCCGCCAGAAATACCGGAAGGCTGCCGCACAGCACCACCGGGTCTTCATCCGCGCCTTCACTGGCAAGTGCCGAAAGTCCCAGCCGCATCAGCTCATAGGTGCCGAGCTTTGGCGAAGCGGCCTGCAGAACGGGCAGGGCACGGGCGGCCGTGGCGCGCGCCTCGGCAAAACGGGCGGTCAGCTCCGCGCCGCGCGGTACGCGCAGGATATCGCCCCAGAAGAAGCTGGCAGCCTCCTCATAGGTAAGCTTCCCGGCCAGTTCTTCAACGGGCCTGCCGCGCAGTACCAGCCGCCCGCCTGCGCCGTCCACCTCGCTGAGTATGGTGGCGGCCGCAGTCACGCCATCAAGGCCTTCGGCCTGCGCACCGGTGAAAACCGGGTTGGGGTAAGCGAGCGTCATGGAAAACCTCCTTCTCTTGCCGTGTGCAGCCATGAAAAGAGGAATGCTTGATGTGGTCAATGTTGATAGATACAATCAATATATGAACCAGACACTTTATCTTTCCGCTCGCGAGGCGGTCGCCGAACTCGGCATCCAGCCGGCCACCCTCTATGCCTATGTCAGCCGTGGCCTGATCCGCTCCGTGCCAGGGCCGGGCAAGCAGAAGCGTTATGATGCGAGCGACATCCGCAAGTTGCTGGTGCAGCGCGACCGGCCGGAGCCGCAGAACGGGGCAAGGCCGCTGTCCGGCGATCCGGTGCTGGAAACGAAGCTCACCCACATTGGCGAGGATGGGCCCTGGTACCGGGGGCATAGGGCGACGGATCTTGCCAGAAGCCTAACGCTGGAGGCCACCGCCGCTCTGCTCTGGGACTGTGAGGATGACCCCTTTGCCGGGGCAATCTGCATGCAGCTGCCGCACTTTCCGGACGGAATGGGCGCTGTCGAGCGGTTGATGACGGCTCTGGCGGCCTGGCCAGTGTCAGACCCTTCCGCCTACACCCGCTCGCCGCAATTGCTTGTGCGCAAGGGGGCGGCTTTCGTGCGCGTGGCGGCGGCGGCGCTTCTGGACCGGGCGGAGGTGTCGAGCCGTCTTGTGCACGAGCAGCTGGCAGACTGCTGGCTGGCGCCCGGCCGCTCCGGCGCCGGAGACATCTCAACTGCAGATGGAGCGGATCTTATTCGGGCGGCGCTCGTGCTCTCTGCCGATCATGAACTCAATACCAGCGCCTTCACCGTACGCTGTGCGGCTTCCACCCGTGCGCCTCTGCATGCGGCGCTGATTGCAGGCGCGGGCGCCTTCACCGGGCCCCGGCATGGGGCGGCGTCCGACCGGGTGGGCCTGTGGTTTGATCAGATCCAGTCAGCAGCGGATGCAGAGGCAGTGTTGCACGAGCGGCTGATGCTGGGAGAGCCGCTGCATGGATTCGGTCATACCGTTTATCGCGGTGCTGATCCGCGGGGAGCCGTGCTGCTCGACATGCTGAGGGCGAAAAGGGGAGGCAGTCCTGCAGCAGAACTTGCTGCAACTGTCTGCAAGCTGGCGCGGGATCTGTTTGGCCTTGAGCCGAACATCGACTTTGCCTTTGCGGTCCTGCGGCGCGCCCTCGGCCTTCCACCGCAGGCGGGCAAGACCATCTTCTGCGCCGGGCGCATGGTGGGCTGGGTTGCCCATGCACTGGAGCAATATGCCACCCACGAACAGATCCGCCCCCGTGCCATCTACACCGGCGAACGTCCGCGCGAATGAGAGCGGCCCCGTCCGTAGACGGAGCCGCCTCATAGGGTTTCAGACAATGCTGCCGAGTTTCATGGCAACGGCCATGTTGCCCTCGACCTTGATCTTGCCGGTCATGAAGGCCATCGTCGGGTTCAGCTCGCCGGCCAGCAGCTCGGCGAGGTTTTCCGATGAGATCTTGATGGTGCAGTCGGCGTCCTTGTCCTCGTTGGTAACGGTCGAGCCGTCGAGGAAGATGACGCCATCGCTGCCGCAGTCAAACTTCACAGTGTCGTCGATGCCGCCGCCAGCTACTTTTGCACGCACGGCTTCGGTCAGTTCCTGCAGGCTCATTCGTTCCATCTCCCATGGTGCAGGGCGAGACTCCGCCCTGCCGTTAAAGTCATGAGGCTCAAGTTTCCTCTACGCTGACCCAAGCATACCGTTTACGTAATCGTCAAGTGGGCAACCGGCCAGCTGAAACGACTATGCCACGGCAATGTTGCAAAAGGTTCAAGGCTTCCAGCGCTTCAGCAGGCTCGCGTTGGTGACGACGGAAACGGAACTGAGCGCCATAGCGGCTCCTGCAAGGGCGGGAGACAGCATGCCAAAGGCCGCCAGTGGAATGCCGATGACATTATAGGCGAAGGCCCAGAACAGATTCTGCCGGATCTTCGTGAGCGTGGCCTTGGAAACGCGCACGGCAGCTGCCACCATCAGCGGGTCCGAGCGCATTAGCGTGATGCCAGCCGCTTCCATGGCCACATCGACACCCGAGCCCATGGCGATGCCGATGTCGGCAGCGGCGAGTGCTGGCGCATCATTCAGCCCGTCCCCCACCATGCCGACAGCGCCGCCTGCTTCCGCGCGCAAGGCCTCGATCGCCTTGGCCTTGCCATCGGGGCGCACGCCTGCGCGCACCTCGTCAAGACCGGTTTCTGCGGCCACCTTGCGGGCAACGGTCTCACTGTCACCGGTGATCATCACCGTGCGTATGCCCATCTCCCTCAGCTCCTCAATCGCTTGCGCCGAGGTGTCACGCAGCGTGTCGGAGAAGGCGATGACGCCGACAGCGCGGCCATCAAGCGCCACGAGAACGCTGGTCTTGCCTTCGCCTTCCAGCGACTTGCGGATGGAATCTGCGGTGATGCTTTCCACCTTCAGCCGGTCCATCAGGGTCCGGTTGCCGATGACAAGCGAATGTCCGCCCAGCATGGCAGCAATGCCTTCGCCCGGCACTGCCTCGAACTCGTCCGGCGTGGAAAGTGGCAATCCTTTTGCCTTGGCTGCTTCCACCATGGCCCGGGCCAGCGGATGCTCGCTGGCCAGCTGTGCTGAAGCAGCGGCAGCCAGCAGACCGTCATTGTCCCGGTCGAAGGCGATCACATCGGTGACGGCAGGGGCGCCGCGCGTCAGAGTGCCCGTCTTGTCGAAGGCAACCAGCTTCAACCGGTGTGCCACCTCCAGCGCCTCGATGTCGCGGATGAGAATGCCCGCCCGCGCCGCAGCACCTGTGCCGGCGACAAGGGCCGTGGGTGTTGCAAGCCCGAGGGCACAGGGGCAGGCGATGACAAGCACGGCGACGCTGGCGCCGATAGCGGCGTCAAGGCTGCCGCCCCAGATCATCCAGCCGGCAAAGGTGAGGAGAGCAAACACGATGATCACCGGCACGAAGATGGCCGAAACCTTGTCGACGAGCTTCTGCACCGGCGCCTTTCGGCCCTGTGCTGTCTCCACCAGCTTGATGATGCGGGCAAGCACTGTTTCCTCGCCAAGCGCCATCACTTCGACGGTCAGCGCGCCGGAGCCGTTGATGGTGCCTGCGGTGACCTGATCACCTGCCGTACGGGTCACGGGCAGGCTTTCGCCGGTGATCAGCGTTTCGTCCAGCTCGCTTTTGCCCTTCTGGATCTGGCCATCCACCGGAACTCTCTCTCCGGGGCGCACCAGAACCCGGTCGCCGAGCCGGATTTCCGTGATGGGAACGGTGGTGACCGTATCGCCTTCAATTTTGTTGGCGGTCTCCGGCCGCAGCGCCATCAGCGCCCGTACGGCAGCGGAGGTTGCGCGGCGGGCACGGTTTTCCAGCAGCTTGCCAAGGAGGACCAGCGTCAGGATGACCATGGAGGCTTCGAAATAAAGATGCTCCACGCCAGACGGATCCGGCACGAAGATGCGGTACAGGCTGTACCCATAGGCGGCTGACGTGCCTAGGGCGACCAGCACATCCATATTGGCGCCGCCCGAAAGCACGGCCTTGAAGGCGCCCCGGTAGAAGCGGGCGCCCAGCAGGATTTGCACCGGGGTCGCCAGAACCAGCTGCACCAGCCCCGGGATGATCCAGTGAATGCCGAAGGGCATCAGGACCATGGATATGACGAGCGGCAGGGAAAAGGCCGCCCCCATCACGAACAGCAGGAAGGACTTCCGGTCCTCTGCCCGTGCGGCGGCTTCTGCCTTCTCCCGCTCTGCCCGGGCCTTGGCGGCTTCATCCTCATGCAGGCGGGCGGAGAAACCGGCCTTCTCGACGGCGGCGATCAGTTCCGGCACGGGAATGTCCCGCGCCAGCGCCAGTCTGGCATTTTCCATGGCCAGGTTCACATTGGCTTCCGCTACCCCGTCAACGGCAGACAGGGAGCGTTGAAGCCGCACAGCACAGCTGCCGCAGGTCATGCCTGAAATGTCGAGCGTCAGTTCTTGAGTGCGGCGGGAGTTTGCAGGGGACATTTCGGGTCATTCCTCTCGCAGCTGGGCAGAGAAGCCGGCATTTTCGAGAACGGCAATCATGTCCGGCACGGGGACATCTTTCGTCACGGTCAGGGTCGCGCTCTTGGCGGCCAGATCGACACTGGCGTCAGCGACACCGTCCATACCAGTAAGAAGACGCTGCACACTTGCGGCACAGCCGCCGCAAGTCATGCCGGATACATCGAGCATCAGCTGGCGGGGGCTTGAGAGATCTGCGGATGTCATGACTGCTGTTCCTTTTGCCTGTACCGGCCCCTGGCGATTGCCAGCCGGTACGTTGAATCGCGTGATCTTGCCCAAAGTAGGGCTTCCAGTCGCTGGAAGGTCAAGAGGTGTTGCGATGCAGCAATTTTCGGCAGTTTCTGGCTGATTTTGCTCAAAATTTCCTCAAGTTGAGGCTTTATTTTATGGTGCGATGCGGTAGCATGACCTTACGGAATTTGAGTGGGCCTGACGTATTTAAGGGCCGTTTCTTAGTGCAAGCAATTGAACGGGCATGAGGTATCGAGGGGGAGGCTAGGTGCTTCCCCCTCTTTTTTTGTCTCTATAACGGGGCGCTAAAGCGCCGCTGGCCTGCTACTGCTGGCGGATGAAGCGGAACAGGAACTGATCATCTGCCCGCTGTTCCACGGTAAAGTTCCGGGAAATACCCCAGGCCAGCTTCTGCTGGTGCAGCGGGATATAGGCCACGTCGCGGTTAATCAGGGTATAGATCTGCGCGGTGATGTCTGCCCGCCGGTCCTTGTCGTCTTCGCGGGCGAGCTGGCGGATCAAGGCGTCTGCCTGCTCGTTGCAGTAGCCGCCGATGTTGAACGTGCCTTCTCCCGTTGCCGTATTCCGGCACATGGCAACTGCCTGCAGCAGGCTGAGACTGTCGAAGTCAGCCGGTGTCCAGCCGAACAGATAGAAGGAAGTGTCATAGCCGCCGGTGGGCAGGATGCGCCCGAAGTACTTCGCCTTGGGCTGGATGTCCGCACGTGTCCTGATGCCGGCTTTCGACAGCATTGCCGCGACGGCCTCGCAGATGCTGGCATCGTTGACATAGCGGTCATTCGGGCAATCGAGTGTCAGGGAAAAACCCTCGGGGTAGCCCGCCTCAGCCAGCAGGCGGCGGGATTCCGCCGGATCATAAGCAAGTCGCGAAAACTCGTCCGCACGGGCAAACAGCGCCGGGCTGACGAGAAGGGCCGCAGGTTCGGCTAGACCGCGCATGATCTTGCTGGTGATGGCGCCTGTGTCGATCGCGTGATAGATGGCCTTGCGCACCCGCAGATCCTTGAGCGGGTTCTTGCCTTTTACGCTGGAGTAAAGCAGCTCTTCGCGGCTCTGATCGAGGCCCAGAAACAGCGTGCGCAGTTCCGGCCCGCTGAGCACCTGGGTGGATGGGTTCTGGTTCACCCGCGCAATGTCCTGCACCGGCACCGGATAGATCATGTCCAGTTCGCCGGAGAGAAGCGCCGCAACGCGGGTGGGGCCTGATGTGACGGCGGAGAACTCCACCCGGTCCGGCAGGCCTGCCGTGGCATCCCACCAGTCCGGGTTCTTTGCGTAGACAGTTTTCAGGCCAGGCTCATGGCTGACAATCCGGTATGGTCCGGTGCCATTGGCCTTCAAGGCGGCTGCGCCCGGAGCTGCGCTGGATGCCGAGGTGACCGCAACGGCGCCGTTTGCCTCCGTCCACTCCTTGTCCATGATGTACCAGGTCTCCCACTCCGCCGGCAGGAACGGGGTGGGAGATGTCAGCACGAAATCAACCGTGTGGCTGTCCACTGCCCTCACCACGGTTCCCGCAGGCAGGCGTGTGCCAAGATCGGACCCTTCGGAGCGGACACGTTCCGCCGAAAAAATCACGTCATCGGCAGCCAGTGTGCCGCCGTCGTGAAAGTGCACATCCTTGCGCAGGTGAAAGCGCCAGTGGGTCGGGCTCAGCTTCTCCCAGCGTTCGGCGAGCGCCGGCTCCAGCTCCAGCTTCGCGTTCCGCCGCACCAGTCCTTCATAGACATTTCCGAGGGCGGAGAGGGTGAAGGTCTCGTTGAGTGAATAGGGATCAAGGCTGTTCAGCCCGCCCTGATAGGCATAGCGGAATGTGACCGGTTCCGCATGGAGAAGAGTTGCAGAGGCGGCTAAAAAGCAGCCTGCGAGAAAATGCCTGAAGATCATGGGTGCCCCGCCCGTGTCCTGTTCTGCCTGCCTGTCCCATTGGTCCGGGCCGCGGATATTCGGGCGGGTCAGCTGGGTCTGGCGGTTGGTTTGCCGGTCATCCTATCATCGCAAGGGCCGTGCAAGCCGTCCATAGCTAGAAATTTGTATTTCCTCGCTTTTCCTGTCCAGAATTCGGCATTTGGCGCACCGGCAATCTCAAGGCGGGAGGCTCCGGCATCGAAATGCCGGGGATCAGGCCGCCCTGTTTCCGGCGATGGCTCTCTGCAGCAGCGCCAGGTTCTCCACGCATGCCACTTCCAGTGGCTCCTTGCGCCCGCGGATCGGCACCTGATGGAATGGACGCAGCGGTTCCTGCCACAGGCCCGAGGCTGTCAGGATTTCGCGCGAAATGGCACAGGTGGCATTGTGCTCCTTGGCAACGCCTTCCAGGCGGCTAGCGACATTGACCACGTCGCCCAGGGCTGTGAGACCCGATGCGACCCCATTGCGTCCATCAAGCCCGATACGGCCCAGAATGGCGGGGCCGCCATGCAGGCCGATGGCAATCCGCAAGGGGCCGCTCAACTGGGCCGCAAGGTCCCGGTTCACATGTTTGAGTTCCGCAGACAGGCTGACAATGGCCTGCAGTGCATCCCGTGAGCCTTGCTCAAAGGTGCTTTCAATGCCGAATAGGGCCATGATGCCGTCACCCATCACCTTGTCGATCATGCCGTTATGGCTGCGGATAACCCGCACGACGCTGTCTACATACCGGTTCAGGATAAAGACCACGTCGAAGGGAAGCCTGCCTTCACTCAAGGACGTAAAGCCGCGCAGATCCACAAACATGACGACCACAGGCTGTTCCGTACCCCAGCGGTAGCGGTCCTGCAGGCCTTCGCGGGGAATGGCCGTGCCGCCATGAAGCAGGGGTCGGACGACCAGATCCGTCTCGGGCCGGATCTGGCAGGCCAGGCGGACATTTTTGCCTGCATGGATGCGCTTGAGCACATGGGCCTCAGTCTCCCCGGGCGCATGCAATCCCGCGTCACCGGAGACAATCAGCGTGCGGCAGGTGGAGCAGCGGGCGCGGCCCCCGCAGACGGACATGACGGGCACGCCGCGCATGCGGCTGATTTCCAGCAGCGTCGGGCCGGGTCTGGCGCGGACGGTTTTTTCGCCCAGATAATGCACGGTGAAAGCCTTGCGCCTGGCCGGCGCCAGCTGGCGGGCCAGTGAAATGATCAGAACCAGCAAAAGAAGCGAAAAGAACGCTACACGGCTGATATCGGTGTAGACCTGCAGCTGGGCGGTCTGTTCTGCGGTGACCTTGAGCTGATACTGGCCTTCCAGAACCAGCCGCCGGGCACCATTGATCCAGCCCGTCAGCGACAGGACCGGTACAGCTGCGGCCAGCGTCAGCAGCATGCCGCTCCAGCGCGGATACCACGGCTTCAGCCGCAGCCAGAAGTGAATGCCGATACAGCCATGCAGCCATACGAGTACGAGCAGCAGGCTCTGCGTCACGCCGGAACCGGGCCAAAGCACTGACAGCTCATGCTGGTAGTCCATCTGTGCATTGTAGACCTCGACTGCGCCGCGGGTCATGTAGATGTGCCGGATCAGCAGATAGGGAATGGACAGGCCCAGCAGGATCTGCACCGTTTCCCAGGCGGGCATACGGAAGGTGCGCCGCGCTGCGATGCGCCACAGTGCAAGGCCCACATGCACGGCCAGGGCCCCATAAAGAGCGACAGTTCCAGGCCATGACCACCAGATGATGAGGCGCAGATCCTGCCCTTTCTGCATCCAGTCCAGCGATATGTTGCCGAGGGCATGATTGAGGAAATGGGTGCTGGCAAAGGCAAAGAGAATCAGCCCGGAATAAAGCCGCAACTGTTGTTGAAGCGATCCGTTGCCGGGCGGCGTGCGCATCTGCCGTGGTGCCATGGAATTGTCTCTTGAAACAGGAATTGAGTAAATACACGTAAGCTGCTGCAGTTTGAGCCTGCACGGGAAACATGCAAGCGGAATGATGCAGGCGGCGGAATACGGCAGCTCTCAATCAGGCCACCCGCAGGCGCGCCTTATCTTGATGAATCTGCTATGAGGCCCTCAATGTCCATCAACGTGAAGTGAGACTCGTATGATCGTCTATGGAATCAAAAACTGCGACACGGTGAAGAAGGCCCGCGCCTTTCTGGATGGGGCCGGCGTGGCCTACACCTTCCATGACTACAAGAAGGACGGTGCGGACGCGGAGAAGCTGGCGCAGTTTGTCGAGGCTTTCGGCTGGGAGCAGGTGCTGAACCGGCGCGGCACCACCTGGCGCAAGCTGCCGGATGAAGTCCAGGATGCAGTCAAGGACAATGCCAGCGCCATCGCCCTGATGCTGGAGCATCCCTCAACCATCAAGCGCCCCATTGCCGAAGCCAAGGGCCGCACCCTGCTGGGCTATGACCCGGTGACCTGGGAGATGGCGCTGGAAATGGGCGAACTGGGCTGATGCCGGGAATGGCCGGGGCATCGTGGCCCCGGCTTGCCTACCACGTCCTGCGGGGGCCATTGTCGATGTGGTAGAAGCCGCCGGAGTAGCGCTTGTAGCCGCCAACCTCCGGCTGGGCGCGCAGGAAGGCAAGCACTTCCTGCGGGTCGCCGTTGACGCGGAAATCAACGGCGCGGCAATTGAGGTGGTAGGAATTGCCTGCGCCGCCCTTCCACCAGTTTTCCAGCCACCAGCGCTTGGTGGAGAGAACCGTCACCCGTCCGAAACGGTCTGACAGGCGATTGAGAACCTGCTTGAGATCACGCGGAACGCACCATTTGGTGTCGTTGTAGGTGATCTTGTCGGAAGATGGGGTGATCCAGCCCAGTCCGGTGATACCTGATACTGTGCCGCAACCGCTTAAGGACAGAGCGGCGGCAAGAAGGATGGCATGGGTCGAGAAACGGCGGGTCATGAATTCGGCCTTGCTGGATCAGTGTCCCCCTGAGCCCAAAACTCGGCCTTGAAAGTTAAAATTGTCATGAAAAACAAGGTTAACAGTTCATGTAGATGCTGCTGCGCGCATCTTTGCGGCCTTCAGCGCCTAAGAAAAAGGCCCGGAGCCTGAGGCGTCCGGGCCGCAGCCGTCAAGCCTGTCCGTTCAGGGCAGCTTCGGTGCTTCCACTTCGCCGCCCGTGGCGATCCAGCTCATGATGCCGTCCTGTACATTGGCAACCTTGGTCAGGCCTGCCTGCTCGGACAGATACTTGGCCAGCATGCCGCTGCGGTTTCCGGTGCGGCAGAGCAGGATGACTTCATCGTCCGGAGACGCGATGATCTTCTCCAGTTCCGGCCCGAAATCAGGGTTCACCTGACCGGCCGCGTCGAAGAACGTCACAAGGTGCGAACCGGGAATGACGCCGGTTTCACGCCATTCCTCTTCGGTGCGAATGTCGATTACCGGAACGCCAGCGGCCATGCGGGCCTTCAGGGCGCCGTTGTCGAGATCGGTGAAGCTCTTGGCCTTCACGTCCAGCAGCTCGATCTCGAAGCGCAGGGTGGCATTCGGCGGAATGACGCCGCCTGCACCGCGCGGACCGTAGGCCAGTTCCGGCGGTATGGTCAGTTCGCGCTTGCCACCCACCTTCATGCCGACAACGCCCTGCTCCCAGCCCGGGATCACGCGGCGCTCGCCAAGGGTGAAGCTGAAGGGCGTGCCACGGTCGACGCTGCTGTCGAACTTGGTGCCATCCATCAGCCAGCCGGTGTAATGAACAAAGACCGTGTTGCCCACATCAGCCTCTGCCCCGGTGCCGATCTGAATATCCTTGATCTGCATTTCCTCTGCCTGCGTCTGTGCCGTCAGGGCAAGCATCAGCGAAAAGACTGCGGCCACCAGTGGCTTCAACATGACTGCCTCACGACTAACGCCGGGTCACGATGAACCGGCTCTTGGCCTGAACTGTTCAGACCCGGCGGCTCAAGTCAAGGGCAGGACGCCTGCTGCTTCAGTCCTTCAAAGCGTAGTAACGCCGTGCAAGAGCTCTCTGGCGGTTCATCGAAAACAGGGCTGCCTTGGCTGGCGGCACATCATATTCGATGCCCGCATTGGACCCGGAGCGCCAGCGCAAGGTGGCCAGCGCGACCGTGTTCTCAAGCTCGTCGAAGAGGATGATCTCGTCCGGCAATGCAACATCCACCGGCAGCTTAAGTCTTGCGCCGCCGGGGGACATGTCACTGATCACGCAGTCACAGAGAAAGTTATTGTCACAATCGACAATACGGCCTGCGCGCAGACGTGTCTTCTGGCGCTTATGACGGCGCATGTCGGTGAACTCTTGAGCTTCGGGCACAGTTTGAGCTCCATCTTCTGGTTGATGGATTTTCCATAGAGTTACCCTGCGTTAGAGTTGCCGATCAAGCGCTTCACATCCGGGGGAATGGCGTTTCTGCAACTGGGGTTACCGGTTTGCCAACGCTGAACCAGTTTTTGAGATTATCGACCACCAGTTGGCCCATCGCATCGCGTGTGGCGACGGAGGCAGAGCCTACATGCGGCAGAAGCACTGCGTTCGGCAGATCCTGGAGTGCCTGCGGCACATGCGGCTCATGCTCGAACACATCAAGACCGGCGGCCATGATGGTTCCCTTCTTCAGCGCCTCGATGAGAACTGTCTCGTTGACCACGGAGCCGCGGCCAATGTTGATGAGTACGCCGTCCGGCCCCAGCGCTTCCAGAACGCGTTCGCCCACCATGTGCTCGGTTTCCGGACCGCCGGGGGCCACGATCATCAGCGTGTCAACGGCCTCGGCCAGCGACACGAGGCTGGAATGATAGGTGTAGTCCACGCCCGCCTGCTTGCTGCGGCCATGGTAATGCACGCTCATGCCGAAGGCCTCGGCACGGGTGGCAATCGCCTTTCCGATACGGCCAAGGCCGAAGATGCCGAGCGTGCGCCCGCGCAGGGTGCCTGGCGTCAGGCGGTAGGCACCCTTCTTCTCCCAGTTGCCGTCCCGAAGCCAGCGTTCTGCGGCGGAAAGCTCACGGATGGTCATGATCATCAGGCCGATTGCCGTGTCGGCAACTTCCTCGGTCAGCACATCCGGTGTGTTGGTGACGATGATGCCGCGTGTGCCGCAGTGGCGGGCATCCACCTTGTCGTAGCCGACGCCAAAGTTGGAGACGATTTCGAGGTTCGGGAACCGGTCGATGAAGGGCTGGTCCACGTGGAAGAAGCTGACCGCGATGCCACGGATGATGGCCTCACGCTCCTTCAGGAAGGCTTCCGCGTCTTCTGCTTCATACAGCTTGTGCAGGGTGAAATGCGGCTCGAGGCCGTCGATGATCATGTCCCGGAGCGGGGAGGGGATCAGGATGTCGGGCTTGCTCATGGCGTTTCCTTGGAAGCGTGCTGTTGTTCTGCTGAGTGAAGGCGTCAGGTGTTCAGGCGCCGGGACACCAGAGGCGGGAGAGATCGAAGGCATGGATGTCCTTCAGAAGCTCGACAAAGCCTGCTGCGGCATGGTCCAGCGAGGCCTTGCCCTTTTCCGCTGTGGCGCGGGCTGCATTCCCAACCGCGCCTGCGGGGTTGAGATCCTGCGCCTTCCAGCCGAACTGCTGCTGGCCGTGGCCGCGCAGATATTTGAACTCCTTGATGAAGTCCTGCTGGGTGGACGTGAAGTCGGTGGCCTTGTCCATGCGCACCAGATCCGGCTGCAGGTGCAGCATGATGGAGGTTTCGATGTCGCCGCCATGGATGCCATAGGTGAACTCGTCCGCCGGGAACACGCCCTCCGGCTGGCCGAAGCGGGACCAGGCCGTGGCGGTGACCAGCATCTCGTGGCTGATGCGCAGCTCCCGCGCCACGATGTCGATGATGGGCACATTGCCACCGTGGGAATTGATCAGCACCAGCTTGCGGATACCGGCGCGGGCGACGCTTTCGCCGATATCGATCCAGGCGCGGGTCAGGGTTTCCCACGAGATCGTCAGCGTGCCGGGCGAGGAAATATGCTCGTTCGACTTGCCGATCTGCTGAACGGGCAGGAACGTGACCGGCAGGTCCTCGGGCAGAAGCTCCAGCGTGCGTGCGATCTGGCCTTCGGCAATGGCGGTGTCGGTCCACACCGGCAGATGGGGGCCATGCTGCTCTATGGCTGCCACCGGCAGGACGGCAATCCAGTTGCGTGTATCTGAGCCGGAGAATTCGGCCGTGGTCATCTCATGCCAGAAACGGCGCGGCAGGGCAGGCATGTTGTGAAACCTTCTGAAGGAACAATCAGGACAGGGCTGCCAGACTAGCGGGGTGCAAGCCTGCCGTCATTCCCCTTGTTGCATCAGGAGAGGCTTGCCCCTGCCTTGCTTCACGCAAATCTGATCAAATCACTTAACGCCTGTTAAGAAACCGGCAATGCGGGTGGCGGTACCCTCTACGGCATGGTGAGTGTGCTTGCAGGCCTTTCTGCCGGCATCGGCTCCCGTGCCGATCCGGCCTCGGCTGCCATACGGGACGCTGCTCCTCAAGGTGAACGCGAGGGGCGGGACTATGCTGCTCGCCGCAGTGCCGCCAACCCCCAGGCCACGGCCGCACTCTCGGGCGCCGCGCCGACGCTCCGCGCGGATGCGGTGCAGTTTCTTCAAGGATTGAACGAGGACGGCAGCAGCCTGCGCGACGTCCGGCGCAGCCGAAGCGCAGAGGGCGAAGAACCGCAGGCCCGGTCTGCAACAGGCTCCCGCAGGGGATCTGCCGGTGAAGGAGGTACGGCCTCTGCCGGGGACGTACAGCCTGAGGCGCGTGGCGGCGCTTCGGCTTCTTCCCCTGCAGGTGGTTCGTCTGCTGCGGAGGAGGGGCAGGAGGCCGGCAGTGGCGGTGCGGCCGGAGAGACCGAGCTGACGGAGGAAGAACAGAAGCAGGTCAAGGAGCTTCAGGCCCGCGACCGGGAAGTCCGGGCACATGAGCAGGCCCATGCGCGGGTCGGCGGCGCTTATGCCGGAGCACCGAGCTATACCTTCCAGCAGGGGCCGGACAAGCAGCGTTACGCCATTGGCGGCGAGGTGCAGATCGACACTTCCGCCGAGCGCACACCGGAAGCTACCGCACGCAAGATGCAGATCGTCATCCGGGCAGCGCTGGCACCTGCCGAACCGTCTTCGCAGGATCTGCGTGTGGCCCAGCAGGCCCGCGCCAGCCTTCAGGAAGCGCAGGCCGAGATGCGCGCACAGGCGGCGGAAGAACTGCGCGGCGGGGATGAGGCCGAAGGATCCGGCGGCACGGCGCCGGCGGATGAACGGCGGCCCGACGAAGAAGAAGCACGTGAGGAGAGTGGCGAAGAGGACAGCCGCCGCGCTGACCGGGCTTCGGCCCGCACCGCCTATGAACAGGCCCGCACCCTCTTTGGCGGTGGCGGTTCCAGCTCACAGCCCGGGCTTGTAGCCTGAGCCGCGTCACCATATCTTCACTTGCAAGCGCCTGCCCGCTTGCCTAGTTAGCACGCACCTCCGTGCCGCCCTATCGCTGGCGGTTCCCCTTCAGGATCAGTTCCGATGTCTGCTATTCGCCGTTCGCGCCATGCCGTTGGCGTGGTTTTCTTCGTCATTGGCACCATGATCGGTGTCTGGGCTTCGCGTATCCCGGATATCAAAATCATCCTTGGCGTTGACGAAAGCGGCTTTGGCATGGTGCTGCTGGTGATGGCTTCCGGCGCCTTCATTTCCCTTCCAGTCACAGGCCGCATGGTCGACGTATGGGGCGGCGCACGCATGACCAAGGTGGCCGTTGCGGTCACGCTTGCGCTGTTTGCCAGCCTTTCCTTCGGCGTATCCGTTGTGGTGATTGCACCCATTGCCTTTCTCTTCGGATTTTCGATGGGCTGTCTCGACGTGTCGATGAATGCCTGGGGTGTTGAGGTGGAGCAGGCGCTCGGCCGCCCGGTCATGTCCTCCTATCACGGGCTGTACAGCCTCGGGGCGGGCGTTGGTGCCGGAGTGGGGGCGGCCGCCCTCAGGCTGGATCTGACGGTGCCGCAGCATTTCCTGGGCTGGAGCGTGCTCCTGCTGGCGGTTATCCTCTGGGTGTTCCGCACGCCCTGGGTATCTGTGCGGGCGGAAAAGGGCGGCGAAAAGGCGCCGCTCTTTGCCATTCCGCGCGGGGCGCTGTTCTTTGCCGGTGTCATGGCGCTGGTGGCGGCGCTGGCGGAAGGGGCCATCACCGACTGGGCCGCGCTTTACCAGATCCAGGAGCTGGGCATCGACGATTCCACGGCTGCGGTCGGTTTTGCCGTGTTTTCCGTTGCCATGGTGGTGATGCGCCTGTCCGGCGACCAGCTGATCGCACGCTTCGGACCGGTGCCGGTGGCCCGGATCAGCGGCATTGCGGCTGTCACCGGTGCAGCGCTTCTGGTCATGGGCGGACCAGTCTGGGTGATCTGGATCGCATGCCTGATCATGGGCCTTGGCAATGCGGTCATCTTCCCGCTGGCGATGTCACGGGCTGCAGCAGAGCCGGGTACGTCCAAGGGTGCGGCACTCGCCTCCGTCGCGACACTTGGTTATGGCGCCTTCCTCTTTGGCCCGCCGGTACTGGGCTTCATCGGCCATGCAATGTCGCTGCGCACATCCTTCCTTGTGGTTGCGCTGCTGGCGCTGCTGATCCCGCTGCTGGCCGGAACGCTGAAGGTCAGCCGGAAGGCCTAGAGGACTGCTCCCAGCGGTGCCATTCCGGAGGCGGTCACCCCGGCCTTCGAGCCGGGGTCTACTCGTTTCCAGAGCGGTGAAGCTGACGCGTGGCGCGGAGGCCTGCTCCGGCCGGGTGCCTGCCGCAAGACTGTGGAAGCAAGCACCGCTCTGCAAGCGAGTAGGCCCCGGGTCTGCGCTTCGCTTCGCCCGGGGCGACGCCGAGGCAAGGTGCGGCTCCCATTGCCATCGTCGTGTTGCGGCTCGGCGTCAAAGGCTCTCCAGAAACCGCTTTGCCGCCTCGCCGTGCTCGTGGCGCAGGCGGGCGGTGTCGACGCCGTGGGGCTGGCCGTCCGTCACCTGCCACGTGCCCCCCACCATCACCCGGTCGGCAGCATGGGCGCCGCAGAGGATGAGAGCGGCCAGCGGATCGCCGGCGCCCGAGAAGCGAAGCTCATCCAGCGTGTAGAAGGCAAGGTCGGCCATCATCCCCACCCGGATGGCACCAATGTCATCGCGGCCAAGACAGCGGGCAGAGCCTTCCGTTGCCCAGCGGAGCACGTCGTGATGGGTGACCGAGGCGGCATCATAGGTAAGGCGGTTGATCATCAGCGCGTGGCGCAGGCCTTCCATCAGGTTGGAATTGTCGTTGGAGGCCGAGCCATCGACGCCAAGCCCCACCGGTGAGCCGGCCGCTTCCAGCTCCTTCGTGCGGCACTGGCCGGAGGCAAGCACCATGTTGGAGGTGGGGCAGTGACACACGCCGACGCAGGCATGGCCGAGGCGCTTCACCTCGTCATCGGTGAAATGGATGCCATGGGCCAGCCACACCCGGTCCGTCAGCCAGCCGCAGTCTTCCAGATAATCCACCGGACGGCAGCTGAACTTCTCGACACAGTAGCTGTTCTCGTCGTGGGTTTCGCCCAGATGGGTGTGCAGACGGCAGTCGAAACGCTCCGCAAGTGCCGCGCTTTCGCGCATCAGCTCGCGTGTTACCGAGAAGGGTGAGCAGGGCGACAGCGCCACCTGCAGCATCGAGCCTTTCGAGCGGTCGTGGAATTTCGACAGTACCCGCTCGCAGTCGGCCAGAATCTCGTCCTGATCCTGTACTACGCTGTCCGGCGGTAGGCCGCCATCCTTCTGGCTGAGGTTCATGGAGCCGCGTGTGATGGTCATGCGCATGCCGAGGCGTTCAGCCTCGTCGGCCTGAATGTCCATCGCCGCCTCAAGGCCTGCGGGATAGACATAGTGGTGGTCAGAGGCTGTGGTGCAGCCGGACATCAACAGTTCGGTCAGCGCAAGCCGGGTGCCAAGGCGGAAAGTCTCCGGCGTCACGTTGCGCGCCCAGATTGGGTAAAGCGCCTGCAGCCAGGGAAACAGCTCCTTGTTGATCGCCTGCGGATGGGCGCGGGTCAGCGTCTGGTAGAAGTGGTGATGGGTGTTGATGAGGCCGGGAATGACCACGTGCCGTGAGGCATCAAAGGTGGCCTGAACCGGCAGCATGGGCTCGCGGCCCTTGCCCACCAGCTCCACGATGACGCCGTCCTCCACGACGATGCCCCGTTCCGCCCCTTCGGCGAGAATGGCAATCGGGTCCTTGATCCACAAACGCATGTCCGGTCTGGTCCTTCTGAAGCTGGACCTGCGGGCTTGGATAGCAGGCACTTGCCTGCCCGAGTTCCGCACAGGATTTTACCGGGGCGCACCCTGTCACTGCAGGTCTTTGGTGCTACAGGCAGTCATGAATGCGCGCGCGGGTTTCTGGCACAGCTTCAAGGCTTCTGTCGAGACGTTCACGCCATTTGGGGCCATTGCCCCGTGCGTCCTCCCAGGCCTCTGCCAGATCATCGGGACGGTCCTCTGCCAGTGTCTCGATCAGAAACGCGGCCTGCAGCCGGTCCTTGCGCGCCTTCAGGCTTCCCGGCCCCTCGCGGCGGCGGTCCGCCACAATCAGCTTGTGAATGGCAAACCGCTCCGGCCGGGGGATCTGCACCAGTACGCCGGAGCGGTAAAGCACAGCGGCAGGGATGGGCGCGGCAATCAGATAGTTCAGGAAATGCAGTGACTGTGCACTGACTCCGAGGGCCTCCAGCGGGCGCAGATCTTCTTCAGGGCGGAAGGAGGGGGTGAGAAATTCCACCTGAGTGTCGTTGCGTGTCTGCCGCCAGCGCCAGACCCGGCCCGGATCAAGGCTTGGCACGGGATCAAAGGCGAAGCCGGAGAGCACGTCCTGCATGGAAGTGGAAACCTGCTCATCCTGCGAGAGGGAGAGGGAAAGCCGCTCGAAGCTGGCGATGTCCATGTCCTGCGTCATGGCCGTCTGGTCGAAACGGTAGCGGACACCCAGCTCCCCTTCGTAAAGCCGGAAGGCATGGGTGCCAATGACCGTGCCGCCCAGCCGGAATACTCCGGCACCGGCCATGGCCGCCAGCAGGCTGCCCGTTGCGCCATCCGTGCCGAGAAAACCTTCTGCCCGCAGCAGGCGGATCAGCCGCGACCGCTCCTTCCGGCGGGCTTCCGTTTCTTCCTTGAGCGCTTCGTGGCGGGCAATGCGTGCCTGAAGTGCCTCGCTGTCCTCGCCGATGTAGTGTTTACGCACATCTGTGCCGACCCGGTAGGTGTCGTACCAGTAGGCCTTGCCATTGCGGGTGACACGCGTCGGCGTGCCCCTCAGCCCGGCGACTGCCTCATCGAGCAGGGACCGCAGGAGATCGTGATAGGCTGCGTGACTGACCGGAGAATGCCTTTGCATGGACTCATGTTCAACGAACGGACGTTTTGTTGAGCATAGCATTTTCAGCCATGTTCAACAAAAATTATTTTTGTTGAACATGGCGTCCTCGTGCAGCTCAGTCCGCTCTTGCGGCGATCACTTCCACTTCCACCACAAACTCCTCCCGGGTGAAGCCGCCGACGATCATCAGGGTCGAGGCGGGGGGAGGCGTGGAGGTGAATTCGTCGCGGGTCTTCATGTAGCCGGGCATGTGCTCGCGCCCTGTTACGAAAGCGTTGATCCGCACGATGTCGGCAAGGCTCGTGCCTGCGGCTGCGAGGATTTCGCGGATGTTGTGGAAGCAAAGCCGCGTCTGCGCCTCAACGCCAGACGGGATCACATCATCCGGGCCGATACCGAGCTGGCCGGAGGTGAAGATCAGCCTATGACCGGCGGGCACCTCGATGCCGTGGCTGTAGCGTGCAAAGGGCGGGCGGATGGTGGCTGGCGTAACCGGATTTGTCATGAGGCTTTGGGCAATCCTGCTGGAAAGGCTGAGCACTGGTGCAGGCCAGAGTGCCGCCGGGATTGCGGCTGCGCAAGACTTGCGCATGCTGATCCGAGTGGCAAATGCCTGCAGATTATGCAAGCTTGCGCTGGTCTGGAGCCGATCCGGGGGGAGCGGAAGTGCCCATGAGGCAGGCAGATGACGGGAAACCGCCATTGGATCTGGCAGTTGCAGCCGGGTGGCGGCTGGCATGGGGCTTGCACAATCAGTTCAGCGTGATTGCCTGAACCGCTCCAAGGGCCTGAGGAGGCACAGCGGCAGAGCTTTAAAAAGCAATACGGAGGCGGAAGACAACATGCGCTTTTTGACTTCTCTTGGCGGGGCTGCGGCCCTTGGCCTCGTGCTGTCCAGTCAGGCTTTTGCTCTGGATGAAATCAAGTTCGCCACCAACTGGCTGGCCCAGGCGGAGCATGGCGGCTTCTATCAGGCGGTCGCGGACGGCACTTATGAAAAATATGGCCTCAAGGTCGAGATCGTGCAGGGCGGCCCGCAGGCGGCCAGCCGGGCGCTGATGCTGGCGGGCAAGGTCGAGTTCTACATGGCGGGCAACATGCTGCAGCCGCTCAATGCGCTGGCAGAGGACATTCCGGTCGTTGAAGTGGCCGCCATATTCCAGAAGGATCCGCAGGTCCTGATCGCTCATCCCGATGCGGGGCTGGAGAAATTCGAGGACCTCGCCAAGCTCCCCACGATCTTCATGGGCACGGATGGCTTTGCCTCCTACTTCCAGTGGATGAAGTCGGCCTATCCGGGCTTCAAGGATGAGCAGTACAAGCCCTATGCCTTCAACCCCGGCCCGTTCCTGGCTGACAAGCAGTCGGCGCAGCAGGGCTACATCACGTCCGAACCTTTTGCCATCGAGACCGAGGGGGGCTTCAAGCCGAAGCTGTTCCTGCTGGCAGACTATGGTTTCGAGACCTATTCCACCCTCATCGAGGGCCGCAAGGATTACGTTGAGGCCAACAAGGACCTGACGCAGCGCTTCGTCGATGCCAGCATCGAGGGCTGGTACAACTATCTCTACGGGGACAACACGGCGGCCAACGAGCTGATCAAGAAAGACAACCCGGAGATGACCGACGACCAGATCGCCTTCTCCATCGAAACCATGAAGTCCTTCGGCCTCGTGGAATCGGGTGAAGCACTGGAAAAGGGCATCGGCTGCATGACGGACGAAAAGCAGCAGGCCTTCTATGACAGCATGGTCAAGGCGGGCGTGGTGAAGGCCGGGATCGATATCAAGTCGATCTACACCACCGAATTCGTCTGCAAGGGCGTGGGCATGAACCTGAAGAAGTGACAAGCTGTTCCGGCGGGCGGCATTCGCGTGCCGCCTGCTGCCAGCCGCCGCTCGTGTGATGCAGTCAATGCCTCCGTGAGCTGGTGTCCTGTTGTCCGTCTGTCAGGGAGCCTGTGTCTGGGCATGTCCGAATTGTCTCATTCTGCCGCTTTGGCCGCAGCCGCGCCCCATGCTGCATCTCCTCGTCCGCTTGTCCGCCTCAATCGCATTTCCAAGGTCTTTTCCAGCGGCACCGTGGCGCTGAAGGACATGACGCTGGACGTGGGGCAGGGGGAGTTCATCAGTCTTCTGGGCCCCTCCGGCTGCGGCAAGTCGACGGCGCTGCGCATCATCGCAGGCCTTGGCGACATCTCGTCCGGCGCGCTGGAATGGCCGACCTCGGATCATGATGCGCTGGGCAAGGCCCATCCGGAAATCAGCTTTGTCTTCCAGGAGCCGACCTTGATGCCCTGGGCGACTGTCTTTGCCAATGTCTGGCTGCCGCTGCGGCTCAAGGGCGTTTCGAAGGAGGCCGCGCGGGAGCGGGTGAGCGAAGCACTGGAGATGGTCGGGCTCGGCCAGTTCCACGAGGCTTACCCGCGTGAACTCTCCGGCGGCATGAAGATGCGCGTCTCCATTGCCCGTGCATTGGTGACGAGGCCGAAGCTGCTGCTGATGGACGAGCCTTTTGCCGCCCTTGATGAAATCACCCGTTTCAAGCTGAACAACGATCTTCTCCAATTGTGGGAGCGGTTCGGCTGGACGGTCATCTTTGTCACACACTCCGTCTATGAGAGTGTCTATTTGTCGAACCGCATCGTCGTCATGGCTGCCCGGCCAGGGCGGGTGGTGAGTGATCTGGCGGTGGAGGCGCCCTATCCGAGGGATGAGGAATTCCGCACGTCGTCCATCTACAACGACTACTGCCGCCAGACTTCGGCAGCCCTGCATGCGGCCATGGACGTGAGGGACCACCTATGACGGCGGCGGAAAAGAGCGAACTGGCGGACAATGCGGTGCTTCTGCCCGTCTCCAGCCGGCCGGACCTGACGGGGCGGGTTCTGCGCATCGGAGTACCCATTCTGATGCTGGGGCTGCTAGTGCTTGCCTGGGCCTGGTATGTCAGTGCCTACAACGTGCCGCATTACATTCTGCCCAGCCCCGCCCGTGTTGCCCAATCGCTCTACAATGACTGGGGCACCCTGTCCGGAGCGCTTTGGGTCACGGTGAAGATCACGCTCACTGCGCTGCTGCTGGCGCTGGCGGGTGGCGCCGGTCTTGCCGTGCTGATGAACCAGTCGCGCTGGATCGAGCTGGCGGTCTATCCTTACGCGGTGATCCTGCAGGTGACGCCGATTGTCGCCATTGCACCGCTGATCCTCATCTATGCGCCGACGACACAGACCGCGCTGCTGATCTGCGCCTTCATCGTCGCCTTCTTTCCAGTGCTGTCCAACACGACGCAGGGGCTGAAATCGACGGATCATAACCTTCTGAACCTGTTCGAGCTTTATGGCGCCAGCCGCTGGCAGACGCTGCTCTATCTGAAGATGCCCGCCGCGCTGCCCTACTTTCTGGCAGGTCTTCGCATTGCGGGCGGACTGGCGCTGATTGCTGCCGTGGTGGCCGAGTTTGCGGCAGGTTCCGCCGGGGCACAGTCCGGCCTTGCCTACCGTCTGCTGGAAAGCCAGTTCCGGCTCAACATTCCGCGGCTTTTTGCGGCCCTGATCCTCCTGTCCCTGACGGGTGTGGTGATCTTTGCGGCGACCAGCCTTGTTTCGCATCTGTTGCTGCGGCGCTGGCACGAAAGCGCCATCCGCAGGGAGAATTGACATGACCTGGCTGCTGAAGGCCCCGGTGCGCGGCACCGCCCGTTTCCAGCGCGCAAGAGTGCCCGCTTCGCTCCTGCCGGACCATGTGGCAGGCAGCGATCCGGCCGCGCTGGTGCAGGTCGATATCGAGGTGCGCGATGGCCGCATTGCCATGATCCGCCCCTCAGGCGGCATTCCGGCAGCACCCTGTGGTGACTGTCATGATCTTGACGATGGCATGGTTTTGCCAGGCCTCATCGACATGCATACCCACCTCGACAAGGGTCACATCACCCCGCGCCGTCCCAATCCGGATGGCACCTTCATGGGGGCGCTGACGTCGGTGGGGCTCGACCGTCTGGCCAACTGGACGGCAGCAGATGTGCGGGCGCGCATGGAATTTTCGCTGCGCTCCGCCTATGCGCAGGGTACGGTTCTGATCCGCACCCATCTCGACAGCCTGCCGCCGCAGGAGACGATTTCCTGGCCGGTGTTCCAGGAGGTGCGCGACGACTGGGCCGGCCGGATCGAGCTGCAGGCCGCCTGCCTCTTCGGCATTGACCGGCTGGATGCGGATGATGGCTATCTGACCGCAATCGCAGACCGGGTGTCCCGCGCTGGTGGCGTGCTTGGGGCTGTCACCTACATGATCCCGCGCCTCGACGAGCATCTGGACGCCATATTCCGTGCTGCTGCCGAACGGAACCTGCCGCTCGACTTCCATGCAGATGAAACCGGCGACACGGGCGCCCGAACCCTGCACCATATTGCCGAAGCGGCCATCCGCAATGGCTTCAAGGGGCAGGTGGTGGTGGGGCATTGCTGTTCCCTCGCGCTGCAGGAACCGGACGAGATTGACCGCACACTGGATCTGGTGGCGGAGGCCGGGCTTGGTATCGTGTCCCTGCCCATGTGCAATATGTATCTGCAGGACCGGCAGGCCGGGCGCACACCGCGCTGGCGTGGGGTTACTCTGCTGCACGAGATGAAGGCGCGCGGCATTCCGGTGGCGGTTGCCTCCGACAACACCCGCGACCCTTTCTATGCCTATGGCGATATGAACCTGATCGAGGTCTACACCCAGGCAACGCGCATCCTGCAACTGGACCATCCGGTGGGGGACTGGATCAACACCGTGACCCGGACACCGGCGCAGTTGCTGGGCCGGTCTGATCTGGGCCGGCTGACGGAAGGCGCGCCGGCCGACATGGTGCTGCTGCGGGCCCGCAACTGGAGCGAACTCCTATCCCGCCCGCATGGGCTGAAGGCGGTGCTGCGCCATGGCCGGACCATCGACATGACCTTGCCGGACTACCGCGAACTTGACCCTCTGATGACCAATGCCGTGACACTTGAACGGGGAGCTGCTGAATGAGTGCGCTCGAAAAGCTGAAGGCGGACCTCGCCGGGATTGCCATGGAGGACAATCCGCAGATCGTGAAACAGAAGAGCCGCGATTTCTTCTGGTATTCGCCGGTTCTCAAGCAGCAGCTGGACCACGTGACGGGTGATCTGGTGGTGACGCCCAAGTCCGAGGCGGAGGTGATCGAGGTTCTGAAGGCTTGCTACGCCCTCGATATTCCGGTGACGGTGCGCGGCGCTGGCACCGGCAACTACGGCCAGGCCATGCCGCTGTCCGGCGGTGTCATCCTCAATCTGGCCGAAATGAACAAGGTGAAGTCCATTCGACCCGGCGTTGTGGTGGCGGAGCCGGGGGCGATCATCTCGAAGATCGATGACGAGACCCGCGCCCATTCCGGGCAGGAACTGCGGCTGCACCCGTCCACCTACCGCACGGCCACGATCGGCGGCTTCATTGCGGGCGGCTCCGGGGGCGTCGGCTCAATCAACTGGGGCGGGCTGCGCGATCTTGGCAATGTGCTGCGCCTGCGCGTCATCACCATGGAGGCCGAGCCGAAGGTTCTGGAGATGACGGGCCATGACCTGCATAAGGTCATGCATGCCTATGGCACCAACGGCGTCATCACCGAGGTGGAGATGCCGCTGACGGCTTCTTATGACTGGGTGGACGTGGTCGTCGGCTTCGATGCCTTTATGGACGGCGTGCGCTTTGCCGATGCGCTGGGCAATCAGGATGGATTGCTGGTCAAGGAAATCGCCCCCATCGCCGCGCCCGTGCCGCATGACTATTTCCTGCGCCACCAGAAATACATCCGCCGCGACCAGTCCGTGGTGGTGGTGATGGTGGCCTCCTTCGCCATGGACGCATTTGCCGCCTTCGCCGAAGCTGACCGGCGCGCCTCGATCCTCTACCGTTCGGATCTGGCCGATGAGGCAACGCGAAAGTCTCTGCCGCCGGCTTATGAACTGGCCTGGAATCATACCACCTTGCGCGGGCTTCGGGTCGATCCGTCGATCACTTATCTGCAGGTGCTCTATCCTTTCCCCGATCACGTGGAGAAGGTGCGCCGCATGTGCGACCTCTTTGGTGATGAGGTGCCGGGGCATCTGGAGTTCGTGCGCTTTGACGGCAAGATCACCTGCTTCGGCCTGCCCATCGTGCGCTACACCTCCGAAGAGCGGCTGAACGAGATCATCCGCCTGCATGAGGAGGGCGGCTGCCCGATCTTCAATCCCCACCGCTATACGCTGGAGGAAGGGGGCATGAAGCAAACCGATGAGGTGCAGCTTGCCTTCAAGCGGAAGGCGGACCCCAAGGGGCTGCTCAATCCGGGCAAGATGATCGCCTGGGAAGACCCGTCCTATGATTTCCGCAGTGGCAAGGTGTTCCTCTTTCCGGGCCTTGCCCGCGCCTGAGATGCGGCTCGCGGCCCCTCTCAAACTGACCAGTCATTTGATCCGGCCAGCTGCCGTGCTGGCCGGGATGCCGGAGGCATCAAGGTGAAGGCACTCGTCGTCTATTCGCATCCCGTTCCCGAAAGCTTCAATGCCTCCATGCGCGATCATGTTGTCTCGGTGCTGCAGCAGGCCGGGCATGAGGTGCGGCTGATCGATCTTTATGCCGAAGGCTTTGACCCTGCCATGAGCGCAGACGAGCGGCGCGGCTATCATGATGTGGACAGCAACGTGCTGCCCGTGAAGGCGCATGTGGAAGCAATCCTGTGGTGCGACATGATGGTGTTTGTCTATCCGACCTGGTGGTTCGGGCTTCCAGCCATGCTGAAGGGCTGGTTTGACCGGGTGTGGGTGCCGCATGTCACCTTCGAAATGCCGTCAGAACACACGGGTATGCGGCCGAAAATGCAGCATATCCGCAAGATCGCCATCGTCACCACCTGCGGGGCAAGCTGGTTTGTTTCCAAGCTGATGGGCGAGCCGGGGCGCAAGACCATCATGCGGGGATTGCGCGCTCTTTGCGCGCCGCGCTGCAAGACGCTTTACCTCGCGCATTACCGGATGGACAGTTCCACGCAGGAAAGCCGGGACCGCTACGTGAAAAAAGTTGCAAGAAGGCTCGCAAAGTTCTGAGCCGGGGCACAGAGTGTCATTTGACGGTTAAACAACGCGGCTAGGGTTCCGGCGAATCGGCGCCCGGCTTCGGGTGCCGTGCCTGCCATTTCCACTGCGGAGCGAGCGATCATGGCATTCAGTTACAAGAAGAGCGTCACCTTCCGCCTGCTGCAGGCGGCCAAGGCCCAGCGGGCGCGGGCCGGGACCCATCTAATGCGCGCCGGCCTGCATCCGGGGCAGGAACTGGTGCTGAAGGTGCTGGCCGACAGTGATGGCCGCACCATGAGCCAGCTGGCGCTGGCGCTTGGCGTGCAGCCGCCCACCGTGACCAAGATGGTCACCCGCCTGTCTGCACAGGGCCTTGTCCGCCGCCAGATCTCCGATACGGACGGCCGTCTTGCCCGTGTGTTCCTCACCGATGAGGGGCGTGACCGGATCGAGGCCGTCGACAAGGCCTGGAAGCGTCTTGAAAAGGAAGCCATTGCCGGTCTTGACGACAAGGACCGCAAGCGCCTGAAGAAGCTGCTGCGCCAGATCGAGAAGAACCTCTCCCTGTCTCTCGATGACGATGAAGGCGACGAGGAGCTGCTGGAGCCGGATGAGGACGATGCACCCAAGGCAGCCGTGATCGCGCTTGCAACCGCGGAAAGCTGAGACACTTCCCGGTGAGCTTTCCCTCGCCGGGATCTTGCCAAGCGGGATTTGGTCAAGTCTCTGCGCTGGCTGAACAATTCCTGGGCCGGATGCGTCACGGCGGACGGCCTGGCACGGGGCTCTGCATGGTTCTTGTTCGGTCAGGAATTGCTGATCGCCGGGAGCGGTGCTCTGCAAGGCTGTCATGCTGAAAGGATGGTGCGAACCGTACCGTTCGGTCTGTTTGTGGGCTTCCGTTCCTCCTGCAGCCACTCTAAGGTGAGGGTTGATGCGCCGGTCCCGGCGCGGGTGTTTCTGGAAGAAAATCCATGATCAGCAGTCCGGATGGTTCCGGTTCAGCGGCGCGTGAAGAATCACGCTCCCAGCTCATTGGCATCGGCATGCTTCTGCTTGCCTGTTTCCTGTTTGCTGGCCTTGATGCCACGGCGAAATATCTGGTTCGTGAACTGCCAGCGTTTCAGGTTGTCTGGGTGCGATTTGTCACGCACATGGTGCTGGCCTTCTTCCTGTTCCGCATCTGGGCGCATCCTGAGTATTTCCGCACCGACCGGCCAGTGCTGATGATCCTGCGCGGCTTCTGCCTGCTCGGGAACACCTCGTTCAACTTCCTTGCCATGCGGCATCTGCAGCTGGCCGAAACCATGTCGATCATGTTTGCCGGCACCATTCTGGTGACGGCACTGGCGGTGCCGATGCTGGGCGAAAAGGTTGGCCCACGGCGCTGGGCGGCAGTCTTCGTCGGCTTCATCGGGGTTCTGGTCATCGTGCAGCCCGGCTCCGGCCCGCTCAACTGGGCAGTGATCTACTCTCTGCTCTCGATGGTCTGCTACTCACTCTACACGCTGCTGACGCGCATGCTCTCGACCACTGATTCCACCCTCAGCATGCTGATCATTCCGGCGGCCGTGGCGTCGCTCGCCATGGCGCCGGGCGGTATTTCCGTGTGGCAGGCGCCGCCGAGTCTGTTCCATTGGGGGCTGCTGGTTGCCACCGGCGTCTTCGGCGGGCTTGGCCACTGGATACTTATCAGTGCCTACCGCCGCGCACCTGCCTCTGTGCTGGCGCCTTTCACCTATGTGCAGATCATCTGGATGATCAGTCTCGGCTACCTTGTCTTTGCCGACCTGCCGGGCAGCTCCACCCTGATCGGCGCGTCCATCGTCGTCAGCTCCGGGCTCTACATTCTCTACCGCGAACAGATCGTCAAAAAGCGTTAGGCGTCCACTTGGCTGATCTCCCCCGTCTTTTCCATTGACGCCCAGCGGCAGGAATGCTCTGAAATTCCTGCAAGGGGTTGGCGAAGATCGGGGGATTTTTCGTGCGGGGATGGGGCTTATCAGGACTGCGGGCGCTGTTGCTCGCCATGCCGCTGGCCGGTTGCGCAGGGCTTGGCCTGACGGACGGGCAGGCTCCGGCGACTCCGGCTGAGGCCGCCGGGTTTGAGCCAGGCAGCGAGGAAGAGTTCATGCTGAATGCGGGGCGCCGCATTCATTTTGCCGAAGGTTCGGCGGCCATTTCACCCGAGGCCGAAGCCATCCTGATCCGGCAGGCTGCCTGGCTCAATATTTATCCTCATTGGCTCGCCAAGGTGCAGGGCCACGCCGATGACCCGGGCGGCGAGGCGGCGAACAAGCGCCTTTCCGAACAGCGGGCAAAGGCTGTCCTGGACAAGCTGGTGGCGCTGGGCGTGGATCCGCAGCGGCTGTGGTTCAAGGGCTATGGAATCGAGCGGCCGGAAACGGACTGCGATCCGCAGGACTGCGCCCGGATGAGCCGTCAGGTTACGGTCAACCTGCGCAACGAGTTCGACGACAGTGCGCCGCAGTTCAAACGGTTTGGCCGGTAAGTGCACCGCATGGCTTGCACTTCGCGCCTGCGCCCCGCATGCTCGATAGAACTTGCGATTCAGGGTCTTGCCGGTCTATCAGCCTTTTGTCTGGCTGGTTCTCCGCAAGTGGGCCGGAACTGCTTTGGCGCATGTGAGGGACGGCGCATATGGGTGCAGACATGCCCCGCGACGAAATGGGTGACGACACACCGCGCGGCAAACGGCTGACACTCAGCGACATTGCCGACAGGCTTGGTGTGTCCACGGCGACGGTGTCCCTTGCCCTGCGCGATTCACCGCTGGTTGCCTCCGCCACGCGCGACAAGATCAAGGAAATGGCGCGGCAGGTCGGGTATATCTACAACCGCTCGGCCGCTTCCTTGCGCACCGCCAAGACGCAGATCGTCGGCGTTGCGGTGCATGACATCATCAATCCCTATTTCGCCGAAATCTTCCGTTCGCTGGAAGACGTTCTGGAAGCGCAGGGGCAGATGGTCTTCATCTGCAACCACCGGGACAATGTGGAGCGCCAGCGCGCCTTTGTGGATGCGCTGATGCAGCACCGCGCCGACGGGCTGATTCTGTGTTCTTCCGTCGGTACCACGGCGGACGAGATCAACCGGCTGACCGATCAGGGCATCCCGGTCACGCTCATGTGCCGTGATGTGGAAGGCGCCAGGGCACCGGCCGTGCGCGGCGACGATGAACTGGGCGGCGAGATGATCACCCGGCATCTGATCGCGCAGGGGCACCGCCATATCGCCATGGCGGGCGGGCGGCGCGGCAGTTCCACCGGGCGCGACCGCAATGCGGGCTGGCGCAAGGCGCTGGCGGAAGCGGGCATCGACCCGGACACGCAGATCGACATTCCCGAACTGATGACCCAGGCAGATGGCCGTGAAGCTGCCCCGCGCATTCTTTCCACCGGCGAGCGGCCAACCGCCGTCATGTGCTTCAATGATCTGGTGGCACTCGGCATGATGCCCGCCCTGCGGCGTGCCGGTGTGGAGCCGGGGCCGGATATTGCCGTCACCGGCTATGATGATGTGGACGGCGCTGCCTCGCGCACGCCTTCGCTCACCACCATTGCCAGCCATCCGGATGAAATCGGCCGCCGTGCCGCTGATCTCATCCTGCGCCAGATCGGCGGCGAGCGTGTGTCCAACACGCTGCATCTGATCCCGCCGGACCTGAAGATCCGCGACAGTTCTCCGCCTCCCGGCGTCCGGCTCGGCAGCAAGCTCTAGGGGGGCGCAAATTCCGGAGAAGGCAGAGCTTTGCCTTATGCCCGTCTTCGCCCCCTTGGCGCGGGCTTGCACTTCGTGCAAAGCTTGGCGCCCAACCTGTTCTGTGGCCAAAGGGTCCAACGCCTCGAATGTCCAAGCCGATTGTTCTTGTCACCGCCGATGTGAAGCCCGTTGACGGCTACCGCTGGCATGCCGCGCCCTCCACCTATCTGGAGGCCGTGCTGAACGGCGCTGGCGCCATTCCCCTGATCCTGCCCTCCCTTGGCAGCGCCCTCGACATTGACGCGGTGCTGGACCGGGTAGACGGGGTGCTGGCCACCGGCTCGCGCTCCAACGTCAATCCGGATCTTTATGGCGGAGAGGCGACGGAAGAAAACGGGCCTTATGACCCGGACCGTGACGCCACCTCCCTGCCGCTGCTGCGCCGGGCACTGGAAAAGGGCCTGCCGGTCTTTGCCATTTGCCGGGGCATGCAGGAGCTGAATGTCGCTCTCGGGGGCACGCTGCTCACCGAGATTCAGGAGATCGATGGGCGCAACGACCACCGCGCGCCCGTGTCCGAAAAGCAGGAAGAGCGCTTCGCCCTCGCCCACACCGTCGATGCGCGCACGGGCGGGCCGCTTGAGGCGGCCATCGGCGCGGCACAGTTCAAGGTCAACTCGCTGCACCGTCAGGGCCTCGGCGTTCTGGGTCAGGCGCTGGTGGTGGAAGCCACCGCCGAAGACGGCACCATCGAGGCGGTTTCCGTGGATGGGGCGCGGAACTTCGCCATCGGCACCCAGTGGCACCCGGAATACTGGGTCAGCTGCGATACGCCTTCGCAGAAGCTCTTTGCCGCTTTCGGTGAAGCCGTGGAAGCCTATCGCCGCAAGCGCGGCGATAACTGAGGCTTACATCAGCCTGATCAGGCCGGGACTGAGCCCCAGCCGATCATGGCAATCAGCAGGGTGAGGCCCAAGAGGAACACGGCTGCAGCGGCGGCAATCTCGATGCCCCGGTGCACCCTATAGGCCCACACCCCATCGGACCCGGCAAGACGCGCGGCAAGCCCCTTGGCCCCGACAGCCAGTGCGGCAAGAACCGACACGGTGATGCCTGTGCCGACAGCCATGGTCAGCGTCGAGGCGATGCCCGCAAGGATCATGCCCTGCGACAGGGCAAAGACCAGCACGATCAGCGCTCCCGAGCAGGGCCTGAGGCCAATGGCCAGAATGATCGAGAGCGCACGGCCCGGCGTCAGACGGCCGGCCACCATGTCTGCGGTAGGCGCATGCACATGGCCGCAGGTGCCGCAGGCGCCATCTTCCCCCGGCAGATGCACGTGATCATGCCCTGCAGGTGCCCCCAGCAGCATCGGGCGGAAAGCCTTGACCCACAGCAGCCAGGCGCCCATGGCCGTCACCATCACGTAGGAGGCAATCTCCAGCCAGCGGGCGGTCTGCTGCATGGCGATGGAGGTGAGATTGAAGACAACAGCAACGCCGCAGACGATCAGGATGGCGGTCAGAGCCTGTGCAAAGGCAGAGGCAAAGGAGAGCAGGATGCCCTTCTTCAGCGTGTCTTCGCTGGCCAGAACATAGGACGAGATCACTGCCTTGCCGTGGCCCGGCCCCGCCGCATGGAAAATGCCATAGGCGAAAGACAGGAACGCCAGAAGCCAGGCTGCATCCGGGTTGTTGCGGAAGCTGCGCAGGGCGGAGATGAGCTTCTGATAGAACTCGGTCTGATAGCGGGCGACTTCGGCAAAGAAGCTGCCAACCAGTGCATTGCTCTTCAGCGCCGCCGAGGGAACGCCTTCCATGGGCGCTGGCGGCATCTGGGATGCAACATCCGCCTGACGGCCTGCTGCAGGAGCTTCCGGATTGCTGTCCGCAGCCGCCGTCTGGCTCTGGCCGTTTAGCGGCGTGACCGGCGGGAACGGTGGCTTGGATGCAACGGCACTTGCGGCGCTCTGCCCGCAATTGACGATCATCTGATTGACGAGACCGGCGGCCACATCCGCCAGCTCCGGCGGCAGCTCGCGCTGGTCTGCGCCAACCTGAGCAAGCGCCGCAGCGGTGGACGGGTCCAGCGGAGGCGGTTCCTTGCGGGTAACGGTGCAGGAGGCCGGGGCGTTGATCAGCCCCGTGGCATCGGACGCCTTGGCAAAGCGGAAATCCACGTAATAGGTCGGATCATAGACATCGAGCGTGATCGTTTGGGAGAGATCCGACGGTTCCTTCAGCGGCAGCAGGAAGTGCAGTTCCAGCAGCTTGACCGTCGTCATCATCGGCTTGCCGGTGCGCTCGGCATCTTCCTTGATGGCCGCGATATCTTCCTGCTTCATCGCCCAATATTCGGTGATGGGTACTTCGGCCACTTCAAGCCAGTAGACCTCCGGCCTGTCGAAATCGAACTCCACCTTGGTATTGTCGCCAAAGGTGAAGAAGCCGAACTCCTGCATGCTGTCCACATTGACCTTGGCAAGGTCTGCCAGCTCCTCCCGGCTGAAGATACCATCGCCATTGGTATCAAAGCCCTGAATGGCAAAGGCCGTGTAGGCATCATCGAAGCGGAAGACCTGATCAACAGCCGTCACGAGGCCATCGTCATTCACCACGAGCTTCGACCGCGCTTCGACGAAGACATGGGGATGGGCGTAAGCCCCACCTGCGGCAACCAGACACGTCCAGATCAGCATGACCGCAAGGCACAGCAGCGCAAAGACACGGTGCAGGCAAGCGGCAGGGCTCACAGCGGGAGACATTCGTGGTGATTCCATTTTCGTTCAGGCGCGATTCCGGCACGGCTCATTGCCCTGAGAAGGGGGCAGGAAGGTGACGCTCCGCAAGTGTCTTTTGCGCCGCAGAAGGGGAAAGGGCTATTTTCGTCCGAGTGAAACAGGTTTTTGAGATAAATTTCCCTTTCAGGCGACATTGGCCGCAAGATCGACCGCAAAATTTCTCTCAGATCAGGCATTTTCTTCCTCATCAGCCTTCGTTTCAACGGTCTGATGCATCGGCAGCATAAGAGTTGGTATGAGAGAGGACCATGAACGCCCCGTCCCGCAACGCCCCCTTTTCCACGCAAGGGATGACCGCCTTCGATCACCCCGAGTTTTCCGGCCACGAGCAGGTGGTCTTTGCCCACGACAGGGAAACCGGGCTGCGTGCCATTCTGTGTGTTCATGACAGCCGTCTCGGCCCGGCGCTCGGCGGCTGCCGGATCTGGCCCTATGCCACAACCGAGGACGCCCTGCGTGATGCCCTGCGCCTGTCGCGCGGTATGACCTACAAGAATGCCTTGGCCGGACTGGACCTCGGCGGCGGCAAAGCGGTGATCATCGCCGATCCGCGTCAGGACAAGACGCCTGCTCTGATGCGCGCCTTCGGACGCCACGTGGCGCGCATGAACGGTTCCTACATCACGGCAGAGGATGTCGGTGTTTCGGCAGACGACATGGAGGAGGTTGCCCGCGAGACGGAACATGTGCGCGGCACCCGTGCCACGGGCCTTGGTGATCCGTCTCCCTACACGGCGCTTGGCGTCTTCGCCGGCATCCGCGCCGCACTCGCTCATGTCAACGGCACAGACAGCCTGATTGGCTGCACCGTTTCGGTTCAGGGTCTGGGCCATGTGGGCTTCGATGTGGCGCGCCAGCTGAAGGCCGCCGGCGCCCGGCTCATCGTCTCCGACATTCACCAGCCGGCCGTAGACCGGGCCGTGGCGGAACTGGAAGCAGTGGCTGTCTCTCCGGCAGAGGCCCATGCGGTGCAGGCAGATGTCTATGCCCCTTGCGCCCTTGGTGCGGTGCTGAATGCGGTCACCATTCCGCAGATCAAGGCAAGGATCGTCGCCGGTGCCGCCAACAACCAGCTCGCCACTCCGGCGGATGGTCAGGCGCTGAAGGACCGCGGCATCCTCTATGCGCCAGACTATGCCATCAATGCAGGCGGCGTCATTTCCATCGCATTGGCAACGCCTGGCGGAGATGACCTTCTGGTGCGGGACAAGACACTCGCAATCGGCGCTACCCTGACCCGCATCTTCCAGCGGGCAGAGGCCGAAGGCCTGACCCCGGAAACCATCGCAGACCGTCTTGCTGAAGAACGGCTTGCCGCAGCAGGCAAGTAAGAGACCGGTGCAGCGCGGACACAATCTCCTCCGCGCTGCACCTTCAGCAGCTCTTGCCCATCCTGCGCTTTTCGGCAAACCAGGCGGTCAGAAAATCGACAAAGGACCGGACCTTCCCGGACAGATGGCGGCGGTGAGGGTAGACGGCGTAGATCGCCGGGCCGTCATGCTCATAATCTTCGAGTACGACCTGCAGCGAACCATCCTTGATGTCGTTGTAGACGAACATCATAGGGGTGCGCAGGAAGCCGAGATGACACATGGCGGCATCGCGGGCGGCTGAGGCGCTGTTGACCTCGATCCGGCCCTTCACCGGCACCGTCACCCGGTCGCCTTTGTCCATGAAGATCCAGTTCGACTTGAACCGGTAATTCGTGTCCACGATGCAGGGCATGTTCGAGAGTTCCGACGGATGCTTCGGCGTGCCGTGATCAGCCAGTACCTGCGGCGTTGCGCAGACCACCGTGCGGAAGGGCGAGATCTTGCGGGCGATCAGGCTGGAATCTTCGAGGTCCGACACGCGGATGGCAAGGTCGAAGCCTTCTTCCACGAGATCGACAAACCGGTCATCCAGCCGCAGATCGATTGTGATGGCTGGCTCTGCCACCAGAAACTCCATGATGGCCTGATTGATGAAGCCATCGCCCATGGAACGCGGAGCCGATACGCGCAGTCGTCCGCGCGCCTCATGATGGGTAGACTGGACAGAGGCCTGCAGGTCATCAATGCGCTGCAGGATGTCGCTGGCTTCCTTGTAATAAGCCTCGCCCACTTCCGTCAGCGAGATCTGGCGTGTTGTGCGGTTCAGCAGCCGCACACCCAGTTCATCTTCCAGTTCGCCGATATATTTGGAGACCAGCGCCTTGGAGCGGCCCATTTCCCGTGCGGCGGCAGAAAAGCCATTGCTGTCCACCACTTGAATGAAGCAGCGCATGCGCGTGATGGCATCCATTTTTCCGTATCTCCCTTCGGCAGCCGCGCCTGTCAGGCGGCGGCGGCCCCGCCGTCCGAACGCGGATCATGCGCACCCTCAAGACCGCCGCGCAAGCCGCGCACGATCATGCCCGCATGGCCCATGGTATCGGAATAGGCCTCATCCATCACAACCACGTCATGGCCCGCCCGCTTCAATGCCTCCACGAGATCCGGATCAAAGCGCGATTCCAGCCGGAGCGACGTATTGGCATCGCCCCAGGTGCGGCCCAGCAGCCAGCGCGGCGCATCGATGGCTTCACCCACCGGCATGCCGTTCAGCACATGACGCACAAAAATGGCGGCCTGCGTCTGCGGCTGGCCTTCACCGCCCATGGTGCCATAGGTGACAAGCCGCCCATCGGAAAGCCGCGCCATCGCCGGGTTGAGTGTGTGGAACGGCAGCCGCCCCGGCTCCAGCGCATTGAGCGCTTCCGGATGCAGCGAGAAACTGGCGCCGCGGTTCTGCCAGGTGATGCCGGTGCGCGGCAGCACGCAGCCGGAGCCGAATTCCCAATAGACCGACTGGATGAAGGAAACAGCGCAGCCCTTGGCGTCGATGGCTCCCATCCAGATGGTGTCGCCGAGCGCGGATTTCACCGGCCAGTCAAGCGCGCGGGCAGCGCTGATTTCAGACGCTGTCCGGTCAAGCCAGGCGTCTTCCAGGAAGGGTGACACCGGCTCAGGCAGGCGGTCCGGGTCTGTCACCACCCGGTCACGCACGAGGAAGGCCCGCTTTGTGGCCTCCACCAGCCCATGCACCATGGCAAAGCTCTCCGGCCGTGCCGCCGGAAGCCGGTCGTGCAGGCCGAGGATCAGCAGTGAAGCGAGCCCTTGCGTGGGTGGCGGAGCATTGAAGATGGTTCCGGCCTTGGTCGCCACCTTCAGCGGCTTGCGGATGCGCGCTTCATAGCGCTGCAGATCTGCCTTGGTGACCGGCGCGCCGATGCGCTCCAGATCGGCTGCAATTTCCGCGCCCACATCACCCCGGTAAAAATCATCGAACCCGGCGGCGGCAAGCTGGTCCAGGGTATCGGCCAGCCGCTCCTGCCGCATCAAGCTGCCCGCTTCCAGCGGCTGGCCATCCTTCAGGAAAACGCTGGCAAAGCCGGGCTGATCCTTCAGTTCGGAGAGCTTTTCCTCCGTCAGCTGCTGCTGGCTGCGGGAAACGGTGCAACCTTCCTTCGCATGCCGTATCGCATTCATCAGCAGCTCGCGCCGGGGCATGCGCCCGCCAAGGCTTGCCGCTGCCTCGAAGGCTTTCTGCCAGCCGCCCACGGTGCCGGCCACCGTCAGCGCCGCCAGCGGGCCCCGCGTTGGCACGGTGCCATGCCCGGCGCGGTTATAGGCGGCAATCGTTGCGCCTGAACCGGCGGGGCCGCAGGCCGAAATCACCTTCGGGTCCTGTCCCGGCTCGGCAATCAGCCAGAAGCCATCCCCGCCGATGGCGTTCATGTGCGGATAGACGACGGCAATCGTGGCCGCTGCCGCAATCATCGCCTCGATGGCTGATCCGCCGTCGCGCAGGATGTCCGCGCCCGCTTCCGCTGCCGCCCTGTGCGGCGCAACGACCATGCCGCCGGATGAGGTTACGGTGTCCATCTTCTCTCCTGTCAGCTAATCTAGCGGGCGGCGGAACGGCGCGGGCCGAACACCTTCCAGAGGCCGCGCAGAAAGGTGCTCGAAACCCGCAAGGCTCCAAGCCCTGCAAAAAGACCCAGAATACCGGCCAGAATGCCCTCAGCCGTCACCGGAACCGCAGGCTCGAAGTCGTCGTATGTGCGTGCCACAAGCTCCGGATCTGCGCTGGTGAGGAACACGAGCAGGCGGCCGAATTCGTCGGACTGGAGATAGGCCTCCCGTTCTGCCCGCATGTTTGCCAGCCTGTCACCGATTTCCTCCAGGCTTCGGCCCTGAGCTGCAACCAGCTGATCGCCGCTGGCCTTGAGCCTTGCAATTGCGCCATCCACATCAAGGCCGGAGCGCTGCGCGTCCTCAGCCGCCTGAAGCATGACGGTCTGCAAGGCATCAATGGCCCCGCCGAGGCGCTGACGGTACTGCTGGGCAAATTCCGGCACCTGCGAGGTGGCAATGCCTGCAAGCAGACCGAAAGCAAGCGCAACGGGTCTCGCCAGCATCATCACCTCTCTCCCTGTCATTCCAATGCGATGACACCACCCTCGCCATCTTCCGTACCGAAAGCAAGCCTGACGCCTGCCCGGTCCCAGGCCATGGTGGAGACAGGGGCCTTGGCAGCGCGGCGCAGCAGCACCTCCGCATTGTCCTCGAAGCGGCACAGCAGGATCATGCCATCCTGATAGCCGACAGCCACCACATCTTCCTTCGGGTGGCAGGCAACCGAGGTCACCAGCGCATCGCTGCGGGTGCCAAGCTGCAGGGGGGCCTGACCCATGGGCCCGGTCTTGCCGGAGAAGGGCCAGACGATCGCAGCATTGGCGCCGGAGGTGGCCAGATAGCGGCCCTTCACCGACCAGCTCATGGACTTGATCTTGGACGGATAGCCGGTCATGCGCATGTCCTGCGCGTCGGTCAGGCGCCAGCCGTGCAATGCGGCCTCCTGCATGGAGGTGACGAGATATTTGCCGTCCGGCGAGAAGCTGGCGGCCAGATGGGCGCCTTTCCACTCCAGCATCTGCGGCTGGCCTTGCGTGTTCACCCACCACAGGGTTGCCCCGTCATAGCGGGCGACGGCAAGGCGCAGACCCTTGGGCGCGAAGGCGAGACCGCCGACCGCCCGTTCATGCGGGAACTCCTTTTCGGTACCATCGGCAAGGCGCACCCAGGCGGTGCGGCCGCTGGCAAAGGCTGTTGCTCCCGAAGGACCGCAGGTCACCAGATCGATCCATTTGCGGGGGCGCTCCGACAGCTGGCGAACCTCGCCCGAAGCGCTCAGTTCCATCACCTTGCCGTCGTCACCGCCGGTGACAAGCGCGGTGGCATGGCCGGAAGGCTCCACCCGCTCGTCCGCCGCCAGCAGTCCGCCGTTGTGAAGGCGGATGGTCTTTTGCCCGCCTTCCACCAGCACCACTTCGCCGCTGCCGAGGGCGAAATAGGGAATATCCTTCAGGAACCCGGCCTTGACGGCAAAGCCGGAGAGTTCAGTCGCTGCAAGTGTCGGCACGGTCAGTCCTTCAATGGCTCTCGTGGCTGTCCGTCAGGCGGCGCAGGCTTCGAAGCTCTGCTTCAGGGCATCGAAATCCAGCTCGCGGCCGATGAAGACGAGGCGGCTTTCACGCGGCTCGCCATCCTTCCAGTCGCGCTGGTGATCGCCCTCGACGATCATGTGCACGCCCTGAATGACATAGCGTTGCGGATCGTCCTTGAAGGCCAGAATACCCTTTAGGCGCAGGATCTTGGCGCCATCGGTCTGGGTGACCCGGTTGATCCAGGAGAAGAAGACAGGCGGGTCCAGCTCGCCGGCGCGAAGCGAAATGCTGCGCACCGAATGCGGATCATCATGATCATGGTGATGGTGGTCATGATCACAGTCCGGGCCGCAGACGTGATCATGGCCGTGGTCATGGTCATGCCCGTGATCGTGGTGATGATGGTGCCCATGATCATCATGATGGTGATGGTGATCATGGTGATGATCATGGCCGCAATCCGGTCCGCATTCGTGACCGTGGTCATGATGATGGTCATGGCCGTGGTGGTGGTGATGATCGTGGCCCGTGTTGAGGAACTGCGGGTCCAGCGTCAGGATGCGGTCGAGATCGAAGGCGCCCCGGTCCAGCACCTTGGCAATGTCGATGCTGCAGCGCTCGGTCTTGTGACGCACCGCATAGGGGTTGATCTTGTGAATGCGCGCCTCGACGGCGGCCAGCTCTTCAGGCGTCACCAGATCGGTCTTGTTGATCAGGACGACATCGGCAAAGGCGATCTGGTCTTCCGCCTCGGAGGTGTCGGCAAGGCGCTGCAGCACGTGGCGGGCGTCAACCACGGCCACCACCGCATCAAGGCGGGAGGCGGCGCGCACGTCGTCATCCATGAAGAAGGTCTGCGCCACCGGGGCCGGATCGGCGACACCGGTCGTCTCGACGATGATGGCATCGAAGCTGCCGCGGCGCTTCATCAGGTTCTGCACGGTGCGGATCAGGTCGCCGCGAACGGTGCAGCAGATGCAGCCGTTGTTCATCTCGAAGATTTCTTCGTCCGACTCGACCAAGAGGTCGTTGTCGATGCCGATTTCGCCGAACTCATTGACGATCACCGCATATTTCTGGCCGTGATTCTCCGACAGAATGCGGTTGAGAAGCGTCGTCTTGCCGGCGCCAAGATACCCGGTGAGAACGGTGACGGGGATCTGCTTGGACGCGGTGCTGGCATCGGTGCTCATGGCGTGAAGTCCTGTTTCCTGAAGCGGATCGCGGCTGCCAGCGGCAACTGGCGCAGCAGCGGCGAACCATAAGAGGTGATGCGTTTGGCGGCAATATAGGTAGTCCAAAGGCAAAGATCACCACTTCAATATAAATGCCGAACACAAAGAGGCTCTTCCGCCCTTGCACCGCGCCCGCCGCGCCTTGATCCTGCGCGATAACGGGCGGGGAGGAGTGGAACCGCCGCAAGTGAAGGAGAGGATATGCTCAGGACCATCGACGCCTTTGACCGGATCGGAGAGGAAAACGCCTTCGCGGTGCTTGCCCGCGCCAATGCGCTGGCGCAGCAGGGGCGCAGCATCATCAATCTGGGCATCGGCCAGCCGGATTTCAGGACGCCGGAGCATATCGTGGAGGCTGCCATCAAGGCGTTGCGCGACGGTGAGCATGGCTACACCGGCGCGACCGGCATCCTGCCCCTGCGCGAGGCCGTCAGCGCGGACATCCACCGCCGGGTGGGCGTATCCGTCAATCCGGACAATGTGGTCATCGTGCCGGGCGGCAAGGTCACCATGTTCATGGCCATCCTCATGTTCGGCGCGCCGGGCGTCGACATTCTCTATCCCGACCCGGGCTTTCCCATCTACCGCTCGATGATCGAATTCACCGGCGCCCGGCCTGTGCCGGTGCCGATCCGCGAGGAAAACGGCTTCGGCTTCTCGGCAGAGGAAACCCTCTCCCTGCTGACGCCGCAGACGCGGCTCGTCATTCTCAATTCCCCAGCCAACCCGACCGGCGGCATCACCGGACGCACCGAGATCGAAAAGCTGGTGAAGGGCCTGACAGAGCGGCCGGACATCGCCATTCTCTCGGACGAGATCTATGGCCAGATGACCTATGACGGCCAGCAGCATGTGTCGCTTCTGGAGTTCGAGGCGATCCGCGACCGGGTGATCCTGCTGGATGGATGGTCCAAGACCTATGCCATGACCGGCTGGCGCATGGGCTACGCGGTGTGGCCCGATGCCCTGATCACCAAGGCGCGCAAGCTCGCTGTCAATTGCTGGTCCTGCGTTAATTCCCCTGCCCAGTTCGGTGGCCTTGCCGCCCTCACTGGCCCGCAGGATGCGGTGACGGCGATGGTTGCAGAGTTTGACGCCCGCCGCAAACTGGTGGTCGAAGGGCTCAATGCGCTGCCCGGCATCTCCGCCCGCACGCCGCTGGGCGCGTTCTACGCCTTCCCCAACATCAAGGCGACCGGCTGGAAGGCCAAGCCTCTGGCCTCCGCGCTTCTGGAAAAGGCAGGCGTTGCCACCATCGGCGGCCCGGATTTCGGCGTTCTGGGCGAGGGCTACATCCGCCTTTCCTACGCCAATTCCCGCGAAAACATCAGCCTGGCGCTGGAGCGGATCCGGGAGTTTCTGGAGAGCGAGAAACCAGCGTAAGGAGACGGCAGGTGCGGTTGGCGTCAGACCAGCCGCAGTTCCTGGGCGATGCGGTAGAGGTGGGCAGCGTTGCCGCTGCCGACCTTGTCGCGGATGTTGAGCCGGTGAGATTCCACCGTGCGTACGCTGATGCCAAGATGGGCCGCAATTTCCTTGTTGGCCTGTCCCCGGGCGACCCCTTGCAGCACTTCCCGCTCGCGCTCCGTCAGGCCATAGGGGTTGGCCGGAGAAGGCGAGGGCTTGTTCTCCATCAGCGCCGGGCCGATGCGGGAAGAGAAGTAGTAACCGCCATCGGCCACTGCCAGAATCGCGTTGATCATCTCCTTGGCGGAAATGTCCTTCAGCAGATAACCCCTTGCGCCAGACTGCATGACACCGCGCACATATTCCGGATTGTCGTAGATCGACAGCACCAGAACGCTGATCATGGGATTCTTGCGGCGGATCGCCTCCGTAGCTTCCAGCCCGTTGAGACCAGGCATGGAAATGTCCATCAGGATGATGTCCGGCTTCAGCATGTCGGCGAGTTGCACGGCCATGCGCCCGTCAGTGGCCTCGCCGACGATCTCGAACGGAGCGACGCCTTCCAGCCGGGCCCTGATGCCGGCGCGCACCAGCTCATGATCATCCGCCAGCAGCACGCGCACCTTGCGCGGCAGATCGTCCTTGCGGGCTTGCGGACTTGTCATGCGGTGTAACTCCCGATGAGGCCTTGGCTGTTCACGCGGCTGTCCGGCTTTCTTCCGGCAGCATGGGCATGGTCACCCGGATCATGGTGCCCTGTGCACCTACCCGTGACATTACCATGGTCCCTCCGTGTGTCTCTATCCGTTCGCGCATGTTGCGGATGCCCAGACCACCCAGTTGCGGCAGGGGCAGGGGGATGCCGACACCATCATCCTGGATCGTCAGGGTCAATGTCCGCTCTCCGGCCACCAGGCGTATGCTGACATACGCTGCGGCCGAGTGGCGGGCGACGTTGGTGAGTGCTTCCTGCACCACGCGGTACAAGGCAGTCTTGGCCGAATCCGGCAGGCGGTTCCGGCATCTGTCGGCGGAAATCTCGACGGTGATGCCGGACTGTGCCTCGAAATCCTTGGCAAGGCTGACAAGCGCTGCCGAAAGGCCCATGTCGTCAAGAATACTCGGGCGCAAATCCTTGGAAATGCGCCGCACCTCCGCGATGGCATCATCGAGAATGCGCAGGCAGCGCTCGGCCTGAACCTGCAGATCGCCGTTCTCTGGACTTTTGGAATGCAGCATCTCGATCCCATAGCGCACGGAGACGAGCAGCTGCGAGATACTGTCATGCAGCTCGCTGGAGACGCGCTTGCGCTCCTGTTCCTGCACATCGACAATGCGGTGAGTGAGTTCCTTCAGCTTGCCATCGGCAAACTTCTGCTCCGAGAAGCTGACCGTGGCCACTGCGGTTAGGCTCAGCAGGATGGCGATCATGGTGATGAAAAAGATCACCAGCACCGTCTGCTGGACATTGGCTGTGAAATCCGCGCGAACGAGGGCCACTTCTCTCGCAATGTCATCGATGTAAAGGCCGGTGCCAAGCATCCAGTCCCACTTGTCCAGCATCACTGCATAACCAAGCTTTTCGGCATTCATGCCGGCGCTTGGCTTGTCCCAGACATAACGGTGAAAACCGCCGCCGGCCTCGGCTGCCGCCATGAGATTACGGATGACGTAATTCCCGTTCGGGTCCTGAAGATCCCACCATTTCCCGCCAACCAGATCCGGCAGTTTGGGATGCACGATATTGGTGCCGTCCTTGAGATAGACGAAGAAATAGCCATCCTCGCCGAAGGTTATGTCGTTGAGTATGCGCTTGGCTTCGTTCTGCGCTGCCTCCCGCCCGCCCTGCTCCTCCTCGTAGAGCTTCTGGATTGACGTCAGCGCCAGCGAAACTGCGTTCTGAACCTCCTGCCGCTTGCTGGACAGGATCCGTTCCTCCACGGCGCGGGTCTGGGCCTCGATCAGGCGCGAGGCCTGAAAGAAGGTGATGCCGCCAATCAGCCCCGAGACAGCTACAAGGGGCAGGATGGTGATGAGGAGCAGTTTTGTTTTGAACGTCACCGGTGGCCCCCTGCATTCCGGATGTGACCCGCTTGCGGCAATAAAGTTGCCGGAAAGCAGCGTCTTTTCAGTAGTACTACGGAAAAGATGCGCAGAAACACGACTAGCGCCTCATTCAAAGGATCACCTAGACACAGACAGGTGACAGTGCAAGGCTCCAAGGTGGCTGAGCACTCGCCATATCTGGGAGGATATCGTTATGGATCGTCGTTCGTTTATCAAGAAGGCTGGATTGGGCGCAGGCGGTATTGCTGCCGCTTCCACGCTTGCCGCTCCTGCAATTGCGCAGTCCCGCACCGACATGGTGATCGTGTCCACCTGGCCGCGCGACATGCCCGGCCTCGGCGTTTCCGCGCAGCGCCTTGCAGCCCGTATCGGCGAACTGACCGAAGGCCGCATCAACGTGCAGTATTTCGCCGCCGGTGAGCGTGTCGGTGCATTTGATGCGTTCGACGAAGTGGCTTCGGGCAACGCTCAGGCCTACATCGGTGCCGACTACTACTGGAAGGGCAAGCACGCGGCCTGGTCCTACTTCACGGCGGTCCCCTTCGGCCTGACCTATGCCGAGATGGACGCCTGGATCAAGGTTGGCGGCGGCCAGGAACTCTGGGACGAACTGGCCGACCAGTTTGGCCTCAAGAACTTCAACGCCGGTAACACCGGTGTGCAGATGGGCGGCTGGTTCAACAAGGAAATTGAAACTGCCGACGATCTCAAGGGTCTGAAGATGCGCATCCCGGGCCTTGGCGGCGACGTCATGGCCAAGCTGGGTGCCTCGCCGGTGTCTCTGCCGGGCGGCCAGATCTACGAAAACCTTGTCTCGGGTGCCGTCGATGCCACCGAGTGGGTTGGCCCGTGGAACGACTATTTCATGAAGTTCTACGAAGCTGCCAAGTACTACTACTATCCGGGCATGCATGAGCCGGGCTCCATGCTTGCGCTGGGCTGCAACAAGTCCTGGTTCTCCAAGCTGTCGAAGATCGACCAGATGATCATCGAAGCGGCCTGCAACGAGGAAAACGCTTTCTCGATGGCAGAAGCGAATGGCTTCAACGGCGCTTATCTTGACAAGCTCATCAATGAGCATGGTGTCGTGCTGCGCCAGTTCTCGGACGAAGTCTATGACGCCTTTGGCGATGCATCGGCTGCAGTGTTCGAGGAAACCATTCAGCAAGGTGACCTGACCCGGCGCGTTCACGAGAGCTTCGTGAAGGCCCGTTCGGAAGTCGGCCGCTGGATGCTTCTGGCTGACACAGGCTACACCGTGCAGCGCAACCGCGTGCTCGGCATCAAGGTCTGAACGGTCCAGCCCTGGTGATGCCTGAGCCGTTTCAAGGTGGAATGCATCCGTATTCCGGAGCCTTGATCTCGGGCATTTGAATCATCCGGGGATGGGACGCTGTTCCATCCCCGTATTTGTTTGATACCGAAATCACGAGGCGTTTGAAGATGATGGCCTTGAACAACGTTCAAGGCGCTGCACCCGGTGGCGTGCACGCGCAGTCCATCCAGCCCGGCAGCGTAACCGCTGTCAGGATGTTCGGCTGGATCAATCTGGCTGTCATGGCCGCTTATCTCATCAACACCTACCTGACCTTCTGGGCAGGGCTGCCAGGCGCCAGCCTGTCAGGACCGGCGGCTGCGATGGGGCAGGCTGCTCTTTATGTGCTGCTGCCGCTCATCGCCGTGCTGATGGTGCAGCGCAGCCGGAGCATGACCCTCAGGCAGGACAGCGAGCGTGTCACACGCATCAACACCTTCATCGTGCGCTGGATGTTCTGGGCCGTCGTCATCGTCGGCTTCACGGATGGAGTGATTTCCTTCCTGCGCGTTGAGGGGATGCTTGAGGCTGTGACCGGGGTGCAGCTTGCCTCCGACCTCGGCCGGGCTCAATTCCGTGGCGCCTATGTGCATATGCCGCTGATTGCGCTGTCTTTTCTGGCCGCTGCCTTCACACGCACCCTTGGCTTTCACTGGCTGGGATTGATGGTCGTGGTCGCGGAACTGCTGATCGTGATCGGGCGTTTCGTTTTTTCCTATGAACAGGCGTTCCTCGCTGATCTCGTGCGCTTCTGGTACGCAGCCGCTTTCCTTTTTGCCAGCGCCTACACGCTGGTACAGGAAGGACACGTGCGCGTGGATGTGCTCTATGCCGGCTTCACAGCACGGGCCAAGGGCTTTGCCAACATCATTGGCTGCATTTTCTTTGGCCTCACGTTTTGCTGGACCATTCTTGTCGTCGGTCTTGCCTCGCGCCAGTCGATCATCGTCAGCCCGATGCTGGCTTACGAGACGACGCAGGCCGGGTTCGGCATGTATGTGAAGTATCTCATGGCCGGGTTCCTCGGCGTGTTTGCTGTCACCATGATGATCCAGTTTGTCAGCTACCTCTTCGCTTCCGTTGCCGATGCGCGCGGTGATGAAGGCGGGCGCGATCATTCTACCGTCATCCAGCACTGAAGGCTTGCGGGACCAGCATCATGGATCTTTTCTTTCTCATTCTGCTGATCGTGCTGATGGCGGCGGCGCTGGGCTCGGGATTCCCCGTCGCTTTCGCCCTGCCGGGATCGGCCATCATCACCATCTTCCTTGCCGGTGTTTCCGGCTATCTTTTTGCCGGCAGCGTGGATGCTTATTTCGCGCATGGCGGACCAAGCCAGTGGCTGAGTGCGGGTGTCACGAACTTCCGCGGAGTTTACTGGGAGGCGGAGCGTGACACGCTCATAGCCATTCCATTGTTCATCTTCATGGGCATCATGCTGCAGCGGTCCAAGATCGCAGAGGACCTGCTGATCACCATGGCACGGCTGTTCGGGCCGGTGCCGGGCGGCCTTGGCATCTCGGTCATTCTGGTGGGTGCGCTGCTGGCAGCAACCACCGGCATCGTTGGTGCCACTGTGGTGGCCATGGGTCTCATCTCGCTGCCCGCGATGATGCGTAATAACTACTCCGTGCCGCTGGCCACCGGCACGATTGCCGCCTCCGGCACGCTGGGCCAGATCATTCCGCCGTCCATCGTGCTGATCATTCTGGCTGACCAGCTGTCTTCCAGTGTCGATCAGGCCGGCAACCTGCGTCAGGCCCTGTTCCGTGATGCCAACGGGCCGGGGCAGATGCCGTCTGACCTTGCCATTGCTTCCACCAGCGCAGGCGAGCTGTTCCTCGGTGCCATCCTGCCGGGGCTTCTGCTCGTTGGGCTTTACATCGTGTTCATGCTGGGCTTTGCCCTCATCAATCCCAAGGCCGCGCCTGCCGTGCGCGGCGAAGGCAAGATGGACCGGCAGTTCCTGTTTCAGGTCTTCATCACCCTGGTGCCGCCGCTGGCGCTCATCGTGCTGGTGCTTGGTTCGATCATGGCGGGCATTGCCACGGTGAACCAGGCCGGTGCTGTTGGTGCCATCGGCTCGATGGTCATGGCCGGCTACCGCCTGCGTGAGGGCAACGGCAACGGCGGGCGTTACACACCCGCAATTCTCGCCATTCTCGCACTGCTGGGCATTGCCGTCGCGGTCAGCTTCTATGACACCAACATCAAGCGGGTGGCGTCCAGCGGTGACGTGACGGGCATCGTCATTGCCGCCATTGCGGTCTCCCTGCTGGTCTTCGCTGTCATCTGGAGCGGCTGGCGCACCATGGTGACGGAGAACACGCTGCGTGAAGTGATGATGGAAACGGCGAAGGGGTCGTGCCTCGTGTTCATCATCCTGATTGGCGCGGCTATGCTGACGTCGGCATTCCGTGCCTTTGGCGGCGAGGAGCTGGTCAAGGACTTCCTGCAAGGCTTGCCGGGTGGTTTCTGGGCGCAGTTCTTCATGGTGATGCTGGTGGTCTTCGTCCTCGGCTTCTTCCTCGACTTCATCGAGATTGCCGTGGTGGTGGTGCCCATCGTAGCGCCGATCCTGCTGGCTGATCCGTCCGCAAACGTGACGGCTGTCTGGCTTGGGGTGATGTTCGGCCTCAACCTGCAGACGTCCTTCCTCACCCCGCCATTCGGCTTCGCACTGTTCTACCTGCGCGGTGTCGCTCCGGCGGCGGTGAAGACGGTGCAGATCTACAAGGGGGTTCTCGCCTTTATCGGCATTCAGCTGCTGGCTTTGACGATCGTTGGCTTCAATCCTCAGATCGTCAACTATCTGCCGAACCGGTCATCGCTGCTGTCCGAGACCGCGCCCCCGCCGAAGAACCCGCGTCTGCAGTATTGCATCGAGACCTACACCAGCGAGCAGTTCCGTCAGAACGGTGCCGCGATCACAACTGCGATCAGTCAGCTCAAGGATGCGGATGTCAGCAGCTTGCCCTCCGATCTGCAGCAGGAGCTGAAGTCCGGCTTGCAGAATGCCGGGAAGGCCATCCCGCAGATGGCAGAGATCGATGCTGCTGTGGCCGCGGTCACGCAGGCTGCCGTCACCTATCGTCCGGTTCTGGTGCAGGTCCGTGCGATTGAGCGTGATGCGCGCAAGATCGAGCGTGAAATCAAGGAGCTGGAAGTGATCATTTCCCGCTCCGGCCCGACTGGCATCTACTCTGCTGAACGCGGGGAAGAGGCCAAGGCGGAAATGGCGGACCTGCAGGCCACGCATGATGCGCTGATGGCGCAGATCCCGGCAAACTGGGAAGAGCTTCACACCGGCTTTGCCAAGGTTCAGGATGCGGAGAACAAGGCCCGCCTTGCCTACCGCCGCCTCGTGGACAATGCCTCTGAGCCTGTGATGAAGGTAACTGCTGCGCTTGAGGCTGCACCTGCCCTGCAGCAGATGGAGGAGAAGTTCACGGTTCTGCAGGATGCGATCCTGTCCAAGCCTGTGGCCGAGGTGCAGGAGCAGATCGACCTTCTGCGCAGCGAGGTGTCTGCACTTGAAGGCACGTCCGAGATCCGCAAGGGCCTCAACGAGGCTCGCAAGATCATGCGGTCCAATACACCCGATCCGCAGGCAGCCGTGGCGGAGGTGGACAAGTCCATCGCAGCGCTCAAGGAGGATCTCGTCTGGCGTCAGCGCGCCTTCGACGAGCTGCTGCCGAAGATCCGCGCCTATGATGCCGCCACCAGCGGCACCATAGGCCTGCGCCAGCTGCCGCGTTTGCCGGATGATGTGGCGGTTGCCCTGACGCCTTGCCTGTCGGTGCATCGCGACGTGTCGCTGAATTTCTGACCGCAAGCTATTGACGAATGGAAGGCGGGGGTGGACTGATGGTCCTCCCCGCCTTTCGCTTTTCCAGAAGGTCCCCGCGATGTTTCGCACCGCCCAGGTGATCACTTCCTTCAATTCGGCCATTGGCCGCGCCGTGTCCTGGCTGATGCTGGGAATCGTTCTGGTTCAGTTCGCGGTGGTGATCCTGCGTTATGTCTTTGGCGCTGGCTCTGTCTGGGTGCAGGAAAGCATCCTCTACATGCATGGCTTCCTGTTCCTGCTGTCCGCGGCCTATGCGCTGGCCATTGATGCACATGTTCGGGTGGATGTGTTCTACCGGGATGCCAGGCCTGCCCGCAAAGCGCTGATCGATCTGGGTGGGGCTGCCCTGTTCCTGTTGCCTATGTGCGCCGTCACGCTTTGGCACGCCTGGCCCTTCGTGCAGATCTCCTGGATGATCCGCGAGGGCTCGCGTGAAACGTCAGGCATTCCGGCGCTCTATGTTCTGAAGACGGCCATTCTCGTCTATGCCGGGCTGCTGGCGCTGCAGGGACTTGCCCTGATGCTGCGTGCGGCTGCCGCCTTGTCGGGCAACGCCCCGGCGCTTGAAACATTCGCCCGCAAAGAGGGCTGAGATACTCCATGGACCTGATCTCCATTCTCGACATTCTCATGTTTGCTGCGGCTGTCGTCTGTCTGATGGCCGGTTTCCCGGTGGCCTTCACGCTGGCGGGCGTTGCCCTTGTCTTTGCGCTGATCGGGCATTTTGCCGGTGCCTCCCTGTCGCTGGGGGCCATCCCGCTGCGCATCTTCGGCATCATGACGAACGAGACGCTGATTGCCGTGCCGCTCTTCATCTTCATGGGCGTCATGCTGGAGCGCTCCAAGGTGGCGGAAGACCTGCTGGAGGCGATGGGCCGCCTCTTCGGCAAGATGCCCGGCGGGCTGGGCCTGTCGGTCTCCATCGTTGGCGCGCTGCTCGCCGCTTCCACCGGCATCGTCGGGGCGACGGTGGTGACCATGGGGCTCCTGTCCCTGCCCACCATGCTGCGCAACGGCTACAGCCCGCGCCTTGCCTGCGGCTCGATTGCGGCCGCCGGAACGCTGGGACAGATCATTCCGCCCTCCATTGTTCTCGTGTTTCTGGCTGACCAGCTCTCCAGCGCCTACCAGACGGCGCAGCGCAATCTCGGCAACTGGTCTCCGGATCCGTTTTCGGTGGGAGACCTCTTTGCCGCCGCGCTCATTCCCGGTCTCTGCCTCGTCGGGCTCTATATTGCGTATCAGATGGCCGTTGCCTTCCTGTCGCCGCACAAGGCACCGCCCATGCGCGGGGCAGATGGGGGTGCGCCGGCGAAAGTGACCCTGAAAGAGCTTGTCAGCGTTCTGGTGCCACCACTGGCCCTGATCATCGCCGTGCTGGGGTCCATTCTGGCCGGTGTGGCAACGCCGACGGAAGCGGCTTCCGTGGGCGCTGTGGGCGCGCTGCTTCTGGCGGGATTCCGCGCGGACGTGTCCCGGCCCTTGCCGGTTTATGCCGGGGCGGCCTGCCTGCTGGCGGCTCTTGCCCTGTCGCGGGTTGTGGATCTCAGGATCACACGGCTTGAGATCGGGCCGCTGGAATGGGCAGGCATCAGCCTTGCCGCGGTTCTGTGCCTGGGCGGTGCCTGGGGGATTGCGGTTTGCCTTGCCCGCGTGCTGCGCTCGGGCGTCTTGAAGCCGGTCATTCAGTCTTCGACGCAGATCACCGCCATGGTTTTTACGATCATGATCGGCGCGACGTTCTTCTCGCTGGTGTTCCGGGATCTGGGCGGTGACGAGCTGGTGCATTCGCTGCTGAGGGACCTGCCGGGCGGTGCACTCGGGGCCATGCTTGCGGTCATGCTCGTCATGTTCGTGATGGGCTTCTTCCTTGATTTTCTGGAGATCGTCTTTGTCGTGGTGCCGCTGGTCGCTCCCGTACTGCTGCAGCTGCCCATGCCTGACGGCAGTGCGATGCACCCGGCATGGCTGGGCGTCATGATGGCCGTCAACCTGCAGACGTCGTTCCTCACCCCGCCCTTCGGCTTTGCCTTGTTCTATCTGCGCGGCGTTGCGCCCGCCTCCGTGCGCAGTTCGGACATTTATCTCGGTATCATCCCGTTCGTGCTGATTCAGCTGTTGATGCTTGTGATCCTCTGGTTCGTTCCCCAGCTCGCCACCTGGCTGCCGGAGGCGATCTACGGGTAAAGCAGCTGTAGGGTGTTACGCCCAGTCCACCTGTGATGTCAGCATGTAGCCCGAGCCGTAGATGGTGCGGATGAGGGGCGTGTCCGATTCGGTCGCCAGCTTCTTGCGGATGCGGGATATGCGCACGTCGATGGAGCGGTCGAGGCTGTCGTCACGGCCGCCGTGCTCCAGCAGGTAGTCGCGCGAGAGCACGCGCTTGGGGGCCCGCAGCAGGGCTTCCAGCAGGGTGGCCTCGCCGGTGGAGAGGAACGCCTCCTCGCCGGAGGGTGAGACGAGGCGCAGTGCGCCGGGATGAAAGGTCCAGCCGGCAAACCGGGCGGCATTGCCCTTGCCAGGAGCGGTGGCCTGACGCTCGGACGAACGGCGCAGCACGGAGCGCAGCCGTGCCACGATTTCGCGCGGGTCGAAGGGTTTCACCACATAATCGTCTGCGCCCATCTCGAGCCCCATCACCCGGTCGGAGGAGTGGCTGCGGGCGGAAAGCACGATGACGGGCAGGGAGGTGCGCTTGCGGATCTCGTTGATCAGGCTCATGCCGTCCATGTCCGGCAGGCCAAGGTCGATGAGGCAGGCGTCGGGCAGCTGCTGGTCCATCATGGCGAGCATCTTGCCCGCCAGCTGGAAGCAGACCGAGCGGAAGCCGTAGACCTCCAGCGTGCTGGCCAGAATGGCGCAGATCTCCGCCTCGTCATCGCAGATGTAAACAAGTCCGGACATGGCTGATGTGCTGCTTCCGGTGCCGGGCGTCTCAGGCGTCATGGGTGGTGATCTTCCTCAAGGTTCCGGACAGCGCTGCCATGTCAAAGGGCTTGGCCAGAAGGGGGAAAGTAGCATCATCGGCGGGCTGGCCCGCCCCTTCCGCCGGGGCGCCATAGTCGGCATAGCCGCTCATCAGCGCAATGCCGATGTCCGGGCGCTCCTGCCGGATCTGGCGGACGAGCGCCAGCCCGTTCATCTGGCCAGGCATCACCACATCGGAAAGCACAGCCCGGATTTCCGGGACATCCCGCGCCAGCTCAAGGGCATCTGCGGGGCCTTCCGCCGTCAGCACCGTATACCCAAGGTCACGGATCTGCAGGGCGACCGCTTCGGCCACTGCCGCCTCATCCTCCACCAGCAGGATTAGTTCGCCGCTGCCCATGGCAAGCGCAGTCTGCGTGCCGCTGGCTCCGGTGCCGGAATGGCTGGAACCGGCTCTGAGCGGTAACAGCAGCGACACGGTGGTGCCTGCGCCGGGAGCTGTGGAGATATCCGCATGCCCGCCTGCCTGCCGGGCAAGGCCATAGACCATCGACAGGCCGAGGCCGGACCCGGTGCCGAAGGGCTTTGTCGTGAAGAAGGGCTCGAAGGCGCGTTGTTGTGTCGCTTCATCCATGCCCTGTCCGGTGTCCCGCACGCTGATACGGGCATAAGGGCCCGCGGCCAGTCCCGCGCCGGGCAGATCACGCTCCGCCAGCCGCTCCTGCGACAGGCTGACAGTGATGCTGCCGCCCTCCGGCATGGCATCGCGGGCATTGAAGACGAGGTTGACAATGGCCGTTTCCAGCTGCGCCGGGTCCACATGCGCCACCAGCCGTTCATCGGGAAGATCAAAGGACAGGCTGATGGCGCCGGGGAGGGAGCCATGCAGCAGCGTTGCGGTGTTGGCCAGAAGCGGGGCCAGTTCCACCGTCTGCAAATCCGAGGACTGGCCCCGGCTGAAGGCCAGCATGCGCTGGGTCAGGTCTGCCCCCCGCTGCGCCGCCTGCAGCATGGGGGCGAGGTGTGCCTCCACATCGGCGGGTGTTACCTCACTGCCCTTGCGCTTCAGGCTGAGGAGATTGCCCATCAGGATGGCGAGCAGATTGTTGAAGTCATGCGCCAGCCCGCCGGTCAGCTTGCCGACCGCATCCATGCGCTGCGACTGGGCAAGCGCCGCCTCGTTGCGCTTCTGCTCCGTGGCATCCAGCGACAGCACGAAAACGCCCAGCGTGCGCCGGTCTACAGTCATGTCCGGAATGAGGGTGGAGCGCATGTAGGCAAGCTCACCGTTCGGCTTGCGGCGGCTGTACTCGTAGGACACCGCATGGCCGCTGAACGCATGCTCGATCTGCGGCTGCAACTCGGTGAAGAGCTCCGTCCCCAATACTTCCCGCGCCGGGCGCCCGGCGATGGAGGCGATGGAATGGCCAAACCATTCCGCATAACGCCGGTTGGCGAAGCGGAAGACGGGACCGGCGCCGGAGCCCGTGTCCGGGGCCATGTAGGCGACAAGGGCGGGAATGTTGTCGGTAACGAAGCGAAGCCAGTCCTCGCTCTGGCGCAGGGCGCGGGTGCGCTCGGCCACGGTCCGCTCCAGCTTCTCCTGCCGCTGCCGCTCCTCGGTGATGTCGGTGTAGATGGTGACGAACCCGCCTTGCGGCAGAGGCGTGCCACGCACGGCAATGACCTGGCCGTTGGGGCGGATACGTTCGAAATAATGCGGGACAAACTGGCGCGCCCGCTCCAGCCGCCGCTGGATCTTGCCTTCCACATCACCGGGACCGTATTCCCCGCGCTCCGTGTTGACCCGAAGGAACTCCGCCAGATGCGCACCGCGCCGGGCCAGTTCCTGCGGAAAGTCCAGCATCTCCCACAGGCCCCTGTTCCAGGCCACCAGTTGCAGGTTTGCGTCGAAGACAGAGAAGCCCTGATTCACGTGATCCAGGGCAGCCTGCAGCATGTCGATATATTCGGTGGTGCCGGAGCTGATCGTCATGGCGTGAGTTTAGGCAGAAGGCCGGAGGGAACACCAGTCAGCCATCGGATGAATGGAGGATGGCTGTGAAATAATTCGTCACAGTCTGAACATACTGGCGCAATGCACCGGGTCTACCGTCAAATGCAACCCATGGTGAGACATCCGCAGGCTCCTCCAAAGAAAGAGCTTGCGGCCCTTCGGGAGGAAGGCGTTTCATGAGGGTCAAAACGCGACTCCGGCAAACGGGGCGCTGCGGAGGGTGGACGACGCGATGGCAAGATTGACCAGCGCTGCGAGGGAGGGTGCGGACACCTTTCCGAAGATTCTCTTGTGCAATGCGAAAGAACTTGGAAGCCGTACTGCAGTGCGGGAAAAAGACCTTGGTATCTGGCAAAGCTGGACCTGGTCAGAAGTTCTTGACGAGACGCGCAGCTTTTCAATCGGTCTCAGCCAGCTCGGCTTGAAGGCCGGCGACAAGATCGCAATTGTCGGCGCCAACAGACCCCGGCTTTACTGGTCGATGGTAGCGGCTCAGGCTCTGGGCGCCGTGCCGGTTCCCGTCTATGCAGATTCTGTCGCAGAGGAAATGGCCTATGTTCTGGGTCACGCCGAAGTTCGCTTTGCGGTTGTGGAGGATCAGGAGCAGGTCGACAAACTTCTCTCCATGTCGGAGAGCGTGCCGAGCCTGAGTGCCTTGATCTATGACGATCCGCGTGGCCTGCGGGACTATGATCATACCCGCCTTCACAGCTTCACCGGCGTGCAGGATCTTGGCCGACAGCATATGGCATCAGACCCGAAGGCGCTCAGCGCCTGGCAAGAGGGGCTGGCAAAGGGCAGGGGCAGTGACATTGCCGTGATGCTCTACACCTCCGGCACCACCGGCCGCCCCAAGGGCGTGATGCTGTCCTTCGACAATCTGATCATCTCGGCGCGCAACGCCAATGCCTTCGACAAGCTGGATGAGAGCGAGGATATCCTCGCCTATCTGCCGCTTGCCTGGATCGGCGACCACGTGTTCTCGCTGGCCCAGGCCTATACGGCCGGTTACTGCGTCAACTGCCCGGAAAGCCTCGACACGGTGGATCTGGACCGGCTGGAGATCGCGCCGACCTACTTCTTCGCCCCGCCGCGCGTCTTCGAGAGCATGCTCACCCGCATCATGGTGCGCATGGAAGACGCGGGCCGGATGAAGAAGGCCATGTTCGACTATTTCATGGGCGTTGCCCGCCGGTCTGGCGAGAAGATACTCAATGGCCAGCCGGTGCCGCTGATGGACCGGCTGCTCTATGGCCTTGGTGAGGTGCTTGTCTATGGCCCGTTGAAGAACCGCATCGGCCTGACCCGGCTGAAGGTCGGCTACACGGCGGGTGAGGCCATCGGGCCTGAGATCTTCAGCTTCTACCGCTCGCTTGGCCTCAATCTGAAGCAGCTCTACGGCCAGACGGAAGCCAGCGTCTACATCACCCTGCAGCCGGATGGCGAGATCTTTGCCGATACGGTCGGCAAGCCCGCCCCGCAGGTGGAGCTGAAGATCGCGGAGAATGGCGAGGTGCTCTACCGCTCGCCGGGCACTTTCGTCGCCTATTACAAGAACGACGAGGCCACCCGCACCACAAAGACGGAAGATGGCTGGGTCTTCACCGGTGACGCTGGCTTCATTGCCCCCAACGGCCACCTCAAGATCATCGACCGCGCCAAGGATGTGGGCAAGCTCAACACCGGTGCGCTGTTTGCGCCGAAATACATCGAGAACAAGCTGAAGTTCTTCCCCAACATCAAGGAGGCGGTCGCCTTCGGCAATGAGCGGGATTTCGTCGGCGTATTTCTCAACATCGACCTGACGGCGGTGGGCAGCTGGGCGGAGCGCAACAACGTCAACTACGCCAGCTATCAGGAGCTTGCCGCCCATCCGGACGTCTACCGGATGATCCAGCAGCATGTGGACCAGGTGAACCGGGATCTGGCGGCAGAGCCGATGATGGCAGGCGCGCAGATCCACCGCTTCCTCATTCTGCACAAGGAGCTTGATGCCGATGACGGCGAGCTGACGCGCACGCAGAAGGTCCGCCGGTCCTTCATTGCCGAGCGCTACGCCCCGCTGATCGAGGGGCTCTATGACGGCTCCACCTCGCGCCATGTGCGCACTGAAGTCACCTTCGAGGATGGCCGCACGGGCGTTATCGAGGCCACGGTCGAGATCAGGGACATGACGCCGCACGCCCCGGTGCAGGCCATGCGGGAGGCTGCAGAATGAACGCCATGACAGCAACCAGCATGCAGCCGGTGGAGCCGGAAGCCGAAGTTGCACCCGCACCGGAGGTGCTGCTGAAGATCGAGAACGTCTCGCTTTCCTTCGGCGGTGTGAAGGCGATTACCAATATCTCCTTCGACATCCGCAAGGGGGAGATCCGCGCCATCATCGGCCCCAATGGGGCGGGCAAGACGTCGATGCTCAATGTCATCAACGGCTTCTACCATCCCCAGCAAGGTACCATCACCTGGAAAGGGCAGACCCGCAGCAAGATGCGGCCCTATGATGCGGCGGCGCAGGGCATCGCCCGCACTTTCCAGAACGTGGCGCTGTTCAAGGGCATGAGCACGCTCGACAACATCATGTCGGGCCGGTCGCTGAAGATGCACCGCAACTTCTTCTGGCAGCTCCTGCATTACGGCCCGGCGCGGGACGAGGAAATCGAGCACCGCCGCAAGGTCGAGGACATCATCGACTTTCTGGAGATCCAGGCCATCCGCAAGACGCCGGTGGGCAAGCTGCCCTATGGCCTGCAGAAGCGGGTGGAACTGGGCCGTGCACTGGCCATGGAGCCGGAGCTTCTGCTGCTCGACGAGCCGATGGCCGGCATGAACCTTGAGGAGAAGGAGGACATGAGCCGCTTCATCCTCGACGTGAACCAGCAGTTCGGCACCACCATCGCCCTCATCGAGCATGACATGGGTGTGGTCATGGACCTGTCCGACCGGGTGGTCGTGCTCGACTACGGCAAGAAGATCGCCGATGGGCCCCCTGCCGAGGTGCAGGCCAGTCAGGAAGTCATCGACGCCTATCTCGGCGTGGCGCATTAAGGAGGCGGCGATGCTCTATGATATCTTCATCCTGCCTTTTGCGCAGATGGCCGAGCAGCCGGACTTCCTGCTGCAGGTGCTGTGGGAAGGCTTTGTGGCGGGCATTCTCTACGCCCTGATTGCCCTCGGTTTCGTGCTGATCTTCAAGGCGTCCGGCGTCTTCAATTTCGCGCAGGGCATCATGGTGGTGTTCGCGGGGCTGACACTTGTCGGGCTCTATGAGCACGGGGTCCCCGCGTTTCTGGCGCTGCTGCTGACCATCGGTGTGATGGGGCTTCTGGCCTATACGATCGAGCGGGTGGTGATGCGGCCGCTGGTGAACCAGCCGGAAATCATCCTGCTGATGGCGACCATCGGCATGACCTACTTCCTCATCGGTTTTGGCGAGTTCATCTTCGGCGGCGAGCCGAAGCGCATGATCACCGAAGAGCTGTGGCTGCCCACGGGCTCCACCGCCATCGAGTTCGGCGAGCGCGGTCTCGTCATCCTGCAGCACATCGACATTGCGGCAGCGGTGATCGCCATGCTGATGGTGGCAAGCCTCGGCATCTTCTTCAACAAGACCCGCATCGGCCGGGCGCTGCGGGCGGTGGCCGATGACCATCAGGCAGCGCTTTCCGTCGGCATCTCGCTGAACCAGATCTGGGCCATCGTGTGGTTTGCCGCCGGCATCGTGGCGCTGGTGACAGGCATCATGTGGGGCGCGCGTTCGGATGTGTCCTTCGCGTTGGAGATCGTCGCCTTCAAGGCTCTGCCGGTGCTGATCCTTGGCGGCTTCACTTCCATCCCCGGCGCCATCATCGGCGGGCTGATCATCGGCTTCGGCGAGAAGCTCGGCGAGATCTACTGGGGTCCGCTGGTGGGCGGGGGCATCGAATCCTGGCTCGCCTATATCATCGCCCTGATCTTCCTTCTGTTCCGTCCGCAAGGTCTCTTCGGCGAACGCATCATCGAGCGCGTGTGAGGTCCCATGTTTTACCGTGAGGCAGGCCAGTTCAAGACGAGCTACGAGGCGGATCAGGCGCTGTTCCCGATCCGGCAGGACCGGATCGGCATTGCGATCCTCATCTTTGGTGCCTTCGTTGCTGTTCCTTACCTGGCTAATGATTTCTTCCTGAGCTCGATCATGATCCCGTTCCTGGTGTTCTCGCTGGCGGCGATCGGGCTCAACGTGCTGACGGGCTTTGCCGGACAGCTTTCCCTCGGCTCCGGTGCCTTCATGGGTGTTGGCGCCTATGCGGCCTACAAGCTCACCTCCATCTTTCCGGATGTGAACGTGATCCTGCTGGTGCTGGTGTCGGGCGTGTTTTCAGCTGGCATCGGCGCGATCTTCGGCCTGCCGAGCCTGCGCATCAAGGGGCTCTATCTGGCGGTGACGACACTGGCGGCGCAGTTCTTCCTGGAATGGTGCTTCATCCGCATCGGCTGGCTCTACAATTACAACGCCTCCGGCGCCATCGAGATCCCGCACCGCACGATGTTCGGCATCACCATTGCGGGGGCCGAGGCCGCGCCGCTGACGCGCTACTTCATCGTGCTGTGCATCACGCTCGCCATTGCGGTGCTGGTGTCGAACCTGATCCGCGGCCGCATCGGCCGGTCCTGGATGATGATCCGCGACATGGACATTGCGGCGGAACTGATCGGCATCCGCCCGCTCCGGGCCAAGCTGCTGGCCTTCGCGGTGTCGTCCTATATCTGCGGCGTGGCGGGTGCGATGATGGTGTTCTTCTGGCTCAATGCAGCCGAACCCTCGTCCTACTCGATCGCCCTGTCGTTCCAGATTCTGTTCATGGTCATTCTGGGCGGGCTTGGCAGCATCAGCGGGTCGTTTCTGGGGGCCGCCTTCATCTGGATCCTGCCGGTCCTGTTGCGCGCCATTCCGGCAATGACAGGCATCGAGGTGGGGGCCGAGACGATCCAGCATCTGGCTCACATGATCGTGGGCGCGCTGATCATCTTCTTCCTGATCGTGGAACCGCATGGTCTCGCCCGGCTGTGGCAGATCGGCAAGCAGAAGCTTCGGGTGTGGCCGTTCCCATACTGATGGCCATACGCAATCAAATCCGGCCGGACCCGGCAACCGCCACAAAGGCAAAGACAAGCGGATACGGGCTCCAGCCGTTCTTTGGGAGGAAAGCAACATGAACTTCAAGGCAATCGCATTGAGCACCGTCCTTGCGCTGGGGGTGGCCGCGCCCTTCGCGGCCCAGCCCGCAGCGGCGGCGGATGGCAATTACATCCCGCTCCTCACCTACCGGACCGGCGCCTTTGCAGGCTCGGGCATCCACATTGCCAACGGCATGTATGACTATCTGCAGATGCTGAACGAGCGCGATGGCGGCATCGGCGGCGTCAAGATCATTCTGGAGGAATGCGAGACGGGATACGATCCGCAGAAGGGCATGGAGTGCTACGAGGCGACCAAGGGCAAGGGCGCCCTGATGTACAATCCGTATTCCACCGGCACCACGCTGCAGATCATCCCGAAAGCAGGCGTCGACAAGATCCCTGTCCTGTCCATGGGCTATGGTCTGTCGGCAGCCGCCATCGGCAATACCTTCCCTTGGGTCTTCAACGTGCCGGACACCTACTGGGACGGCCTGTCCGTGATCATCAAGTACATTGGTGAGCAGGAAGGCGGCATGGACAAGCTGAAGGGCAAGAAGATCGGCTACATCTTCCTCGACGCCGGATTCGGCCGCGAGCCGATCCCGCTGCTGGAACAGCTCTCGAAGGACTACGGCTTTGAGGTGACCCAGTATCCGGTTCCAGCCAAGGAAATGCAGAACCAGTCTTCGCAGTGGCTCAACATCCGCCGCGACCGTCCTGACTATGTGATCATGTGGGGCTGGGGCGCCATGAACCCGACCGCCATCAAGGAAGCGGTCAAGACGCGCTTCCCGATGGACAAGATGATCGGCGTCTGGTGGTCGGCCGGCGATGATGATGCAGCTGCCGGCGGGGCTGGTGCCAAAGGCTACAAGGCGCTGAACATCTCCGGCCTCGGCACCGACTATCCGGCGTTGGCCGACATCAAGAAGCTGGTCGTTGACGCCGGCAAGTCGCAGACCACCGAAGCCAATTTCGGCAATGTCCTCTACAACCGCGGCGTCCTCAATTCTGTGCTGATGGCTGAAGCCATTCGCACCGCGCAGGAAAAGACCGGCAAGACCGTTCTGACCGGCGAAGATGTGCGCATCGGCCTTGAATCGCTGAATATCACGGCAGAGCGTCTCGAGGAGATCGGCCTCGCCGGTTTCGCTCATCCGATGAAGGTCACCTGCGAAGATCACGCTGGTTCGCACCCGGTCTACATCCAGGAGTGGGATGGCACCAAGTGGGTGAAGGCTTCGGACTGGATCGAGCCGATGAAGGATGTCGTGCGCCCGCTGCTTGAGGCCGCTGCCAAGGAGTACACGGAAAAGAACGCCCCCTGGCCGGCCCGGACGGAGCCCTGCCCGAACTGACGTCAGTTCAAGGATGCTTTCTGCCGCGGGCATGAACCGCCCGCGGCAGGGAAATGCCGAAAGAGGATCAGACCCGTGCTTCAAGCTTCCAGCCCGGCTGCGGCCAGCAGCCCCATCTTGTCTGTGAACAACATCGAGGTGATCTATGATCACGTCATCCTGGTGCTGAAGGGCGTGTCCCTGACTGTGCCGGAAGGCGGCATTGTTGCCCTTCTGGGGGCCAATGGCGCAGGCAAGACCACGACGCTGAAGGCCATTTCCAACCTGCTGCGCGCCGAGCGCGGGGATGTGACCAAGGGCAGCATCACCTTCAAGGGCGACCAGGTGCAGGACCTCTCTCCCAACGATCTGGTACGGCGCGGCTGCATTCAGGTCATGGAGGGCCGCCACTGCTTCGGCCATCTGACCATCGAGGAAAACCTGCTCACCGGCGCCTACACGCGGCGCGATGGGGCCGGGGCGGTGAAGGCTGATCTGGAGATGGTCTACAATTACTTCCCCCGCCTGCGGGAGCGGCGGCGCAGTCAGGCGGGCTATACGTCCGGCGGCGAGCAGCAGATGTGCGCCATCGGCCGGGCGCTGATGAGCCGGCCGCGCATGATCCTGCTGGACGAGCCTTCCATGGGACTGGCACCGCAGCTGGTGGAAGAAATTTTCGAGATCGTGAAGCAGCTCAACGAGGAGCAGGGTGTGTCCTTCCTTCTCGCCGAGCAGAACACGAACATCGCCCTGCGCTACGCCACCTACGGCTACATCGTGGAATCGGGCCGTATCGTGCTCGATGGCGAGGCCAAGGCGCTGCGCGAAAATGAGGACGTCAAGGAATTCTACCTTGGTGTTGGCGGTGAGGGCCGCAAGTCCTTCCGCGATGTGAAGCATTACAAGCGCCGCAAGCGGTGGCTGGCGTAACCAGCGCAGGTATTTCAAGGCGAAGCAAGCGAGGACAGGCTATGACGGCGGAACATCGTGAAGCGCGCGAACGGCGGTCGCCGGATCAGCGCGAGGCGGAGCTTTTTGCCCGGCTTCCGGAAATCTTGCGCCACGCGCGGGAGGAAGCGCCCGGCTGGGCCCGTCATCTGAAGGACGTGGACCCTGCAGCCGTGACCTCGCGGCAGGCGCTGGCATCCGTGCCGGTTCTGCGCAAGTCGGATCTGCTGCAGCACCAGAAGGCGGAGCCGCCCTTTGGCGGCTTTCTGGCCGGCTCCCTCAGGGGCGTGCAGCGGGTGTTCATGTCTCCGGGGCCGATCTGGGAGCCGCAGCCGGAAGGGCAGGACCCGTGGAACGTGGCCCGGGCACTGGAAGCAGCAGGGTTCCGGCCGGGTGATGTTGTGATCAACACTTTCTCCTATCACCTGACGCCGGGCGGCTTTCTGCTCGACCACGGTGCGCGTGCGCTCGGCTGTACTGTCTTCCCCGGCGGCGTCGGCAACACGGAAATGCTGCTGGAGGCCGTCGAAACGCTGAAGCCGTCCGGTTATGTCGGCACGCCCGACTTCCTGAAGGTGCTGCTCGACAAGGGAGCCGAGATGGGGCGGGATATGTCCAGCCTCAAGCGGGCGCTTGTCTCCGGCGGCGCGCTGTTTCCCTCGCTGCGGGCGGATTATGCGGCGCGCGGCATTGCGGTTCTTCAGTGCTATGCCACGGCGGAACTGGGCGTCATTGCCTATGAGAGCGAGGCTGGCAGCGGCATGATCGTCAACGAGGACTATATCGTCGAGATCGTGCGTCCCGGTACGGGAACGCCCGTGGCTGATGGTGAGGTTGGCGAGCTGGTGGTCACCAATTTCAACCGGACCTATCCGATGATCCGCTTCGGCACGGGGGATCTTTCGGCTGTTTTGCCCGGCCAGTCGCCTTGCGGGCGCACAGGACAGCGCATTGCGGGCTGGATGGGCCGGGCCGATCAGCGCACCAAGATAAAGGGCATGTTCGTTGATCCGGTGCAGATCGCCGATGTGCTCGCCCGTCATCCGGAAATCCGCAAGGCGCGGCTCGTTGTCACACGCGCCAGCGAGCAGGACGTGATGACCCTGCAGGTGGAAACAGCCACTTCGGAAACGGCCTCTGCCATCGCCGCAACCCTTCGGGAGGTGACCAAGCTGAAGGGCGCCGTTGAATGCATGGCCGAAGGCAGCCTGCCGAATGACGGCAAGGTCATTTCCGATGAGCGCGACTATGGGGGACAGGCGGCCTGAACCGCCTCTTCCGCTTCTTTGGGCAGTAATGATCCGGACTGTGAGTTCTGACGTACTGGACAAGGCTGGCTGGTGTCTTATGTTCCGGCCAAATGTGCGCGTTTGCACGCCTGCCCGTTTCCGGAGTTGTCATGACCGTCCAGTTTTCCCCTGAAGCCCTGGCTGAAGCCGGCCCATCCATGCGCAGCATCAAGCTGCCGGAGGCCCACCCGCCGGTGAAGGCGGGCAAGATCGGCGTGCTTCTCGTAAACCTCGGCACCCCGGATGCCACCAGCTACTGGCCGATGCGCCGCTATCTGCGCGAGTTCCTGTCCGACAAGCGCGTCATCGAATGGCCGAAGGCGCTGTGGTACCCAATCCTCTACGGCATCGTCCTGATCACCCGGCCGAAGAAGTCCGGTAAGGCCTATGACGAGATCTGGAACAAGGAACTGGACGAATCGCCGCTGCGCACCATCACCCGCAGCCAGTCGGACAAGCTGGCGCAAATGATGGGAGATCACGGCGGACGGCTGAAGATCGACTGGGCCATGCGCTATGGCCAGCCCTCCATTCGTTCGCGCCTTGAAGCGCTGAAGGCCGATGGCTGCGACCGCATTCTGGTGTTCCCGCTCTATCCGCAGTATGCCGCCTCGACCACGGCGACGGTGAATGACGAAGTCTGCCGCGCCCTGCTGGAAATGCGCTGGCAGCCGGCCATCCGCACCGTGCCGCCCTATCACGACGACCCGGCCTATATCGAGGCTCTGAGCCAGTCGGTTGAGCGTCATCTTGCCGGGCTCGATTTCGAGCCGGACGTGATCCTGACCTCCTATCACGGCATTCCGCAGTCCTACTTCAAGAAGGGCGATCCCTATCACTGCCACTGCATGAAGACGACGCGGCTGATGCGCGAGCGGCTGGGCATGAGCAAGGAGAAGCTGCGGGTTACCTTCCAGTCCCGCTTCGGCCCGGAAGAGTGGCTGCAGCCCTATACGGACAAGACCGTGGAGGCGCTGGCGAAGGAAGGCGTGAAAAATATCGCCGTGATGAACCCGGGTTTTGTCGCCGACTGCCTTGAAACGCTGGAGGAAATTGCCGGAGAAGCCGGCGAGATCTTCCATGAGAATGGCGGCGGCGAGTTCACCCACATTCCCTGCCTCAATGACAGCGATCTGGGTATGGCCGTGCTGGAACAGGTGGTGCAGCGCGAACTGTCCGGCTGGCTCTGAAGCCTCCCGTCCTCAACGGGAATGCGCCTGATCCGGGTGGCGGTGCTGCCCGGCTCTTTCCTGGTGGCATCGCAGGCTGATCCGTCGCATACTCTGCCCGTTTTGAAAGGCAGATAAGACGGGAGCCTCGCATGCCCTTGGCCGATTACGGTTTCAACATTGTTCTAGTTGCACTCTTTTTCTTTGTCATCCTGCTGATTTTTGCGGGCGTGAAGACTGTTCCGCAGGGCTATAACCTCACGGTCGAACGCTTCGGCCGCTACCGGCGCACCCTCTCGCCGGGCCTCAATCTGATTGTTCCGGTCATCGACAAGATCGGCCGCCGCCTCAACATGATGGAACAGGTGCTCGACGTCCCCTCCCAGGAGGTCATCACCCGCGACAACGCCACGGTGACGGCGGATGGCATCACGTTCTATCAGGTTCTGGATGCCGCCCGTGCTGCCTATGAGGTGGCCGGGCTGGAAAACGCCATTCTCAACCTCACCATGACCAACATCCGCTCGGTGATGGGCTCGATGGATCTGGATGAGCTTCTGTCCAACCGTGACGAGATCAACACCCGCCTGCTGCGCGTGGTGGATGCTGCCGCCGAGTCCTGGGGCGTGAAGATCACCCGCATCGAGATCAAGGACATCAACCCGCCGCGCGATCTGGTGGATTCCATGGCCCGTCAGATGAAGGCCGAGCGTGACAAGCGCGCCTCGATTCTGGAAGCCGAAGGCAAGCGGCAGGCTGAAATCCTCAAGGCCGAGGGCGAGAAGCAGGCACTGATCCTGCAGGCCGAAGGCCGCCGCGAATCTGCTTTCCGCGACGCCGAAGCGCGTGAGCGTGAAGCCGAGGCCGAGGCAACGGCAACCCGTCTCGTCAGTGAGGCGATTTCGGCTGGTGACGTTCAGGCGATCAACTACTTCGTCGCCACGAAATACGTGGAAGCCTTCAAGGAGCTGGCGACCTCGCGCAACCAGAAGACCTTGATCCTGCCAATGGAATCCACTTCGCTTCTGGGGGCCCTGACCGGTATCGGCGAAATTGCCCGTGAGGCCTTTGGCAACAAGGACAGCGAGGGCCGGTCTGGCTCGGGTTCCGGCCTGCCGTCTGTGCCCCGAACCGGGCAGAGTGAGGGCGCATGAGCGCATTTGAACAGCTCTTCCAGGGCCTTGGCACCTGGGGCTGGTGGTTTGCCGGGATCATCCTCTTCGGCGTGGAGGTGCTCGTTCCGGGCACCTTCTTCCTCTGGTTCGGCGTCGCAGCTATTCTGGTTGGTGTTGTCAATCTGATCGAACCGCTCGTCTGGCAGACGAACATCATCCTCTTCGCCGTTCTGTCGGTCATCAGCGTCATTTCCGGACGCTGGTTCATGCGCCGGCGGGAGAGCGCCTTTGGCGATCCCGGCCTTAACCGCCGTGGCAGCCGTTATGCCGGGCACATCTATGTTCTGAAGGACCCGATTGTCTCAGGGACAGGCTGGCTTTCCGTTGATGATACGGTCTGGCAGATCACCGGTCCGGATCTGCCCGCCGGAGCCCGAGTGCTTGTGGAAGGCGTGGAAGGTGTGCGCCTGCGGGTCAGGCAGGCGGACTGAGCCAATTCCAATTGACAACGGCTCAAGACGTACAGCGCTTGAGCCGTTTCAAACCGTGCTGCGCCAGCAGCGCAAGAGCAGCCCAAGTCCGGGCAGCTTACGGATTGCCAGGCGGGATTGGCGGGGCTTCGCGCATCAGCAAGACGCTGATGCGCCGGTTTGCAGCCAGGAAGGGGTCGTTCGGGAACAGAGGTTCCGTATCGGCCTTGCCCACCACCGAGAAAATCTGGTCTGACGGTACCCCATATTCATTGAGGATCTGCCGGGCGATGTTCGCCCGGTCTGTCGACAGCTCCCAGGTGGTGTAATTCGGGTCCGTGGCGGCGCTGCCGGTTGTCGTGTGGCCGGTGACTTCGATCCGGTTCGGCATGTCGGCCAGAACCGGGGCAATCTTTGCCAGAATCCGCCGGGTTGTTTCGTAGGGATATTTCGAGCCTTCGCGGAACATTGACCGCCCATCCTGATCCACGATCATGATGTTAAGGCCCTCTTCGGTTTCCTCGAAAATGATGTGCTGGGAGATTTCGGTGATCTCCGGCATTTCCTGCAATGCCTGGCGCAGGGTCGCCGCCGCTGTGGCGAACTGGCGGGAACGCTCGATGTCAGCCTCCACCGTGTCGTGGGTGTTGGCTTCCGGTCCCTGCTTGGTGTTCTTCTCGTGGCGCTCGCTGGCAAAGTCCGAATCCAGTTCCTGCGGGACCTGTGAGACCTGCTTCATATAGTCGCGGATCGGAATGCCTTCCATTTCGATCACACCAAGACGCCGCGAGTTCTCCTTGACGCCGAAGGCATCCTTCATCGAGCCGGCGACGATCTGGAGTTTCTGCTTGTCCTGGACCGAGAAGGAGATGATCAGCACGAAGAAGCAGACGAGCAGGGACATAAGGTCGGCGAATGTCACCAGCCATTCCGGGGCGCCGCCACCGCCTGCAGGCTTTTTGCGTGCCATGACCTGTGTTCCCTTTCCGGCCTTTGCCTTATGCCGCGTCGATCAGGCCGGCACGAGCGCTTTCCGGCAGATAGGCGATGAGCATCTCGCGGATCAGTGCCGGGCTCTTGGATTCGCGGATCTGCAGGATGCCGTCGATAATGAGGGTCTGGTTGACCTCTTCCACGTCGAATTTGGCATCAAGCTTGTCCACCATCGGCAGACAGAAGCAGTTCGAAATGAGGGCGCCATACAAGGTCGTCAGAAGGGCGATGGCCATGGAGGGGCCGATGGCGGAAGGATCATCCATGTTGGCCAGCATCTGCACCAGACCGACGAGCGTGCCGATCATGCCGAAAGCCGGGGCACTGTCGCCAAGAGCCTTGAACACGCGCTTGCCTTCGGAAAGGCGGGAGAGTGTCAGGTCCCGCTCGCGCATCATCGCCTCGCGTATGAACTCGATCTCATAACCATCGGCGATGTACTGCACGCCCTTTGCAAGGGTTGGGTCCGAAACAGCGGCATTTTCCAGCCCAAGCGGCCCGGATTTGCGCACGATTTCGGCCAGGCCGCTGATTTCCTCTATGAGGTCGCGCGGCTTGATGTTCTTGGCACCAAAGCCGACCTTTGCACCAACCGCAAAGGCGCTGACGATGCCACCAAGCGAAAAGCGGATGAGGGTTGCTGCCAGGCCGCCGCCGACCACGATGAGCACGGACGGAATATCGATGAACTGACCGAAGCTGCCGCCCATCAGGATCGCGACCATGACGATCGCGAAAGAGCCGACAATTCCGATAATTGAACCCAGATCCATTCCTAGCACCGTTTCCAAAGGCCGGAGAGGCCGAACACTCTGGAGAGGGAGCTTAGAGAAACTAGGCTAATCAATCCCTAATCAAGCTGCGAATTGAGGTTTCTGCGTTAAGCAACCCTAGCGTCAGGCGGCGCCGATGCGCAGCAGGTCATGCATGTGGATGATACCGGCAGGCTTGCCATCTTCCACCACGAAGATCGAGGTGATCGCCGCCGTGTTGAGGAACTCCAGCACCGCACCTGACAGCATGTCGCCCGGAACAGACTTGGGCCGCCGGGTCATGATTTCATCGACGGTCTTGTCGAGGAAGTTGCTGCTCATGTGGCGGCGCAGGTCGCCGTCGGTGACGATGCCGGTGAGATTGCCGGCCTGATCGGTGACACCGGCAACGCCAAAGCCCTTCTGTGTCATCAGCACAATGGCATCGCGCATGCGGGTCCCCTCCACCGTGAGTGGCATGGCATCGCCCTTGTGCATGATGTCGCGGGCGAGCCGGAGGCTTGCTCCCAGCTTTCCGCCCGGATGGAAGACGCGGAAGTCTTGCGCGGTGAAGCCGCGCGCCTCCAGAAGAGCCACGGTCAGCGCATCGCCGATGGCCAGCTGCAGTAGTGTTGAGGATGTCGGCGCGAGACCATGCGGGCAGGCTTCTGTGACCTGCGGCAGCGCAAGGACGATATCGGCAGCCTTCCCGAGGGCGCTGGTGCCCGACGAGGTGACGGCGATCAGCGGAACCTTGAAGCGGCGGGTATAGGCGATGATGCTGGCCAGCTCCGGCGTTTCGCCGGACCAGGACAGGGCAACCACCGCATCATTCTGCGTGATCATGCCAAGGTCGCCGTGGCTGGCCTCACTGGCATGGACGAAGAAGGCGGGCGTGCCTGTGGAGGCCATTGAGGCGGCAATCTTGGTGCCGATATGGCCGCTCTTGCCGATACCTGAGATGATGACGCGGCCGGCAATGCCATGCAGAAGCGCCACCGCACGGGCGAAGGGCTGGGCCAGGCTGTCCTGCAGGGCATCACGCAGAGAGGTCAGAGCTGCCAGCTCCGTGCCGAGTGTGCGGTCCGCCGAGGCTAAAGTCTCGCGGTCCTCACTGGAAAGTGATGAGGGATCGGTGCCGGTAAGGCTGGCGCTGTGCATGGCTTGTCCTTCTGCGCTGCGGACCTGAGCCCGTTTGCGGGCTGAGCCCCTTTTGCGGACTGGCGTCTGTCTAAGCCAGCCGTGACGGAGGCGCAAGCATCCGGGTGGATGATGGCTTGTGCAAGGCGGCTGCGGTGCCTTCCCGCGCTGCCAAATGCCCGGACGGAAACCCGTGGTTAACCATGTATCCTGCAATTTGAAAGGAATTGTACCAATTGGGTCCCGGTCCGGCTTTTGATGATGCGCCAGTTCCTCTCCTGTCTGCTCGTGAGCGCCTTGAGCGCGCTGCCTGCGGCTGCGCAGGTGGCCGGCAGCGCGTCCACGGGCGCCACGGGGCTGCGCACCGGTACCTTCGATGGCAGCGGCCAGACCATGGACAGCACCGGCGGACAGCTGCTGCCGCCGGCAGGCGGTTCGGCTCCGGGGGCAACGGGCTCCCTGCCACCGGTCAATCCCACGCAGGCGCAGGTTTATTCCCTGACTGGCGGCACGCAAGACGGCGGTTCTGCCGGGCTTGTCGGCACCGGCCGCCAGAGCCAGACGCGGCCCTTTTCCGACCGGGTTAACGCCGTTCGCCGGGTCAGCGCCAATGGCGGACAGGGCGGCGCCCTGGGTAACGACGTGTTCGACGGCGAAACCACCTATGACGCGCCTTTGGGGCTGCGGGTTGGCACCTTTACGGTTGTTCCGCAACTCACGGTCTCGGGGGGCTGGTCGGACAATGCGGCCGGCTCTTCAAGCGGGCGTGCCAACGCGCTCTATTCTGTTGCACCCGATCTGCAGATCCGCTCGGACTGGTCCCGGCATCAGCTGGATGTATCGTTGCGCGGCTCCTATGCGGCCTATCCCGGCAGCAGCGTGCAGAGCCAGCCCAGCATCGACACCAGAGCAGCGCTGCGGCTGGATGCCGGGGACAGCACGCAGATCAACAGCTCACTTGGCCATTCCTATTCGCGTGAAGACACATCCACGGCGGAGAACCCGAATGGGGAGGGCGATGTCAACGTGGTGAACGCCTCCCTGGGCGTGACCCGCGAGGCGGGCATTGTGGCGGCCACCCTGCGCGGCGATGTGGCCCGGACGATGTATTCGGAAGGGCAGAGCCGCGAGGGCCGCAGCGGGCGGGACAACACGCTCTATTCTGCGACACTGCGGCTGGATGCCCGCACTGGCGCAATGCTGCAGCCCTTTGCCGAAGTGACTGGCCTGCGCCGCTCCTTCGATGAGGATTGCGCTGCCCCTTGCATCCGCCGGGATGCCAGCGGCTATGCCCTGCGCAGTGGTGTCACGATTGCCGCCGGGCCGAAGCTTGCGGGCGAAGTGGCCGCCGGATGGCGGGTGGAGCGTCTGGACAGCCGCCAGCTTCAGGATCTGGCGGGCCTGACCATCGACGGATCGCTCGTCTGGTCACCAACGCGCCTCACGACCGTCACGGCAGGCCTGACCACAACGCTCAGCCCCTCGGACTTGGCCGGATCTTCCGGCTCGATCCTCTACAGCGCGGATTTGCGTGTCTCGCATGCTCTTTCGGAACGCCTCGTTGCCCAGGCTGGCGCTGGCTATGCGCGGCGTCACTATCAGGGGGTGGGCATTGAAGAGGCCACCACCAGCGCGCTGGCGGGAGCAACCTATGCCCTGACACGCAACGTTGCCTTGACGGGGACATATACCTATCGGACCTTTGACAGCTCGATCGCCGGTGCGGATTACGATGAAAACCGCATCCAGGCGGGTGTCCGGATACGCCGGTGAGCAGATGAGGCCAGATGACCAGCTTGCCAACATGGGGTGCGGGGGCATTCCGGGCATTAAGGAGGCCTGAATGACGAAAAACGGTTTGACCGGACAGACGGTGTCCCGGCCAATGGGCCGGATCGCCAGAAAGGCTCGCGGCCTTGCCGCTGCCATGCTGCTCGCTGCTGGAGGGATGATGCCGGCCGGTTCTGCGCTCGCGGATGCGGGCTTTCAGTCGTGGGTCCGCAATTTCTGGCCGCAGGCACAGGCGGCGGGGATCAGCAGCCAGACCTACAACGCCGTCTTCACCGGCATGACGCCTGATCCGGACACGGTGCGGCTGATGTCGAAACAGTCCGAATTCGTGAAGCCGGTCTGGGATTATCTCGAAAGCGCCGTTTCCGATGCGCGTATCGAGAATGGCCAGAAGATGCTGCGCGAGCACGCGGCTGTCCTGCGCGAAATCGAGGCCCGCTACGGCGTGCAGAAGGAAGTGGTTCTGGCCGTCTGGGGCATGGAAACCAACTACGGCAACTTCATGGGTGGCCATGACGTAATCCGGGCTCTGGCAACACTCGCTTATGAGGCGCCGCGCCGGCGGGAGTTCTGGCAGGACGAGCTCGTCTCGGCCCTCGGCATCATTCAGGCCGGGCACGTGCGCCACAAGGACATGATCGGCTCCTGGGCCGGTGCCATGGGTCACACCCAGTTCATGCCCTCAAGCTGGAAACGCTATGCCGCCGACTTCAATGGTGATGGCCGCCGCGATATCTGGACCTCCGTTCCCGATGCTCTGGCTTCCACTGCCAATTATCTGAAGGAACACGGCTGGCAGCCGGGCAAGACCTGGGGGTATGAGATCTCTCTGCCGCGCGGTTTCGATTACTCGCTGGCTGACGAAAGCACCACCAAGACACTGGGTGAGTGGGCGAAGCTGGGTGTCGTGCGTGCAAACGGGCGCGGGTTCCCCCGTCCGGATGACAATGCGGTGCTCGTGCTTCCCGCAGGTGCAGCCGGTCCGGGCTTCCTGATGCTGAAGAACTTCTTTGTCATCAAGCGCTATAACAACGCGACCGCCTATGCGCTGGCTGTCGGGCATCTTGCCGACCGTGTCCGCGGCGGGGACGCCTTTGCAGGGTCCTGGTCGCGAGAGCATCTGCCGCTCAACAAGGATCAGACCATGCAGCTGCAGGCGGCGCTCAATCGCAAGGGCTTCAAGGCCGGTGAGCCGGATGGTCTGGCTGGTCCCACCACCCGCAAGGCCATCCGTGCCTTTCAGAAGTCGCGGGGCCTGATCCCGGACGGCTATGCCTCTGTCATGCTGCTGTCCAGGATTGGCAGCGGCAGCTGACACTTCCGGAGCGGCACCGGATTGCCTATAGTCTGACCTTGTTCAGATGGAGGTTTCCGGGTGCCGCTTCTTTCGTTCAGGATGCGCTGGCTTGCCATGCTTGTTGCCGCTCTGGTTGTTCTGCCAGTGCTGCATGGGCCTGTGCTTGCGCAGGGCAGCCCTATTCCGCCTCCGCCGTCTGAAAATGGCTTCAACCCGCTGCGCCCGCTCATGCGCCTGTTCGGCGTGTCCCGGCCTGAGGAGCGGGTGCAGGAAGCCAAGCCTGTGGTGCGCAAGAAGGCCCCATCGGCCCCCAGTGGCCCGCCAAAGGTCACTGAAGAGCCGAAGGAGCCGGACGCTGGCGTGGTTCTCGTGCTCGGTGGGTCAACGGCTGCGAGTCTCGCGGAAGGATTGAGCTTCATCTTCGCACAAAAGCCGATGATCCGGGTCGAGCTTCTCGCCGCGGCGCCTGCTTCCTCACAGGCCGCGTCTCCCGAGGGCGGGGCGGCAGCACAGCCTGCGGCCTTGCCTGATGGCCTTATGGGCGAGCCGGATCCGGCATGGACGGAACGGGCGGTCTCACGCATCCGTGGCGGCGGCGTAAAGGCAGTTGTTGCTGTCTTCGGCTATGCTGATCTCAAGGATCTGCCGCAGCCGGATGGCTCGCTTGTGCCCTTTGGCAGCGATGCGTTCAAGACGGAGTACCGCAAGAAGCTGCGGACCCTGGCTTTGGCCATGCGGCAGGAGCGCAAGCCGCTTGTGCTGGTGGGCCTGCCGCCCACCGAGGCGGCACGGCTTGATCCGGGCTTCACCCTGATCAACGACCTGCTCCAGGGTGAAGCCGCCATGACACGCTCGGCCTATGTGGACATCTGGAAGGTGTTTCTGGATGACAATGAAGCCTACACCGCCTTCGGGCCGGATGTGGACGGTCAGCGCCGCCGCCTGCGCGCCAATGATGGCGTCGGCTTTACATGGGCTGGCGCCCGCAAAGTGGCCTTTTTCGTCGAGAGAGAGCTTGCCCGTATGCTCGGCGGCTATGGCGGGCTGGCCTTTGAAGGCGTGGCGGACGATCCGAACTTCATCGTCCTGACCGGCCGTGCCCTGTCGGCAGAGGACCATCTGGCGGGCGATGCGAGCGAACCCCAGATCCTGCCCCCAGTGGAAACCGAAGCCGCCGCCCGTCTTGCCCGCGAGTTCCTTGCCACAGGCGACACCGGCACCCCCATCCCCGGCCGCGTGGATTTTACGGGCGTTTTGCCGAATTGAGCCTTTCTGTTTCCCAAAACAAAAGAAGCGGCCCGGGGGCCGCTTCTGAGGGTGTTGCTGTTCGGGCTGCCGCTCAGCGGGGCAGGTTGGACGAGCCGGTGAGGAACTCGTCCACGGCGCGGGCGGCCTGACGGCCTTCGCGGATGGCCCAGACGACCAGCGACTGGCCGCGGCGCACGTCGCCTGCGGCAAAGACGTTGGCATAGCTCGTCTTGTAGTCCTCGGTGTTGGCCTTCACGTTGGTGCGGCCATCCAGCTCCAGCTTGCCGTCCAGCTCGGCGATGAAGGTGTCGAGGCGCGGGCCGGAGAAGCCGATGGCGGCCATCACCAGATCAGCACGCAGGATGAACTCCGTGCCGGGGATCGGCTTGCGCTTTTCGTCCACGCGGGCGCACTTGACGCCAACGATGTGCCCGTCCTCGCCCACAAGGCCGAGGGTGGCGGCGGAGAATTCGCGCTCGGCACCTTCGGCCTGCGAGGAAGAGGTGCGGAACTTCGTCGGCCAGTAGGGCCACACGGTCAGCTTGTCTTCCTTCAGCGGCGGGATCGGGCGGATGTCGAGCTGGGTCACCGACAGGGCGCCCTGGCGGAAGGCCGTGCCGACGCAGTCGGAGGCGGTGTCGCCGCCGCCGATGACGACCACATGCTTGCCCGCAGCCCAGATCGGAGCCTCGCCCGATACATCCTCGCCGCCGACGCGGCGGTTCTGCTGGACCAGATAGTCCATCGCCCAGTGGCAGCCTTCCAGCTCCATGCCGGAGACGCCCGGATCACGCGGACGCTCGGCACCGGCGCAGATGATCACCGCATCATGGCGCTCGGACAGCTCTTCCATGGTGACGGTGACACCGACGTTAACGCCATAGTGGAAGGTGACGCCTTCTTCTTCCAGCTGCTTGACGCGCAGGTCGATGTGGCGCTTTTCCATCTTGAAGTCCGGAATGCCATAGCGCAGCAGGCCGCCGGCCTTGGGCTCGCGCTCGTAGACATGGACGGTGTGTCCGGCGCGGGCCAGCTGCTGGGCTGCGGCCATGCCGGCCGGTCCGCCGCCGATGATGGCAACCGTCTTGCCGGTCTTGGTGGCGGAGGGCTCGGCGCGGATCCAGCCTTCCTTCCAGCCCTTGTCGGCAATCGCCTGCTCGATCGTCTTGATGTTGACCGGCGCGTCCTCAAGGTTCAGCGTGCAGGCTTCCTCGCACGGGGCGGGGCAGACGCGGCCGGTGAACTCCGGGAAGTTGTTGGTCGAATGCAGGTTGCGCAGCGCCAGTTCCCAGTCGCCCTGATAGACCAGATCGTTCCAGTCCGGGATCTGGTTGTGCACGGGGCAGCCGGTGGGGCCGTGGCAATAGGGGATGCCGCAATCCATGCAGCGGGCCGCCTGACGCTCGACTTCGCCCTGGTTCAGCGGCAGGGTAAACTCGCGGAAATGGCGGATACGGTCTGATGCCGGCTGGTACTTCTGCTCCTGCCGGTCGATTTCCAAAAATCCGGTGACCTTGCCCAAGGTGACCTCCTCAAAACTCGTTTCATCCTCAGCCGCCTCGACCTGTTTTCAGGGAGACGGCTCTGTTGCCGGGTGGTGCCGGCCCTCAGCGTGTCCCGCGAGGGCCGGGTGCAGGTGGCGGGCTTATTCCGCCGCCACCATGCCGAGCCGTTTCTCTTCCATCTCGCGCAAGGCCCGGCGGTACTCGACGGGCATCACCTTGACGAATTTCGGCCTGTACACATCCCAGGCATCCAGGATCGCCTGAGCCTTGGTGGAGCCGGTGTGGGCCACATGATTGGACAGGAGCTGGCGCAGGCGCTCGTCGTCATGGCGGGTCATGTCGCCCGTCACGTCCACGCGGCCCTTGTGCTCGATGTCGCCGCCATGGTGGTGCAGCTTCTCCAGCAGATCGTCTTCCTCGGCGACCGGCTCGATGTCGACCATGGCGAGGTTGCAGCGCGACGAGAAGGTGCCGTCTTCGTCCAGCACGTAGGCGATGCCGCCCGACATGCCGGCTGCGAAGTTGCGTCCGGTCTGGCCGATAACGACGACAATGCCGCCAGTCATGTACTCGCAGCCGTGGTCACCCACGCCCTCGACCACCGCAATCGCACCGGAGTTGCGCACGGCGAAACGCTCGCCCGCAACACCGCGGAAGTAGCACTCACCTTCGGTCGCACCGTAAAGCACAGTGTTGCCGACGATGATGGACTCTTCCGGCACGATCCGCGCCTTGTCCGACGGGCGCACGATGATCTTGCCGCCCGACAGGCCCTTGCCGACGTAGTCGTTGGCATCGCCCCGCAGCTCCATGGTGATGCCGCGGGCGAGGAAGGCGCCGAAGGCCTGGCCGGCAGTGCCCTTCAGGTTGATCTTCAGCGTATCCGCCGCCAGGCCCTTGTGGCCGTAGCGCTTGGCCACTTCGCCCGAGAGCATGGCACCGGCAGACCGGTCGACCGAGCAGATGGTCTCCTCGACGATGGTCGGCGTCTTGTCTTCCAGCGCCGGACGGGCAGCCGCGATGAGGCGGCGGTCCAGAATATCCGTGATCGGATGCTCCTGGCGCTGGGTCCAGCGGGTTTCTTCCGGAGCTGCCTCCGGCTGGAAGAAGATACGGCCGAAGTCGAGGCCCTTCGCCTTCCAGTGGTCGATGGCGGTTTCCTTGTCGAGGAAGTCCGAGCGGCCGATGATCTCATTGAGGTCGGCAACGCCGAGAGAGGCCATCAGTTCGCGCAGCTCTTCCGCGACGAAGAAGAAGTAGTTGATCACATGCTCCGGCGTGCCCTTGAAGCGCTTGCGCAGCACCGGGTCCTGGGTGGCGATGCCAACCGGGCAGGTGTTGAGGTGGCACTTGCGCATCATCAGGCAGCCTGCGGCGATCAGCGGCGCGGTGGCAAAGCCGAACTCGTCCGCACCCAGCAGGGCGCCGATGAGCACGTCACGGCCGGTCTTCAGGCCGCCGTCCACCTGCAGCGCCACGCGGGAGCGCAGGCCGTTCAGCACCAGCGTCTGCTGGGTTTCGGCAAGGCCGATTTCCCAGGGGCTGCCGGCGTGCTTGATCGAGGTCAGCGGCGAAGCGCCGGTGCCGCCGTCATAACCGGAGACCGTGATGTGGTCGGCGCGGGCCTTGGCAACGCCTGCAGCCACCGTGCCCACACCCACTTCCGACACCAGCTTCACGGAGATGTCGGCTTCCGGGTTCACGTTCTTCAGGTCGTAGATCAGCTGCGCCAGATCTTCGATCGAGTAGATGTCATGGTGCGGCGGGGGCGAAATCAGGCCCACGCCCGGGGTCGAGTGGCGCACCTTGGCGATGACCGCATCCACCTTGTGGCCCGGCAGCTGGCCGCCTTCACCGGGCTTTGCGCCCTGTGCCACCTTGATCTGCAGCATGTCCGCATTGACCAGATATTCGGTGGTGACACCGAAACGGCCGGACGCGATCTGCTTGATGGCGGAACGCTGCGGGTTCATCGAGCCGTCCGGCAGCGGCTTGAAGCGCTCGGCTTCCTCGCCGCCTTCACCGGTGTTCGACTTACCGCCGATCTTGTTCATGGCGATGGCCAGCGACGTATGCGCCTCGCGGCTGATCGAGCCAAAGGACATGGCGCCGGTGACGAAGCGGCGGACGATCTTTTCGGCCGGTTCCACCTCGCCGATGGAGATGGGCTTGCGGCCCAGCTCTTCCGCGCTCTTGATGCGGAACATGCCACGGATCGAGAAGCGGCCGGTTTCCTTGTTGGAAAGCTCGGCGAACTCGCGGTACTTGTCCGGCAGGTTGCCGCGCACGGCGTGCTGCAGGGTGGCGATGGAGTCCGGCGTCCACATGTGGCTCTCGCCACGGATGCGGTAGGCGTACTCACCGCCCACTTCCAGCGACCGGCGCAGGATGGCGACATCCTCGAAGGCCATCTGGTGGCGCATGACGGTTTCCTGCGCCACTTCTTTCAGGCCGATGCCTTCGATGGTCGTTGCCGTGCCGAAGAAGTACTTCTCGACAAAGGCGGACGACAGGCCGATGGCGTCGAAGATCTGTGCGCCGCAATAGGACTGGTAGGTCGAGATGCCCATCTTGGACATGACCTTGAGGATGCCCTTGTCGATGGACTTGATGTAGCGGTAGACCACTTCATCGGCATCGACTTCCTCGGGGAAGTCCATCTCGTGGTGCATCGAGAGCAGGGTCTCGAAGGCGAGATACGGGTTGATTGCCTCGGCGCCGTAGCCTGCCAGCACGCAGAAATGATGGATTTCGCGTGCTTCACCTGTCTCCACCACGAGGCCCACAGACGTGCGCAGGCCCTTGCGGATCAGGTGATGGTGCACGGCGGCGGTGGCCAGCAGCGCCGGAATGGCGATGCGGGCACGGCTGATCAGGCGGTCCGACAGGATGATGATGTTGTCACCGTCCCGCACGGCCTTCTCGGCGCGCTGGCACAGTTCCTCCAGCGCATCTTCCATGCCGTCAGCCCCACGGGCAGCGGAATAGGTGATGTCGAGCGTCTTGGCCGAGAAGTGGTTGTCCGCGATGTCGCCAATGCGGCGGATCTTTTCCAGATCCTCGTTGGTGAGGATCGGCTGGCGGACTTCCAGGCGCTTGGCGTGCGACAGGCCCTTGAGGTCGAACAGGTTCGGGCGCGGGCCGATGAAGGAGACGAGGCTCATCACCAGCTCTTCGCGGATCGGATCGATCGGCGGGTTCGTTACCTGGGCGAAGTTCTGCTTGAAGTAGGTGTAAAGCAGCTTCGACTTGTCGGAGAGCGCCGAAATCGGCGTGTCCGTGCCCATGGAGCCCACGGCTTCCTGACCCACGGTCGCCATCGGCTGCATCAACAGCTTGATGTCTTCCTGGGTATAGCCAAAGGCCTGCTGGCGGTCGAGCAGGCTTTCACCGGCCACGGGAGCGCGCTCGCGCACGCCCGGCATGTCCTCAAGCACGATCTGCGAACGGTGCAGCCAGTCCTTGTAGGGGTTGGCGGTGGAAAGCTGGCGCTTGATCTCGTCGTCGGAGACGATGCGGCCTTCTTCCAGGTCGATGAGCAGCATCTTGCCCGGCTGCAGGCGCCACTTCTTGACGATCTTTTCGTCCGGAATGGGCAGAACGCCTACTTCCGAGGACATGATGACATAATCATCATCGGTGACGATATAGCGGGCCGGGCGCAGGCCGTTGCGGTCCAGCGTCGCGCCGATCTGGCGGCCATCGGTGAAGGCCACGGCGGCCGGGCCGTCCCACGGCTCCATGATGGCTGCATGATAGGCGTAGAAAGCGCGGCGGTTCTCGTCCATCAGCGGGTTGCCGGCCCAGGCTTCCGGGATCAGCATCATCGCCGCATGGGCCAGCGAGTAGCCACCCATGACGAGGAATTCCAGCGCATTATCGAAGCAGGCGGTGTCCGACTGGCCTTCGTAGGAGATCGGCCACAGCTTGGTGATGTCGTCGCCGAACAGCGGCGAGGACACGGACGCCTGACGGGCGGCCATCCAGTTGACGTTGCCGCGCAGGGTGTTGATCTCGCCGTTATGCGCCACCATGCGGTAGGGGTGGGCGAGATCCCAGGACGGGAACGTGTTGGTGGAGAAGCGCTGGTGCACGAGGGCGAGGGCAGAGGTGAAGCGCTCGTCCTTCAGGTCCTTGTAATAGGCGCCCAGCTGGTAGGCGAGGAACATGCCCTTGTAGACCAGGGTGCGGCTGGACATGGAGACCACGTAGAAGCCGTGCTTCACCGCATCGCTCTCGGCGCGCACGACATTCGAGATCACCTTGCGCAGGATGAACAGCCGGCGCTCGAAGGTGGTCTGGTCGATGCCATCAGCCGCGCCTATGAAGAGCTGGCTTGAATAGGGCTCGGTGGCGGCGATGTCCGGCGCCTTGGACAGGGAAGAATTGTCGACCGGCACGTCGCGCCAGCCGAGCACCTTCTGGCCTTCGGCGGCAACAACGCGCTCGACGATCGCCACGCACTTGGCGCGCAGTGCTGCGTCCTGCGGCAGGAACAGGAAGCCGACGCCATACTGGCCCGGCTCCGGCAGGGCTACCCCCTGCGCCGACAGTTCGGCCTTGAAGAAGTCATGCGGGATCTGCACGAGCATGCCCGCGCCGTCGCCCATCAGCGGGTCGGCGCCAACCGCACCGCGGTGGGTGAGGTTTTCGAGGATGTTCAGGCCGTCCGCGACGACCTTGTGCGATTTCTGACCTTTGAGATGCGCAATGAAGCCGACGCCGCAGGCGTCGTGTTCGCGAGAAGGATTGTAGAGCCCTTTATCTGCCGCCTCGCGCAGACGCGTGGCGATAGTGGTCGCGGTGCGGGCTTTGTCCGCTTCCTTGCGCCCTGCTACGGCCATGGCTGTGCTGGTGGTCAGCTCACTCTTCATCATATGCGCCCTCACTGTAATCCAGTGTTTCCGCAGCCGTCCTTGGGTCGCATGCGCACACCTTCCCCCTCTTGGGGGCAAGACACGCAGATCTCCCTCAGCCTGTGCCGCGGCTCTGTCGTAGTTTTAACGCTTCGCTTCCACAAAGCGAATCGTCTTGTGGCGAAAGCAAGCCTCCCGCTTCGCCGGTGATGCCCTGTTTCTGCCTGCCGCACGGGGCAGCAAGGCAGTCGTGAGCCTGTCCGCAGGCTCTCGCATGAGGTGCCGGTGTCTGTGGTGCCTCCCCCATATCCGGCGATTGCCGCGGATTGGCCACGGCCCAGCGAGTAACCTCGTGGCTCAAAAAAGGGACAGTATTCCTGCCCTATTCCGAGCTGGGGGAACATGCCAGATTTCCCCCGGGGGGGCAAGACCGTTTATAAGGATTAAAATTCATTTTGTTTCGCCATTTGCAGCGTCAGGTTCATTTTCGGAACGGGTGGCGGCGGAATGAGCAACAAAGTTTCATGATTGGAGTTCACACTCCCGGCATCAGCAGCCGGTTCCGCCGTCACGGGCCTTTGATTTCCCGGCGGCGGGGGAATGCAGCAGGATGCAGCCATCCGGGAAACGGCGCCATCGGGGGAGCCGGGACGGATCAAGTGAGGTAGGAAAATGAGCAAGACCCTTCTTTCTGCGGCAATGGTGGCAGGTGCCGTGGCGGCGGCAGTGGCAGGCGTGACCGCATCGACGGAAGCTGGCGCACAGGCAAAGGAAAAGTGCTACGGCGTGTCGCTCGCCGGCAAGAATGACTGCAAGGCTGGCCCGGGCACGACCTGCGCCGGTACGTCTACGGTCGACTACCAGGGCAATGCCTGGACGCTGGTGCCCGCCGGTACCTGCACAGAGATGAAGCTGCCTGACGGCCGCATGGGCTCGCTGACCGAGCTGCAGCGCGATCTGCCGAAGTCCTGAGGCGGCGGGACCGGAATGAAGGATCAAGGCTTCCGGCAGTCGCTGCCGGAAGCCGCATTGCGGGGGAGCGGTAGCCATCATGACCGGGCTGCAGGACAAGGCGGACCTCAGTTTCACCCTGCCGCAGCGCGGCGGTGCAGGGCTGAAGCCAGAGCACTACAGCGAAATTCTGGCGCAGAAGCCCGATATCGGCTTCTTCGAGATCCACGCCGAAAACTACATGGGCGCAGGCGGCGCGCCGCATCATTATCTGGAGCGGATCAGGGCGGACTATCCCCTCTCGCTGCATGGTGTGGGACTGTCGATTGGCGGCGATGGCCCGCTGGATGAAGCCCATCTTGCCCGGCTGAAGCATCTTTGCGCGCGCTATGAGCCGGCTGCTTTCTCCGAGCATCTGGCCTGGTCCAGCCATGACACCATTTTCCTGAACGATCTCTTGCCGCTGCCCTACACACAGGCGCGGCTGGATGTGGTCTGTGATCATATTGACCGGGTGCAGGAGGTGCTGGGGCGGCGCATGCTGCTGGAAAACCCGTCCACCTACGTGGCCTTTGCCTCCAGCGAGATGGACGAGCTGAGCTTTCTGGCCGGGATTGTCCGGCGCACCGGCTGCGGGCTGCTGCTCGACGTCAACAATGTCCATGTTTCCGCCGTTAATCACCGCCGCGATGCGCGGGACTATCTGGCGGCTTTTCCCATTGAACATGTGGGCGAGATTCATCTCGGCGGCCATGCGCCGGACACCGACGACGAGGGCGGGCCTCTGTTGATCGATGCCCATGACCGGGAGGTGGACGAAGCGGTCTGGAGCCTCTTCGCAGATCTCATGGCGCGAACCGGGCCGCTGCCAGTGCTGATCGAGTGGGACAACAACGTGCCATCCTGGCCGGTGCTGCTGGGGCAGGTGCAGGAGGCGGAGCAGATCATGGCCCAACTCCGGCATGAGGCCCGGCCGCACGGACTGTTGCGTCATGGCTGAGCAGGCCTCTGTCTCCGGTGCAGCCTTTGCCGCGGCGCTGATGCGGGCCGATCTGCCGGTGCCGCAGGATGTGACCGGCCCGGACGGCGCTCCCGCCCCCAAGCGTTTCGGCGTCTATCGCAACAATGTCATCGTCAGCCTGACCGAAGCGTTGATGGCGACCTATCCGGCGCTGGTGCGGCTGCTGGGAGAGGAGTATTTCCGGGCACTTGCGAGGCTTTATGTGAGCGCCGAACCGCCGTCCTCGCCCGTGCTTCTGACCTATGGCGGCAGCTTTTCCAGCTTCATTGCAGGGTTTCCGCCACTGGCAGGCTATCCTTATCTGCCGGATGTGGCCCGGCTGGAATGGGCCTGGCTCGAGGCCTATCACGCGGCAGACCGGACGTCGCTTGATCCGGGCCAGCTTGCAGCTGTGCCGCCGGAGCAGCTGGGCGCCCTGCGCTTCACGCTGCACCCGTCCTGCCATCTGGTTGTCTCGCCTTATCCAGTGCTGGATCTGGTCAGGGCCAACCGGTTCGAACTTGAAGGGGGCGTAGAGGTTGATCCGGGGCAGGGGCAGAGTGTACTTCTCACCCGGCCCCGTATTGATGTCATTCTTCACCCCTTGGAAGAGGGGGAGGCAGCTTTCATGACAGCGCTGACGGCTGGCGAGTATCTTGCGGAGGCGGCAGGCAGCGCGCTGGCTGTGGACCCGGCCTTTGATCTCGCTGCTGCCATCGGGTTGTTGCTGCGCAGCGGCGCAGCTTGTGAATGCCAAATTGACCTTGCGTAAATTTTATCCGGATGCACTCTAAGATCAGGCCTTGCCACGCTGACGCATCACGCCTCGAAAAATGCTCAGAAGATGCTCGGGCCTGATTTGATACCCGGAACTGTCCGGGAGGGACACAATGTTTGATTTCTTCATCCGTATGTACAATGGCTTTTTCGCCGGGCTGGAACGGGCCACCCACGGCTGGCTGATTGGCCTTGCCGGGCGCTTTGTCTTTGCCAGCGTGCTTCTGTTTTACTTCTGGAATTCCGCCCTTACCAAGATCGGGCCGGGCGTTCTGGGGTTCCTTCATCCGTCTGATGGCGCTTTTGCGCAGATCTTGCCATCCATGATGGAGGCGGTGAGCTATGACACCAGCAAACTCGCTTTCTTTCCCTATCATGTGATCGTGATTGCCGGGACATGGGCCGAGTTCATCCTGCCGGCGCTGATCACGATTGGTTTGTTCACCCGTGCAGCCAGCCTCGGCATGATCGGCTTCATTGCGGTCATGTCCTACGTGGATGTCTATCAGCTTGGGGCTGATGCAACGGCCATAGGCGCCATGTTTGATGGCAATCCTTCGTCGATGATTGCCGATCAGCGCCTGCTCTGGGGCTTCCTGCTTTTGGTGCTGACCATCTATGGGCCGGGACGTTTTTCCATCGACTGGGTCCTGCGCCGCGTCCTTGCCCGGCGGGCGCGATATTACTGAGAGCTGTTGCAAGGCAGCGGCTGCGGCGGATAGTGTGCCTGCATGATATTTGCCAGTGACAATTGGGCCGGTGCCAGCGCGCCGGTCGCCGCCGCCCTCTCCCGCCATTCCACCGGGCTCGTTCCGGCCTATGGAGGAGATCCGCTGACGCTTTCGGTCAAGGCCCGTTTCAGCGAGCTTTTCGAATGCAATGTCGAGGTCTTCTTTGTGCCAACCGGCACGGCTGCCAACGCGCTGGCGCTCTCGGCCTATGCGAAGCCCGGCGGCGTGGTCTTTGCCCATGCCACGGCGCATGTGGCCAATGACGAATGCAATGCGCCCGAGTTTCTGACCATGGGCCAGAAGATTCGCGGCCTTCCCGGCGCCAATGGCAAGCTGACACCGGCCGTTCTGGCAAGTGCCATGGCCGAGCATCCGGATGGGGATCTCAACAGCGGCCAGGTTGCGGGTCTCTCCCTGACCCAGGCAACCGAATGCGGCACCGTCTATACCGCCAAGGAAATCCGTGCTCTGGCCGATGTGGCCAAATCCCGTGACATCGTTGTGCACATGGACGGTGCCCGCTTTGCCAATGCGCTGATCTCCAGCGGCGGTTCGGCAGCGGATATCACCTGGCGCGCGGGCGTGGATGTTCTGTCCTTCGGCGGCACCAAGAATGGCTGCTGGTGCGCCGAAGCTGTGATCTTCTTCAATCCGGGCGAGGGCAGCCAGTTCCGCTATCTCAGCAAGCGGGCCGGGCACATTCTGTCGAAGAGCCGCTTCGTGGCGGCGCAGTTCGAGGGTTATCTGGAAGATGGACACTGGCTGGACAATGCCCGCCATGCCAATGCCATGGCCCGCCGTCTGGCCGATGGTCTTGTCCGCTCGGGCTTTGCCCGGCTCGCATGGCCGGTTGAGGCGAATGAAGTCTTCCCCGTGCTTCCAACCCATGTGATCAACCGGCTGAGGGCCGAAGGCGCCGTCATCCGCGAATGGCCGCCCGCCGGTCTTGAAGGGCACACCGCACCGGGCGCCGATGAAGCACTGCTGCGTCTTGTCTGCTCCTTCGCCACGACGGAAGAAGAAGTCGAGCGATTCCTGGCACTGGCTGCAGGCTGAGACGCCGGCAGAGCGTTTTGCTCCGTATCTGGAATGGTTTTTCCTTAAACTTGGGCTCTTGCCGAAAGTTTGGAATTGCATTCTGCGCTGCCGGTTTGCCTTTTCCAATCTTGTTCTAGCCTTGCAGGTCTTGAGTCGTTGCGGTGCGGATCCCCATGCGGTCCGCCCGGCCAGTAAGGATCGTGCCATGAAGATTCACCCAACCGAAGACATGCGTGTCTTGTCGATTGCCCGGCGGCTGCGGATTCCCGATGTGGGAGCCGCTGCTGCAGAGCTGGCGCCGTTGATTGAAACTGACTGCCGCCGGTATGGATTTTCTGCTGCCGGTCCCTGGGTCTTCATTGCACAGGGCCTGCCGCGCGATGGAAAGACGGAGTTTGACTGGCGTATCTGTCTGCCCGTCACCGGTGCTGAAACCTATGACGGGGAGCTGGATTTGCTGCATCTTGAGCCGGTCATGGTGGCTTCAGCAGTGCATATGGGGCCGTTGCGAAGCCTCTTTACCCAAGGGTACCGTCCGCTGCTGCAGGATATCGAGGCGTCCCGCTACGTTCTTTCAGGCCAGAGCCGGGAAATCTATCATGACTGGCGCGGTGCTGGTGCCAGCTTTGGCCGTATCGAGATCCAGTTTGAATTGGCACGCTGAACGGAAAAGCGCCCGGCGTGGCCGGGCGCTTCTGTCCTGTCTCTTGTCCCCGCGCATTGGGGAGCGTTTTGAACGATGGCCTCAGTGGGCCTTCGCCTCGATCTGCTTCGGCGTGCCGCCGGCGTTGATCTCGATCTTGCGCGGCTTCATGGCTTCGGGGATTTCGCGCAGAAGATCGATGTGCAGCAGGCCGTTCTCCAGATGGGCGCCTTCCACCTTCACATATTCGGCGAGCTGGAAGCGGCGCTCGAAAGCGCGCGAGGCGATGCCGCGGTAAAGCACTTCACCGGCGGTTTCCTCGGACTTCTTCTCGCCCTTCACGGTCAGCGCATGTTCCTTGGCTTCGATCGAGAGATCGTCATTGCTGAAACCTGCGACGGCCATGGTGATGCGGTAGGTGTTTTCGCCCGTCCGCTCGATGTTGTAGGGCGGATAGCTCGGGGTGTCGGAGGTGGCGCTGTCGAGCATCGAAAGCAGCCGGTCAAAGCCGACGGTGGAGCGGTAAAGCGGGCTGAGATCAAAATGACGCATGGTTCTGTCCTCTTCATGAGCAACTGAATGCATGTGCCGGTGCTCCCCCATTCTTGGCGGGAAACCGGCCGTTCTGCAGGCCCGTCTGGCGCCTGCAGCAATGAGGTGGGGAGGGGCTCTGGCGGTTTCAAGACCTGTCTTCCGCCCCTGCCGGTGCAGATGAACGGCGGATGAACAGCACCTTCCGTTTCGGTTCAAGCGCCAGGGCGCATCTTCCTCTCAACAGGCTGGCACTGAAGAGCAACGCCGCCGGCCCCAGACAGGAAGAAAGGAGCATACCATGCTGAAGACCCTCATCTCCGCCACCGTGATTGCCGCCACGGCCGCTCTCGCCACCGTTCCGGCACAGGCTGGCTCCGGCTTCTCCATCGAACTGCGTTCCGGCCAGGGCGCCCCAACCGTCCATATTGATGGCCGTGGCGGCGACTGGGGCTGGCACCGCGATCGTGGCCACCATGGCCGTCACTATGGACGCGATTGGGGCCGCCGGGATGCCCGTCTGTCTCCGCGTGACATCCACCGCAGCCTTCGCCACCGGGGCTTTGAGAACATCGACGTGCGCGGTGCACGCGGCCCGGTCTATGTCGTGTTTGCCACGGGCCGCCGCGGCATGCCGGTCAAACTGACAGTCAACGCTTATAACGGCAACATCATTGACCGCCAGCGTCTCGGCCGCCGCTGGTAACCGCTGCCGGTCAATCCTGGGGCCTGGAGGGTATCGCTCTCCGGGCCCTTGCTTATGCGGTTCCCTGTCCAAGACTGTTGAGCTGCGGCGCTGGTCAAGGTAACTCTGGCAGGCCTGCTTGTTGCGCCCGAGGCTTTCCAGATGACGCTGACCGAAATTCCTGGCAATCCGATCCCTGATGGGGCGGTGGCCGGTCTTATAGAAACGCCGGATCGCGTCAAACTGCGCTATGCCCGTTTTCCTGCGAGGCCGGGCAAGCTTAAAGGCACCGTCACCCTGTTGCAGGGGCGGGCGGAGTTCATCGAGAAATATTTCGAGGTCATCACGGAGCTGCAGGAGCGCGGCTTCCACGTGGTGACTTTCGACTGGCGCGGGCAGGGCGGTTCCGACAGCCACCCCGGCTCATTGAAGCGCGGCAATGTCAGCAGCTTTTCCCGCTACCGTACCGATCTCGAGACCGTGGTGAGCCGTATTTCGCTCGCCGACTGTCCTGGGCCGCATTATGTGCTGGCCCATTCCACGGGTGGTGCGGTTTTCCTCTCGGCAACAGAGCGCCTGCGCACGCAGATTTCCCGCGCCGTGCTTTCGGCGCCTTTCACCGGATTGAGCGATTTTGGCCGCAAGGAACGGATGATCTTCCGGCTGGCGCGGCTTCTGGCCATGCTGGGGCTTGCCCTTGCGCCTGTGCCGGGGCGTGGGAACGGCAAGGCCGAAACCTTCGAGACCAACCGTCAGACGAGTGACCGGCGGCGCTTTGAGCGCATGGTGGAGATCGGCAAGGCGAATCCCGCTCTCGAGATCGGGCCGCCCACCATTGGCTGGCTGGCGGCCGCAGTACGCTGCCTGATGTCGTTCCGCGAATTGCGGTTTGGCCCGTCCGTGGCCGTGCCGGTGCTGATGATCACCGCGGGACGGGACCGGATCGTCTCCAGCCGGGCAACGGAAGAGCTGTCCACCCGCATCCGCGCCGCGGGCTTCATCGAGATTCCGGGCGCAGAACACGAGCTGCTGATGGAACAGAACTTCTACCGTGAGCAGTTCTGGGCCGCCTTCGACGCCTTTATTCCTGGTGAGGAATAAAGGCGCGGGTAACAGGGATCAGTTCTGCGGCACATCTGCAAGCTGCTTCAATACGATTTCATGCAGGCGCGGATCGCCGCTGGCGACGATGCGCCCGCCGCTGGACGGTGATCCGCCGGTCCAGGTGGTGACAACGCCGCCTGCCCCTTCGATGATTGGGGCAAGGGCCACAATGTCATAGGCCTGCAGACCGGCCTCGATCACCACATCGGCCATCCCGGCCGCCACCATGCAATAGGCGTAGCAATCGGTGCCGTAACGGGCGAGGCGGACCTGTTTCTCGATGTGGTCATAGGCCTGCTTCTCCACCGGCTTGAAAATGCGCGGGCTGGTGGTGAAGAGAACCGCATCGGCAAGGCTGCCGCAGGCACGGGACTTCAGCTGCCGCGTGCCCAGCGGGCCACGGTACCATGCAGACTTGGTATCGCCGGCATAGATCTCGTTCACATAGGGCTGCACCATCATACCAAGGCTGGGCCTGCCGTGGGTCGTCAGGCCGATCAGCGTGCCCCAGGTGGGCAGGCCGGTAATGAAGGATCGGGTGCCATCGATCGGGTCCAGCACCCAGACATGCTCCGCATCCGTGCGTTCGCTGCCGAACTCCTCGCCCAGAATGCCGTGCTCCGGGTGCCGGGCGTTGATCAGGGCACGCATGGCCTCTTCGCCGCCCCGGTCGGCCACCGTCACAGGATCAAAACCGCCACTGAGTTTGTTTTCCACCCCGTGGCTGGTGCGGAAATGCGGGAGGATTGCGGCGCTGGAGGCTTTGGCCAACTCTTCGAGGAAGGGATAGAAGTCATGTGATATTTGCATGTCTGATATGCCTTCCTTGCATGTCTTGCTGTTTGAGGCCCATTCTGCCGCGCAACATACGGGTTTTCGCGGAGACTTCCATTTATTTCAGCGACTTAATAAATGCTGCAGTGCCCGCGTCCTTAGCCTCTGCCACCCCATGCCGTCAAAGGGAACCGCTTGGAAAGGTGCGGGACCTCTTGACGTTTGTGCGCTGCAATGCGACCTTATTGCAGCGCGATACGACGCGTTGCGTTGTAGCGCCGCCCTCCTTGGGCGTTTCCTCCCTAGACTCGGGCCGCCTCTTTTGAGTGCGGCCCTTTTTTCTGGGCAGCTTCAGTCCGGGTTGTCTTGAGGTGCGTTACTCGGCGGCAATGGACCACGCCGAGAAGGCGCTGTCGGGCATGGCGGTCAATTCCCGGACAAAGTCCATGAGATCGGCTGCGACGCGGACGAAATCCGCCCCCCGCTCATGGGTTTCCTCATCCATATAGAGGCCGCGGTTGATTTCCACCTGCAGGGCATGCAGCCCCTTGGCCGGGCGGCCGTAATGTTCGGTGATGAAGCCGCCTGCGTAGGGCTTGTTGCGGCTGACGGTATAGCCCTTGGAGCGGAGCAGATCCGCCGCCATATCCGTCAGCTCGATGGGGCAGGAGGTGCCATAACGGTCGCCCAGGATGAAATCCGGCCGGATGCCGGAGGTCTGGCAGCGCACGGAGGAGGGCATCGAGTGGCAGTCGATCAGCACCGCGTAGCCGAAAGCCACGTGGGTCTGGGCCAGAAGGCGGCGCAAAGTGGAATGATAGGGTTTGTAGATGGCCTCGATCCGCGCCATGCCTTCTTCCACGGTCAGGCGGCGGGCGTAGATTTCCTGGGTTTCGCTGACGACACGGGCAATGGTGCCAAGGCCTCCGGCCACCCGCAAGGAGCGCACATTGGCATAGGCGGGCAGGCGCCCCTCGAACATCTTCGGATCGAGTTCATAGGGCTCCCGGTTCACATCCAGATAGGCGCGGGGAAAATGGGCGCGCAGCAACGGTGCCCCAATGGGCACCACGCCTGCGAAGAGCTCATCCACAAAGGCATCTTCCGACTTGCGGATCGTCAGCCGGTCCAGGCGGGAGGCATCGAGAAAACTCTGCGGGTAACATACGCCGGAATGGGGCGAATTGAACACGAACGGCAGGCGCTGGTCGGCAGGCGCGAGGATCTCGAAGGCTGGTTCAAATACGGGCTCCGCTCCGAAGCCGGTTATGATGCGCATGGGCTGACCGCTTTCCGCTTGACCGGCAGCGCTCGCCTGAGCGCAGGGTTGCCGTTTCCTTATCTTGCCAAGGAATCAACAGTCCTGTCCACAAATGAGCGAAAGCGCGGTGTTCAAGCTGGCTTCACTCTATCTTTACGGCGGATTGGAATTATAACTGGCATCGAGCACCCACCCCCGGCGGTGGTTTCCCTGAGTTTCGGAGTTTGACGGTTGTCCACCATGTCGCGAATCCTTCTGGCGGAAGACGACAATGATATGCGGCGCTTTCTGGCCAAGGCGCTTGAAAACGCCGGCCATGATGTCGTGTCCTTTGATAATGGCAAGAGTGCCTATGAACGCCTGCGGGAAGAGCCTTTCGCCCTGCTGCTGACGGATATCGTCATGCCGGAGATGGACGGCATCGAGCTGGCCCGCCGTGCCACGCAGCTGGACCCGGACCTCAAAGTCATGTTCATCACCGGCTTTGCCGCCGTGGCGTTGAACCCGGATTCCAATGCGCCGAAAGATGCCAAGGTTCTGTCCAAGCCCTTCCACCTGAAGGACCTTGTGCAGGAAGTCGAACGCATGCTGGCAGCCTGAGGGCTGCCGGCCGGCGATTTGGAAAGGCGTCTTTCCACAGGTCAGTGCCGTCTGAAAAATTGTTTGACGGTTCTGAGATTGGGGTCTTGCACAGTCCGGCGATCCCCGTTATATCGCTGACCACCGCAGCGCTCCGGCGCTTGGTTCCGAAGATTTCGGGCGTGTAGCTCAGCGGGAGAGCACTACGTTGACATCGTAGGGGTCACAGGTTCAATCCCTGTCACGCCCACCATTATTGCAGCAGGCAAGGCGAGGGGCCGGTCTGTTGCAGGTGAGGAAAGAGGCCTCAGGCGCGATACACGCGCCGGGGCTTTTGGCCAGAAACCAAGTCCATGCGGGCGCCCAGGCGCCCGTTTCTTTTGAGTAGAACAGCAGGGCCCTTCCGGGGACAGAACGATGAAGATCAAGAACTCTCTCAAGGCGCTGATGGCCCGTCACCGGGAAAACCGCATGGTTCGCCGTAAGGGCCGCGTCTACATCATCAACAAGAAGAACCCGCGCTTCAAGGCCCGTCAGGGCTGAGTTGCTGGCGCTCGCGGGAACGTGAGCCCCTTCTTGACTTGCAGGATTGACGGCCGCGTGCAGCAAGGTATCCTTGTCAGCATGCGGCTTTTCCTGTTTGTAGCTTCCCTTCTTGCCCTTCCGCTCCAGCCCTCGCTGGCGCAGGAAGTGACGCCCGGCACGCCACCGCCTTCTGCAGAGGATCTCAACACTCTGCCGCCGGAAGGCGATGAGGGCGGGTCTGATGCTGCGAGGGCGCCTGAAAGCCAGGCTGACGAGAAGCCACTGGACAGTCTTTACCGTGACCTTGCTGCTGCAAAGTCGGACAGCGATGCTGCTCCTATCGCGCGCAAGATCCAGAGGGCTCATCTTGAGTCCGGTAGCGACACGGTCAACCTCCTGATGCAGCGTGCGGCCGTTGCTCTCAGGGCCGAAGACTACGGTCTGGCCCTCGATCTCATGGATGTTGTGCTGCGCCTTAAGCCGGACTTTGCCGAGGGGTGGAACCGCAGGGCGACCATCTACTACGTCAAACGCGACTACGGCCGCTCACTCGCCGACATCGAGCATGTCCTGGCGCTTGAACCCCGCCATTGGGGTGCTCTGTCCGGTCTGGCGATCATCCAGCGCCAGCTGGATCAGAAGGAAAAGGCCCTCTCCACGTTCCGCCGCGTAGCGGAGATTCATCCAGGGCTCGACAGCGCACGTAAAGCTATCGAAGAGCTTGAGAAGGAGCTGGCGGGCGAGCCCATCTGAGGCCCGGCGCCATTCCCTTGCCGCTGCACTCAGGCTCAACCGGCTGCCGGAGTGTTGTTGTTGCTGATTGTCCTCGCCGTTTTTCTTCTCCTCGCCCTTTATACCGAACTGCGCCGCAGGCGCATCAATGCCCGTTACCAACCGGCTGGAACACTTGGTTTTGTTGACTGTGCACATGTGCACTATGTCCATTCACGGCCATCTGCAGCGTCTGAGGATGCACCCCGCCTGCTTTTCATCCATGGAGCGAGTGGAAATCTCCTCGATCTGCGCCTCGCCTTCGCCTCTCATTTTGCGGACACGCATGAGATGCTGTTCGTGGACCGGCCGGGCCTTGGCTTCTCCGAACGGAATCTTCCGCCGGATGCCTCGCCGCGGGACCAGGCCCGGCGCATAGCCGCGTTGCTGGAGCGGCTGGACTTCGGGCCGGCCGTTGTCATCGGCCATTCTTTTGGTGCCTCGGTTGCGGCAGCACTGGCTCTGGAAGCACCTGACAGGGTGAAGGGCCTCGTCTTTCTTGCGCCCGCTACGCATCCCTGGAATGGTGGTGTCGCCTGGTATTACCGGCTTGCGGCACTGCCGGTGGTCGGGGAGCTGTTCTGCCGCACGCTGGCCTTGCCGGCTGCAGAGCGCCTGGCTCCTGCTTCCATGCGTCATGTCTTTGCTCCTGCTGCGGTGCCGGAGGGCTATGACGCTGCCATCGGTGTGGATCTATTGTTCCGGCCGGGCAGCTTCCGGTCCAACGCCATGGACCTTGCCGCTTTCAACCGTCACCTCGCGGAGCAGTCCCGTTACTATGGCAATATCACCCAGCCCGCGCTTGCCATCACCGGTGATCAGGATACGGTCGTCTGGCCCAGTATTCACTCGAAGGGGCTGGAGCGGGACCTTCCCAACTGCCGGCTCATCGAACTGCCCGGCGCCGGTCACATGCCCCAGCATACGCACACAGAAGAGATCGCAGCCCTGATCCGGCATCTCTGAAGTGGAAGCGAGCCTTGCAAAACAAAATGGCCCGCCAGAGGCGGGCCATATGTTGTCTGGTATGTGACTGGCCTTAGAGGCCGGTCTTGCCGTCGCTGCCGACGAAGGCGATCCGCAGCATGTTGGTGGAGCCGGGGGTGCCGAAGGGCACGCCAGCCGTCACTATTACGCGCTGGCCGGGCTTTGCGAAGCCTTCCTGGCTGGCGATCTTGCAGGCGCGGTTCACCATGTCGTTCTCGTCGTTGGCATCCTCGCTGACAACGCAGTGCAAGCCCCAGGCAAGGGCAAGACGGCGGGCCGTGGAGGCAACCGGCGACAGCGCTATGACCGGTGTCGCGCAGCGCTCACGCGCTGCGCGCAGGCCGGTTGCGCCCGACGAGGTGTAGCAGACGACAGCCGCGAGGTTGAGCGTTTCGGCGATCTGCCGCGCTGCTGCCGAGATGGCATCGGCGCCGGTGGCTTCCGGCTCGGTCCGCTGTGCGTGAATGATGGTGCGGAAGTTCTGGTCCGTTTCCACCTGCTGGGCGATCCGGTCCATGGTGCTCACCGCTTCCACCGGGAACTGGCCGGCAGCAGACTCGGCCGACAGCATGATGGCATCGGCGCCTTCGAACACGGCAGTCGCCACGTCAGACACTTCGGCGCGGGTCGGCACCGGAGCGGTGATCATGGATTCCAGCATCTGGGTCGCGACAACGACCGGTTTGCCTGCACGGCGGGCAGCACGGGTGATGCGCTTCTGGAGGCCGGGGACCTGTTCCAGCGGCATCTCCACGCCAAGATCGCCACGGGCCACCATCAGTGCGTCGGACAGCTCGATGATCTCCGCCAGACGGTCGATTGCCTGCGGCTTTTCGATCTTGGCAAGGATACCGGCGCGGCCGCGCACGATCTTGCGCACTTCGGCAATGTCATCGGGACGCTGGATGAAGGAGAGGGCGATCCAGTCCACGCTGGTTTCCAGCACGGCGGTCAGGTCGGTGCGGTCCTTGTCGGTGAGGGCGCTCATGCCGATTTCCGAATCCGGAACGCTGACGCCCTTCTTGTCTGACAGCTTGCCGCCGACTTCCACGCGGGTCATGGCGCGCGAGGCAGTGCATTCGGTGACAACAAGGCGGATCTTGCCGTCGTCAAGCAGAAGGCGGTGGCCCGGCTGAAGTGCCTTGAGGATTTCAGGATGGGGCAGATAGACGCGGGAAACGTTGCCCGGGGCCGGATCGGAGTCCAGGACGAAGTCCGCGCCGTCTTCCAGCATCACCGGACCTTCGGCGAACTTGCCGACGCGCAGCTTCGGGCCCTGGAGATCGGCGAGAATACCGATCGGCCGGCCGACCTTCTCCTCGACCGCACGGATGCGGCGCACCAGTTCGCGCATCAGATCGTGGTCAGCATGGCTCATGTTGATGCGGAACACGTCCGCGCCAGCCATATACAGCTTCTCGATCATTTCCTGGGTGGAAGAGGCCGGTCCCAGAGTTGCAAGAATTTTAACGCGCCGATTTCGCCTCATTGTGCACCCGTTCCCTGTTGTACCGGCTCAGTCAGCTGAACCGTCCAGTTGCTTTGCTCGCCTGTGTCGATTTCGAAAAATCCGGTGCGCTCATAGCCGCGCGCCACACAGTCTTCAATTCCGCGAATCGTGAACTCTTTTTCGCGCGTACACATGTACGCCCGGCCGCCCCATTCGCCAAACTGATCGTAATCGACGGCATAAATGTAATAGTAGCGTGACACAAGAGCCCCAGGCACAAGCGTTTCACAGCTGTTGGCTGCCAGGTTCCACCAGCCTTCGGTCACCCAGTCAGTCTTGTCCTTGTATCCAATTGCAACGCCGACGTTGCTTTCGGTCTTATTACACAGACGTAAGTCAGCTTTTGCCGTATCGCTGAGGAGGGCAACAGCAACAAAAGCTGCAAATGCAAGAGCTGCACGCGCAAAGCCTGTGCCGGTCCATGCCGGATCTCTCATGCCCTGCGTTCCTTGTCCGTGATCATTAAACCGATTTAATCCGATAATTTGTGAGGACTTTTGCGGTCCGGGTCATGTTCTGTCAATGACAACGGCACGGAAGTCGTTGACATTGGTGAAAGTTGGCCCGGGGGTTAGCAGATCCCCAAGCTTCTCGAAGAAGCCGGTGCTGTCGTTTCTCGCCAGAAATGCGGCAGTATCAAGACCCGCAGCCGATGCACGGGCGAGGGTGGACGAATCGAGCATGGCGCCTGCTGCGTCGTCTGCGAGCCCGCGTCCGCCATCCGTGCCGTCCGTATCCCCTGCAACAGCCGAAATGCCCTCTGCCCCGCCAAGAGCGAGTGCCAGCGCCAGTGTATATTCCTGGTTCGGCCCGCCGCGCCCATCGCCCCGGATAGTCACGGTCAGCTCACCGCCAGATAAAAGCACGCACTTGCGGCCGCTCTGTTTCAGGTCCATGGCAAGCGCGGCATGCGAAGCTGCAACATCGCGCGCTTCGCCTTCTAGGCTGTCGCCTAGGATAATGGTCTCGTAACCTGCAGCCTCGGCCACGCGCCTTGCGGCCTCGATGGACTGCATTGGCGTTGCCACCAGCCTGTAGCTGCGCCCCTCGAAAGCGGCATCGCCCGGTTTGACGCTTTCGTTGGCCGGGTCGTTCAGTGCGGCCTGAATGGATGGCGGGAGGCTGATACCACGTGCAAGGCACAGGCCGCGCGCATGCTGCAGCGTGGTCGGATCCGGCACTGTCGGGCCGGAGGCAATCACGGCCGGGTCGTCACGGGGCACATCCGAGACGGCCAGCGTCGTCAGCTGCACATCCGGACGTATCGCCTGTGCAAGCCGTCCGCCCTTGATGCGGGAAAGGTGTTTGCGGATTGTGTTGATCTCGTCGATCGTCGCGCCGGAGCGCAGAAGTGCCTTGGTCAGTGCCTGCTTGTCGGCAAGCGTGATGCCCCCGGCCGGAGCAATCCAGTTGGCCGATCCTCCGCCGGACAGCAGCACCACCACATGGTCGCCGGGTTTTGCACTGCGAGCTAGATCCAGGCAGCGGAAAGTGGCAGCAACGCCGGCTTCATCCGGTACGGGGTGGCCCGCCTCGATCAGTTCAATGGTGCCGGTGGGGCGGGCGTAGCCATGGCGGGTGACGCCAAGGCCCAGAAGCCGGTCCGGCCCAAGGCCGCGGTCTTTCCGGTAATGGCGCTCGGCCGTTTCCAGCATGGAGCCCGCCGCCTTGCCTGCCGCCAGCAGAATGATCCGCCCGCTTTCCACAGGTTCTGGCAAATGTGGAGGAAGGCACTGTCCCGGCAGCGCGGCATCAACGGCCGCCTGAAACAAGGTTTCGAGAAAGGAAGCGGTGTGTGCTGGGACGGGCATCGAAAACCTGTTGGTAGAGGCGCCTCTATGTTCTATTTCTTACGCAAGCAAAATGCTTGCGTCATCCGAATTGCGCATCCTCTCAACCGTCATCCCCGAGCAATGCACTTGAACCCTTCCGCATTTGAGCCTGTCGAAGCCATTGACGGGAACCTTGCCTGTGGCCTGCTGCTGCTGTGTGACCATGCCCGCAACAGCCTGCCGCCCGAATATGGTGATCTGGGCCTGCCTCCTGCGCAGTTCGAACGCCATATCGCATATGACATCGGCGTGCGTCCGCTGACGCTGGAGCTGGCGCGGCGCCTGTCGGCCCCGGCGCTGATGACCACCTTTTCGCGCCTGTTGATCGATCCGAACCGTGGGGAGGACGATCCGACGCTGGTGATGCGGCTGTCGGATGGTGCCGTTGTTCCGGGAAATTCCAGCCATGATGCGGCCGAGCGGGAACGCCGCATTGCGCTCTATCACCGCCCTTATCATGATCGCATCACTGCAACGCTGGACGCCATGCTGGAACAGGCCGCACCTCCTGTCGTCGTGTCGATCCACAGTTATACGCCGGTCTGGCGCGGCACACCCCGGCCCTGGCATGCAGGCCTCCTGTGGGACAAGGATCCACGGGCCGTGAAGCCCGTCATCGAAGCCCTGTCTGCGGATGGAACGCTGGTGGTAGGCGACAACGAGCCTTACGATGGAGCCCTGAAAAACGACACAATGTACCGCCACTGCACCCGGCGCGGGCTTGCCCATGTGCTGATTGAAGTCCGGCAGGATCTGATCGGCGATGAAGCGGGCGTGCTGGAATGGGCTGACCGGCTGGAACCCATTCTGCGCGGTATGACAGCGATGGCGGACTTGCGCCAGATCCGGCACTACGGGTCGCGGGCGGATTGAAACAAGCGGAGAGACAGAGATGGATCTTGATGCAGCAACGCAGGAAAAGCTGGAAGCTGCAGCGTTCCGGCGGCTGGTGGAGCACCTGCGCAAGCGCACGGACGTGCAAAACATCGACTTGATGAATCTCGCAGGCTTCTGCCGCAACTGCCTGTCCAACTGGATGGCGGAAGAGGCAGGCAAGGCCGGTGCCACCCTCAGTAAGGATGAGGCAAGGGAACTTGTTTATGGCATGCCTTATGAAGACTGGAAGCGGCTTCATCAGCGCGAAGCAACAGCCGGGCAGAAGGCAGCCTTCGAGGCCAGCCGTCCGGAGCACTGATCCGGCTTCAAACTTTGGGGCTTCCCCTCAAGCCGCCGCTTGACCCGGACTTCAGGCCGTGGCAGGGCAGGCGCAATTGAAAAAAACGAAGGAGTGCTAGCATGTCAGATCCGGGTGGCGTTGCCGCAGACCAGCTCAGGGCGTTCATCGAGCGTATCGAACGCCTTGAGGAAGAGAAGAAGGTGATCTCCGATGACATCAAGGATGTCTATGCGGAGGCCAAGGGCAACGGCTTTGACGTCAAGATCCTGCGCAAGGTGATCTCCCTGCGCAAGAAGCAGCCGCATGAGCGTGAGGAAGAGGAAGCAATCCTCGACCTGTACCTCCAGGCTCTTGGCATGTCGGCCTACTCTGGCGGCAACGGCTGAGCGCATATCACCAGCGTGCAGACGGGCGGCAGTGCCGCCCGTTTCTTTTTCCGGTAACCGGATATGAAAAGAGCGGCCCATCAAGGCCGCTCTTCGTGTTTAGAAATTGTGCGTCCGCCCGGCTCAGCGGGTGTAGATCACCGGAAGGACCGCCACGGCTGTTCCGGAGAACGTGTCGGAACGAATGTCCTGCGGAGCGGTCATGGAGAAGCTGTTCTTCAGGAAACGGTTGCCGGGTTCCAGCAGCTCGGTGAGCTTGCGCTGGTTTGGATGGCTCATCTTCGCGAAGGAACCGGTGCGGAGCGTCGATTCAGACGAGATAAAGTCCGTCGAGTTCTTGTCCGGTGCGCGGGCAAAACCAGCCAGCGGGTCCTTGATCTGCGAGGGCACCAGGCCGGCAAGGGTCGGAGCAGGCGCGGCCGGCTTCTTCTTGTCGCGGGCCATCCTGGCGGCGGCCTCTGCTGCCTTGGCGCGCAGTAGGTCCTGTGTGGTCGGCTGCGGCTGGGTGGCTGCCTGCGAGGCATAGGCCATGGCTGCTGCCGCCATTTGCGGTTTCGGGGCCGGCTGAGTGCCTGTGGCTGCAAGGATTGCGGAGACCGGGTCGGTGGCCTGAGCCACAGCCCTTGCGGCAGCTGACTGCGGCTTGGCATGCGGCACGGCCACAAGCGCGGCCTGCTGCACGGCAGCCTGAGTCACGGCAACCGGCTGCCGCAGCGCTTCATCTGCATTCACCCCGCCAGCATCGGCTTCTGCGACCTGGAACGGAATATTGGAAGGCTCGCGCAGTTCCTCAGGCTTGCCCTTGGGCGTGACCGCGGCGGTGATGACAGGTGCCTCGGCTGCAGGGGCCGGAGCGCGCTCAGGAGCCGGGGCAGGCGTTGCCACCGGTGTCGCTGCCGGAGTGCCACGGGCTGCCACTGCGCCAGGACGGACCTGTGCAGGTTCACGCTCGGGCTGCGCTGCAGCTTCCTCGACATCATCATCCTCGCCGGAGAAAAGCGCAGCCAGGAAGTTGCGGCCGCCAGTCGAAGCCGGACGGACAATCCGGCCGTCGTCGCCTGAGGTCAGCGTCTGCCCGCGTGTATTCATGCGGCTGCTGCCGCCTTCGTCGTCATCAGAGTTGCTGGCCACGACGATCGGCGCGGAACGCTTGCCAGACTTCAGCTCAGCGAGCGCCTGCTGGTAACCGGGCATGGGCTTGCCGTCGGACGGGATGTGGATAGTCTTGCCATCGGGGAACACCCGGGCCAGCTGCTGACGGTTCATCTTCGGCCAGTGGCGGACGCTACCGGTGTCCATGTGAACGAAGGGCGAGCCGGACGTCGGATAGAAGCCGACACCGCCAACCTGCTTGCGCAGGCCTGTGGCGCGCAGCTTGGCGAGGTCAACGCCGGGGATGAAGAAGTCCATTGCCTTGCCGAGCATGTGCTGGCTTTTCTGTGCAACACCGCGGGAGCGGGAGCGCAGCATGTTGTTCGTGGCCGGCGACCGGTAGCTTGACACGACATGGATGTAGTCGCGGCCACCGACCTGCTGATAGACTTCCCACACCAGATCCAGAAGCTTCGGATCTATGTTGGTGATCTCGTTGCGCCGCCAGTCCCGCAGGAACCGGTTGGCGTCTCGAAGTCCGCCCGGAATGTACCGGCCGTCCTTTTTGAACGTGAGCTGAACCCTTTCCTTGGTGTGCACGTTATAGAGCTTGAGGGTGCGGGTTTCAGCATGTGCGGATGACAGGCCGGGTGCAACCAGGGCAGGCGCAAGGAGCATGGCGCCAAAAACACAGACGAGCGCCACAAGGCGCTTCAGTCGTATCAGGGCGTTGTCTCGGGCAAACCGTGTACGCAAATCACTTCTCGCATTCTGTCGGCCTGGCGGCCGGAACTTCCCCCCGATGATGAAGGAGACGTTACCGGCCCGAGGTTAAGAAGTTTTTACCGTGATTTCATTTCACGGACCATAGTGGCGAATTTGCAACGAGGAATCCAGCCCCTGATTCTGCGTATACCGGGTTTGGTAACTGGCTGATTCCCATTGCCTTGTCCTTTTGAGGCGGAGTTACCCGCCAGCTGATTCCGCTGCGGCACCCAGGGCACGGCCTGAACAAACTTGTATTGACAGATGCCATTATGCCGCGGTCACGCCGTCACATGTCTCCGCTCTGGTCTGCACCATCTTCCAGACCATAGTCCTTAAGCTTTCTGTACAGGGTTGAGCGGCCAATTCCTAGCCGCTTCGCCACCTCCGTCATCCGGCCGCCGTAATGGTTGATCGCGGTGCGGATCATTTCTTCCTCGACAGCTGTCAGGCTCCGTAAATGGCCTTCATCGTCGAGGCTCCGGAGGAAGCCGTACGGAGCGCTTGTGGCAGATTGATGATGCGGCGGGGCAGATTGCGCCGTCTGTGGGGAACCTGTGGAAAACGTGGCGACGGCTCCGGCTGCGGGCGTTGTGCTGGCAGCCGCATTGACTGGAGGCCCCTTCAGCTCCGGCACAGGCAGCGGATGATCGAGGGCGGCTGCCACCTGCGGGAAATCCTCAGGCACCAGCTGGTCGCCATCGCATAGCACGACGGCGCGGAAGATGGTGTTTTCCAGCTGGCGGATGTTGCCGGGCCAGTTGTAGGCCTGAAGCAAAGCCAGCGCTTCGGGCGAGATGCCCCGGACCTGCGGTTTGCCCTCCTCGGCGGCAAAGCGCGCGAGGAAATGGCGGGCGAGCGCCGGAATATCCTCGATCCGGTCGCGCAGCGGCGGAATCCAGATCGGGAAGACGTTGAGCCGGTAGTAGAGATCCTCGCGGAAGCCGCCCTCCTTTACCAGATCCAGCAGGCGCCGGTTGGTTGCGGAGATGAGGCGGAAGTCCACCTTCACCGGACGCCGTGCACCGATGGGGTCGATCTCCCCTTCCTGCAGGGCTCGCAGAAGCTTGACCTGGACTTCCATGGGCAGCTCGCCAACTTCATCAAGGAACAGCGTGCCGCCATGGGCTTCCTGGAACTTGCCGACATGCTTGTCGACAGCGCCGGTGAAGGCGCCTTTCTCGTGGCCGAAAAGAATCGATTCCACCAGATTGTCAGGAATGGCACCGCAGTTGACCGTGATGAAGGGCCGCGACTTGCGGTCGCTGGTGCCCTGGATGGCGCGGGCGATCAATTCCTTGCCGACGCCGCTTTCTCCTTCGATCAGGATCGGGATGTTGGACGAGGCGGCCCGCTGGCCAAGGCGCAGCACGCGTTCCATGGCGGCCGAGCGGGTGATGATCTCGTTGAAGGTCAGCGTGCCGGACGCACGCTTGTGGAGGCGGGTGATTTCGCTCTCAAGCGCTGAGACCTTCATCAGATTGCGGATGGAAACCTCCAGCCGCTCCGCCGAGACAGGTTTGACGACGAAATCCTGTGCGCCGGCATTCATGGCATTGACGACCGTGTCGATGCCGCCGTGCGCAGTCTGCATGATCACTGGCACCGCAATCTTCTGGGTGCGCATCTGGCGCAGGGCGCCAAGGCCATCCAGCTCCGGCATCACCATGTCCATCACGACAAGGTCGATGTCTGCGCCTTCCGCACCTGTCATGATCTTCAGCGCTTCGGCGCCGTTCTCGGCCAGCTTCACCCTGTAACCAAAACGGGTGATGGCCTCCTGCAACAGGCGGCGCTGGATCGGGTCGTCATCAACAACAAGGATGCGTCCGCTGGCTGCTACCATTTTACGTTCTGGCCTTACCTGTCTCAATTCGGGTCATCATTCGCAGCCGCAAGTAAACAAATCGTCCATAATCATGGCGTCATTCGATAGAATGATGATTGCTTGTAACGGGGTTTGCGCCCTAATTTCAGCAAGCATAGTCTTGCAGACATGTCTTTGACGCATCGCACGGATGCAACCGGAGGATTTATGAAGGGTATTGAAGCCGCCAGCTCCCGCGCAACCGCAACAGGGCTGGGCGACTTGCCGGAATGGGATCTCACAGACCTCTATCCGGCACCGGACGCGCCGCAGGTTCAGGCCGATCTGGCTGCGTCTCTCGAGCGCTCCCGTCAGTTTGAAGGCGCGTACAAGGGGCATCTCGCCCGGCTTGCCGCAGAAGACAGAGAGGGCCTTCTTGCTGCGATCCAGTCTTTTGAGGATCTGGAAGACCTGCTCGGCAAGCTGATTTCCTTCGCGGGCCTCGTTTATGCCGGCAACACCACCGATCCGGTCCGCCAGAAATTCTATGGCGACGTGCAGGAAAAGATCACGTCTGCCAGTTCGCACCTTCTGTTCTTCACACTGGAGATCAACTCCATTGATGATGCGGTAATCGAGGCCGCGCTGGAAGATCCGGGCCTGAAGCATTACCGCCCCTGGTTCGAGGATCTGCGCAAGGAAAAGCCGTTCCAGCTGGAAGACCGGGTGGAGCAGCTGTTCCACGAGAAGTCCGTCACCGGACGCGGCGCGTGGAACCGGCTGTTTGACGAGACGATCGCCTCCCTGCGTTTCACCGTTGGCGGGGAAAGCCTTGCCATGGAGCAGGTGCTGAACCTGTTGCAGGATGCCGATCCGGCAAAGCGCAAGGCAGCCTCCGATGCGCTGGCCGAAACCTTCAAGGCGAACCTGCGCGTCTTCACGCTGATCACCAACACGCTGGCCAAGGACAAGGAAATCTCCGACCGCTGGCGCAAGTTCGAGGACATTGCCGACAGCCGGCACTTGGCCAACCGGGTGGAGCGCGAGGTGGTGGATGCCATGGTGGCCGCCGTGCGCGATGCCTATCCGCGCCTGTCACACCGCTATTATGCGCTCAAGGCCCGCTGGCTCGGCATGGACAAGCTGAACCACTGGGACCGCAACGCACCCCTGCCGAAGGCGGACAACCGGGTTATCCCCTGGAGCGAGGCACGCGATACGGTGCTTGCAGCCTACGCTGGTTTTTCGCCCGAGATGGCAGAGATCGCGCAGCGCTTCTTCGACAAGGGCTGGATTGATGCCCCTGCGCGCGACGGCAAGGCACCGGGTGCCTTTGCCCATCCCACCGTGCCGAGCGCACATCCCTATGTGCTGGTCAACTATCTTGGCAAGACGCGGGACGTGATGACGCTGGCCCATGAGCTGGGCCACGGCGTGCATCAGGTACTGGCTGCTCCCAACGGTCCGCTGATGGCTCCGACGCCTCTGACGCTGGCCGAGACGGCGAGTGTTTTCGGCGAGATGCTGACTTTCCGCTCGCTGCTGGACAAGGCCGAAGACAAGCGCACCCGCAAGATCATGCTCGCCTCCAAAGCCGAGGATATGATCAACACGGTGGTGCGGCAAATTGCCTTCTACAGCTTCGAGCGCCGCATCCATTCCGAGCGGCGGAACGGGGAGCTGACGGCGGAGCGTATCGGTGAGATCTGGATGGATGTTCAGCGCGAAAGCCTTGGGCCCGCCATTCATCTGGGCGAGGGCTACGAGACCTTCTGGACCTATATCCCGCACTTCATCCATTCGCCCTTCTATGTCTACGCCTATGCCTTCGGCGACTGCCTCGTGAATTCGCTCTACGCGGTCTATGAGGAAGCCGAGGCCGGGTTCCAGCAAAAGTATTTCGATCTGCTGAAAGCCGGCGGCACCAAGCATCACTCGGAGCTTCTGGCGCCCTTTGGCCTTGATGCCAGCGATCCGGGGTTCTGGAAGAAGGGTCTGTCGGTGATCGAACGCATCATCGACGAGCTGGAGGCAATGGAAGACTGAGGTTCGGTTTTCCATTGATAAAATGAGGAGAGGGGATGTTCCGTTACACGCCTTATGACGGTTCGAAGCGTCCCTTCTCCATCGGTCTTGAACCGGTGCCGCAGGAGCGCTGGTTTGATCCGGACGAGCGTTTTGCCGAACAGCTGGCGCGCAAGCGCGAGCTGATGGATGCTATGGCGGATGTGGTGATCCACAGCGAGCCGGAGACGCTGGCCGCGCAGGCGGAGGCCTTTGGGCTTGTTGCGGCACATCTGCCTGTGGCGCATCCAGATCTCTACCGGGCTGAGGGCGGCGGCATTGCGTTGCAGGCGGATGGCACGGTCTGTCACATGACGCCGGACGAACCGCCGCTGCAGACCATCAGCCGGGCGGTTCAGGAAGATCTTGTCCTCATGCGCAAGGGGGAGGGTGGCTGGCGGCTGGCTGCGGCCTCGCTCTGTTTCCCGTCCTCCTGGTCGCTGGTGGCCAAGGCCTCAAAACCGATGGCTGAGATCCATGAGCATGTGCCCGGTTATGCCGGACGCATGGGCCAGACGATTGACCGCATCTTCGACAATCTGAAACCCGGCCAGCTGGTGGCCCGGCTCAACTGGTCGGTCTATGACAGCCCGGAGCTGCACCACTCCCGTCCCAAGCAGATGTCCCCGCAGATGGCGGAAGGCGAAGGCGCGATGCTGGCGGGCGCGTTCATCCGGGTGGAGCGGCAGACACTCTCCCGCCTGCCGGAAAGCGGCGATCTGCTGTTCACCATCAAGATCCATCACGATCCGCTGCGCCTGCTTGCCGCGCAACCACGGGCGCGGGAATTGGCCGCAGGGCTGGCGGAGCAGCTTGGCAGCCTTGATGAGGCGCAATTGCGCTACAAGGGCCTGATGCTGCACCGCGACCAGCTTGTGAGAGATCTTGGCAGTCTTGTTTGATGGCAGACGGTATCTGACTTGCTGAAACAGGCCAGCATCCCATATGGGATCAGAACGAGAGTTCAGTGTGTCAGGAAGCCTTGATGTCCGCAGGTAATGACAGGGAAGCCAACCGGTTTTCGGCCCGCGTTGGCCGCTATGCCCGCGTGGGCACCAATGTGGGCGGCGTCGCCGCCAAGCTGGCGGGAGCGAAGCTTTTCGGTCTTGCGGCGGACAACAGGAAGGATGCCGAGAGCCTTGCTGCTGCGCTGGGCGGACTGAAGGGCCCGCTGATGAAGGTGGCGCAGCTTCTGTCCACCATCCCGGATCTGCTGCCGCCTGAATATGCTGCGGAACTGGCGAAGCTTCAGGCCAATGCGCCGCCGATGGGCTGGGCCTTCGTCAAGCGCCGCATGCGTGCCGAACTGGGCGCGGACTGGGAGCAGCGTTTCGCCATCTTCGAGAAGGAACCTGCGGCGGCCGCGTCCCTAGGGCAGGTGCATCGTGCCGAGGCGAAGGACGGCCGCGCTCTGGCCTGCAAGCTGCAATATCCGGACATGGCTTCTGCCGTTGAGGCGGATCTCAGCCAGCTCTCCGTGCTCTTCTCCTTGCACCGGCGCATGCAGTCGGCCATCGACACTCGTGAGATCGCCAAGGAAATCGGCGAGCGGCTGCGCGAGGAACTCGATTATCAGCGAGAGGCTCAGCAGATGGCGGTTTACCGCGCCATCTTCAGCGATGAGCCGCGCATCCGCGTGCCGGAAGTGGTGCCGGAGCTTTCGACAAGCCGCCTGCTGACCATGGGCTGGCTGGAGGGTGGGCCGCTGCTTGACTGGAAGGACGCGGATCTGGAGACGCGCAACCGGTTGGCCTCCACCATGTTCCATGCCTGGTGGCATCCGTTCAGCCATTTCGGCGTCATCCATGGCGATCCGCATCTTGGCAATTACACCGTGTTTCAGGAAAACGGCGAGGCGGCAGGCATCAACCTGCTCGACTATGGCTGCATCCGCATCTTCCCGCCTGCCTTTGTCGAAGGAGTGGTGGATCTCTATCTGGGTCTCCTGCATGAGGATGAGGCACGGGTGGTCTCGGCTTATGAGCGCTGGGGTTTCAAGGGGCTGACGCGGGAGCTGATCGATGTGCTGAACATCTGGGCCCGTTTCATTTATGGCCCGCTCCTGACCGACCGCGTGCGCTCCATCGCTGACGGGGTGAGTCCGGCTGAATATGGCCGCAAGGAGGCTTTCCGTGTGCAGCAGTCGCTGAAGAAGCTGGGGCCTGTCACCGTGCCACGTGAGTTCGTCTTCATGGACCGCGCCGCCATCGGTCTCGGCGGAGTTTTCCTGCATCTGCGCGCCGAGCTGAATTTCTTCCGCCTGTTCAACGAACAGATCGACGGTTTCAAGGTTGAAACGGTCGCCGCCCGTCAGGCTGCGGCACTGGAAAGCGCGGGGCTGGTGCCAGGGGGATGAATTGGAGTGTGAATTCTTGACGGCTGCAAAGCCGTCGCCTCTCAGTCTCATATCTTTGCACCACAGGGCTTGACTGGCAGCGCCGGTCGTGAGAGCGATGCATGCAGAAAAGGATGACCGGAACCGGGGGAATCTGATGTCCAACTCCACTTCTTCTTCTTCCATGGATTACGCCGAGCACGAGCGTACCTACGAAGGCTTCATCAACGCCTCGAAGATCGGCACGATCTCGGTGTTGTCCATCGTCGTGACGCTGCTCATGTTCGCCTTTGGCGGCACGGCTGCTCTGGTTCTCGGCTGGATCATGCTGATTGCCAATCTCGTAACTGTCGGCATCGGCTTCGCCCTTGGTGAAAAGGGCTGGATCCCGCCCGCTGCCGTCTTCGCCCTGACGTGTATTCTGGCGATCTTGACCGTCTGATCATCCCCCTATGGGATACTGCAAAGCCCGCAGCCGGTGCTGCGGGCTTTGTCATGTCAAGGTGGTGCTTGCGGCTGCTTTTTCTTGCAAATGGGCATGCGCCGCGCCATACGCTCTGGCATGGACCAGAGCCAGCCACTCCCCTTTGATTATGCGCCGCCACAAGGCCCCCTGCAGATCCTGTTTCAGGACAGGGATGTGCTTGTCGTGGTCAAACCGCACGGGCTTCTCAGCGTCACCGGCAAGGGGGAGGGGCGCGATGACAGCCTCGCCACCCGCGTGTCGCGGATGGTGCGCGGGGCGAGGATCGTCCACCGGCTGGATCTCGACACATCCGGCATCATGGTCATGGGGCTGAATGCGGAAGCGCACCGGCAGCTTTCGATGCAGTTCGAAAGGCGGGAGACGGACAAAGCCTATGTGGCGCTGGTCTATGGCCATGTCGAAGATGAGGCGGGGGAAGTGAACCTTCCGCTCATCGTCGACTGGCCGAACCGGCCGAAGCAGAAGATCTGCTTTGAGGAAGGCCGCCCGGCGGTGACCCTGTGGCGCAATGGCGGGATTGAGGGCGGCTTCACCCGCATGCTGCTGACGCCCATAACGGGCCGGTCGCATCAGTTGCGGGTGCATATGCTCAGCCTCGGCCATCCCATTATCGGCGACAGCCTTTATGCTCATGAGGCCGCCCGCAAGGCCTCCCCGCGTCTGGCGCTGCATGCGCAGATGCTGGAATTCACGCATCCGGTCACGGGCGAGCGCCTGCGGTTCGAGGCGCCCGCGCCGTTCTGAGGGTCAGGGTTAGCGCGAGGCGGTCTGCTGGGCTCGCTGGGCGCGGCCAAGGCCTTCGCGGGCAAGGTCGTTGTTGCTGTCGAGGCCGAGGGCGCGATTGTAGCTGCGCACCGCGTCGGTGTACTTGCCCTGCATCTCCAGCGCCACACCGCGTCCGGCCCAGGCCATGGCGGAGTTCTTGTCGAGGTTGACAGCTTCAGAGAGGTCCGAAAGGGCTGCCGCAGGGTCGTTCATCTTCAGGTAGGAGATGCCGCGTGCGGTATAGGGCTCTTCGGCCTTGGGATTGAGCACGATCGCCGTCGAGAAATCCTCGATGGCAAAGCTGTGCTGTCCCTGCGCCTGATAGATCAGGCCGCGATTGTGGAAGGCGCGGGCGTCATAGGAATTGCGGCGGATCGCCTCGTCAAAGTCCCGCAGGGCTTCGTTGTAGCGGCCCATAAGCCGGTAGGTGTTGCCGCGCCCGATAAGCGCGGTGTCATAACCGGGGTTAATGCGCAGGGCGCGGTCATAGTCCGCAACGGCGTTGGGCATGTTGCCTCGGCGGCGCTCGACAAGCGCCCGGTTGGCAAACGCCTGATAGGAATTGGGATCAAGCTTCAGCGCGGCGTTGAAATCTTCCATTGCCTTGTCGAGACGGCCGGCCTGGCCATAGGCAATGCCGCGCGTATTGTAGGCGCTGGCGTCACGCGGGTTTGACTGGATCACCGCCGTCAATGAATCGATATTGGCGCTGGACCCGGCCGCCCGGTCAATGGGCACATTGGTGTAGATGTCCGAGGTCTGGCAGGCCGCTAGAGCAAGGCAGAGTGCCGCAGCACCCGTCAGCCGCGCTGCCAGCTTGATGCTGGCCGGGGGAACAATGCCTGCAAAAATGCCCATCCGAATCATCCGTCCTGATACAGAGGCCTCAAGGAGGCTTCACCCTGCCGTCTTAAACACGCTTTGACAATGCTAGTGTTGAGCATCTGCCGTAAGGTTCTCACGGACTTGCGCAAACACGAAAAGACCGGCCGGAGAACCAGCCGGTCTTTTCCAAAATGTTAGAGCTGTGCCTTGGAGAGGCGCAGCACGCTTGGCCGGTGTATCACCAGTTCTCAGTGCGTGGCGCGGCCGGGCACAAGGCCCTCGCGCTGGGCACGCTTGCGCGCAAGCTTGCGGGCGCGGCGGACAGCCTCGGCCTTCTCGCGCGCCTTCTTCACGGAAGGCTTCTCGTAGTGGCCGCGAAGCTTCATTTCGCGGAATACGCCTTCACGCTGCAACTTTTTCTTCAGCGCACGAAGCGCCTGATCAACATTGTTGTCGCGAACCAGAACCTGCACGCGTCTGACCCTATCGTTCCACGTCCCGCCTGAGGCAGGAGTGCTGTAGACATGATGTTTAGAAAGCTAGGCTTGTGGCGCGCCCCGGCCTGAAAGGCCTATTCTCGCAGCCACTACCGCTCACTGGCGCGCGTGTTATCAGAATTTGGCCGCAATGTCCACTCTGCTTGCGTTCTGGGCTTGCAAAAGAGCCAGGCGGATACCGCCGCGGCAGAACTGGTTGTGCGGCGGGTGCGCCAGCATTGCGGGTAGACAGGGGCTGCCAAAGGGTCTACGTCTTTCTGCCCATCAAACAGGCATGCTTTTCATGCCGGTGGGGAGTTCCTTCATCGCACCGCCCCCGCATGCCATTGATCTGACGGGAGACGTGCCTGCCGCGCTTTCCGGAGCCTGTCATGCAGACCTCATCCCCGAACACTCCTGCCGCTCTTCCGGCAAAAAGCCTCTGGCTCAGTGATATCCGCCCGACACTCGTGCTGGGCCTGCCGCTGGCGGGGGCCCAGCTGGCACAGATGGCCATCAACACCACTGACGTGATCATGGTGGGCTGGCTGGGTGCTATCGAGCTGGGTGCCGTGGTGCTGGCCCAGAATGTCTATATCCTGTTCTGGCTGTTCGGCATGGGCGTGTGTCAGGCCATCGTGCCGCTGGCCGCTGCCGCTCGCGGGCGCAAGGATGCCCGTGCCATGCGCCGCTCCGTGCGCATGGGGCTGTGGATCGTGGCCTGTTACTGTGTGCCGGTATGGCTGCTTCTATGGTTTAGCGAAGATATCCTGCTGGTTCTGGGGCAGGAGCCCGAAGTGTCTGCAGCCGCCGGGGCCTATGTCCGGGTGATGCAGTGGTCGCTGTTCCCGGCTCTGGCTGTGATGGCGCTTCGCTCTTTCCTGACGGTCACTGGCCTGACGCAGGTGGTGCTTTGGGTGACGGTGCTTTCCGCCTTTCTCAATGGCGGGTTCAACTATCTGCTGATTTTTGGCAATTTCGGCTTTCCCCGTCTGGAGCTGGTGGGTGCGGCCATTGCCTCAGTGGCGACTTCGACCTTCGGCTTTCTGCTGCTCGGGCTTTATGTGATCCGTCACCGGCGCCTGCGCCGTTTTGCCATTTTCGGCCGCATCTGGCGTCCGGATTGGCCGGACTTCTTCACAATCATCAAGCTGGGAACGCCGATTGGGGCAACAATTGTCGCTGAGGGGCTGTTGTTCTCCGGGTCTACGCTGATGATGGGCTGGCTTGGCACGATCCCGCTCGCTGCACACGGCATTGCGCTGCAGCTGGCAGCCATCACCTTCATGATACCGATGGGCATCAGCCAGGCCGGCATGAGCCGCATTGGCATTGCCGCTGGTCAGCGGGATAGGGCAGGTGTGGCTCGGGCTGGCTGGGTTACACTTGGCCTGGCGCTCGTCACCATGTCCTGTGCTGCGATCGCCTTCTGGACCATACCGGATTTTCTCGTTGGCCTGTTCCTGGATGAGAACCTGCCCGATACCCCCCCGGTTCTGGAGCTGGCAGCCGTGTTCCTGGGCGTTGCTGCGGTGTTCCAGCTGGCTGATGGGGCGCAGGTGGCCGGCGGAAGCATTTTGCGCGGTCTTGGCGACACCATGGTGCCTTTCGTCCTGGCGTTGCTCGGCTACATTGCCGTTGGCATGACCACGGCCTACGTGCTGGCCTTTGTGGTGGGGCTTGGTGGTGTCGGCATCTGGTGGGGTCTGGCGACGGGCCTTGCCTTTACAGCAACTCTGGCCATCTGGCGCTTCTCGCAACGCGAGCGGCTGGGACTGGTGCCCGGAGCATGATCAGGCAAGTTTGATGAAACAGAAAAAGGCCCGGTGGAGCGTTCCGCCGGGCCTTTTGGGGGGCTTGAATGCTGGCGGCCTGCGTCAGCCACCTGCCATCGGGCGGATGCGGTTGACATGGCCCATCTTGCGGCCCGCGCGGATTTCGGCCTTGCCGTACAGATGCAGCCGCGCACCGGCCTCGGCAAGGACTGCGGCCCAGCCTTCGGCATCGGCGCCGATCAGATTTTCCATCACCACATCGCTGTGGCGCGCCGGATTGCCCAGCGGCCAGCCTGCAACGGCGCGCATGTGCTGCTCGAACTGTGACACGAGGCAGGCGTCCTGTGTCCAGTGCCCTGAGTTGTGCACGCGCGGGGCAATTTCGTTGACCAGAAGGTCTTCGTCCGCACCGGAGCCTGTGACGAACATCTCCACGCCCGTCACGCCAACATAGCCGAGACTATCGACCACGCGCCGGGCAATCTCCACAGCCTTTGCCGCCGTGGCGGCCGTGACATTGGCCGGAACGGTAGAGGTCTTCAGGATGTGGTGCTCGTGATGGTTCTCGGTGATGTCGTAGCAGGCAATATCCCCGTTGATGCCGCGTGCGGCGACGACAGAGACTTCACGTGTGAAGGGGATGAGCTGTTCCAGCACCAGATCCTTGCCGCCGAGCTTCGCCAGCGCATCGGCCGCCGTGGCACGGTCGCGGATCATGGCCTGACCCTTGCCGTCATAACCGAAGCGCCGGGTCTTCAGCACACCCTGGCCGCCAAACCGGTCGAGCGCGGCGTTCAGATCCGCAAGACTGTCGACAGCGGCGTAACCGGCAAGGGCAATGCCTGCCCCAGAGAGAAAGTCTTTTTCGCTCAGCCGGTCCTGCGACACGGCAAGCGCGCGCGGGCCAGGGCGGACGGGCACAAAGGAGGCGAGATGCGCCGCCGTTGGGCCGGGCACATTCTCGAACTCGTAGGTCACCACATCGACGCTGCGGGCAAAGGCCTCAAGTGCGTCAAGGTCTTCATAGGCCGCCTGCGTGTGCGTTGCCGCGACCTCGAAGGCAGGGCTGCCTGCCTCGGGGCAATAGATATGGCTCTTCAGGCCAAGGCTGGCACCGGCAAGGGCCAGCATGCGGCCCAGCTGGCCGCCGCCGAGAATGCCGATGGTGCTGCCGGGCTTCAGAATGCGGCCGTCGTCAGGAAAGTGGCTCATCCGGGTTCAGGCCTCGTCGCTCGGGAAATCGGCAACGGAAGCCGTCTGTTCGGCGCGGTAGCTGTCGAGCCGGACGGCGAGGCCCTCATCGGTGAGGGCAAGAACGGAGGCAGCAAGCAGGGCAGCGTTGACGGCGCCGGCGCGGCCAATTGCCAGCGTGCCAACCGGAATGCCCGCAGGCATCTGCACGATCGACAGAAGGCTGTCTTCGCCTTTCAGGGTGCGTGACTCGATCGGAACGCCGAACACCGGCAGCGGCGTCAGGGCGGCGGTCATGCCGGGCAGATGGGCGGCTCCGCCTGCACCTGCGATGATCACCTTGACCCCGTTTCCGCGGGCGGCCTTGGCGAAGTCGAACATGCGCTCGGGCGTGCGGTGGGCGGAGACGATGCGGGCCTCATAGGCGACCCCCAGACGGTCAAGCGTATCTGCGGCGTGTTTCATGGTCGGCCAGTCGGACTGGCTGCCCATGATGATTGCGACCGGTGCGGGCCCGTTTGCCATGCTGTCTCCTTATGCCAAGCCTCTGAGATGCTGGCGCATCAAGCCTTGAGAAGGCGCGGATTATAGGCACGGCAAGGCGTGGCGCAAGGCCGCAAGGGCCTGCGATCCGGCATTTTTCAGCCCCTGAGGATCAGGCGATGATGTCCGGGAAAAGCTGGTCTTCCAGAATGGCGATCCGGTCGCGGATCATGAGTTTCTTCTTTTTCAGGCGCTGCAGCTGCAGGGCATCTGCGCTGCCGGTGCCGGCAAGGGCCTGAATGGCGGTATCAAGGTCACGGTGCTCCTGGCGCAGCTGCGCCAGCTCAACTCGCACGGCCTGTTCATTAGCTTCCGGCATCGCTCTCCCCAGACACAATACACGCCGGGCTCAAGTGCTCTGATCCTTGCACAAGTGCTCCCCGGCCCGTCGCGCCTTGCAACTCCAATCGCGGTGGAGAAACCGTACACCGGTGCCTGCGTTTCTGCGAGCCAAATTTGCACCGGGTGACTCCAACACATTGTGGGCGTGGATAAAATCCGCTTTCCTGGTGCAGTGCGGTAGATTAGAAGTGATATATTATTCTGGTGATTTTAATTCTTACGTAAGTGTAGTTTTCATTTTGCAGCGCACTATGCGTCAGATGCAGAGCGGGTCCCATGAAATGCATTCGACAAGCCGGCAAAATGTGTGGCAACATCTCTTTGTCTGAGCCAACAGGACAAGGAGCACTATCCATGTCAATGCAGTCGCATCTTGCAGAACTGGAGCGCCGCCACGCAGCCCTCGACGAAGAGATCGAAACGGCCCTGCGGCACCCAAGTGTCGATACGCTCGAACTGGCCGAGATGAAGCGCAAGAAGCTCAAGCTCAAGGAAGAGATCTTTAAAATCCAGTCGAAAGCCACGATGCACTGAGGTCTGGTCTGACCTGAAGCAACTGTGACATGACGGAGGCATGAGCTGGCGGGGCTTCCGCCAGCTGCGAACCGGGACCGAAGCGCCAGACAGCTGAAGCGGAGCCCGCAGGAAGCACAAAAATCAGAGAACACGAAAAACCCCCGGCCAGTCTGGTCCGGGGGTTTTTTGGTGCTTGCAAGATCTGCAGTGCTGGGGCTCAGGAGCCCAGGAAGCCTGCAAACTTGTTCTTGAAGCGCGAGACACGGCCGCCACGGTCCATGATCTGACGGTCGCCACCGGTCCAGGCCGGGTGGGAGGTCGGATCGATGTCCAGCGACAGGGTGTCGCCTTCCTTGCCGTAGGTCGAACGGGTCATGTATTCCGTGCCATCGGTCATCACGACCTTGATGGCGTGGTAATCGGGATGGATGTTCGCTTTCATCGCCGGTCCTTTCCAGCACCTGCCCACACACCCTTGAGGGCGTTCCGGCGAGATGCAAGTCCTGAAATTTGAGCCAGCGAACGTCTTTCGCACGCATGACCCTTGAAACATGAGGCGCTGCTATATCTCAAGACGGCTGGCAAGACAAGGGCAGGCAAACGCTTGCAGGCGCCTTTTTCCGCTTGGAATTGCCGCTGCCATGGGCCAAGTGATGGCAGGACAGGTTGACAGAGCTGACGGGCAGGCAAATGAGCGGGCAGTTTGACGGCACAAGAGACGGAAACTCTGCAGGAAAGGGCGCTGAAGACGAGGTGGAAGCACGCCGCCGCTCCCTGCGGCCGCTGGCGCAGCTTCTCCCTTATGTGCTGCGTTACCGCTGGATGGTTGCCGGGGCAATGGCCGCGCTGTTTGCTGCGGCCTCCGTCACGCTGGTTCTGCCCGTGGCCGTGCGGCGGATGATCGACAATGGCTTCACTGCGGGCGATCCGGCGCTGGTCAACTCCTACTTCCTGATGCTGATTGGCGTTGCAGCAGCCCTCGCGCTTGCCAGTTCCTGCCGCTATTTCCTCGTCATGTGGATCGGTGAGCGGATCGTCGCCGATGTGCGGGCGGATGTCTTTGCCCATCTGACGGTGCTCAGCCCAGCTTTCTATGACAGCGCCCGCTCGGGCGAAATCCTGTCGCGGCTGACGGCGGACACCACCCAGATCAAGTCCGCCTTCGGCGCCAGCGCCTCCATTGCCATGCGCAATCTGGTGATGTTTATCGGTGCGGTGTCGCTAATGGTCTTCACCAGCCCGCGCCTGTCCGTCATCGTTCTGGCTGCCATTCCGGTGATCGTGCTGCCGCTGATCGGTTTCGGGCGTTCTGTGCGCAAGCGCTCGCGCCGGGCGCAGGACACGCTGGCGGGTGCTTCCGCCTACGCCTCGGAAATGCTGGGCGCCATCCGGGCGCTGCAGGCCTTCACCAGCGAAGGCGTTGCGGCCGGCAAGTTCCGCCTTGCGGTGGAAGAGGCCTTTGGTGCAGCTCGCAGTGCCATGGGCGCACGCGCCTTCCTCACCGGCTTTGCAATCTTCATCATCGCCTCCAGTGTGGTGGCGGTGCTTTGGATTGGCGCTGGGGATGTGTTCGCGGGGCGGATGAGCGGCGGCGAACTGGGTCAGTTCCTGCTGTATTCGATCCTTGCTGCCGGAGCGCTGGGAGAGCTGTCGCAGGTGTGGGGCGAGATTTCGCAGGCAGCAGGCGCGGCCGAACGGCTGGGCGAGATCCTGCGCATCGAGCCGGTGATCAAGGCACCGGCAGATCCGAAGCCTCTGCCAAGCCCGGCACGCGGTGAAGTGAGCTTTGACGGCGTCAGCTTTGCCTATGGCCACACCGGCGGCGGGCCCGTGGTGCGCCAGGTGAGCCTGGACGTGAAGGCGGGCGAAACGGTCGCCATCGTTGGCCCATCAGGGGCCGGCAAGTCGACGCTCTTCCATCTGCTCATGCGCTTCTATGATCCGGTGGAAGGTCAGGTGCGGCTCGATGGGGTGAACCTGCGCGACGTCAGCCCGCAGGCGCTGCGTTCCCGCATCGCGCTGGTGCCGCAGGACACGGTGGTGTTTGGCACGACGGCGGCGGAAAACATCGCCTATGGCCGCCCTGGTGCCTCGCTGGAGGAAATCCACGCAGCGGCACATGCCGCCCGCGCCCATGACTTCATCTCCGCCATGCCGCAGGGCTATGACACCGTGATCGGCGAGCGCGGTGTGACGCTCTCCGGCGGACAGCGCCAGCGCATCGCCATTGCCCGTGCCATTCTCAAGGACGCTCCCGTGCTGCTGCTGGACGAAGCGACAAGCGCGCTCGATGCGGAAAGCGAGGTGCAGGTGCAGAAGGCTCTGGAGCAGCTGATGCAGGGCCGCACGACGCTCGTCATCGCCCATCGCCTTGCCACCGTGCTGAAGGCTGACCGGATCATCGTCATGGAAGAGGGCCGCATCGTGGAGATGGGTACGCATGCCGATCTCGTTGCTGAAGGCGGGCTTTATGCGCGCCTCGCCAGCCTGCAGTTCGACGCCAGCCGCGAGGATGCGCTGGCCGACGCCTGAAAAAGCTGCGGCGGCGCGTTCAGGGAACGGCCGCCGCTTCTTTTGTTTGAATGCAGGAGCGCTCAGTCGTTGTCCGGAACGGCGACCGTGTAGTTGAGCGGCATGCGCCCGCCGTCGACGTAGAGGGTCTGGCCGGTCATGTACGACGAATCGTCCGAAGCAAGGAATGCGGCCACGGAGGCAATCTCCGAAGCCTCTCCGATACGGCCGAGAGGCGTGCGCGACAGGATGCGGTTCTTCGCGGCCTTGTCGGAATTCACCGCCGCCAGCATGTCGGTCATGATCGAGCCGGGGCCTATGGCATTGACGCGGATGCCGTAGGGCGCCAGCGAAAGCGCCGTGGCGCGCGTCAGCTGGGCAAGGCCGCCCTTCGACACGCAGTAGGGGATCTGCGAGGGGATCGCCAGAACCGCGTTGATCGAGGACATGTTGATGATGCAGCCCGGCGTGCCGCCCGCTTCGACGCGTTCCACCATGTGCCGGGCAACGGCCTGTGACACCAGGAAAGAGCCCTTCAGGTTGACCTGAATGACCCGGTCAAAGTCGGCTTCCTCCAGATTGAGGAAATCGGTTCCTGCGACGATGCCAGCATTATTGACCAGAATGTCTATGTCACCGAAAGCGTTCAGCGTTTCGGCAACCAGGTTCCGCACGTCCAGCGCTTCGGCAACGTTGCAGCTGACATAGAGCACATCGCCCAGTGGCTTGAGTTCTTCGGCTGCGGCTTCGCCGGCCTCATCGTCGATATCCGCGATGACGACCCTGGCGCCGTCGCTCAGAAAGCGCCGTGCAATGGCAAGACCGATACCGCGCGAGGCGCCGGTGACGATGGCAACCTTGTTGGTGAGGGACAAGGGAAATTCCTCGTTGTTGTGCAAGGGGCGAACCGCCCGTGAAGGGGCCGTTCCGCGCGCAACAATAGGGCCTTGCGGTCAGCCTGTCGATGGCTGACCGCGGTGCAGCTTTCAGCTCCGTGTGAGGACGCCATATTCCCTGAGGGCCGTCTCGATCTCGTCAAGGATGGCCGGATCGTCGATCGTCGCGGGAACGCGGAACTCCTGTCCGTCGGCGATCTGACGCATGGTGCCGCGCAGGATCTTGCCGGAGCGGGTCTTGGGCAGGCGGTCGACGGTGACAGCGATCTTGAAGGCGGCGACTGGGCCGATGACGTCCCGTACCCGCCGGACAAGCTCCGCCTCCACCTCGTCATGCGGCCGGTTGACGCCTGCCTTCAGCACGACAAAGCCGCAGGGCAGCTGACCCTTGAGCTGATCGTTGATGCCGATGACGGCGCATTCAGCCACATCCGGGTGTCCGGACAGCACCTCTTCCATGGCGCCAGTAGACAGGCGGTGTCCGGCCACGTTGATGATGTCGTCGGTGCGCGACATGATCGACAGGTAACCATCCTCGTCGATGATGCCGGCGTCGGCCGTCTTGTAGTAGCCCGGGAACTCGTCGAGATAGGCACTGCGGAAGCGGGCATCCGCGTTCCACAGGGTCGGCAGGCAGCCGGGCGGCAGGGGCAGCTTGATGACGATGTTGCCAAGCGTGCCACGCGGCACCGGGTGGCCTGCATCATCCAGCACCTGCACGTCATAGCCGGGCATGGCCACCGTGGGCGAGCCGCGCTTGACGGGGAGAATGCCAAGGCCGACCGGATTGCCCGCGATGGCCCAGCCGGTCTCCGTCTGCCACCAGTGGTCGATCACCGGCACGCCGAGCTTTTCCTCCGCCCATTGCACCGTGTCCGGATCCGCGCGCTCACCGGCGAGGAACAGGGTGCGGAAGCCGCTGAGGTCATAATCCTCCATCAGCTTGCCGTTAGGGTCTTCCTTCTTGATGGCGCGGAAGGCTGTGGGCGCGGTGAAGAGCGCGGCGACGGAATGCTCCGAAATGACCCGCCAGAAGGCGCCCGCATCGGGCGTGCCCACCGGCTTGCCCTCATAGACCAGCGTTGTGCAGCCCTGCAGCAGCGGGCCGTAGACGATGTAGGAATGGCCGACGACCCAGCCCACATCGGAGGCGGCCCAGAACACTTCGCCGGGTGCGGCACCATAAAGATTGGACATGGACCATTTCAGCGCCACCATGTGGCCGCCGGTGTCTCGCACCACGCCCTTGGGCTGGCCGGTGGTGCCGGAAGTGTAAAGCACGTAGAGCGGATCGGTCGCCTTCACCGGCACGCAAGGCACTTGCCGGGCAGCCAGATAGGCGGCTTCCGTCAAGGCGCCGAAGTCCCGGTCGCGCTCCTGCGAAATCTCCGCGGCCAGCTGCTTGCGCTGGATGACAAGGCAGAACTCCGGCTTGTGCGCCGATTGTGCGATGGCCGCGTCCACCAGCGGCTTGTAGGCAATCACGCGGCCGGGCTCGATACCGCAGGAGGCGCAGATGATGGCCTTGGGCGCGGCGTCATCAATGCGGGTGGCCAGTTCATGAGCGGCAAAGCCGCCGAAGACAACGGAATGAATGACCCCCAGGCGCGCGCAGGCCAGCATGGCCATTGCGGCCTGGGGGATCATCGGCATGTAGAGAATGACGCGGTCGCCCTTGCCGATCCCATGGTCCTGCAGCACGGCTGCCATGGCCTGAACCTGGTCGAGCATTTCCTGATATGTATAGGCGGCCTGCGTCCCGGTGATGGGGCTGTCGTAAATCAGTGCGGTCTGTCCGGCGCGGCCTTTGGCGACGTGCCGGTCGAGGCAGTTGTAGCAGGTGTTCGTTTCGGCCCCGGCAAACCAGCGGCCATAGGCACCTTCCTGCGCATCGAGGACCTTGTCCCAGGGACGGAACCAGTCGATTTCCGCCGCCGCCTGCGCCCAGAAGGCTTCCGGATCGCGTTTCCAGGCATCATAGGTTTCATGATAGCGGCTGGCGGCCATTGCTTGTCCTCCCAGACAGTTCGGCGGTTCCATCCCTTGCGGCCAGCGCAGGTTCGCACCTTGCCGGGCCGCGTGGCGGAGAATGTCGCAGCTTGCGCTGCACAAGCAAGAGGGCGGCTGCTTAGACATTCGCAGGGGCGTGGGTTTACTTAACCTCTTTGGCTATGCTTCAAAGAGACAGGTCCAGTTCAGGTCCTTCCTCCCGCCGGATGCCCCTTCATGCTCCTGTCACCGATTTCCGATCCGCTGTTCTATGCCGTGGCCATCCCGGCCGTCATCCTTGCGGGGCTGGGCAAGGGCGGCTTTGGCGGTCCCATTGGCATGCTTGCCGTGCCGCTGATGGCGCTGGTCATTCCACCCATCCAGGCCGCCGGAATCATGCTGCCGGTTCTGCTGGTCATGGACGCTGTGGGGCTTGCCGCCTACAGGGGCACGTTTGACCGCAAGGCCATCGCAATCCTTCTGCCTGCGGGTATTCTGGGCGTGGGGCTGGGGTGGCTGACAGCGGCTTTTGTCGAGGACGCACATGTGACGCTGCTGGTCGGCGTCATCTCGCTGGCCTTTGTGGCCGACAGGTTCCGTCCCGGGCGCCGTGGCGGCGGGGCGCTGCCGCATCGTGTTCCCTCGGGGGTTTTCTGGGGCACGCTTTCCGGCTTTACAAGCTTCGTCAGCCACACGGGTGGGCCACCCTATCAGATCTACATGGTGCCGCGTGGCCTTGCACCGGCGCTCTTTGCAGGCACGGCCGTCATCTTCTTCACCACCGTCAATCTGGTGAAGCTGGTTCCCTACTTCCTGCTTGGTCAGTTCGATGCGGCCAATCTTGCGACCGCAGCGGTGTTGTTGCCGCTGGCGCCTCTGGCTACGCTGGCCGGGTGGCGGCTGACGCGGATTGTCCGGCCGCAGCTTTTCTACGGCGCCGTTTATGCCGTGATGGCCTTTGTCGGCACGAAGCTGGTCTGGGATGGCCTGTCAGCGCTTCTTGGCACAGGCTGATCAGGGCTTGATACAGCCGCTGTTCCGGGACGGCACAATGTCTGTCCCGGAACGGGCCTGAGAAGGGAACGTGTGTGGCTGACTGTCAGCCAGCCTTGCCGAACGCCGCGAAGATGCGGTCAATCTGCTGGGCCACCGGGTTTTCTGCCTGAACCGGCTCCTCCGGCTTTTCTTCCACCGGATAGAGCATGGCGTCCAGATGCTGCACCCGCTCCTGCAGGCGCACGGAGCGCAGGATCAGGTCCTGGAGGCGCAACGGCAGGGCATCAAAGGAATTACCCGAATTGGCGCTGCTCAGACGGTCGAGGCGCACGCGATTCTTGTCGGTGCTGGCCTGATCGGGAGACATCTCGCCTTCGTTGACGGCACGCTGCAGCAGCAGCCAGGACGCGAGCTGCATGAGACGCGTCGTCAGGCGCATGGATTCGGTGGCATAGGCCAGCGAGGCCGGGCGCTCCAGCCGCTTCGATTCGCTGCGGCCGTTGCCGTCCAGATAGGCGGCAGTCTCTTCCACGAGAGCCATGCCCTCATGAAACAGCGCCTGGAACTGCTGGGATGCGGCAAGGCGGTCTGCGAAGCTGACCGTTTCAGGCACGATGCTGAGCTTCCTGGTTTCGTCCGTCATGGGTTAACGCCTTCTCATTTGACCCCGGTCCTTGTCAGGACCAGCCATCCGCTTCTGTTCCGATTTGAAACGCGCGGATTTCTTGACAGGATGAAGAGCAACTGCCGTGCCAGCCGCTGTGCCCATGGCGCTGCGGCGAACCGAATCCCTGCTTACAATGTCACGGTGGCGAAAAAAAGAGCCGCGCGCGCGCGGCTCGAAGTCATTAACAGGGAGGCGTCAAACAGAGTGGACAGGAGCCACTCAGGAATCCAGATAACTGGACATTCACAGTTATCTCCTGGAAGGCTTAATATCGCGTAAATGAATAAAATTTTAATCGTGCCGCTCCGTTATTCACCTTTAACGGTTTGGGGGTGCTGGGATTTTTTCTCATCTTACGATGCCGGTGGCTTGAACAGCGCATCGGCTGCTGCGCGAACACCGCTTCTTGCATCAATTTCCCGCTGAAGACGGACGATCTCTGCTTGCAGGTTGGTGATCTCCGCCTGCAGCTCGGCCACGGACAGGCGCGAGAGATCACTGCCTGGAACAAAGACTGACGGGGCTGCCTTTGGTGTAGCCCAGATGTTGTCGTCACTCATCTGCCTTCTCCTCCTCTTTCTGCCGTGTCTTGCAGGCGCAGTGGCACAGGCTGGCACGGCTGGTGTGGCCCATTCCGGAACAGGTCCCGATCTGACACCCTCTCGCCGCGCAGCTGCCAGCGGACAAGAATAGGACAGGGCGCAGCTTCTGTCAGTCTTTCAGGAGAGACCTTGCACGTGAGGGAAAGGCAGTTTCGCGTGCGATTTCCGGGAAAACCGGTTTCCACTTTCGCCGGACAGACTCTACAGTGCCGGGCGAGAGTGTGAACCGCTTCAGACAGATACAGGGAGATTGCCATGTCCAGCATTCCGTCAGGCCTGCCGCAGGAAATGACCGTGATGGCGATTCCGGTTCCCGGCGGGCCGGATGTGCTGGCGCCGGAGAAACGCCATCTGCCGGTGGCGCAAAAGGGTGAAATCCTCATCAAGGTCGAGGCGGCAGGCGTCAACCGGCCGGATGTGATGCAACGCATGGGGCTTTATCCGGCGCCCAAGGGGGCGTCAGACCTGCCGGGCCTCGAAGTGGCTGGCACGGTGGTGGACCGTGGGCCGGGTGCAGAGCGGTTCGGGATCGGCGACAAGGTGACTGCGCTGGTTGCGGGCGGCGGCTATGCTGAATACTGCAAGGTGGACGAGCGTCACGCGCTGCCGGTGCCTGCCGGCCTTTCCATCGTGGAAGCTGCAGCCCTGCCGGAGACTTTCTTCACCGTCTGGAGCAATGTGTTCGACCGGGTGGGGCTGAAGGCCGGGGAACGCTTTCTGGTGCATGGCGGGACGTCCGGTATTGGCACCACGGCGATCCAGCTGGCCAAGGCCTTTGGCGCCGAGGTCTTCACCACCGTGGGGTCGGAGGACAAGCGGCAGGCGGTGCTGAAGCTCGGGGCCGATCACGCCATCAACTACAATGCCCAGGACTTCGTCGAGGAGATCGGGCGCATCACGGGCGGGGCGGGCATTCACGTCATTCTCGATATGGTGGGCGGCGACTATGTCGAGAAGAACTGGCAGGTGGCTGCCGTTGAGGGGCGGATCTGCCAGATCGCCAATCTCAATGGTGTTGCCACCGAGGTGAACTTCAACCGCCTGATGATGAAGCGCCTCATTCACACCGGATCGACCCTGCGCCCGCGCGACAATGATTTCAAGGCGGCGATTGCGGCGGCGCTTGAGGCGCATGTCTGGCCGCTGATCGCAAATGGCGCCATCCGGCCTGTGATGGATTCGACTTTCCCGCTGGAGCGGGCGGCCGATGCGCACCGGCGGATGGAAAGCTCCGGCCATATCGGCAAGATTGTCCTGACGGTCTAGGCTGCGGCGGTGCCGTCTGACGCTGCGGCAGGAAATCTCGAGATTCTTTGAGGCAGGCGCGCTTGCGCGTTTGCCTTTTAAGCCGTCTCAGCCTATATTGTGTCCAATCTCCCATTCATTCGAACATGGAATACCGCTTTTTCGCCTTGCCGGGCGGGGAAGCCGACAGGAGGATTTTACACCGATGTCGAACACCCCCCTTATGCCGAAGGCCACTGCCGTCTGGCTCGTGGACAACACGGCGCTGAGCTTCACTCAGATTGCCGCCTTCTGCAAACTGCATCCGCTGGAAGTCAAGGCGATCGCCGACGGTGAAGCCGCCCAAGGCATCAAGGGCCTGGATCCGGTGATGACGGGTCAGCTCAGCCGCGAGGAAATCGAGCGTGCGCAGCGTGATCCGAACTATCAGCTGAAGCTGCAGGGCTCCAAGGTCGTCGTTCCGGAGAGCAAGCGCCGCGGCCCGCGCTACACCCCGGTGTCGCGCCGTCAGGACCGCCCGAACGCCATTCTCTGGCTGGTGCGCAACCATCCGGAGCTGAAGGATGCGCAGATCATGCGCCTCGTCGGCACCACCAAGCCGACCATCGCCGCCATCCGCGAGCGCACCCACTGGAACTCGTCCAACCTGACCGCTTCCGACCCGGTGACCCTGGGCCTGTGCAGCCAGCTTGAGCTGGACATGGAAGTGGAAAAGGCCGCCAAGAACGCCCCGCCGCGTCCGGAGACCGATTACACCGAACTGCTGGCTCCGGTGGAAGACACCACGAGCGAAGAGGCCATCGCCGCTGCCTTCACCCGCGACCGCCCGCAGCGCGAAGTGGAAGAAGAGATCGACGCCGATGCGGTCTTTGCCAAGCTCAACGCACTCAAGGGCTCGAAGAAGAACGACGACGAGGAAGAAGACGACTACCGCTTCTGAGCCGTCAGCGTTTCGCGATCATTCAAGGCCGTCCCATTGGGGCGGCCTTTGTTGTTGGGGGGGGGCATGCCACGGTCTGGATCAATGCGGTGCCGGAGGGCTCCACCCCCCCGGCGTTGCCCCGGACGCAGCGGAGCGGAGATCCGGGGGCTGCCCGTTTGCAGCGCGGTGAGGTTGAGGCGACGGGCTGAGTGCCTGATTGCACGCACGGTGCCGGAGCGGCAGGGGCTGCCTCTCACCGTTCCGTCAGCTTCAGCTCGATGCGGCGGTTGCGGGCGTTGATTTCGGGGGTGTTGCCGGGCTCCAGAGGCTGGAACTCGCCGAAGCCTGCGGCGACCAGATGCTTGGGATCTACGCCCTTGCTGATCAGGTAGCGCACCACCGAGGTGGCGCGGGCAGAGGACAGCTCCCAATTATCGCGCAGGCGGCCCGTTCCGGAAAGCGGTACCGCATCGGTGTGGCCATCGACGCGCAGCACCCACTGGATCTCGCTCGGGATCTGCCCCTCGAGCTCCAGAAGGGCTTCTGCCAGCTTGTCCAGCTCCACCCGGCCGCTCGGGTTGATTTCGTCGGACCCGGAGGGAAACAGAACCTCTGACTGGAAGACGAAACGGTCGCCGACCACGCGGATATCGGAACGCTGGGAGAGAAGCTCGCGCAGGCGGCCGAAAAAGTCGGAGCGGTAGCGGTTCAGTTCCTGCACGCGCTGTACCAGCGCCGCATTGAGCCGCTGGCCAAGGCTGGCGATGCGCGCTTGGCTTTCGCTTTCCTTGGCCTCGGAAGCCTCCAGGGCCGCATTGGCGGCGGCAAGCTGGCGGCGCAGGGCGGCGATCTGCTGGTTCAGCAGTTCCACCTGCGCCAGCGCCCGCTGGCTGACCTGCCGCTCCTCGTTGAGTGTGCCTTGCAAGGCCGCCAGTTCGCCGCCAGCACTGGCCGCTGCACCCTCGCGGTCAGACAGCAGGCCAGAGAGCCTGTCGCGCTCGCTGGTGGCTTCGCCGAGGCTGGCCTGCAGGGTGGCTACGGTCGATTCCAGATCGCGCTTGGAGGCCCGCTCCAGCGATAGAAGCTCGGTCAGCTCGCTGATCTGGGCATTCAGGCGGCTGAGCACCGAATCGCGGCCCGACAGCTGCTGGCTGAGCACGAATTGGGCGATGACGAAGATCGACAGCAGGAAGATGAGCACCAGCAGCAGCGTGGTCAGGGCATCCACGAAGCTGGGCCAGTAGTCGATCTCCTGATTGCGTCTGCGGCCGCGAAAACCCGCCATGGATCACTCCTTGGCGCGGTCGAAGGCCGCTGCGATGGAGGACAGGAGGTTCTCCACCCGCTTCTGCTGAGCACTTTGATTGTCTGCCCATTCGCGCATCATCTGCTGCTCGGAGCGCACATGCTTGACGAGGCCCTGGATGCCTTCGGCAAGGTTCGCCATGGCCTGATTGGCAGCCTTGCTGCCGCCTTCCTCGACGGCGCGCTGCAGCCGCTCGATGGCCAGTTGCAGCTTGTCCGTATCAGGGGCAGCTGCAACGGGCGCGCGTGTCTCTTCCTGCTCGATTTCGGTGACGGTGGACAGCCAGTCTTCCAGCTCCGTATAGAAGCGGTTCTGTGCCTGTCCGGCCTGAAGATCGAGAAAGCCGAGAACCAGCGATCCGGTGAGGCCGAAGAGCGAGGACGAGAAGGCCGTGCCCATGCCGGAAAGCGGCGCCTGCAGGCCTGCCTTCAGGTCCTCGAAGATAACGCCGGTGTCGCCGGACACCACATCCAGCGACTGGATGGTGGAGCCGACGGCGCTTACCGTCTGCAACAGGCCCCAGAAGGTGCCGAGCAGGCCGAGGAATACGAGCAGGCCAGTCATGTAGCGGGCAATCTCGCGCGACTCATCAAGGCGCATGCCGATGGAATCGAGAATCGAGCGCGAGGTGGTCGGCGTCAGCGCCATTTCGCCGACCTTGTTGCCCAGCAGCGAGGCCATCGGCGCCAGCAGCACCGGCGGGCGGCGAACCTCGATGCCCGGATCCCCGATGCGGAAGCTATTCACCCAGGCTATTTCCGGAAACAGCCGCACGACGCGGGCGAACGTCAGCATGATGCCGAACAGGCCTGTGAGCACAATCATCCCGTTCAGGCCGGGATTGCTCATGAAGGCTGTTGCGATCTGCTGGTTCAGGATGAAGGCGACGAAGGCAACGATCACCAGGAAGATGATCATGAACGAGAGATACGCCTTGGGACTGGACAGGCTGTAGGGATCGAAATCGCGTGCCATGAACCGTCGAGCTTCCGCCTGTTGCAACTGCACCAGTGATAGCGCGATTTACCGTTTGTTGAAAACCGTTAATCGCGCGTTAGCAAAAGCTTAATTGAAAAGCAGAAGGCCGGAGAGCGGTTTTGCTCTCCGGCCTGCAACGGATAAATCCAAGGGTTTCGGCCCTCAGGAGTCCGTCATCTTACTCGGCTGCGCTCTTCAGCAGCTTCTGCAGCTGGGCCTTGATGAACTCGTTGCCGGCAACGACCGAGCCGGTCTCCAGCATCGTATCCTTGCCGTCGATGTCGCTGACATAGCCGCCGGCTTCGCGGATCATCAGGATGCCGGCTGCAATGTCCCAAGGGTTCAGGCTGTGCTCCCAGAAGCCGTCGAGGCGGCCCGAGGCGACATAGGCGAGGTCGAGCGCGGCAGCGCCGATGCGGCGGACACCGGCGACTTCCGGCATCACGTAGCGCAGTTCCTTGAGGGCACGGCCATGGTCGCCGCGGCCGAGGAACGGCAGGCCAGTGCCGATCAGGCTGTCCGGAAGGGCGGTACGGGCGGCAACGCGCAGGCGGCGGTCATTGACGAAGGCGCCGCGGCCGCGCTCGGCCGTGTAAAGCTCGTCCATCACCGGATTGAAGATGACACCGGCAACGATCTGGCCCTGGCGCTCCAGCGCGATGGAAATGGCGAAGACCGGAATGCCGTGCAGGAAATTGGTGGTGCCGTCGAGCGGATCTACGATCCAGCGGTGCTGGCCGTCTTCGCCGGGCGTCTCGCCGGATTCTTCCATCAGCAGGCCATAGGTGGGCCGTGCCTTGGTCAGTTCGGCGCGGATGATCTCTTCGGCGCGGCGGTCGGCGGCAGACACGAAGTCGCCGGGGCCCTTGCGCGAGACCTGAAGGTTTTCGACTTCGCCGAAGTCACGCACGAGCGAACGTCCGGCCTTCATTGCTGCCTGGACCATTACGTTGAGGATTGCTGTACGTGCCATGATCTGTCTTGCCGGGTCTGTAGAATGGGGAGCCCGGCACCCCACGGGGGGCGCCGGGCGGAAGGATGTTCAGAAGTAAGATCAGTCCGCGCGGCGGACGTATTCGACCGTGCCGGTATCGACGACAATCTTTTCGCCAGCGGTGATGAACGGGGGCACGAGCACGCGCACGCCGTTTTCCAGAATGGCCGGCTTGTAGGATGAGGACTGGGTCTGGCCCTTCACCACGGCATCGGCTTCGGTGATCTGCAGGGTGACGAACTGCGGCAGGGTGATGCCGATCGGCTTCTCTTCGTGCAGTTCCACGGTCACCATCATGCCGTCCTGCAGGAAGGCGGCGCGGTCACCGACGAAGTCCTTCTGCAGCTCAAGCTGCTCGTAGGTTTCGGTGTCCATGAAGATCAGGACGTCTTCCTGGATGTAGAGGAACTGGAAGTCCTTCTGCTCCAGACGGACGCGCTCGACCTTGTCTTCCGAACGGAAGCGCTCGTTCAGCTTGCGGCCGTCGATGAGGTTCTTCATTTCCACCTGGGCGAACGCGCCACCCTTGCCGGGCTTGACGTGGTCCACCTTGACGACCGCCCAGAGCGTCTCCTGATGCTGGAGAACATTGCCGGGCTTGATCTCGTTACCGTTGATCTTCATGAAACGACCGATTGATTAGGGCGTGAAACCTGACGGTGCATCCACGCTCTGCCGGATAAGGACGGCGAACGGGCACCAATGACGCGCCTGTCCAACACAAAACGGGCGCAAATTCAAGGAAAAACCTGCAAAGCGGTTACTTGTCAGGGGGCGGCCCTGGCTGGATCCAGCGGTTTGGGGATCAGCGTGGCGGTCAAGGCGCCTGCGCGTTCCATGGCCTTTGTCACGGTTTCCTGGTCCAGCGATCCCACGTAGCCATCCAGTTCCAGATCGGAAAGACCGAGCGCACGCGCCACATAATGCCAGGCGGCGGCCTCGATCTGATCAACCGGGCGGCCGCGGCCGAAGGCATAGATGCGCGCGAGGCGGTTCATGCCCACCGGGTTTCCGGCCCGCGCTGCGCGTTCGAACCAGTCTGCAGCGTCTGCCTCATCCGGTTCCACGCCGCGCCCCTGGAAGCGCAGGATACCGTAGTACACCTGCGCCGAGGTATGGCCGCGCCGCGCGGCACGGCCCAGCCAGTTCGCACCCTTGATCGGATCGCGCACCTTCTCGCCGCCTTCGAGGAACTGGAGGCCGAGAGCGTATTGCGCTTCCACGTCATCCTTTTCGGCGGCCTGCAGCAGCAGCTGGGATGCACGCTCCTCGTCATAGGGACGGCCTTCGCCCTCCTGATACAGGATGGCGAGATTGTAGAGGGCACCGGGGATGCCCGCATCTGCGGCCTTCTGGAAGAGGTCGGCAGCCATTTTCTTGTCGGCAGTCACGCCCTCGCCCAGCAGGTACATCTGGCCGAGGCGGTAGGCTGCATTCGGATCGCCCGAGTTGCTTGCGACTTGGTACCAGTCCGCAGCCTTCTTCCAGTCGCGCGCCACGCCAAGGCCGGTTTCATGCATCACGCCCAGCAGGGTCTGTGCAGCACGGTCACCTTCCTCAGCCAGCGGCGTGGCGACGGCAACAGCCGTCAGATACCAGCCGCGCTGGAAGACGCCATAGGCGAAATCGGCATTGATCGGCTCGCCCGGTTCCATCAGCGGCGGTCCCGCCTCAAGCAGGTTGAAAAGCGGCTCAGGCTCATAGCGGGCAAGGGCCCGTGCGGCGGCCTCAGCTTCGTTGGCGGGCTCTGCGGCAGCACCTTCCGCCGGGTCTTGCGCAGCCGGGGCTGGCACCGCCGTGCCGGCCTCTGCGCCAGCCGCTGCACCAGCTGCAGGTTCAGTTGCAGGCGCCGCGCCTTCCGGAGCCTCGGTCGCAGGTTTGGTTTCCACCTGTGCCTGCGCCGGGTTTGCGGCGGGTTCGGGCGTTGCCGGAGCCGCCGTCTGGGCAAAGCTGCTGCCTGTGGCTGCGCAGAGCGCAGCCAGCGCCAGACCTGCCAAAGCCAGACCCGGTGCGCCGGGCCTCAGGCCACGGCGCAGGGGCGGGCGGGCAGATGCCTCCGCCGTTTCGGGAAACTGGCTTCCGGTCATGGTCCGGCGCGGCAGGGTCATTCCTCGTCCTCTTCAAACGGGTGCTGATCGAGAATCGCATTGGCAAGGCGCACGGCTTGCGCCGGACCTTCGGGATGCTGCCAGATGGCATCCTTCAGGGCAACGAAGTCGGCCTTCGTGTCCGCCGTTTCGCCAAGTGTGGCCAGGTCATTGCCGCCCAGGGCGACGCAGGGGGTGGAGAACAGCTCCGCCCACCATTCGGCGCGCTCCAGCGTCTTGGCATGGGCACCGGGCTGCTCCTCAAGGTCCAGCCGGCCGAAGAACAGATAATCCACGCCGCTTTCGGCGATTTCCATTTCCTCGTGCTTCATCTTGGTGCCGCCTGCACCGACGATGCGGGCCGGCTGGAGGCTTTCCATCGCCAGCTTGATGTCCTCGAAGGAGCTGTCGATATGGGCGCCATCTGCGCCCGTGCGGCCTGTCACCTGCGTGTCGCGGTAGATCAGCGCGGCGGCTTCAGCCTTCTGGATCATGGGCACCAGCTTTGCAGCCGTTTCCTGCAGCGCCTTGGCGGTCGCCTCGGGCTGATAGATGAGCACGCAGGCCACATCCCCGCCCGACAGCGCCGCTTCAAGGCGCGGGGCAAAGGCTTCGAGGTCGAAAACGGGCGGCGTAACCAGATAAAGGCGCGGGCGGTTCAAGGCGGTATCCGTCTGTTGGGCCCGGTATGCGGGCGCATGGAACATACCTATGTCCCTAAAGACGGCAAAAGCACGACGCAAGCGCAGAGATGGGTGCAGAAGCTTTGCGCGGCGGAATGTTGCGGGTGAGGGGGCGATACCAGCAGGAGATTGGTGCGCTGCCTGGCCATTTACTCATGCGGTCGCCCCGGACGAGAGCGAAGCGGAGATCCGGGGCCTACTCGTTTCCAGAGCGGTGAGAGATGCTTCCCGTGTTGAGACTTGGATGCTGTTGCCTGTCCCTGCTGCGCCTTTGGAAACAACGGCATCTCTCTGCAAGCGAGTAGGCCCCGGGTCTGCACTGCGTTCCGCCCGGGGCGACCGCTTGGAAGGGCGGGGAGGTGGCGGAAATGCGGGCAACTAAAAGGCCGGAGCATTGCCCCGGCCTCGATGTTTTTTGTGAAGGCTGAGGGCCTTACGAGATCTTCGGGTCCAGCGCGCCGGACTTGTAGCGGGCGGCCATTTCCGGGAGGGTGAGGACGCGCTTGATCTTGGAGGCCTGACCAGCGGTGTTGAAGGCTTCCAGACGCTCCTTGCAGAGCTTGGTCATCGCATCGCGGGCGGGCTTGAGATACTTGCGCGGATCGAACTCGCCCGGGTTCTCGGCAAGGATCTTGCGGATCTGGCCGGTCATCGCCATGCGGTTGTCGGTGTCGATGTTGATCTTGCGCACGCCGTTCTTGATGCCGCGCTGGATTTCTTCCACTGGCACGCCCCAAGTCTGGGGCATCTTGCCGCCGTACTGGTTGATGATGTCCTGCAGGTCCTGCGGCACCGAGGAGGAGCCATGCATGACCAGGTGGGTTTCCGGCAGGCGGCGGTGGATTTCCTCGATCACGTGCATGGCAAGGATCGCGCCGTCCGGCTTGCGGGTGAACTTGTAGGCGCCGTGGCTGGTGCCCATGGCAATGGCCAGCGCGTCAACCTTGGTCTCGCGCACGAACTTCACCGCTTCTTCCGGGTCGGTCAGCAGCTGGTCATGGCTCAGCTGGCCTTCGGCGCCGTGGCCGTCTTCCGCTTCGCCCATGCCGCTTTCGAGGCTGCCGAGCACGCCCAGCTCGCCTTCGACGGAGATGCCGCCCAGATGGGACATGTCGGTCACGGCCTTCGTGACGCCGACGTTATAGGCCCAGTCGGCCGGGGTCTTGCCGTCAGCCTTCAGCGAGCCGTCCATCATCACCGATGTGAAGCCGGCCTGGATGGCGGTCATGCAGGTGGCGGGCTCGTTGCCATGATCGAGATGCACGCAGACGGGGATGTGCGGATAAATTTCCGTCACCGCGTCCATCATGTGCTTCAGCATGACGTCATGGGCATAGGAACGGGCGCCGCGGGAGGCCTGGATGATGACCGGGGAATCGGTCGCGTCGGCCGCTTCCATGATGGAGAGCGCCTGTTCCATGTTGTTGATGTTGAAGGCCGGAACGCCATAGTCGTGTTCCGCGGCATGATCGAGCAATTGACGAAGTGTAATGCGTGCCATCGAAATCTCTCCTGTTCCAGATCCATGCGAAGCCCTGACCCGGCTCCGGACCTGCCTGCTCAAACACTGCGCGTGGTCCGCCTGTTCCATCGGTCTTGCCGATTGAACAAAGCGTAGTCCCGCGCTTGCCGTGCAACGGCGGCGTGGGCCGCAGATAAGTTTCGCACTGCGACAAAACCGTGGCCGTTCTAACAAAATCCAGCGGTTTGGGAAGATGGGGCCGGAGCCCATAAATCAATTTAAATGCCGGTAAACGCAGGAAATTCCGAACATTTTTAATTTGATATCCGAATTAAATAGGTGCCGGGCAAGGCGTGCCGGCAAAAGGCGGCGCGCCAATACTGGACCGGCGCGCCGCAAGACTTGCTGAACTGTCAGGCTCAGGCCTGCAGGGCGGTCACACCCGGCAGTTCCTTGCCTTCCAGCCACTCGAGGAACGCCCCGCCAGCGGTGGAGACATAGGAGAAGTCACCGGCTGCGCCTGCGTGGTTGAGAGCAGCCACCGTGTCGCCGCCACCGGCTACGGAGAGCAGCTTGCCGTCCTTGGTGCGGCTGGCCGCATGCCGGGCAGCTGCGACGGTTGCCTTGTCGAAGGGCTCGATCTCGAAAGCGCCGAGCGGGCCGTTCCACACCAGGGTCGAAGCGCCGTCGATCTTGGCCTTCACCGTCTCGATGGAGGCCGCGCCCACATCCAGCATCATAGCATCGGCGGGAATCGCATCGAGGGCGACGGTCTCGTTGGCAGCGCCTGCCTTGAATTCGCGGGCGACGACTGCATCGACCGGCAGCACGATCTCGCAGCCAGCCTTTTCGGCAGCAGCCATGATCTTCAGCGCGGTCGGGGCAAGGTCATGCTCGCACAGGGACTTGCCGACATTGACGCCCTTGGCAGCCAGGAACGTGTTGGCCATGCCGCCGCCAATGACGAGCATGTCCACGCGCGTGACAAGGTTTTCCAGGAGGTCGATCTTGGAGGAGACCTTCGCACCGCCGACAACAGCCAGAACCGGGCGCTTGGGCGCGCCAAGGGCCGCCCCCAGAGCTTCCAGCTCGGCCTGCATGGAGCGGCCTGCATAGGCCGGCAGCAGACGGGCAAGGCCTTCGGTGGAGGCATGGGCGCGGTGGGCGGCGGAGAAGGCGTCGTTCACATAGAGATCGCCATTGGCGGCCAGAGCAGCAGCGAAGTCGGCGCCGTTCTTTTCCTCGTCCTTGTGGAAGCGGGTGTTCTCCAGCAGCAGCACATCGCCGTCCTGCATGGCGGCGACGGCACCGGCAGCAGCCTCGCCAATGCAATCGGCGCAGAAGGCAACCGGGCGGCCGATGACTGCGGCAACAGCCGGGGCCACCGGCGCAAGGCTCATGTCCGCCACCACTTCACCCTTCGGCCGGCCGAAGTGGGCCAGCAGGATGACCTTGGCGCCCTTGTCCGACAGTTCGCGGATGGTCGGGGCGACGGCGCGGATGCGGGTGTCGTCGGTGATCTTGCCGTCCTTCATGGGGACGTTGAGGTCCACACGCACGAGGGCGCGCTTGCCTGCAGGTTCCTGAATATCGCCGATGGTCTTGAAGGACATGGATCTCATCCTTGAAAGTTGCGCACCGCTCCGGGGCGCTTGAACTGGAGGCGCTGGCCTGCGGATCACGGGGGAGGCTGGATCGCGGCGGGCCATCGGGGACATGCCCCGGCAGAAGGAAAAAGGGCGGGCACCGGGCCCGCCCTTCATTCAGTGGTGCATCAGATGTGCTTGGCGAGTGCCACAGCGGTGTCCGACATGCGGTTGGAGAAGCCCCACTCGTTGTCGTACCAGCTCATGATGCGCACCAGCGTGCCGTCCATGACCTTGGTCTGGTCCATGTGGAAGATCGAGGAGTGGCTGTCATGGTTGAAGTCCATGGACACCAGCGGCTCGTCGGTGAAGCCGAGGATGCCCTTCAGCTTGCCGTTGGCAGCGTCGCGGATGGCGCTGTTGATCTCTTCCACGGTGGTGGACCGCTTGGCGATGAACTTGAAGTCCACCACGGAGACGTTCGGGGTAGGAACGCGCACGGACACGCCGTCCAGCTTGCCGTTCAGCTCCGGCAGCACGAGGCCCACGGCCTTGGCGGCACCGGTCGAGGTCGGGATCATGGACATGGCTGCGGCGCGGGCGCGATACAGGTCCTTGTGCATGGTGTCCAGAGTCGGCTGGTCGCCGGTGTAGGAGTGGATCGTGGTCATGAAGCCCTTCTCGATGCCGATGGCGGCATTGAGAACGTAAGCAACCGGAGCCAGGCAGTTGGTGGTGCACGATGCGTTGGAGACGACGAGGTCGGCTGCCGTCAGCGCGTCGTGGTTCACGCCGTAAACGATGGTCTTGTCAGCGCCGTTGGACGGAGCGGAAACGAGAACGCGCTTGGCACCAGCGGCCAGATGCGCTTCGGCCTTCGGCTTGTCGGTGAAGATGCCGGTGCATTCCATAGCGATGTCGACGCCCAGCTCGCCGTGCGGCAGCTCCTTCGGGTCGCGGATCGCGGTCACCTTGATCGGCTTGCCGCCGTTGATGCGGATGCTGTCGCCTTCGACCGTCACGGTTGCCGGGAACTTGCCGTGCACCGAATCATGACGCAGCAGATGCGCGTTGGTCTCCACCGGGCCGAGGTCGTTGATGGATACGACTTCGATGTCGGTGCGGCCGGACTCGACGATCGCGCGCAGCACGTTGCGGCCGATACGGCCAAATCCATTGATCGAAACCTTGGTCACCATGTGAATAACTCCCATACATGCGTGGCGCCGTTGTCGAGGACGCCTTTCGCCAGCCCAGACCGGGCCGGCCTTGCGAAAGGGCAGGAGAGGGCCTGCCCGGGCTCAGGAGCCCCCGCCGGGGGCGGAGGCGAGAGTTCTGGTGTTTTCCGGCGCAGCAGGCTCAAGGCGGCCCGCTGCACTTTGTCCGGATCAGGCGCCGAGGCGGGCCTTGGCAGCGTCAACCACCGCCGTGTCGGTGATGCCGAAGTGGGCGTAGAGCTCCTTGTAGGGGCCCGATGCGCCGAAGCCGTGCATGCCGACGAAGATGCCGTCGTTGCCGATAAAGCGGTCCCAGCCGAGGCGGATGCCGCTTTCGACTGCGATCTTTACCTTGGCGTCGCCGATCACCGAGGCCTTGTAGTCGTCTGACTGGGCTTCGAACAGTTCGAAGCACGGTACAGAGACGACGCGGGCAGGGATGCCGTCAGCCATCAGTTTTTCGCGGGCATTCATGGCGATTTCCACTTCCGAACCGGAGGCGAAGATCGTCACGTCGGCTGCATCCTCGCTGCCGGCCAGTTCATATGCACCGCGTGCGGAGAGATTGGCTTCCTCGAAGGTCTTGCGCTGCGAGGGCAGGGCCTGACGGGTGAGGGCGAGAACCGACGGGGTCTTGGCGGCGGTCAGCGCAATCTGCCAGCACTCCAGTGTCTCGGTCACATCGGCCGGGCGCAGGAAGTAGAGGTTCGGAATGGCGCGCAGAGCGGCATAATGCTCCACCGGCTGGTGGGTCGGGCCGTCTTCGCCAAGGCCAATGGAATCGTGGGTCATCACGTGGATGACGCGCTGCTCCATCAGGGCGGCGAGGCGCAGGGCCGGCCGGCAGTAGTCCGAGAACACCAGGAAGGTACCGGAGTAGGGGATGAAACCGCCATGAAGGGCCATGCCGTTCATGGCAGCGGCCATACCGTGCTCGCGTATGCCCCAGTGCATGTAACGGCCGGAGAAGTCATCCGGCGTCACGGCCTTGGTCTGGGCGGTCTTGGTGTTGTTGGAGCCGGTCAGGTCGGCCGAGCCGCCGATCGTCTCGGGGATCACCTCGTTGACCACGTTCAGCACGTGCTCGGAGGCCTGACGGGTGGCGAGCGAGGGCTGCTCTTCGAACAGCTTGCGCTTGTAGGTCAGCATCGCCTCATCGAAGCCGGCCGGCAGATCGCCACGGTTGCGGCGCTCGAACTCGGCGCGGGTTTCCGCGTCCTTGGCGGCGAAGCGCTTTTCCCAGCTCTTGTGCGCATGGGCAGAGCGCAGGCCTGCGATGCGCCAGGCGTCCAGCACGTCGCTCGGCACGACGAAGGGCTCGTGGCTCCAGTTCAGCGCCTTGCGGGTGGCGGCGATTTCATCGGCGCCGAGCGGCGAGCCATGCACCTTGTTGGTGCCGGCCTTGGTCGGTGCGCCGAAACCGATCACGGTCTTGGCGGCGATCAGCGTCGGCTTGTCGCTCTCCTGGGCCTTGCGCAGGGCATTGGCGATGGCGACCGGATCATGGCCGTCAACGCGGCTGGTAGCCCAGCCGGAGGCCTCGAAGCGGGCGATCTGGTCGGTGGAATCGGTCACATCGATCTTGCCGTCGATGGAGATGTTGTTGTCGTCCCAGATGACGATCAGCTTGTTCAGCTTCAGGTGGCCAGCCAGCGTCAGAGCTTCCTGGCTGATGCCTTCCATGAGGCAGCCGTCACCGGCCAGCACATAGGTGTAGTGATCGACGATATCCTCGCCGAAACGGGCTGCCTGCAGCTTCTCGGCAATAGCCATGCCGACAGCATTGGCAAGGCCCTGGCCCAGCGGACCGGTGGTCGTCTCGATGCCTGCGCCATGGCCGAACTCCGGATGGCCTGCCGTGCGGGCGCCGATCTGACGGAAATTCTTCAGCTGATCGAGTGAGAAATCCTCATATCCGAGCAGGTAGAGCGCGGAATAGAGCAGCATGGAGCCGTGACCGGCGGACAGCACGAAACGGTCGCGGTCGGCCCAGTGCGGGGCGGTGGGGTTGAACTTCAGGAACTGCGTAAACAGGACCGTGGCGATGTCGGCGGTGCCCATCGGAAGGCCGGGATGGCCTGATTTGGCCTTTTCGACCGCGTCCATGGAGAGGAAGCGGATCGCATTCGCCATGCGGTGATGCTTTTCAAGATCAGTCATGTTCATCCCGTTGCTACATGCGGCAGGCCGCAGGGCTACCTGAGAATCTGTTTCTCCTGCCGCTGGAGAGGTGAGGATCGGCCCTTTGCCATCTCCCATCCCCTCGCCAAGCCCTGCAGGGAGCCCGACAAATAACAGGAACCCTAGTGGTGTCAACAAAGGCCGCACTTGCATGAAATGACGGGATGGCGGGGGAGAAACGCTATGGAGCCGAATGCCGCCATTGACGGCGCTTTTAACGATTGCTTAATCTTTATCCCGCGAAGGCGGTCCGGACGAATTCCGTTAAGTGTGGTCATCCGGTTATTGCCGCCTGCTCGCAATTTGCTTTAGTTTTTGCGGTGGGCCATATGTGTCACGCCAGCGGGCGCCGGTGGTCTACGCTCAGGTAATATCCCTATGCCGGGGTCCTGAAGGCGGATTTTGAAAGTGGATGCGGTTTGATGGCAGAATTGGGCTCAGGTCATAGCCAGTCTCTGGATGCTGCCTTGACGCGCCTTGCGACTGCCATTTCCCATCTGGAAACGTCGGTTGGCCGGCGGCTGGATGGCGACCATTCCCTCAACGCCCTGCACGACGACATTCAGCGCCTCGGCGAGGACCGCTCGCAGCTGGCCATGAACCTGGACAAGGCAGAGGCCCGGGCGCAGAGCCTGGAAGAAGCCAACCGTGAGGTTTCCCGCCGTCTCGTTTCCGCGATGGAGACGATCCGCTCCGTTCTCGAAGCGCACGGAGGCTGACGGCATATGGCGCAGATTTCCGTCACCATCAACGGCAGGGCCTTCCGCATGGCCTGCGACGACGGCGAGGAAGACCGGCTGATCGGTCTTGCCGAGCGGTTCGATGGCTGCATCAATCAGTTGCGCGGCAGTTTCGGTGAGATCGGTGACCAGCGGCTGACCGTCATGGCCGGTATTATGGTGATTGATGAGCTGGTCGAGCTGGAAAAGCGCGTGGAGCAGCTGGAACAGGAGCTTGCCATGGTGCGTGATGCACGGCAGGCGGCACTCGACCACATCAACCGTAACGAAGCCACCGTTGTGCTGCGCATTGACGAAGCCGCCCGCAAGATTGAGGCGCTGGCCGAAGGGCTGACCCGCAGCCTCAAGACCGATTGAGGTGACGACGGGCGGGAAAGAGAAGCCTGCAGGCGCTGAAGGGCTTTCAAATGCAACACTCTGGCTCTATATCTGAGTGAGCAGCTGCGCTTCCCGTCAGGAAACATTATCCCCGGGGCCTTACGCATTCCCTAGGGAGCTGTCCCTGATCCGGCCCCTGGGCTGGAACAAACGGCGCCCACCTACACTGTAGGTTTCCCGGGATTGCAATTCCAACGGTCGCCGTGGCTGCACTTTCACCATTCATTCGAGGGCCGGATTTACGGCCTGCCGCCCCCTGAGAAGGTGCGCCGGATGGCAGTCCACGTAGTGCCGGACCGGTTCCCAGCGAGGTTCGATGCCCGCCACTGAGATCAGCGACGCTCCTGCCGCTCTTGTCCAGGCCAAACAGCAGATCCGGGCTGAAGCGCTGGCGCGCCGTACGGCGATGACGGCTGTCGAGCGGATCGAGGGGTCCCTTGCCCTGACGGCCCATGTGGGGGGCCTGGAGCTGCGGCCAGGTGAAACAGTCTCCGGCTTCTGGCCGATTCGCGACGAGATCGATCCGCGTCCGCTGATGCATGAACTGGCATCCCGCGGCCATCCTCTTTGCCTGCCCATTGTCGCAAAGCCGCACCTCCTGTTCCGCAAGCTGGACCGGGAAACGAAACTGGTGCCCGCAGGCTTTGGCACGAGCGTGCCCGATGAAGCGTCCCCCCTCATGCGCCCGGACGTCATGCTGGTGCCGCTGGCGGCCTTTGATGCGCGGGGCGGACGGCTGGGGTATGGGAAGGGGCACTACGACACGGCGATTGCGGCGCTGGAGAAAGACGGCCCGATCCTTCGCATCGGGCTTGCCTTTTCCGTCCAGGAAGTGGATCAGGTGCCCACAGAACCGCATGACCAGCTTCTTCATGGCATCCTGACTGAAACCGGGCTGCGCTGGTTTCACACACGAGAGGACCGATGAAGCTTCTGTTTCTGGGTGATCTGGTCGGCCGCGCCGGCCGCACTGCTGCCATTGAGGCTCTGCCGGGCCTGATCGAGGAAAACGGCCTCGATTTCGTCGTGGTGAATGGCGAAAACTCTGCCTCCGGCTTCGGTATCACCGAGCAGATCCTTCAGGATGTGGTGGATGCGGGCGCTGACGTGGTGACCACCGGCAATCACGTCTGGGACCAGCGCGAGACCCTTGTCTATATCGACCGGCAGCCGCGCCTGCTGCGCCCGGTGAACTTTCCGGCGGGCACGCCAGGGCGGGGCATCAACATCTATTCTGCCCGTAATGGAGCGCAGGTGGCGGTCGCCAACGTCATGGGCAGGGTCTACATGGACCCGCTGGATGATCCTTTCGCCGCCGTGGAGCTGGCGATTGCCGATTGTCCGCTCGGGCATGTGGTCGATGCCATCATCATCGACATGCATGCGGAAGCCACCAGCGAGAAGCAGGCCATGGGTCATTTCCTCGATGGCCGCGTCAGCCTCGTGGTCGGCACGCATACTCATGTGCCGACGGCTGACCATCAGATCCTGCCGGGCGGCACGGCCTATATGTCCGACGCGGGCATGTGCGGCGACTATGACAGCGTGCTGGGCATGGAAAAGGAAGAGCCGGTGCAGCGCTTCCTGCGCAAGGTGCCGTCCAACCGGTTTACCCCGGCGCTGGGCGAGGCAACTGTCTGCGGTGTTGCAGTAGAGACGGATGACCGCACGGGTCTTGCCATCGCGGTGGCTCCGTTGCGTCTGGGCGGGCGCCTGGAGCCGGTGATCCCGCACTTCTGGCGCTGACAACAGTGCAGATCCTGCCCTCAGCGCGCAAGAGAAGCCGCAGGGTGTCTGGATTTTAGCCGCGTCATTGCCTATAAGGCTGCCCATTCTTCATGCGCCGGAGCATTGTCTGGTCCTGACGGGCCTTGGCTCTGGCCGTCTCAACTGCCGGGAAGACCATGGCCGGACATTCACAGTTCAAGAACATCATGCATCGCAAGGGCCGCCAGGACGCTGCCCGGTCGAAGCTTTTCTCCAAATTGTCGAAGGAAATCACCGTTGCGGCCAAGCACGGCGATCCGGACCCCGCCTCCAACCCGCGCCTGCGCCTGGCCGTCCAGAACGCCAAGGCTCAGTCGATGCCCAAGGAAAACATTCAGCGGGCCATCAACAAGTCGCAGAGCGGTGATGCTGAGTCCTACGACGAAATCCGCTACGAGGGCTATGGCCCCGGCGGCGTTGCCGTCATCGTCGAGGCGCTGACCGACAACCGCAACCGTACTGCGTCCAACGTGCGTTCCTATTTCACCAAGTGCGGCGGCGCGATGGGCGAAACCGGCTCGGTGTCCTTCATGTTTGACAAGGTCGGCGAGATCATCTACCCGGCCAAGGCCGGTGGTGCCGAGGCTGTTCTGGAAGCGGCCATCGAGGCCGGTGCCGAGGACGTGCAGTCGGATGAAGACAACCACGTCATCATCTGCGCCTTCGAAGATCTGGGCGATGTGTCCAAGGCCCTGGAAGCAACGCTGGGCGAGCCGGAATCGGTCAAGATCGTCTGGAAGCCGCAGAACCTGACACCGGTGGACGCTGACAAGGCCCAGACGCTGATGAAACTCGTCAACATGCTGGAAGATGACGATGACGTTCAGAACGTCTACGCCAACTTCGACATCGACGAGGAAACCATGGCAAGCCTCGCAGGCTGAGCCATTTCTGCCGCGCGAATTCGTGGGAACCCGGCTTCTGGCCGGGTTTTCTTTTGCCTTAACGCCCGAGCCAGCCATCCAGGGCAGGCAGGCTTGTCAGCGCAGCAAGGGCAATGAGGCTGTAGGCGATGCGGCGGTAGAGCTGCGGATTGGCCCGTCCGAAGCCGCGCGCGCCCAGATAAAGCCCGAGGCCATAGACGGCGATGCCGCCAATCGCCAGTGCCACCACCCGGCCGTTGAAAACCCCTGCAATCAGATAGGCCAGCAGGCTTCCTGTTCCTGCCAGCGCGAAGAAGACGATGAGATTGGCGCGGATGACATGCGGTGGATGCGGGCTCGATAGCCAGAAGGCAACCACCGGCGGGCCGGAAACCTGTGATACACCGCCCATGATGCCTGCCGCCACACCCACACCTGCGGAGGTGGCAGGCGAGGGCGTGCCGCTGTAGCGCCAGCCCGAAATCAGCAGGCCGAGCAGCGCCAGCACCACAAGGCAGATCACCCAGCGCAGGATCAGCGGATCGGCACTCACCAGCATCCAAGCCCCCAGATGTACCGAAACAACCGCTGCCAGAACCGCAGGCAGGACCGTGCGCCAGTCACACAGGCGCAGGGCGCGGGGCAGCAGCGGCAGGGTGACGAAGTAGTCCAGCAGCAGAAACGCCCCCGCAGCGGCTGGGGGCGAGAAGAGGGCGGAGGCCACCGGCATGAAGATCATGCCCGCGCCAAAACCGGCAAACCCGCGCACCACGCCTCCGGTGAAGAGAACCACAAGACCGGTGATCAGGGTGGGCCAGCCATAGGTGGTGACGAGGTTCTCCATAATTCTTCAACCCCTGCTCCCAAGGCGCCTGACTGTCCTGACAGATCCCTTGTTGGCGGTGCCCTTGCCGCATCAGATCAGGTTCACGGCATGATGTGTCGGCGTCTCAGAGCGTGGGTGTCACGACAGAATCTCGAGAAATTCTCCTGCATGCCAAATCCCCTGAGTGAGAGAAAGGTCCAACTCCTTATGCCCGGTCAGCGCGGTTTGCAGCCTCGGCCTGTATATCCATGAATTTCTCTTGTTAAAATTACGGTGTATTTGTGAGGCGTCATTTGGGATACGATTTTCTATTTCTGATTGTTTCCTCTAATTCTGTTCTAAATTTTTGTATAATTCGTTAATATTTTATTTTGTTTTGTTTAACTGGTTCGTATTTTGCGAATCTATAAATAATCAGGAAAAAATTAATTTATCGATATTAGTAGTGGTTGCTTCTGATTTTGAGAAATGTTCTCATTTGTTCTGGTGGTGCCGAAATGACGCAAGGTTTTTAAACCTGCTTTTCTTGTACCTTTGGTCCACAAAGAGTGATTGTGCGTACCTGTGCTTCTGTGCCAGCTTCCGGACATGTTATGGGATTGTGGCCGGTTTGGGATCCGTGCCTTGATCTTGTTCGGTGGGAAGTCTGGGGCAACGATGATGAGCAAGATATTTTCTACAGGTGATATTGACTCTGCCCAGTTTGCGGCAAAGAGGTCTGGGGGTGGAAGATCAAATCTTCGCCGCAGAAGTCTGCTGCTGACATCCGCTATTGTTTTTCCTCTGAATGCTCTGTCACTGCCTGTTGCTGGCGCAGTCATCGCATTGTCGCCGATTTATTCCCAGAGAGCAGCGGCTGCCTGTTCTGTAACTGGGACGACGGTGCTCGTATCTTGTGATGCAACCAGTGCAAGTGTGAGCATGACGGCGGGAGACGGCTCGCTGACGGTCGATAGCGAGAGTGTGGCATCTGTCATCTATGCTTCGCCGCAGATCACCGGCATCTACAATCAGACTGTCAACCTTATTGGCACGACGGCAATCAGCCGGGCGGACTACAGCGGCTTGGTCATGCAGTTCGGCACGGACAGCAGCACGCCGCCGCAGGTTATTCCAGTCACGGTCAATGCGACGGTCAACATTGCCTCCGGCGTTACGGCCAGTTCGGGCCCTGCTGGCGGTTTCGGCACGATCTGGGTGAGGAATGACTATGCCGGCAACATAGCCATCGACAACGCCGGAACAGTCTCGCTGCAGGCGCCGGATTCATCAGCAGCTGCCATCAGCGCCACGACCAATCTGGGTGCCGTGACGATTACCAACAGTGGAGCCGTTACCTCCACGGGTGGACGTGGCATCTATGCCGACGGCAACCATAACGGCACGGATCCGGCGACGATTTCGGTTACGAACACCGCAACCGGAACGGTGAGTGCGACGACTGCTGCCATCCGGGTGATCGCCTATAATGGCCTTGCCAGCATCGTGAACGAAGGTGAGGCACGCTCTACCCTGTTTCAGGGTCTGATTGCATGGTCCGCCAATGGCGATGCAACGATCACCAACACCGGCACCGTCACCAGCAACACTGACAATGCCATCTACGCCTCAACGGAGAACGGCACTGCAACGATCACCAACAGCGGGACGGTGACGGCAACGGGTGACAGTTCCCTCGATGGTGACCGGGCTGCGATCCGGGCGCCCGCCGGTTATGCGGGTCTGATCGGTTCGGCATCGGACACAGGTGATATCGTCATCACCAACGAGGCGTCCGGCACCGTCACTGCGAGCCGTGATGCGGCCATTCGGGCAGAGACGCCGCAGGGTAATGTCACCATCATCAATGCTGGCTCGCTTTCCGGTCAAACGGGCATCTATGTTGACAGCGGCCAGGCCAGTGGCCACACCAATGCAACCTCCGCTGCCGTAAACGGCAACATCTCCGTCACGAACAGCGGCACCGTAGCTGCTCAGTCGATTGGTGTCTCGCTCGACGGCACGGCGAATCGCCTGGAAAACAGCGGTACCATCACGGTGACGCAGCTGCACGGCACGGGCGTCGTGACCGGAAACGGTGATACGACGATCATCAACTCCGGCACGATTGCAGCGGCTGATGCTGCAGATACTGCCATCAGCATGGGCAGCGGAACGAACCGGCTTGTGCTGACGGAGACGTCTTCCATCACCGGCATTGTATCTGCGTCTGGCGCCAGCAGCACGCTGGAACTGACCGGCGCCGGAGCGGGCACCTTCAACGCAGGCCAACTGTCTTCTACCGGCCAGTACCGGGGCTTCACGGATCTGGCGAAGTCGGGCACCGGAAACTGGACGCTGACAGGTTCCGGCGGGGGCGTGAGCGGCTCGCTTTCCGTATTGGATGGAACGTTGCAACTGCAGGGCTCCATGACTGCATTGACGGTGACTGTGGAGGGCTCTTCCACCGCATCCTTCGTCACTTCCGGAGCCGGAGCAAGCTGGTCCAGCACTGGCGGCGTGAGAGTCGGGATGACGCCAAACACCGCCGGTTCCCTGGTCATTTCCGGCGGCGCTTCCGCCTTCATCCGCAACACCGGCATCTACACGGGTGCGGGCTCTCAGGTCCTTATCACCGGCCAGAACACCCGCGTCGAGATCGGCAATCCCAACGATCTGTCCCAGGCAGCCTGGTTGAGCCCGGAGGGCGGTTCGGTGACCGTGTCTGACGGTGCCTATCTCTATGCAAGTGGTATCTACGCAGGACCTGGCGGGAGCAATCTCGTCACGATGACGATAACGGGTGCAGGAACGGTCGTGGACGCGGCTGAGCGGATTTACGTCGGCGGTCAGAATGGCAGCCGGGACGTGGACCCGATGAACGGAAATGGCAATCTCACCATTTCCGGCGGGGCCGTTGTCACCACGGCAACCCTTGGCGTCGGCATGGACCCAAAATCGCAAGGCGTTCTGACCGTTACGGGGCAGGGCACCCAGCTCTGGGCCAAAGCAAACAGCACCTATAACGCCCTGGGAAATTTCTACGTTGGTTACAACGGCAATGCCACGGTCACGGTTTCCGATGGAGCCGTCATCAAGGCCGACAATGAGATCCGCGTCGGATATGATTCCCAAGGTTCAGGCAAACTGATCATCGGTGCGGATGCCGGGTCGGCTGCAGTAGCGGCTGGCAGCGTGGACACAGCACGGATCGTCTTCGGTACTGCCGGCGGGTCGCTTGTGTTCAATCACACCAGCCAGAACTACCTGATGTCTCAGGCCATCTCCGGAAATGGCTCGGTAAATGCAGCGGGTGGAACCACGCTCCTCCTTGGCAGCAACAGCTACACCGGCGGAACCCGCATTCAGGGCGGTACACTTCGTTTCACGTCTGATGCAGCGCTGGGCGCGGTGTCGGGAGCCGTGACCTTCGCGGGCGGCGCTCTTTCTGCAGCTGACACGACGACCGTTGCCCGCAGTATAGTCCTTGAAAGCGGCAGCAATACCCTGGACGTGGCCAGTGGCAAGGTGCTGACGGTTTCCGGCACGATCTCGGGCACCGCCGGCTTCACAAAGTCGGGCACTGGCACACTGGCGCTCACGGGCACGAACAGCTACGGCGGGGGCACACGCATTCAGGGCGGCACGCTCAGCTTTACGGGCGATGCCGCGCTCGGCTCCGCAGCCGGAGCGGTTGTTCTGGCTGGCGGTACCTTATCCGCAGGCGAGACGGTGTCGACCGGGCGCAGCATCGCCCTTGAGGGCGGGCAGAACACGCTTGAAGTGACTGGCGGCAAGGTGCTGACGGTTTCCGGTACCATCTCGGGCACTACCGGCTTCACCAAATCCGGCACCGGTACGCTGGTTTTGACAGGCACGAATACCTACACCGGCTTGACTACCATTGCAGACGGTACGCTACAGCTCGGCAACGGTGGTACCTCGGGGTCAATTGTGGGCGATGTCGTGAACAACGCGACACTCATCTTCAACCGCTCTGACAATTACACCTTCTCGGGATCCATCACAGGCAATGGTGCGGTGCTGTTCCAGGGCGGCGGCAAGGTTGACTTTGCTTCCCCGTATCAGGGCGCGGTCACCGTCGGGAATTCGACTGTGACGCTGGAGCAGGGCGTTCAGACCACATCCGTCTTCACCGTCGAAAATGGCGGCAAACTTGGTGGCTCCGGCACAATTGGCGGGCTTGTTGCCAATTCCGGCGCTGTCGTGGCACCCGGCTACTCGCCCGGGACGCTCGTTGTGACGGGCACTGCGAACTTCCTCGGCGGCTCAGTCTATCAGGTGGATGCAACGCCCTCAGGACGGCATGACCTGATCATCGCATCGGGAGCCGTAACTATTGATCCGGCTGCGTCGGTGCAGGTGCTTGGCGAGAGCGGTTTCTACCGGCCGCAGACAACCTATGCCATCATCACCAGCGCGGATGCCGTGAACGGCGCGTTTGGCAACGTGTCCTCCAACTTCGCGCTTCTGTCGCCCACACTGACCTATGATGCGAAGAACGTTTATCTGACGCTGAATTACAACGGTCTCACCCTCGCTGATTTTGCCCGCACGGATAACCAGCGCAGCGCGGCCAATGCTCTGATGGCGCTGCCGGTCGGTGATACGCTCTATGACGCGCTGGCAGTTCTCTCCGGTGCTGAAATTGCTCCGGCGCTCGATCAGCTGTCCGGCGAAGCCTATGCCTCGGCAGGCACCGTCATCCAGCAACAGTCGTCGTACCTGCGTGATGCCGTTGGTACCCGCCTGCGTCAGGGCTTTACAGCACATGAAGCACTTGCGTCGGCCGCAGATGCTGCCGGGCCGCGCAGCTCCAGCATGGGCGGTGAGCACGGTGTCACGATCTGGGCACAGGGCCATGGCGGCTGGGGCAGGGGATTTGATGGCAACAATGCCGCTACCATCTCTTCCAGTCTGGCGGGCTTTCTTGCCGGTGTGGATGCAGGTCTCGGAGAGAATGCCCGCGCCGGTGTCGTGGCGGGCTTCAGCCAGTCCCGCTTTGATGTGACGAGCCGCAATTCGTCTGGTGATATCGACAATTACGAGGTTGGTGTCTATGGCGGTGCCCGCTTTGGCGGCGTTGCGCTGAAGGGCGGCGCGTCCTACGGCTTGCATGACGTGTCGCTCGACCGCTCCATAGCCATCCGTGGCTTCTCTGGCAGCGCACAATCCGGCTACAGGCAGGAAGCTGCACAGGTGTTCGGTGAGGCCTCCTACGGCTTCTCAGCTGGGCAGATCGCACTTGAGCCTTTTGCCGGTCTGGCATTTGTCCATCTGGCTGGCGCCTCCGCGCAGGAAAACGGCAGCCCGGCAGCTCTGACTGTGCGCCTTGAAGACCAGAACACCTTCTACACCTCGCTGGGCATGCGCGCTGCCTCCCAGGTGAACATCATGGGCCGCACCTTTACTCCGTCCGTATCGCTCGGCTGGCAGCATGCCTTCGGAGATATGGCACCGGTCGCCGCCATGCGCTTTGCCAACAGCACATCGCCGTTTGAAGTGAAGGGCGTTCCTCTTGCCCGGAATACGGCCCTGATTGGCCTGGGCCTGTCCCATTCCTTCACGGATCGCGCCTCCGTGCAGGTGAACTACAAGAGCCAGATTTCATCCGAGGCTGTCGAGAATTCCTTCTCGGCGCAGATGTCCCTGAAGTTCTGAGGGGCTGCGGCAGGCACGCCGCTTGATGATGAAGGCTACGCATCAGTGGGGCCGGAGCGGATTTGCCGCTTCGGCCCCACGCTTTTTGAGGCCGGTTGTCCGGGCTAACTCTGTTCAGGCGGGAAAACACAGCTTCCTCGGGGCGTCTGAGGCCAAGCGGGCTGGCGCCGGAGCCGGAGTTTTGTTACCGGTTTGTTCTATGATGCATCCGATTCGAATCCTCGGGATTGATCCCGGCCTGCGCCGCACCGGCTGGGGTCTCATTGAGGCGCTGGGCAACCGGCTGACCTTTGTTGCTGCCGGAACCGTCACGTCTGATGACAAACGGGAACTGGCCGCCCGGCTTGTGCAGCTGCATGACGGGCTGCAGAAGGTCATCGACGACAATGCGCCGCAAGAGGCCGCAGTCGAATTGACCTTCGTCAACAAGGATGCAGGGGCGACGCTGAAACTCGGTCAGGCACGCGGCATTGCGCTGCTGGTGCCTTCGCTGCACGGGCTGGAAGTGGCCGAATATGCGCCCAACCTCGTGAAGAAGACCGTGGTGGGCACGGGACATGCCGAAAAGGATCAGATCCGCCACATGGTGAAGATCCTTCTGCCCAAGGCGCAGTTCGACACGGATGATGCGGCGGATGCCCTGGCAATCGCCATCTGTCACGCGCACCATCGCAAGACCTCGGCGGTGCGGGCAAAGGCTGAGGCATTGGCACGGGGTGCAGCATGATCGGCAAGCTCAAGGGTACGGTCGACAGTTACGGTGACGACCACCTCATTCTCGATGTCCACGGCGTAGGCTATCAGGTGTTCTGCCCCTCGCGGGTGCTTCAGGGACTGCCGGGGGCCGGCGAGGCGGCGGTGCTCTTCATTGAGACCATCGTGCGCGAAGACATGATCCGGCTCTACGGGTTCTCTTCCGAGGCCGAGCGCGAGTGGTTCCGCTTGCTGATGACCGTGCAGGGCGTCGGTGCCAAGGTGGCGCTTGCCGTGCTCAGCGTGCTGAAGGCCAGCGAAGTGGCAACGGCTATTGCGCTGGGTGACAAGGCGGCGCTGGCGCGTGCGCCGGGCGTCGGCAAGCGTGTGGCCGAACGGCTGGTGATCGAGCTCAAGGACAAGGCGCCTGGCTACTCCAGCCTTGATGCGGACACGCTGGCGGTGGCACAGACGGTGAGCGAGAATGTCGCCGCCCGTCCCGTCGCCGAAGCTGTCTCGGCGCTGACCAATCTGGGCTATGCCCAGGCGCAGGCCAGTGCGGCGGTGGCCCGTGCCGTGAAGTCTGCTGGCGAGGATGCGACGACCGAAACGCTCATTCGCCTTGGCCTGAAGGAATTGGCCCAGTAAGAAAGCGGCGGCGGAATGCCGGGACGTTGAGGCGCTGAGGTACCGCGCCCCCGATCTGCTCAAGCTCTCAACGGGCTTGTGCCAATCACTCCGCCACGCGCGGGGTCTGGAGTTGAAAGCGTATGGAGAAGACCGAACGCCTCGTCACGCCGGAAATTCGCGGTGACGAAATCGACACCACCATGCGCCCGCAGGCGCTGGATGATTTTGTCGGCCAGGCGCAGGCGCGAGCCAATCTCAAGGTCTTCATCGGCGCGGCGAAAGCGCGCGGCGAGGCGCTGGATCATGTGCTGTTTGTCGGTCCTCCAGGACTTGGCAAAACAACGCTGGCCCAGATCATGGCCCGCGAACTGGGGGTGAATTTTCGTGCCACTTCCGGGCCGGTCATCGCCAAAGCGGGCGATCTGGCGGCGCTTCTGACCAATCTGGAAGAGCGGGACGTGCTCTTCATCGACGAAATTCACCGGCTCAGTCCGGCGGTGGAGGAAGTGCTCTATCCGGCGATGGAGGATTTCCAGCTGGATCTGATCATTGGTGAGGGGCCAGCCGCCCGCTCGGTGAAGATTGACCTGGCGAAGTTCACGCTGGTGGCCGCCACCACGCGCCTTGGCCTGCTGACGACACCGCTGCGGGACCGCTTCGGCATTCCGGTGCGGCTGGAGTTCTACACGGTCGAGGAGCTGGAACTGATCGTCAACCGTGGGGCCCGCATTCTCGGCATCGGCATGGCTCCTGATGGCGCAAGGGAAATTGCCAAGCGCGCCCGTGGCACACCGCGTATTGCCGGGCGGCTTCTGCGCCGCGTGCGTGATTTCGCCGTCTTTGCCGGCAATGACACGGTGGACCGGGCGATGGCGGACCGGGCATTGTCGCAGCTGGAAGTGGACGGGGCGGGGCTGGACAGTCTCGACCGGCGCTATCTCAATCAGATCGCGCTGAACTTCGGCGGCGGACCGGTGGGCATCGAAACGATTGCAGCTGCCCTGTCCGAACCGCGCGACGCGATTGAAGAGATCGTCGAGCCTTATCTGATCCAGAACGGCTTCCTGCAGCGGACTCCCCGCGGGCGTGTGCTGACAGCCCAAGCTTTCCGGCATCTGGGGCTCGCGGTGCCGCAAAGTGCGTCTGCACCGCAACTTGGCTTGTTTGCGGATGAGTCTGACGTGTGACCTAGAGAAACGTGTCAGGGCCGTTGTTCTATCCTGAGATCTGCAATTTCAGGTGTAGTTTTGGGTAGTATTTCCCGGCCCGGGACCGTATTTTTGCGGGTGATTAAGGTTTCTTTGGGGAAATTTGCCGACGATCCTCCCAGTTCAGGGAGGAACCCCATATGATCCGTAACCGCTTGTCCAACAAGGTTGCCGCGATGTTTTTCGCCGGTGCAGCCATTATGTGCCTTGCCATTGTGATTGTCACGGCACGGCTTGCGGGAGACGTAGCCGACAGCCAGGCGAGCAAGGCACTTTCAAGCGCAACACTCGGTAAATACCGTACGCTGGAACTTGCCCTCGAGCAGCGTGTCGATGCAGCCCGCTTTTTTGCATCGGTGTCCGATGCCAAGGATGCGGTCATGAAAATGACCGCCGGCTGGAAGGTGCTGAAGGAAAATCAGACCGAACAGCTCCGCAAGACCTTTGTCGATGACAACCCGCATGGCCCGGACGAGCGGCATTTGCTGGTCGAATCCACTGTCGGGAACTTCTACGCAAACAATCACAAACCCATCCACATGGCTGTCGGCTCTTTTGTAGATCAGGGGCTGTTCAAGGACATTCAGCTCATCGATCTCGATGGCAACGTCATCTACAGCTACATGAAGGGGGAGGAGTTTGCCCGCAACCTCAATTCGCCCGAACTGCAGGGTGGCCCGCTGACGGCGGCGGCAAAAGCCATTCTGGATATCCCTGAAAGGACAGAGACGGCGCTGCCAAAGGTCACATCCTCAGGCTTCCTTGTTGCAGATGATGGTAATGTTCTCCTGACACTGGCAACCCCTGTCTTCTCGCATGACCGTTTCTTTGGCGTCATCGGCTACACGGTTGATATGACCAAGCTGGCAGGTCTGATTTCGGCCAAGGGCGGCATTGGCGAGACGGAACTTGCCCTGCTTGTGGATGCAACTGGAAATGTCGCGGTGTTCGACGGCGACAAGGCGCCGCAGGCTTTCCGCTTTGATGCCATCCGCTCCGGCGATGGCCTGGTGACGCTGGGCGGCAATGCCTACCGCTACACCGTGACGGATGGCATGAGCGTCGATAAGCCGTTTGGCGTTGGTGCTGCCGTTGAAAGTGCAGAGCTGAACGCGGCAGCGCGTCAGATCACCTGGGGTGCGATCATTGCGGGCATTGCCTGTCTGTTGCCGATCGTTGCCGTCATGTGGTGGCTGACCAGCCGCATGTTTGCGCCGCTGCAGTCTCTGTCGGTGACGGCCCGCCAGATTGCAGATGGTGATCTGTCGGCTGCCATCAATGCTCTGGAAAGAGGCGATGAAATCGGTCAGATGGCCCGTTGCATCGAAGTCTTCAAGGAGAACTCGCTGGAGCGCGAACGGCTGGCCGAAGAGCGCCGTGCCGGGCATGTGGCCCGTGAGCAGCGCGAAAAGCATATTGACGGGCTGATTGCCGGTTTCCGGGAAGAAGCGCAGGCGCTGCTGGCCGAGGTGGAAAGCAATCTCGCCCGTGTGGAGGAAATGTCGGCCATTCTGAGCAGCCGCTCCGATACAGCCTCCCATCGCGGGGCGCAGGCTGCCGGTGATGCGGAGAATGCGTCTTCCAATGTGCAGGCAGTTGCCAGCGCGACGGAAGAGCTGAATGCCTCCATCGAAGAAATTGCGCGTCAGGTCGCGACGACAGCGGATGTTGTTGGCCGGACCACGGCCAATGCCCAGTCGTCGAACCAGAAGATCTCCGGGCTCGCCAATGCCGCAAACAAGATCGGTGAAGTCGTAGACCTGATCCGCGCCATTGCCGAGCAGACCAACCTGCTTGCGCTCAATGCGACCATCGAGGCCGCACGCGCAGGCGAGGCCGGGCGCGGCTTTGCGGTTGTGGCGGCGGAAGTGAAGGAACTGGCGACGCAGACCTCCAAGGCGACGGAAGAGATTTCCGCTCAGATCTCGGCCATCCAGAACTCCACGGCAGAAGCCGTCGAGGAGATTGCCGATGTCACCAACTCGATGGAAGAGGTGAATACCTACACGGCCTCCATTGCCGGTGCGGTGCGCGAGCAGGGTTCGGCGACGGGCGAGATTTCCCGCAATGTTGCCGAAGCAGCGCATGGCACAATGGCAGTGGCCAATGCGGTGGCGTCGCTCAATGCGGATATCTCGGAGAACTCCGGCTCGGCCTCGGCCATGCAGGAAGCAACCCTCTCGATGAAGCAGCAGGCCGAAACACTGCGCCGGTCGGTGGAACGTTTCCTGCGAGAGGTGGCGGCCGCCTGATCTGACGATCTCTGAACCGGAATATGGAACGCCCGGTGCTGGCGGGCCCATTGCGGGCTTGCAAGCGCCGGGCGTTTCGCGCATATGCGGCCGGGCAGGGAGTGCAAATGGCATCATGACGCAGCAAGACAGCACCACGGATGGCCGGATGGTGGAGGGGGTGCACGTCCTTCCTGTTCGCATCTATTACGAAGACACGGATTTCAGCGGGCTCGTTTATCACGGCTCGTATGTCCGGTTCTTCGAGCGCGGCCGGACGGAACTGCTGCGGGCCTGTGGTGTGCATCATGCGGCGCTCGCCGACGGCAGCCACGGGCAGCCGATTGTCTTCGCCGTGCGTGACATGACGATCCGCTTCGTGAAGCCCGCCCGTATCGACGATCTTCTTGAAGTCCGCACACGCCTCAGCGAAGCGCGCGGCGCCCGTCTGGTGCTGGAACAGGAAATCTGGTGCGGCGGTGCGCTGCTGGTTTCGGCTCAGGTCGTCGTTGCTGTGATCCTGGCTTCCGGCCGTCCGGTGCGCCTGCCGCCGGAGCTGGCAGCCAGGCTGCCGGTGCAACCGGATTAAGAAACACCACCAGGCTTTGCGCGGCTTTTCCGGAAGCTTTTTGAGGCTTTGGGATCAAATCAATTTGTGCGACGCAACGTCATTAACAGGGCAGTAACCTTAATCCTTTTGTTTAGGCGAGATTGCGCGCATTGCGCAGTCCCAGTTTTGCCAAATTCAGCGGTCAGGAAGACCGAAGGTCCGGGAGGAAACCCAAGCCGCCGGGACACAGCAGGTTTCCTGGCATGATTGTAACTCATGATATCAATTCCACGGGCAAGAGGTCCCTTTTAGATGAATGAAATCGCCCAGACGACCATGGCGGCCCCGCATGGCGACATGTCGTTCATTGGCCTGTTCTGGCAGGCTCACATCATCGTCAAGCTGGTGATGCTTGGACTGATTGCTGCATCTGTCTGGTGCTGGGCCATCATCGTCGACAAGGTGATGCTTTACACGCGCACCAAGCGCCAGATGACCCGGTTTGAGACTGTCTTCTGGTCAGGTCAGTCGCTCGAAGAGCTGTACAAGACCCTGTCGAGCCGCGCCAATCACTCCATGGCCGCCCTGTTTGTGGCTGCCATGCGGGAGTGGAAACGAAGTCATGAAGGCGCCAAGCCTGCCCTGGCGAGCCTCCAGCAGCGTATCGACCGCGTGATGGACGTGACGATTGCGCGTGAAACAGAGCGCCTGGAATCCCGCCTGCTTGTTCTGGCAACGGTTGGTTCGGCGGCGCCCTTCATCGGTCTGTTCGGTACGGTCTGGGGTATCATGACGGCCTTCCAGTCCATTGCCCAGTCCGAAAACACGTCGCTTGCCGTTGTGGCGCCGGGTATCGCCGAAGCGCTTTTCGCAACGGCGCTCGGCCTGCTTGCCGCAATTCCGGCGGTTATTGCCTATAACAAGCTGCAGACCGACGTGGCCAAGCTGTCGGCCCGCATGGAAGGTTTTGCGGACGAGTTCTCTGCCATCCTGTCCCGCCAGATTGACGAACGGACCTGACCCATGGGTATGAGTGTTGGAGCGGGCGGCGGTGGCGGAGGACGGCGCAGACGTGGTGGCCGCCGTGCAGCGCCTGTGAACGAAATCAACATCACGCCCTTCGTGGACGTGATGCTGGTGCTTCTGATCATCTTCATGGTTGCTGCGCCGCTGATGACCTCTGGAGTGCCGGTGGATCTGCCCGAAACGGCGGCCAAGCCCCTGCAGGGTGACAATGAGCCGATCACGATCTCTGTGACGGCGGATGGGAAGATCTTCATCCAGAACACGGAAATCGCGCTGGATGAGGTGGTGCCGAAACTGACTGCCATTGCCGAAAACGGCTATGAGGAGCGCATTTTCGTGAAGGGTGACCAGACGGCCGCCTATGGAACGATGATGCAGATCATGGGCCGCATCAACGCTGCCGGCTTCAAGCGTCTCGGCCTTGTGACTCTTGCAGAATAGGGAACCTGACGCATCATGCGCACAGGCTTGATCGTTTCCGTCTCGGGCCATATGGCTCTTGTGCTCTGGGGGCTTGTGTCGCTTCCGGGGGCGGAACCGTTTGACACCAAGCCGATGGAGTCCCTGCCGGTTGATCTGGTGCCGATCGGTGAATTCACTCAGTTGAACAAGGGTGAAAAGACCGCCGAGCTCAAGGAAAAGCCGAACGAGTCCACCGCCAAGGAAGCCAACAAAAAGGCTCCCGAGCCGGACAAGACGGCAGGGGAGGCGAAGGCTGAATTGCAGACGCCGCCGACGCCCCGGCCAACCAATCAGTCTGTTGCCGCACAGGAGGCTTCGGCGCCCCCGCCCACGCCTGAGCCTGCCCCGGTGAAGCCCGCACCGGTGAAACCGGCTGCAGAGCCTGCGCCGAAGGCCGAGCCGGAGCCGGTCAAGCAGGCGGTGGCAGAAGCTGCGCCCGCTGAGGAAGCGCCCAAGCCGCTCATGTCCGAGCCGGTGAAGGTGACGCCACGCTCCAAGCCGACGCCGCCGAAGCCGCAACAGCAGACGGCACAGCAGCAGCCGAAGAAGGAAGAGAAGTTCAATCCGAACGAGATCAGCGCACTGCTGAACAAGGTTGATCCCTCCGGCGGCGGCACCACAGGTGCCAAGGAAGCCGCCTCTCTCGGCAGCCGCACGGGCAACAACAACGTCAAGATGACGGTGTCGGAGCTGGATGCGCTGCGTGGCCAGATCGCAAAATGCTGGAACCCGCCGGTCGGTGCTGCAGGCGCTGCAGACCTGGCCGTGCGCCTGCAATTCAACCTGAGCTTGGCTGGCGAAGTTGAGGGCTCTCCCCGGGTGATCAATTCGAGCGGCAATCCTTCGTTCCGGGCGGCGTCCGACAGTGCCGTGCGCGCAGTCATGCGTTGCCAGCCCTATGCGCTGCCCGCTGAGAAATATGATGCCTGGCGCGAGGTCATCATCAACTTTGACCCAAGCCAGATGCTGGGGGGCTGAGAGATGAGGCGGCGAGGCGGTGCAAGGCATCCCGGGCGGGGCTTGTACCCGATGCAGATCGGGTTGCTGCTTTGTGCCGCTGCTGTGCCTCAGTTGGCGAAGGCGTCTGACGCCGAGGCCCTGACGGTGCAGGAAATCTCTGGCTTGCGTGAGGCGGTCCAGCGCTGCTGGATGCCGCCCCAACTGCAAGCTGGCGCCAGCGCTGAAGTGAAGGTGCGGATCAGATTAACGCCGTCCGGGGAACTGGATGGAACGCCGCAGATTTTAGAGGCGGCAGACGGTGAGGCCGGGCAGTTGTCCGCCCAAAGCGTCATCCGGGCTGCGCAGCGATGCGCGCCCTATTCGTTGCCAGAGGCCAAATACGAGGCCTGGCGTGAGATTGTCATCAATTTTGTCCATCAATGACGGACTGATGGACTTCAGGAAAAAACCGGAGCCTCGATGAAGATGAGAGCCTTCCAGATTAAACGGCGCCTAGCCTCGGCCCTGCGTGCGGCCCTGGCGGTCTGCACCATCTCGATGACTGGTGCGGCAATGATTTCACCGGCCAGCGCCCTGATCGAAATCGACATCACGCAGGGCACGATCGAGCCGATGCCGATTGCTCTGCCGGATTTCTCTCCTGAAGGCGGTGATGCCCAGCTTGCGCGTCAGCTGACGGAGGTCATCTCAAACAATCTGCGCCGTTCCGGCCTGTTCCGTCCTCTGGATCCGGCAAGTTTCATCGAAAAGAACGTAAGCGCTCAGACCACACCGCGTTTCGGTGACTGGCGCACCATCGGGGCGCAGGCGCTTGTTTCCGGCTCCGTTACCCGCCAGCCGGATGGGCGCCTGCGGGCCGAGTTCCGCTTGTGGGACGTGTTTGCCGGCGAGCAGATGCTGGGCCAGCAGTTCTTTACAACTCCGGAAAACTGGCGCCGCCTTGGCCACATCATTTCCGACGCCATCTACGAGCGGCTCACCGGCGAAAAGGGTTATTTCGATACCCGCATCGTCTTCGTCGACGAGAGCGGCCCTAAGCAGAAGCGTGTCAAGCGCCTGGCCATCATGGATCAGGACGGCGCCAATCTGCGGTATCTGACCCGCGGCGACGAACTGGTGCTGACGCCGCGCTTCTCGCCGACGACGCAGGAAATCACCTACATGTCCTACACCGGGACCGATCCGAGTGTTTTCCTGCTGAACATCGAAACCGGCCAGCGCGAGATCGTCGGCAATTTCCCCGGCATGACCTTTGCGCCGCGCTTCTCTCCGGATGGCCAGAGGGTGATCATGAGTCTGCAGCAGGGCGGCAATGCCAACATCTTCACGATGGACCTGCGTTCGCGCGCCACGACCCGTCTGACCAATACGCCTGCCATTGACACGAGCCCGTCCTTCTCGCCGGATGGCAGCCAGGTCGTGTTTGAATCCGACCGCGGCGGCACCCAGCAGCTTTATGTGATGGGGGCAGACGGCTCCAATCCGCAGCGTATCAGCTTTGGTCCGGGCCGCTACTCGACGCCGGTCTGGTCACCGCGCGGGGATCTGATTGCCTTCACCAAGCAGAACCAGGGCCGCTTCATGATCGGTGTCATGAAGCCGGATGGCAGCGGTGAGCGTATTCTGACGGAAGGCTACCATAATGAAGGTCCGGCCTGGGCGCCGAACGGCCGGGTGCTGACGTTCTTTCGTGACACGCCAGGCCCCAATGGCGGCCCGCAGGTCTGGACCGTGGATCTGACCGGCTATAACGAGCAGCGTATCACCACGCCTGCGTTTGGGTCTGATCCGGCCTGGTCGCCGCTGCTTGACTGATTGAAGCACTCTGCTGCCGCCTTTGGCGGCAGCTTGCCCGTGTGGATGAGCGGGAATCGCAGAAAATCGTGAGGTGCCGGGCTCTTTTCTGTATGATAGAGCTTGCCGCCAACCGGTTGTTAACCACTGTTGTATAGAATGCGTTCACCTTGCCGGAACCGGCAGGACGAGGAGTTATCGAATGTTGAATACGGCTATGATGGCGCGCGGTGCGCGCATGGCGGCTGTCATTGGTTTTGCGCTGACCTTGGCTGCCTGCTCCAACACCAATACCGACGGGCTTGATGGCAGCGCCAACGCCACCCCTGGCTCCAGCCAGGATTTTGTGGTCAATGTCGGCGATCGCGTGTTCTTCCTAAACGATCAGTCGACCCTGAGCGGTCAGGCGCAGGCGACCCTCGACAAGCAGGCTCAGTGGCTGAACAGCTACAGCCGCTACAGCATCACGATGGAAGGCCATGCTGATGAGCGCGGCACCCGCCAGTACAACATTGCACTGGGCGCCCGCCGTGCCAATGCGGCTCGTGACTACCTCGTTTCACGCGGCGTCTCGGCTTCGCGTATCCGCACCATTTCCTATGGCAAGGAGCGTCCGGTTGCTGTGTGTGACGACGAGAGCTGCTGGTCCCAGAACCGCCGCGCTGTGACCGTTCTGAACAGCGCTGGCAGCTGATTCAGACCTGACGCTGGCGATATTTTGACAGGCGCGAGGGCTTCCTTCGCGCCTGTTTTTATTTGAACTGGTGGTTGAAATGTCTTTCGGTCAAATTTTGGCCGAAGTCAGCGCGCCCTGTGCTATCCATCGGATGCCAAGAAGGCAGACCGGAGGTAAAGCATGGTGAAATGGAAGACGCTTCTCGCGGCCCTAGCCGCCGTTTGCATGATGGCATCGGCCGTGCCGTCCGCAAATGCGCAGCTTTTCGGCGGTGGTGGCGGTAACGATGCGCAGGTGCGCCTCAACGAAGTGGAAGACCAGATGCGCCGCCTGAATGGACAGGTGGAACAGCTGAGCTATCAGCTGCGTGAGTTGCAGGATCAGCTGCGCCGGATGCAGGAAGACAACGAATACCGTTTCCAGCAGCTGGAAGGCGCGCCGAAGCAGCCGGGCAAGCGTTCTGATGCAGGTCCTGCCGCGCCGGCGCAGCAGGCGAACAACAATGCAGCAACTGCGGGTGCCGGTCTGGCACCCGCAGAGGGCACCCTTGGGCAGATGACTGACGGCAGCAATGCGGACGCTGGTTCGGGAGATGCCGAATTTGCGGCTGGCGGCGGGTATCAGGGCGGTGCGGCGTCCGGCAGCGGTCCGCTGGATCTGTCGGCGCTGGCGCGTGGCCAGTTTGGCCAGCCCCAGCAGCTGCCTGTCTCCCCCGGTGGCACGCCTCCGGGTGTTAACAGCGGTGCAAACCAGCTCCCCGGGCAGCCTGCTGGCCAGATTGCCAGTCTGGGCATGACGGGTGACCCCAGAACCGACTATGACAACGCCTACAATTTTGCGCTTCAGGGCGACTATGTATCCGCCGAGCAGGGTTTCCGCTCCTTCCTTGAGGCATATCCGCAGAGCGACCAAGTGCCCAGTGCGCAGTACTGGCTGGGAGAAAGCCTTTATGGTCAAGGTGATTTCCGCGGTGCTGCGGACGCTTTCCTGAAGACCTATACCGAGCACCCGAAGAACACGAAGGCGCCGGACAGTCTGCTGAAACTCGGCCTTTCCCTCAAGGGCCTCGGCGAGACGGGCGCGGCCTGCGCGACCTTTGCCGAGCTTCTGACGAAATATCCCAATGCGGCGAAGGCGGTGCGTGATCAGGCCCGCGCCGAACAGCAGCGTGCCCGCTGCTCCTGATTTTTCCAGCGCATTTCCGGTCTCAGATGACGAGGCCGCGCGTCTTCTGGCTCCTCTCGAGCGGTTTTCGTCGCTCGCGCTGGCTGTCTCAGGGGGAGGGGATTCGCTCGCCCTTCTGCATCTCACCGCCGGCTGGGCCCGCGCGCGGCATTCCGCCGGGCTGCCTGTGCCACGCTTGCAGGTTTTGACAGTTGACCACGGGTTGCGCCAGGAGGCTGCATCCGAGGCCCGGTTTGTCCTGCAGCAGGCTGAAGCCCTGCAGCTTCCCGCTAGAATTCTCACCTGGAACCCGCCGGAGGGCCTTGCCAATCTGCAGGCCGAAGCACGCATGGCCCGCTACCGGCTGATGGCCGATGCGATGGATCTGGACGGCGTTGAGGCTCTGGTGCTGGCGCATCATCTTGACGACCAGATCGAAACATTCTTCGACCGGCTGACACGCGGCAGCGGTGTCTATGGACTGGCTGCGATGGCGGCAGATCAGCCCGGCGGCCCCTTCGGGCTGCGCCTTCTGCGGCCTTTCCTGGCGGTGCCCGCTGTGCGCCTCAAGGCATCCCTTGCTGCCCGAGGGCTTGCCTGGGTGGAGGACCCGTCCAACAGCAATCCCGCCTACAAGCGGGTGCGCCTGCGCCAGCTTCAGGCCGGGCTGCTGATTGAAGGGCTTGATCCGTCGCGTATCAGTTCCACAATCCGGCGGATGGCGCGGGCCGCGCAGGCCATTGATGCGGCGGCAGATGCTCTGCTGAAGGATGCCTGCGCCGGTGATGTGCCCGACTTTGCCCGTTTCGACCTTGCACGCCTGACACCGCTGCCCGAAGAGGTGCGCCTGAGGTTTCTGGCCCGGCTGGCGCAGCATATAGGGGGCAGTCTCCATCCGCCCCGGCTGGACCGCCTTGAGGCGCTGGATGCGCGCCTTCTTGCCGGAGGCCCCTTGAGGGTGACGCTGGCGGGCGCGGTCCTTGACCTTTCTGCAGGCGGACGCATGCGGCTGTGGCCGGAGCCGGGGCGCTCCTTGCCGGCTGCGGTGGAGATCCAGCCGGGTCAATGTCTCTATTGGGACGGGCGCTACCGCATCTGCGTCAGGCCGGACATGGGCGGGAGCCTCATGATCGCCCCTGTGGCGCGGCTGCGGCAAGATGAAGCGCTGCGGGAGAATGTCCGCACCCTTGCAAGAGCGAGTGGCTTTCCCGTCGCAGCCTTCGCCCGCCTTCCGGCCATCACGCGTCTTCAAGATGGCTTCAAAAGCGGCCTGGCTTGCCTTGCATGGACTCTGCCACGGGAGCCCGGACTTGTCCTGCGGCGCACCGGAGACCGGGTAATTCCGGCGGAACTGGCGGATAATTGACGTTCTGTGCAAAGAGTGCGGGGCGGAGCGTCATTGCACCTGCAGGCAACATGCCCTAAGGGAGGCTGATGTTGCTGAAAACCAGCGCGGGCTTAATAAAAAAGTGAGCTGATCCGCGCAACACTGCGGCTACTCCTTGGCAGGGGCATTATGCCGACCTATCTTGTGGGACAGTAGCCGGCAACCCCTCGACGTTGATGGACGCCTGATGGCGGACAAGGGATCGAAATGAACGCAAATTTCCGCAATCTTGCCCTCTGGGTGATCATCGCGCTCCTGCTGATCGCGTTGTTCCAGTTGTTTCAGGGCTCTTCCCAGAGAACAGCGTCCAACGACATTCCGTTCTCGCAGTTCCTGAACCAGGCAGATCAGGGTGAGATTCGTGATGTGACGATCCAGGATCAGCTGATCACCGGTAACTTCACAAATGGCGGTCAGTTCCAGACCTATGCGCCGAACGGCACCCAGTATGTGGACGAACTGCGCAACAAGGGCGTGCTGATCAAGGCCCGCCCGCCTTCAGAGAATTTCTCGCTGGCCGGTGCGCTGATTTCCTGGCTGCCGATGATCATCATTCTCGGCGTCTGGATCTTCCTCATGCGCCAGATGCAGGGTGGTGCCGGCGGCAAGGCGATGGGCTTTGGCAAGTCCAAGGCCAAGCTGCTGACCGAAGCCCATGGCCGCGTCACCTTTGATGACGTTGCCGGCATCGATGAAGCCAAGGAAGACCTCCAGGAAATCGTAGAGTTCCTGCGCGATCCGCAGAAGTTTCAGCGTCTCGGCGGCCGCATTCCGCGCGGTGTGCTGCTCGTCGGCCCTCCGGGCACCGGCAAGACCCTGACCGCCCGTGCGGTGGCAGGTGAGGCCAATGTGCCGTTCTTCACCATCTCCGGCTCGGACTTCGTCGAGATGTTCGTCGGTGTGGGTGCATCCCGCGTGCGCGACATGTTCGAGCAGGCGAAGAAGAATGCTCCGTGCATCATCTTCATCGACGAAATTGACGCGGTGGGCCGTCATCGCGGCGCCGGACTCGGCGGCGGCAATGACGAGCGCGAGCAGACGCTGAACCAGCTCCTCGTTGAGATGGACGGTTTCGAGCCGAACGAAGGCATCATCATCATCGCCGCGACCAACCGTCCGGACGTTCTCGACCCGGCGCTGCTGCGCCCGGGCCGTTTCGACCGCCAGATCGTCGTGCCGAACCCGGATGTCACTGGCCGCGAGAAGATCCTCAAGGTGCACATGCGCAAGGTGCCGCTGGCGCCGGATGTGGACGTGAAGGTTCTTGCCCGTGGCACCCCCGGCTTCTCCGGTGCGGATCTGATGAACCTTGTCAACGAAGCTGCTCTGCTGGCCGCCCGCCGCTCCAAGCGTCTCGTCACCATGGCGGAGTTCGAAGATGCCAAGGACAAGGTCATGATGGGCGCCGAGCGCCGCACGCTGGTGATGACCGAAGAGGAAAAGCGCTGCACCGCCTATCATGAGGCTGGCCATGCCCTTGTCGCGCTGAGTGTGCCGAAGGCCCATCCGGTCCACAAGGCAACCATCATCCCGCGCGGCCGTGCCCTCGGCATGGTGATGCAGCTGCCCGAGCGTGACGAAATCTCCATGAGCTACACCCAGATGACCTCGCGCCTTGCGATCATCATGGGCGGCCGCGTGGCGGAGGAGCTGATCTTCGGTCTCGAGAACGTCACTTCCGGTGCATCGTCCGACATTCAGCAGGCGACACGTCTTGCCCGCGCGATGGTCACCCAGTGGGGTTACTCCGACAAACTCGGCAAGGTGGCCTATGGTGACAACCAGGAAGAGGTGTTCCTCGGCCACTCCGTCGCACGTCAGCAGAACGTGTCGGAGGAAACCGCCCGCATCATTGACGCGGAAGTGCGCCGGTTTGTGGAGGACGGCTTCAATGAGGCCCGCCGCATTCTGACCGAGCGTGCGGATGATCTTGAAACGCTGGCCAAGGGGCTGATCGAATACGAGACCCTTTCGGGCGAAGAGATCAAGAACCTGCTTGCAGGCAAGCCGCCTGTTCGTGACGAAGATGATGACCAGCCCGTCGGCCGCAGTTCCGCTGTTCCGTCAGCCGGAGCCAAGCGCGGCGGAGAGGGCGGTGCGCCCTCAGGCATGGAGCCGCAACCACTCGCCTGAGCTGCAATTCCTTCTTGATAACCTCACGCCCGGTCTTTACAGGCCGGGCGTTTTTCATCGTAACAGTCGATCACAAATTTTGACCGGCCTTCTGCGGCGGAACGCTGTATGAGGGACGCACAAGACCAATCGCAAAGGCAGTGATTCACCCATGCGCAAGTATTTCGGAACCGACGGCATTCGCGGCAAGGCGAACACCCATCCGATGACGGCGGAAGTGGCACTCAAGGTCGCCATGGCGGCGGGCCTCATGTTCCGCAATGGCCATCACCGCAGCCGTGTCGTGATCGGCAAGGATACGCGTCTGTCCGGCTACATGCTGGAAAATGCCATGGTGGCGGGCTTTACGTCCGTTGGCCTCGAAGTGTTCCTGCTCGGACCGATGCCCACGCCGGCTGTTGCCATGCTGACGCGCTCGCTGCGTGCAGATCTCGGCGTCATGATTTCGGCGTCGCATAATCCCTTTGCCGACAATGGCATCAAGTTCTTCGGGCCGGACGGTTTCAAGCTGAGTGATGAGATCGAGCTGGAAATCGAGCGTCTCGTGGACAGTGACCTGACCCCGCGCCTGGCCAGCGCCGACCAGCTGGGCCGGGCCAAGCGCATTGACGGCGTGCACGACCGCTATATTGAATTCGCCAAGCGCACTCTGCCACGCGACATGAGCCTGGAAGGCCTGCGCATCGTTGTCGATTGCGCCAATGGCGCGGCCTACAAGGTGGCGCCTGCCGTGTTGTGGGAACTGGGCGCGGAAGTCATCTCCATCGGCGTCAATCCGGACGGCTACAACATCAACCAGGACTGCGGCTCCACCTCCACTGACGCGCTGGCGCGCAAGGTGCATGAAGTACGGGCCGATATCGGCATTGCCCTGGATGGTGACGCCGACCGGGTGATCATCGTGGATGAGCGTGGCCAGGTGGTCGATGGCGACCAGCTGATGGCCACCGTTGCCGAAAGCTGGCATACGGCAGGCAAGCTCTCGGGCCCCGGCATTGTGGCGACGGTCATGTCCAACCTTGGACTGGAGCGTTTCCTTGGAGCACGCGGGCTGGAACTGGCCCGCACCAAGGTGGGCGACCGCTATGTGGTCGAGCATATGCGCGCTCACGGTTTCAACGTGGGCGGCGAGCAGTCTGGCCATCTGGTCCTGTCCGACTTTGCCACGACTGGCGACGGCCTGATCGCAGCCCTGCAAATCCTCGCCTGTGTGCGCGAGCAGGACCGCCCGGTCTCGGAAGTCTGCTCCAAATTCGTGCCGGTTCCGCAGGTGCTGAAGAACGTGCGCTACAAGAGCGGCAAGCCGCTGGAGAGTGACGTGGTCAAGTCGGCCATTGATGCGGGGCGGGAGCGTCTTGGCAGCAGCGGCCGCCTTGTCATACGCCCGTCCGGGACCGAGCCGCTGATCCGTGTCATGGCGGAAGGCGATGATGCCTCGCTCGTCAATGACGTGGTGGATGAGATCGCTGGCGTCGTTGCGCGTTCGGCGGCCTGAACTCCAAGCTTTGCCGCATTCAGGCGCTTCTGATGCCGCCTGTCATGCCTGGAAAGGCCCAGGCGTTGCACTTGCCTGATCATTCCGCGATGAAGCAAGCTCATCGCGGAATGGCAAAAGCACAAGGCATCTGCCAGCGAGGCAGATGCCTTTTTTATTAAGGAATTCTTAAGGCAGCTGCTCTTGTTTACCTTGGGTTAAGGTAAAAAATGCTGGTAAAGAAACACGGTTAAGTACCCTTTAAATCTTTTGCCCTAAAACGAAGACATGTTCCAAAGCGCGCCTCGCAGCCTGGCTGATGCGGGCGCTTGTTTCAAAGGACGAGGACATGGGCAGCGTTTTCAAGCAGTTGTCTTTGGCGAGCTGTGCGATCTTCATCTCGCAGGCAGCACTGGCCGCGGATCTGGCGATGGACCTGCCGGCTCCGGTGATTGAGCATATCCCGGAAGTGCCTGCCGCCGGAGGCTGGTACCTGCGCGGCGATATCGGCTACAAGATTTATCAGGCACCGAAGGGCAGCTTCAGTGATCCCGTGATCGGTGACCTGCGCTTCAGCCCCAACGAGATGAACGATACGATGGTCATCGGTGTGGGTGTTGGTTACAAGTTCAACGACTATCTGCGCTCGGACCTGACATTCGATTACGAGCCCTCGGCGAAATACACAGGCTACGCCCCCTGCAACCTCTGCACCGGCTCGGATTCGTCGCGCGAGACATCCAATATTGACGTCTGGACGCTGATGCTGAACGGCTACCTGGATGTGGGCACCTGGAACGGCTTCACCCCTTACGTGGGCGCAGGTGTTGGCGCAGCTTACGTCAATGTGAAAGACACGAAGTCCTTCAACCCGAACGGCGTGACCACGTCCTATGACGGGTCGAGCGGCAAGTGGAACTTCGCCTGGGCCCTGATGGCCGGTACGTCCTATGCGGTGACCCCGAACTGGGACATTGACCTTGGCTACCGCTACAAGAACCTGGGTGAGGCCCGTTCGGTTCAACTGTACAACGTCGGCACGGGTCAGAGCCGGATCAAGTACAAGGATCTGGCCGCTCACGAGATCCGGCTCGGCGTGCGCTACAACTTCGATACGGCTGGCCCGGTCAACCGCCCGATGATCTATTCGGGCGACGCGATCTCTGCCCGCTATTGATCCTCGTCCCCGCGGATCATGTCTGGGGCCGGTGCCACAAGCACCGGCCTTTTGCTTTGCCGCACTGCAAAGCCCCATCCAGCTTGACCGCTCCACTGGAAGGGCATATCCATTTCAGTGGGACACTCCTCCCCAACGAGGAGCGCCTATCTGAGAGGATAGCATATGACAGCGACTGCAAAGCCGGCACAGCGCCCGGCAAATCCCCATTTTTCGTCTGGTCCTTGTGCCAAGCGCCCCGGCTGGTCTGCCGCCGCGCTGGACGTGAAGTCCCTTGGCCGCTCCCATCGCGCCAAGATCGGCAAGACCCGTCTTGAACTCGCCATCGACAAGACCCGTGAGGTCCTTGAGGTGCCGGCAGACTACCGCATCGGTATCGTTCCGGCCTCGGACACGGGTGCAGTCGAGATGGCCCTGTGGTCGCTGCTCGGCGCGCGCGGTGTTGACATGCTCGCCTGGGAAAGCTTCGGCTCCACCTGGGTGACCGATGTGGTCAAGCAGCTGAAGCTGGATGCCCGCACCATCGAAGCCCCTTATGGCGAGCTGCCGGACCTTGGCAGCGTCGATTTCAGCCGCGACGTGGTCTTCACCTGGAACGGCACCACCTCGGGCGTGCGCGTGCCGGATGCCAACTGGATCCCGGCAGACCGGGAAGGCCTCGTGATTTGCGATGCCACCTCCGCCGCCTTTGCGCAGGATCTGGATTTCGCCAAGCTCGACGTCGTCACCTTCTCCTGGCAGAAGGCGCTTGGCGGTGAAGGTGCCCATGGCATGCTGATCCTCAGCCCGCGCGCCGTTGCCCGGCTGGAGAGCTACACCCCGGCATGGCCGCTGCCGAAGATCTTCCGCCTGACCTCCAAGGGCAAGCTGATCGAAGGCATCTTCAAGGGCGAGACGATCAACACCCCGTCCATGCTCTGCGTCGAGGACTATATCGACGCGCTGGAATGGGCATCCTCCATCGGCGGCCTGAAGGCCCTGATCGGCCGCGCCGACACCAGCGCCGGGCACATTGCCCGCTGGGTGGAAGAGACCTCGTGGGTGGACTTCCTCGCCGTTGATCCGGCCACTCGCTCCAACACCTCCGTCTGTCTGAAGATCGTTGATCCGGACGTGACGGCGCTGGATGATGCGGGGCAGGCAGCCTTCGCCAAGGCCATGGCTTCGGCTCTCGAAGCCGAAGGTGTTGCCTATGACATCGGCTCTTACCGCGATGCCCCGACGGGCTTCCGCATCTGGTGCGGTGCGACGGTGGATCCGGACAGCGTTGCGGCGCTTCTGCCCTGGCTCGACTGGGCCTTTGCAGCCCAGAAGGCCCGCCTGCAGGCAGCTGCCTGATGCAGCGGCCCGGTGATCTCCAAGTCTCCGGGCCTTGCACTTCACCCAAATCCTGCGCCCGTGTGAGGCGCCTGCTGTGGTCCGGCACCTGGACCGCAGACGGTGCAGCCTTGCCCGAGGCGCCCTGAAGACAGGAGAGTTTCATGGCTCCCAGAGTGCTCATTTCGGATCAGCTGTCGGAAGCAGCCATCCAGATTTTCAAGAACCGCGGCATCGACGTGGATTTCCGCCCGGAGCTGGGCAAGGACAAGGACGCACTGCTTGCCGTCATTGGCGAGTATGACGGACTTGCCATCCGCTCGGCCACCAAGGTCACCGAAAAGGTGATTGCCGCCGCCACGCGGCTGAAGGTGATCGGCCGTGCGGGCATCGGTGTCGACAATGTCGATATCCCGGCCGCCACCGCCAAGGGCATCATCGTGATGAACACGCCCTTCGGCAACGCCATCACCACGGCCGAACATGCCATTGCGATGATGTTCTCGCTGGCCCGGCAGATCCCGGCAGCCGATGCCTCGACGCAGGCCGGCAAGTGGGAGAAGTCCCGCTTCATGGGTGTGGAAATCACCGGCAAGACGCTCGGCCTCATCGGCTGCGGCAATATCGGGTCCATCGTCGCCGACCGGGCCATCGGCCTGAAGATGAAGGTTCTGGCATTCGACCCGTTCCTCTCCGCAGAGCGGGCAAGGGATCTGGGTGTTGAAAAGGTCGAGCTGGACGGGCTGCTGGCACGGGCCGATTTCATCACCCTGCACACGCCGCTGACGGACAAGACCCGCAACATCATCTCCGCCGATGCGCTTATGAAGACGAAGCGTGGCGTCTACATCATCAACTGCGCCCGTGGCGGGCTGGTCGATGAAGTGGCGCTGCGGGCGGCACTCGATACGGGCCATGTGGCCGGTGCCGGGTTTGACGTGTTCGTCGAGGAACCGGCCAAGGAAAACGTGCTCTTCGGTGCGCCGAACATGGTCTGCACCCCGCATCTGGGCGCTTCGACTGAAGAGGCGCAGGAAAACGTTGCCCTGCAGGTGGCCGAGCAGATCTCGGACTATCTGATGAGCGGTGCGGTCATCAACGCGCTGAACATGCCGTCGATCTCGGCGGAAGAAGCACCGCGCCTGACACCCTTCGTGCGGCTTGCGGAGCAGTTGGGTTCCTTTGCGGGCCAGCTGACCGAAACCGGCATCCGCAAGATCCGCATCGAATACGAAGGCACGATTGCCGATATGAACACCCGCGCCCTGACAGCTGCGGCCCTGACCGGTGTGCTGACGCCGGTGCTGCAGACCGTCAACATGGTGTCGGCCCCTGTCATTGCCCGTGAGCGTGACATTCAGGTGGAAGAGGTGCGGCGCGGCCAGATGGGGGCTTACGAGACCTACATGCGCCTGACCATCGTCACGGACCGGCAGGAGCGCTCCGTGGCAGGCACCGTGTTTGCCGATGGCAAGCCGCGTATCATTCAGGTGAAGGGCATCAACATGGAAGCCAGCTTCGGCCCCTACATGCTCTACATCACCAATGAGGACAAGCCGGGCTTCATCGGCAAGTTCGGCAGCCTTCTGGGTGAGGCAGGCATTAACATCGCTACCTTCAACCTTGGCCGCACCGGGCCGGGAGGCGATGCGATTGCGCTGCTGGAGGTGGACGGCGAGGTGCCTGCCGCCACACTGACGGCCATCGAATCGCTGCCGCTGGTGAAACAGGCCAAGGCGCTGAAGTTCTAAAAACGGTATGATGAGCGGCATCCGGCAGGGTGCCGCTCTTTTATTTCACCGGCGCAGCAGCTTCAGCACCCGCCCGTCAAGCAGCACGAGGCCGCAAAGCAGGATGCCCAGTCCGGCGAATTGCACCGGATAAAGCCGCTCGCCGAGCAGCAGGTGCCCGAAGCCGAGGGCGCAGACAGGGACCAGCAGGGTCACCGTCGAGGTGTTGGTTGCTCCTGCTTCACCCAGAAGCCGGAAGAAGATCATGTAGCCAAGCGCCGTGGCGAGCACGGCGAGCGCCAGCACATTGCTCCAGACCAGCAGGCTGACATCCGCCGGTGACCAGCTTCCCACGGAAAAGAGCGCAAGCGGCAGCATCAGCACGGTGGAACCGGTAATCTGGCCCGTAGCTGTCACCAGCGGCGGCGTGCCCTTGAAGCGGCGGCCGAAAGCGCCTGCGCAGCCGTAGGAGAGGGCGGCGCCCAGACAGGCGGCCTGCGCCCAAAGCGGATCCGAGCTGAGACCGGCAAGGCTGGAGGACAGCATCAGCACCACGCCCGACAAGCCCAGCAATACGCCAGCGATGCGGTTGGCCGTCACCGGTTCCTGATGCAGCACCACGGCGGCGATCAGGAAGGTGAAGATCGGCGTTGTGGCATTGAGGATCGAAGCAAGGCCTGCTGCGATGCCCGTCTGGCCCCAGAAAATCAGGGAGAAGGGAATCGCATTGTTGAGCAGGCCCATGACAAGGAAGCTTGCCAACATCTTCGGATCACGGGGAAACCGGTGCGGAGTAAGGCGCAGCACCACATGCAGCACGCTGGCCGCAATCAGAACCCTGAGGAACACCAGCATCAGCGGCGGAATTTCGGCAACCGCCACCTTGGCAAAGAGGAACGAGCCGCCCCAAAGGGCACTGAGGAAAAACAGCAGCAGCCAGGCGGCTAATGACATGATTGTGTCCGGATGTTTGAGGCGGGGCCTGCGCCTTCGGGAGAGTGCGAGCTGTATCACCTGACGGGATTGCAGCGCCACCCGGAATGCGAGGCTTCCGTCCGTCAATTTCTTCCGTTTCGGGCTCGCAACTCTTGGCGGAAGTGGCTATAGTCCGCGCGTTTGCCCCGGCCATGTACCGGGGTTTTGTGTGCTGGTGCCCGGAAAAAGCGGCCCCGGCAGATGGTTCCTTTTGAGAAGGGTATGGCACCCATGGCCAATGTTGTTGTCGTCGGTTCGCAATGGGGCGATGAAGGCAAGGGCAAGATCGTCGACTGGCTCTCTGAGCAGGCTGACGTAATTGTCCGTTTCCAGGGCGGGCATAATGCCGGCCATACGCTCGTGATCGATGGCGTCAGCTACAAGCTGTCCCTGCTGCCCTCCGGCGTCGTGCGCCCGGGCAAGCTGTCGGTGATCGGCAATGGCGTGGTGCTGGACCCGCATGCGCTGGTGTCGGAAATCGGCCGTCTGCGCGATCAGGGCGTGACCGTGAACCCGGAAACCCTGCGCATTGCCGAAAACGCGACGCTGATCCTGTCGCTGCACCGCGAGCTGGATGCGCTGCGCGAGAACTCCAGCACCGGTACGCGCATCGGCACGACGGGCCGCGGCATTGGACCGGCCTATGAGGACAAGGTGGGCCGCCGGTCCATCCGTCTGATGGACCTTGCCAATCTGGAGACGCTGCCGGCCAAGATCGACCGGCTGCTGGCGCACCACAATCCGCTGCGCCGGGGTCTCGGTGAGAGTGAGATTTCCGCGCAGGCCATCTTCGAGGAACTGTCCTCGGTGGCTGGCACCGTGCTGCCCTACATGGATTCGGTATGGAAGCTGCTTGATGGCCAGCGCCGTGAAGGCAAGCGCCTGCTGTTTGAAGGTGCGCAGGGTGCGCTGCTCGACATCGACCACGGCACCTATCCGTTTGTGACCTCGTCCAACACGGTTGCCGGTCAGGCTGCCACCGGTTCTGGCCTTGGCCCCAATGCGGTCGGCTATGTGCTGGGCATCACCAAGGCCTACACCACCCGCGTGGGCGAAGGCCCGTTCCCGACCGAGCAGCAGAACGAAGTCGGCGAATTCCTTGGCACGCGTGGCCATGAGTTCGGCACCGTCACGGGCCGTAAGCGCCGTTGCGGCTGGTTCGACGCGGTTCTGGTGCGCCAGACTGTCTGCACCTCCGGCATTACCGGCATCGCGCTGACCAAGCTGGATGTTCTGGACGGACTGGAAGAGCTGAAGATCTGTGTCGGCTACGAGCTGGACGGCAAGCGGATCGACTACCTGCCGGCCTCCCAGGGGGCGCAGGCACGTGTGGTGCCGATCTATGAAACCCTGCCGGGCTGGCAGGAATCCACCAAGGGCGCCCGCAGCTGGGCTGATCTTCCGGCGCAGGCGGTGAAATATGTCCGGCATGTGGAGGAACTGATCGGCGCACCGGTGGCGCTGCTTTCCACCAGCCCGGAGCGTGACGACACCATCCTGGTGCAGAATCCGTTCCAGGACTGACGTGAAATTTATCGGGCGGAATGCTCCCCATTCCGCCCGAAAGTCATGTAAAAACCTGATTGCGCATCCTATCTTTGCCGAACACCTCTTGCGCCCGCCGGTGTTGAGCCTACAAATGGGATGGCATGAATACGGAGCTTCCGGTGCGCCGGGTTCAGGCTGGCACCCCTCACGAGCGAGCCAATGGCTGATTACTATTCGATTTTGAAGAAAACGATTGCGTCACTGCCGGAGAACAACGGTTCTGCGCGCCGCAACGTCTACAGCCGCGCCCGAAACGCGATTGTCAGTCAGCTCAAGGCCTATGAGCCGCCGCTTTCCCCGTCCGAAATCACGGCCGAACAACTGCGCCTTGAGGAAGCCATCCGCAAGGTTGAGGCCGAGGCGGCGCGTGAAACGCTGATGGCAACGCGCCCGGCGCCCGCAGCGCCTGCGCCCATGGCCCCTCCTGCGGGCGCCATCGCTCCGGCTGCGCCCCGCGCCGAGCCCTATCCGCCGTCTTCTCCTTCGCCGCGCGGGCCGCTTGGCTCTACCGTGCAGGAGGCCGAAAGGCTTGGGGATGCGTCGTCAAGCGCGGTGCAGACCGCCCGCGATGCCTTCCGCAACGAGAGCGCTCCGGCGGATCCGGCTGGCGAGCGCAGCGAGCCGCGCGTGGAGCCTGCCTTCGATGCGGCGCCTGCAAAGCCGTCCGCTGAGCCGGCTGCTCCTGCACCATCTTCCTACGCCATTCCCACACCAAGCCCTCGTCCAGCGCCTGCGAGCGAGAGCTTGCGCCCGGATCCTTCCGCACCGGTGTCAGCCAGTGCAGGAGGCAAGAGCGCTGCGGCCGATGAACCGCGCAAGGTCCGGACCCGTGCACCGCGCCGTGCTGCAAAGTCTGGCAACTCGCCCTTCATGTCCTACGTGTTCCTGGGCGGTTTTGTGCTGGTGCTGATTGGCATCGGCGCTTTCATCTATTCACAGCGCTCGCTGATCGCGGGGATCTTTTCCTCCAGCGAAGAAACAGCGGCAACGACTGCTCCGGCCCCCGAGACGCCGGTCCCCGCAGGTGAGACGGCTGCAAATGAAGAAAACAGCGGCAAGAATACCGACCGTCTGCTGACAGATACGGGAGAGCCTGCAGTCGCCCCTGATGCGCGCACCGTGACGACGACCCTCATCACGCCTTCCGCGCCGCCGCAGGATACGCCTGCTGCCGTGCCTGAGGCAGCTGCCCCGCCGGCCAGTACGGCTCCTGCCCAGACTGTAGAAACGCCGGGTGCCATCGTTGCGCAGAAGGCTTTCCTTTATGAGGAGGGTGAAGATGCCAGCGGCTCGGGCACCGCTTCTGCGGGCAATGTGGCCTGGTCGGTTTCTGAGGAAACTGGTACCGGCGGGCAGACAGAGACTGTGCTCGTGGCTCAGGCTCAGATTCCGGACCGGAACATCAATGTGACGCTGCGAATCAAGCCGAACACAGATAGCTCGCTGCCCGCCAGCCATCTGGTCGAAATCCAGTTCCAGCTTCCTGAAGGCTTCTCCGGCGGTGATGTTTCCAATGTGCCGGGCCTTGTGATGAAGCCGACAGAAGAAGCGCGCGGAGATGCGCTCCTGGGCGCATCGGTAAAGGTCGCTCCGGGTTATTTCTGGATCGCACTGTCGAGTGTTGACAGCGAGCGCGACCGTAACCTTGCCCTGATGCGTGAGCGCGGCTGGATCGATGTTCCGATGCTCTACGAAAACGGCAAGCGTGCCATCTTCACCATCGAGAAGGGCACACCTGGTGCCCGTGCTCTGGAACAGGCGATTGAGGCCTGGCAGAAGGGCTAGGGCGTCACATAACGCGAACCCGAAAAGCAACCGGCAAGGCCCCGGCATCTTATCAAGATGTGCGGGGCCTTCTGCTTTCATGGCGTGCTGGCAAGTTTTGCTTGCCAAGGCGCCATTCAGGCGGCATGTTTCGGGTTGGTCCGAGGGGTGCTCCGACGTGAGCTGAGATGGCGCAAAGCCGAACCCTTAGAACCTGATCCGGGTCATGCCGGCGAAGGGACGGAAACCTTTAGCCATATCCCGGATCTCCAATGTCTTGACCGGCTTGCCGGTGGCGGGAGATCCTTCTGTGTCGATAGAACTTCTTTCGGGAAGGCAACCCCTTCCATCTGCGAGCCCCGTCCGGAATGCCTTTCCGGCCCGTGCAGCTTCTCTCCTGCGCAGCATTGCGCCAGGTGTCGCGGTCAGCGTGTCTCTGCTGCTGATCTGGGATCTGGCGGTGCGGCTCCTCGAAATCCCGCCCTACATGCTGCCCGGTCCGCTGAAAGTGCTGGAGGCCTTCCAGCGCCAGAGCGGCTTTCTACTGTATCACGCCAGCATCACCTTGAGTGAAACCCTGCTGGGCTTTGTCTTCGGCATTGCCGCCGGGGTCATGCTGGCCTTCGTCATGTGGCTGTCGCCGCTGGCACGGCGCGGGCTTCTGCCGGTCGTTCTGGTGACACAGGCGCTGCCGGTCTTCGCCATTGCTCCCATTCTGGTGCTTTGGCTCGGCTTCGGCCTTGCCTCCAAGATCGTGATGGCGGTGCTGGTCATCTTCTTTGCCGTCACCTCGACGTTCTTTGACGGTCTCCGGCGGATGGATCAGGGCCTGGTGGACCTGGCGCTGCTTTACCGCGTCAACCGCTGGCAGGAACTGCGTTACTTCCGCTTGCCGTCAGCCATGCCCGCGCTCGCGTCCGGCGTCCGGATCGCAGCGGTCTTCGCTCCCATCGGTGCCATTGTTGGCGAATGGGTTGGGGCCAAGGGCGGGCTTGCCTTCATCATGCTGCAGAGCAATGCCCGGATGCAGACGGACACCATGTTTGCCGCTCTCGCCTTGCTTGCCGCAATGGTTCTGGTCCTGCGCTTCGTCGTCGAGCGCCTGACCCGCCGCATGGTGCCCTGGCAGCGCGAGGACTGATCCCCGCGCACGCATCTGCCGGTCAGGCTGTGGCTGGACCGGCTCAAACTTCATCCAACACCTGTCTACTGGGAGACCCGCATGAAACGCATTCTCGCGCTGTCGCTGGCCGCTGTTCTGGCCGCTGCTTCACCCGCTGCGGCGGCAGACAAGCTGACCGTTCTGCTCGACTGGTTCGTCAATCCGGATCACGCGCCGCTGGTGGTCGCCAAGCAGAAGGGTTTCTTCGAGGCTGAAGGGCTTGATGTGGAGCTGATCGAACCGGCTGATCCGGCCATGCCGCCGAAGCTGGTGGCGGCCGGCCAGGGGGATATCGCCGTTTCCTACCAGCCGACGCTCCATGCTCAGATCAGCGAAGGCATGCCGCTGAAGTGGATCGGCACGCTGGTGGAGACGCCGCTGAACACGCTGATCGTGCTGGAGGATGGCCCCATCAAGACGCTGGCGGACCTCAAGGGCAAAAAGATCGGCTTCTCCGTCTCCGGCTTCGAGGATGCCATGCTCGGCCAGATGCTGCGCTCGCAGGGGCTGTCGATTGAGGACGTGGAGCTGATCAATGTCAATTTCGCCCTGTCGCCGTCTCTGATGGCGGGGCAGGTGGATGCGGTGATCGGCGGCTACCGCAATTTCGAGCTGACCCAGATCGAGCTGGAGGGCAAGAAGGGCAAGGCCTTCTATCCGGAAGAGAATGGCGTGCCGATCTTTGACGAGCTGATCTACGTGGCAGCAAAGGACAAGACCGGCGACCCGCGCTATGTCCGCTTCCTGGCTGCGGTGGAGAAGGCGACGGTCTATCTGACCAACCATCCGGAAGAGGCGTGGCAGGCCTTCATTGCGGCCTATCCGAACCTTGATGACGAGCTGAACCGCCGCGCCTGGGGCGACACGCTGCCACGCTTCGCCAAGCGCCCGGCGGCACTTGATGCCGGCCGCTATCAGCGCTTTGCCGAATTTCTGCATGAAAACAAGCTGATCACCAGCGTACCGCCGGTGGAGGACTATACGGCGGAGTTGCGGTGATAGGTGAAAGGGGGCCCTGCGGGATTTTCGCCGGGCCTTCTACCCTTGCGGGGCCGTCCCGGCCTTGAGCCGGGACCTGTTAGGAGGCTCGTCCCTTTATCGAGCCTTCCGGTGCTGACGGGCCCCCTTGGAGTTGATCAAGCAACGCAAGGGCTTGCCCGCCTTGCGGAGTGAATCTCATTGAGTGTTGGTTACGCCGGGGCCTCCTGACGGGCCCCGGCACAAGGCCGGGGCGGCGCGGGGTGTGGATCTGGCGGCATTGACCGGTTTGCACTCGTCAAACCTTCCTGCATCTCACGCCATCTCTGCCTCAAGCCTCTCCAGCCGTTCGGCCAGCCGGTCATAAAAGGCTTCGAGTTCCGGCGGTGCAGCCTCACGGCAGGCGGCGAGGGCTGCTGCGGCTTCTCCGGCTTTGCCTTTGTCCAGCGCATCCATCAGTGCCATGTGATGAAGTTCCAGCTTGCGGAAAGCGTCGCTGCGGCGCAGCTCCAGATCGCCTACAAGCGCGAAAAGCTTCACGGGCCGTGACTTGCCCTTGAGCGGAATGGCGCCTGCTTCCAGATAAGCGAAGTCCGGGGCCTTGATGCGGGTGTCTTCGGAGACAACCAGGTCTGCGCCGACGCTCTTGCAGCTCGACTCGATCCGGCTTGCAACGTTCACGGCATCGCCAATGACGGAATAGTTGAAGCGGCGTGAGGAGCCCATGTTGCCGACGCAGGCCTCGCCAGTGTTGAGGCCTATGCCGATCTGCACGGTCTGGGTCTTGAAATTGCGCGCCTTGAAGCCGAAGGCATCTTCCGCATTCAGCTGGTCCACCACGTCCAGCATCTTGAGGCTGGCTGCGCAGGCCATGGCGGCGTGGTTTTCCATCCGGACAGGTGCATTCCAGAAGGCCATGATGCTGTCACCGATATACTTATCGATGGTGCCGCCCTGCGCCTGAATGGCATCGCTGAGCGGCGACAGCAGCGTGTTGAGAAAATGCACCAGCTCGGTCGGTGTCAGCTGTTCGGAAATGGGGGTGAAGCCTCGCACATCCATGAAGAGGATGGTCATGGGCCTCAGCTCGCCGCCCAGAACCAGCTGGTCCGGCTGCTGCTCCAGCTGGCTGACAAGATCCGGCGAGAGATACTGGCTGAAGGCCTGGCGCACGAAGCGCTTCTCCCGGTCCGTCATCACATAGAGCATGGCTGTGCCGATGGCGAAAATGACGAAGGCGGTGATCGAGGGATAGAGCCCGTCGATCAGCAGGCCCTTCTGGACGAAAAGCAGGAGAGAGCCGCCGAACATCAGAACTGTCAGGCAAACAGCTGCCGCACCGGTGATGAGCCCTCCGGTGAGCGGCAGAAGCGCGACAAGGACGAGGCCGGCAAGCAGAACGGCGATGATTTCCGCACCCTCCGCCCAGTCCGGCCTGGAGAGGAAGTTGCCGGAGATGATCTGCTCTGCGGCCTGCGCGTGGATCGACACGCCCGGCACCTGCTCGCCAAGCGGCGTGGAGCGGATATCGAACAGGCCGGCGGCAGAGGTGCCGATGAAGATGATCTGGCCATCGACCAGCGGCTGCACCTTGGACCGTTTCTGCGGGTCGAGAAGGTCGGCGACCGAGACATAGCGCTCGGGCCGGTTCCAGTCGTAATAAACCCAGAACTCGCCGGTTTCCCTTACCGGAACCGAGAAGCTGCCCACTTTGATTCCGTTGAGCGCGCCGCCCCTGCCGGTTTCATCCGCCCGCGTGATCAGCCCGGTTGCCCCTTGCGCCACGCGAAGGGCCTCAACCGCCAGGCTGGGGAAGACTTCGTTCCCGTCCGTTACCAGCAGCGGAATGCGGCGGACGATGCCGCCGGTGTCTTCTGCGCTCAGGGACACGCTGCCGACGCCGCTCGCAGCCTCCTGCAGGGAGAGAATGGCGCCGAGAGCCGAGGCGTAAGGCGCGAGCAGGCCGGCGGGGGAGGGGCCCACATGGGCCATGCCGGCCTTCAGTTGCGGCTGCTGCGGGGTAGCGGAAGGCAGGATCGCGAAGCCCAGGATAGAGGGGGCCTCTGCAAGGGCTTGCGCGAAGAGCTCATCCGTATCCGGCAGCGACTTCAGCGCGGCCTTCAGATCCGGCGAGGCGGCAATGGAGCTTTCCGGCAGGCTGAGCGCCAGCTGCCGCGGTGATGACCGGTCGGCTTCGGCAAAGATCACGTCGAAGGCGATGGCAGCGGCACCCATGCTGTTGAGCGTGTTGACGATCTCCGCCATCCGGTCGCGCGGCCAGGGCCACTGGCCGTAGAGCGCTAGAGAGGCATCGTCGATATCCACCACCCGCACCGGGCTGTCCTGGTAACCGCGCGGTGCCAGCCGCTGGTAATAATCGAAGCTCAGCTCACGCACCGCCTGCAGGAACGGCGGATCAATGGCACGGATGCCTGCGAGACCGGCCAATGCCGCCAGCGTGACGAACGCGACCCGCGCCCGCTTGCCCATAAAGTGCCCAAACCCCACGCTTCTGCAGCCTCCGCCCCTTGCGGCGCGTTCAGCCGCAGTCTGCCACGTTAGAAAAGCAAAAAACGGGACGCAAGTGCGCGTCCCGTTTCATCAAATGCCATTGATGCTGGAAACAGATCAGGCCAGAACCGCCGTCTCCATCTCGCGGGCGCTCTTCTGCACCGCTTTCTGCACCTTTTCAAAGGCGCGCACCTCGATCTGGCGCACGCGCTCGCGGCTGACGCCAAATTCGGTGGAGAGATCCTCCAGGGTCATCGGATCTTCCGACAGGCGGCGGGCCTCGAAAATGCGGCGCTCGCGGTCATTGAGCACCGACATGGCATTGCCCAGCAGCTTGCGGCGCATGTCCAGTTCTTCCTGGTCGGCAAGGATCGTTTCCTGGCTTTCGCTTTCATCCACCAGCCAGTCCTGCCATTCGCCGGAATCGGCCTCGGCAGCCCGGATCGGGGCGTTCAGCGAGGCATCACCGGCAAGGCGGCGGTTCATGGAGATCACGTCTTCTTCCGGCACGCCGAGCTTTGTGGCGATGGCCTGCACCTGATCCGGCTTCAGATCGCCTTCTTCCAGTGCCTGAATGCGGCCCTTGAGGCGGCGCAGATTGAAGAACAGGCGCTTCTGATTGGCGGTAGTGCCCATCTTCACCAGCGACCATGAGCGCAGGATATACTCCTGGATCGCGGCCTTGATCCACCACATGGCATAGGTTGCGAGGCGGAAGCCCTTCTCGGGCTCGAAGCGCTTAACGGCCTGCATCAGGCCAACGTTGCCTTCCGACACCACTTCGCCGAGCGGCAGGCCATAGCCACGGTAGCCCATGGCAATCTTGGCGACGAGACGCAGGTGCGAGGTCACGAGTCTTTCGGCAGCAGCAGGATCTTCATGCTCGCGGTAGCGCTTGGCGAGCATGTATTCTTCCTGCGGTTCCAGCATGGGGAAACGGCGGATTTCGTCGAGATAGCGGCTGAGGCCACCTTCGCCTGCCGTCAGCACCGGAATGTTCTGGGCCATGAAATGCGCCCCCTTTCCTAAAACCTTCTGCGTTCCCCTAGCGGACGTCTGGCAGCACCGCTCGTGCTGCCACTCAGGGCAAACGCTTCACAATGGCATCCGTTCCCGGATCACCGTCAGTTTCAAGATATAAGTAAGATCTTGCCGAAAACAGGACCGTAAAGGGGGCTGGAACCTAAAATTTTCGTAATGCTTCGAGAAGCGTGGCGAAATCCTCGGGCATCCCGCTTTCAAAATACAGCGTTTCGCCATTCACCGGATGCTCGAAAGCAAGGACGCCAGCATGCAGCGCCTGCCGGGGAAACTCAACGACGGCACTGCGCAAGGGCTCGGGAAGCGGGTTTGCCTTGGTCTTGAAACCGGCGCCGTAAACCTGATCGCCAATGAGCGGCAGGCCGATATGGGCCATGTGCACACGGATCTGGTGTGTGCGGCCCGTTTCCAGCCGGCATTCCATCAGCGAGGCCAGCGGCGGCTGATCCACCGGGCCGAAACGCTCGATCACCTGCCAGTGGGTGATGGCCTCACGGCCACCCTTGCGCACCACGGTCATCTTCTGCCGGTTGCTTTCCGAACGGGCCAGATTGGCCTCGATGGTTCCGCGCAGGGCACCCGGACCGCCCCAGACCAGTGCCAGATAGGCCCGCTCCAGCGGGCCGGTGCGGCCATGGTCTGCAAATTGCTCCGACAGGCCCTGATGGGCAATGTCGGTCTTGGCAACGACCAGAAGCCCCGACGTGTCCTTGTCGAGGCGGTGGACGATGCCGGGGCGCTTGACGCCGCCGATGCCGGACAGGCTGTCACCGCAATGGGCAATCAGCGCGTTGACCAGCGTCCCGGTCCAGTTTCCGGCCCCCGGATGCACCACAAGCCCGGCCGGCTTGTCGATGACGATGAGGGCATCATCCTCATAGACGATGTCGAGGGGGATGTCCTCGCCCTGCGGCTCGGGATCCTCCGGTTCGGGCATGGTCAGGCTGAGATGGTCGCCCTCATGCACCTTGTGCTTGGGCTCTTCGACGGTCTTGCCGTTGACCTGCACCTCGCCGCCCTTGATAAGGGCCTGCACCCGGTTGCGGCTGAGGCCCTCCAGCTTCGCGGCAATCACGGCATCGAGGCGCTTGCCTGCGTCTTCTTCAGAAGCGATAAAGCCGGATGCCCCATCCAGCCCCTGCGGCGCCTGAGGAGAAGTATCGTTCATGACCAATTCCGCCTTCAAAGACCGGGATGTGGAGACCAGCACACATGAAGAGGAAGCTCCTCTGGACCCCGCCGTGCTGCGGGTTCAGACGCGCCTGCGCCGCCTCATGGCGGGCTCCACGCTGATCATGTTCGCCGGATTTGCCGCTCTCTTCGCAGTAATCGTCTACAAGGTCAATTCCGTGGGCAAGGAAAACAGCGGTGTTGCCCTGCCGGAGACTGTGAAACTGGGGGCCGGGGCCGAGGTGCTGGGTCTTTCGCCGGGGGGGGATGGCAGCCTCATCCTGCTGGTCCAGCAGGAGGGCGCGTCCCAGCTGGTGCATCTGGATGCCTCATCCGGCGAAATCCTGGGCCGCACGAAGCTGCTGGCGGAGTGAGCATTCCGGCTCTGAAGCCGGGGAAGGTGTTTTCCCCGGCGTATCAGAACTTTGCTCTTGCATGGCTTTGCTGTTGAGCCTATATGAGCGGCCTCGCAGCAAGATTGCTGCTGGCGCTCCCATCGTCTAGCGGTCAGGACGCCGCCCTCTCACGGCGGAAACAGGGGTTCGATTCCCCTTGGGAGTACCAAACTCTTCCCTCACATGACGGATCAGAGCACACACAGCGCTGTGTGGCGGTTGTCGTGGCCTATGCCGTGGTTCATCTGGGGGGATGTGAGCTTCCAGCCTGAAAACAGCAAGATAGATCAATGGCTGGGGCGCTGTGCCTTGCCTGGAGCCTGGAGGCAAACCTCAGGCAACGACCTTTTTCTGCGGATCCGTCTGCGCAGATTGAGGTGTTGCAGCCACGGTTGCAGGGGGCTGGGCAGCTTGTGCTGCCTGTTGCTGGCTGGCTGCGGCGGCGCTGGCGCGCACGATCTTGCTGGCAAGCTGTGCGGGGCTGAGCTGTGTTGGCTGTGCCGGCTTTGCGGTGGCCTTCTTGCGCGCTTTGGCTGGCTGGGCAGCGGCTGCGGCCGGTGCCGGGCGTGATGCAGGGGCACTGCTGCCCGTCATGGCATTGGTTATGGATTTGAGCTCGCTGCGAAGATCCTGGACCGTCGTGCTGGACGCCAGTTCGCTGCGCAGGCGCAGGTTCTCGCTGCGCACGCGGGTGAGGGCCCGCTCCTGTGCTGCCGTGCGGGCCGCCAGCTTGGCCTTCTCTGCCTCGGCTGCCTGAAGCTCCGTGTCGAGGCGTGTCATCAGCGTCTCGGGCTTTGCACCGGCCATGTCCAGATGCAGGCTCAGGCGCGCAATGTCGGCCTGGGCCGCAATCAGATCAGCCTCCCTGTCGAGCAGGCGGGCCTCCAGCTGGGCAATTGTCTTGCGCAATGCGCTGCTATCGGCCTCCGGCTCCATCTGACTGGCGAGCGCACCGCCCCGGTAGGCTTCCAGCTGGCGCTTCATCGTGGCGATCTGCGCTTCCAGCGAGGTGATGTTGGCAAGCGCTGCCGTATCCACCGTGCCGGCCAGTTCGGGCGCCTCGGCCTCGAAGGTCTTTTCCAGAAGAGCAGAGTAGCGTGCCCCCAGCTCGGACAGGGCATCCTTCAGGCGGGCGGAATCGCGGCGTTCGGCCTCAAGCTGCTCCTCAAGCGCCTTGTCCTGGCGCAGCTGTTCGTGACGCTCGCGCTCCAGCGCAAGCTGTGCGGGCAGGGCGCGCCCTGCCTCGGCACGAAGCCGGGTGCTCTCTTCCTTGAGCCTTGAAAGTTCCCGCTCCAGGCGGCGCAGTTCTACGGCATGTTCGGCGCGTAGCGTGTCACGCGCGGCCATGATCTCGCGGTAGCTGGTCGGTGTGGTCGCCAGCACTGCCTCGCGTGTCAGGCGCACGGCGCGCTTCCATACGGCAGACAAGACAGCAAGGCCCAGCAGGCTGGCTGCCAGGAACCCCAGGAGTCCATACATTGCCGCTTCGATCACACGCCGTCTCGCTGGTTTTGAAGTCTGTGCTGCCGCCAGTCGCCTTCATCAATACCGCAGCAGAAAGGGCAGGCCAAGAGGCCCGCCCTGAAAAGCTGCCGTTCAGATAATTTCCGCAGATCAGAAGGGATTCCAGGTGGGCCGCTGGGTGAACTTGAGGTAGCCCATGTTGACGCCGAGCCGGGCACCGACGCCGGCCCGCACGGGCACCACATAGGTGTTATTGTAGGCAAGCACCGTCATGCCAAAACCGCCGATGAGGTAGGCAGAGCCATTGACGCCGACATAGCGGTGGTAGATGTCCTCGACCACCGGCAGATTGTAGATCAGCATCATGACGCGCGCGCCGTCGCCGCCAAAGTCCCAGCCGATTGAAGGACCCTGCCAGAAGATCTTGTGATTTCCGGCGTTGCGGGTGTAGAGGTCGCCCTCTCCATAACGGGCCCCCGCGACGATCGCGCCAGACCCTTCTTCTCCCAGAATATAGCCGTTCGGCTCACCATACTGGCTGATTGCTTTTTCGATGACCGAGGCAAGACCGCCGGAGACTTCCCCAAAGAAGCGATGGCCAGCGTCCAGAATTTCCTGCTGGTTATAGCTGCCGCCCGGAGGGGAGCTTTGTGCCAGGACAGTCCCTGAACGGCCCATGAGGGCAGCACTCGCGACGGAGCCGAGCATGAGGCCCATCAAGCCGCGCCGGGTGAGCGGACGGCCTTCGCTGGAGCTTGTTCCGGAAGCCTTGTTGTCTGCCATCTTGGTGTTTCTCCAAACTGAAATTCACAGCCATGCGGCTGAAGCCATTCTCTCTTCAAAACCTGACCTGACGCTTGCGCCGCACGGCGCGGGTGCGTGGGAGAGCGCAAGCGCCATAGTGGACAAACGCATATTCACCTTTGCAGTTCCAGGTTCATTGTCCGTGCCACCCCTCACTGATTTCGCTTTGCTTCATTCCCGGCGTGTCCCGGTTGGAACGGAACAGGCATTTCGTAGTATGAAGGCGAAGCGCTCGAATCATGGCAGCAGGAGCCGAATCAATGTCAGGATTTACCTTGAATCTGACAAGGTTATGGCTTCCGGCCAAGCAATTCGCCGCGGCAGCTGTTTTCTTTGCCTTTACTGCCTGCGGAGTGTCTGCCCGTCCTGAGTTCTATCTGGCCGACCCCGTCACGGCATATGCCATCGGCGGCTATGATCCCGTTGCTTTCTTTGTCGATGGCCATCCACGGCTCGGCGACCGGAAGATCGAACTGTCCTGGCGCGGCGTGCGGTGGCTGTTCGTCAACGAGGGCAACAAGGCCGCCTTTGAGCGTGATCCGGAGGTCTATGCCCCGCAGTTTGGCGGCTGCGGCGCCTATGCCCTGGTCGAAGGCTATGCGACGGCAGGCAATCCGGCGCTTTTTGTGGTGCTTGAGAAACGGCTTTACTTCTTTCATACCGCCGTGAACCGCTACCTGTTTCTGACCTCCCGGGACAGCTCGGTCGAGATGGCTGCGGCAAATGCCCTTAAAACTGGCTGTCTGCCGCCCTGAAAGGGCTTCATTCCCTTGGCAGGGCCTGTCTGCCTGTGTAACGCTTTGGTACATTTTCTCGAATCATGTCTGCAGCTGGCCAGATCTGGAGCTTTGTCCGTCCATGTCCGAAATGAAAGATCTCACCTCCCTCGACCTCTCCGCCCTGGTGTCCAGCCGTATCTGCCATGACATCATCTCGCCAGTGGGTGCGATCATCAACGGACTCGAGGTACTGGACGAGGACGGCTCCGGCGACATGCGCGAGTTCGCCATGGAGCTGATCCGCAAGTCCGCACGCCAGGCCTCTGCCAAGCTGCAGTTTGCCCGCCTTGCCTTCGGCGCTGCCGGTTCTGCCGGGGCTGAAATCGATCTGGGTGATGCCCAGTCCGTTGCCATGGCGCTCATGGAGAACGAGAAATCAAATCTCAACTGGCAGGTTGACCGGCAGCTGATGCCGAAGAACTTGGTTAAGCTTTTGCTAAACTTGCTTCTGATTACCAATCAGTGCGTGCCGCGCGGGGGCGAGATCACCGTCTCGATGACCGGCCAGCCTGCCAGCCCGTCCTTTGAGTTGACTGCAAAGGGCGTGAATCCGAGGATTCCGCTGGGGATGCAGGCCACCTTGTCGGGTGAAGAGCCAGAGCGCGTCGACGCGCATTCCGTGCAGCCAATTTACACTGTTCTGCTGGCCCGCGAATGCGGCATGAAGATTGATATTGTCAAAGACGACGATGGCGTAAGGCTTACCGCAACTCAGGCATAGAAATCACCGAAAAGAAGCTGAATCCGCTTCAGTCTATCTTAACTGTTTAGGGCCAACCTCACGACATGGACATCCCGGTCCAGCCGTTCCTTCGGGGGCGCGGAACCAGTAACTAGTCGGGTGAGTGCAGGCCATGGACGACCTCCTCAGGGAATTTCTGACCGAGACCAGTGAGAGTCTCGATGTTGTGGACGTTGAGCTCGTCAAGTTCGAGCAAGAGCCAAACAACGCGACCATCCTGGATAACATCTTCCGGCTGGTTCACACCATCAAGGGTACTTGCGGCTTCCTTGGATTGCCGCGCCTTGAAGGCATTGCCCATGCTGCTGAAACACTCATGGGCAAATTCCGTGACGGCGTTCCGGTAACACCTGAAGCGGTGTCGCTCATTCTCAGCTCGATTGACCGGATCAAGGAGATCCTGGCCGATCTGGAGGCTGCTGAGGGCGAAGAGCCGCAGGGTGATGACAGCGACCTGATCTCCGAACTGGAGCGCATGTCGATGAGCGCGCAGACACCTGCCGCTGCAGCTCCTGCGCCGGAACCGGAGCCTGCTGCCGAAGACATGCCGCTGCAGATTCTTGAGCGGCCCCTGCGCCCCGGCGAAGTGTCGCTTGACGAACTGGAGCGCGCTTTCCGCGAGACCGAGATTGAGGTCGAGGTTGCTGCCTCCGAACCTGAGCCGGCACCTGCACCGAAGGCTGCTGCCGCTCCGGCCGCTGCGGAAGCCAAGCCTGCCAAGGCCCCGCGTGCGCCGGCCGTCCGTGACGAGGACGGTGAAGATAAGGCCGACAAGAAGACCGCTGCCGGTGGTGGTGTCTCCAACCAGTCGATCCGCGTGGCGGTTGAAACGCTCGAACATCTGATGACGATGGTGTCCGAGCTGGTGCTGACCCGCAACCAGCTTCTGGAAATCGTTCGCCGTCATGAGGACAGCGAGTTCAAGGTGCCGCTGCAGCGTCTGTCCAATGTGACGGCCGAGCTGCAGGAAGGCGTCATGAAGACCCGCATGCAGCCGATTGGCAACGCCTGGCAGAAGCTGCCGCGCATCGTGCGCGACCTGAGCCAGGAACTGGAAAAGCCGATCGAACTGGAAATGATCGGCGCCGAGACGGAACTCGACCGTCAGGTCCTTGAGATGATCAAGGATCCGCTGACACACATGGTCCGCAACTCTGCCGACCATGGTCTCGAAATGCCTGCGGCCCGCCGTGCGGCCGGAAAGCCGGAAAAGGGTGTCATCACCCTCTCCGCTTACCATGAGGGCGGCCACATCATCATCGAGGTCAAGGACGACGGCAAGGGCCTCGACGTCGACAAGATCAAGGCCAAGGCAGTCGAGCGCGGTCTGGCGACCGAAGCTGAACTCGACAAGATGACCGATGCGCAGATTCATCGCTTCATCTTTGCCGCCGGCTTCTCCACTGCTGCTGCTGTTACCAGCGTCTCCGGCCGCGGTGTGGGCATGGACGTGGTGCGCAACAACATCGAGCTGATCGGTGGTACGGTTGACCTTCGCTCCACGCCGGGCAAGGGCTCCAGCTTCATCATCAAGATCCCGCTGACGCTCGCCATCGTCTCGACACTGATCGTTGAGGCCAGCGGTGACCGCTTCGCGATCCCGCAGCTCTCCGTGGTCGAACTGGTCCGCGTGCAGACCAACTCCGAACACCGCATCGAGCGCATCAAGGACACGCCGGTTCTGCGCCTGCGCAACAAGCTTCTGCCGCTGCTGCATCTGTCGCAGCTGCTGGGCATCTACGAGGGCGAAAACGCAGAGAAGGCAATCGACGAGGACAACGGCTTCATCGTTGTCATGCAGGTCGGCAGCCAGACCTTCGGCGTCGTGGTGGATGGTGTCTTCCACACCGAGGAAATCGTGGTCAAGCCCATGTCCTCGATGCTGCGCAACCTCAACATGTTCTCCGGCAACACCATTCTGGGTGACGGCTCGGTGATCATGATCATCGATCCGAACGGTATCGCTTCTGCGATGGCCAGCCACGCTTCCAGTGCGGTTGCCGAGCAGAACGAAGAGAACGAAGAGGCTCGCAACCGCGTGGGCGAAGGCCAGAAGCCGATCTCGCTGCTGCTGTTCCGTGCAGGGGCTCCCGAGCCGAAGGCCGTGCCGCTGTCGCTGGTCACGCGTCTGGAAGAGTTCGAGGTCTCGAAGATCGAGCGCTCCAACGGCCGCGATCTGGTGCAGTACCGCGGCGCCCTTATGCCGCTCGTCTATGTCAACGAAGGCGACCACCACAAGACGGAAGGCACCCAGCCGATGCTGGTGTTCTCCGACAGCGGCCGCTCCATGGGCCTCGTCGTTGACGAGATCGTGGACATCGTTGAAGACCGCCTGAATATCGAGGTTGGTTCGGAGCGTCCGGGCATCCTGGGTTCGGCTGTCATCAAGGACCGTGCGACCGAAATCCTCGACCTTGGCTTCTACCTGCCTCAGGCTTTCGAGGACTGGTTCATGCGCAAGGAGATGGATATCCGTTCGCTGACCAAGAAGATCCTCTTCGTCGACGACTCGGCCTTCTTCCGCAACATGCTGACGCCCGTTCTCAAGGCCGCCGGCTATGACGTTACCACCTGCACCGGTCCGGACGAAGCGTTCGAACTGCTGGAGAGCGGCGTCGAGTTCCAGGCCATCGTCAGCGACATCGAGATGCCGCGCGTCAATGGCTTCGAGTTCTGCGAAGCCCTGCGCCGTGATCCGCGCTACCGCAAGATCCCGATCCTGGCCCTTTCGGCCATGGTTACGCCGGCATCCATCGAGCGCGGCCGTCAGGCAGGCTTTGATGACTACGTTGCAAAGTTCGACCGTCCGGGCCTGATCGCGGCCCTCAAGGATGTGTTCTCTGGTGAAATGGGAGTGGCCGCATGAGTGCCATTGATCACAATCTTGCCGGTTCCGGCAGCGACATGATCCAGTATGTCACCGTGGTGATCGGTGGCCAGCTGTTCGGGCTGCCGATTTCCCAGGTGCACGACGTGTTCGTGCCGGAGAGCGTCACCCGCGTGCCGCTGTCCGCTCCGGAAGTAGCCGGTGTGCTGAACCTGCGCGGCCGTATCGTGACCGCCATCGACATGCGCCGCCGCCTGCATCTGCCGCCCCGCCAGGACGGCCAGATGATGGCTGTTGGCATCGAGTACAAGCATGAATCCTACGGTCTTGTGATCGATACTGTCGGCGAAGTTCTGACCCTGTCTGCCAAGACGGCTGAGCCGAACCCGCAGAACCTCGACAAGCGCTGGTCGGAGATCTCCGGTGGTGTGCACCGCCTGGATGGTCAGCTGATGGTGATCCTTGATGTAGAGCGCCTGCTCGGGGCGATGATGAATGAGCCCATGGCCGCTTGAGGCCATGGATGCTCAGAACCCGGGTACTATGGAGAACAGGCAGATGAAACAGTGTCTTGTAGTGGATGATTCCAGCGTGATCCGAAAGGTTGCACGCCGGATTCTTGAGGACCTCCATTTCGAGATCACGGAAGCCGAGGACGGGCAGCAGGCGCTCGACGCCTGCCGCAACCAGATGCCTGATGCCATCCTGCTCGACTGGAACATGCCGGTGATGGATGGCCTCGAGTTTCTGACCAGCCTCCGCCGCGAACCCGGCGGCGACAAGCCCATTGTGGTCTTCTGCACGACGGAAAACGATGTAGCGCACATTGCCCGTGCCATCCGAGCCGGTGCCAACGAATACATCATGAAACCCTTCGACCGGGAAATCGTCGAGGCGAAGTTCCAGGAAGTCGGCTTGATCTAACCCTTTTTCAGGGCAGCCAGGATGGCATTTGCACAGACAAATCTTACCACGGGATCGACACCCAACACCGACCCCATCCGTGTGATGGTGGTTGATGATGCGGTCGTGATCCGTGGACTTCTCGGCCGTTGGCTGGATGCAGACCCGGCGCTTGCCGTCGTTGCATCCCACCGCAACGGCAAGCTGGCTGTTGATGATATTCTGCGCAGCAACCCGGACGTTGTTGTGCTCGATATTGAAATGCCGGAAATGGACGGTCTGACGGCGCTGCCGCTCATGCTGGCCAAGAAACGTGATCTCATCGTGGTCATGGCTTCAACGCTGACGCGCCGCAATGCTGAGATCTCGCTCAAGGCGCTGTCTCTGGGGGCCGCTGACTATGTCCCCAAACCGGAAAGCACCTCGGAGCTGACCACTTCGGTCGATTTCCGGCGTGAGCTCCTCGAAAAGGTCAAGGCGCTTGGAGAGCGTGCCCGCCGTATCAACAGCCGCGCCCGCGTCATGCGTGCAGAGACCGCAGCTGGACGTACGGCTTCACAGGCGCCCGTCGGCTCCCTGGCAACCCGCCCGGCATTGGCAACCCGTGCCGAAGCGCCGAAGCAGGGCCTGCAGACCAAGCCCTATTCGTCGGCACGTCCGCGGATTCTGGCGATTGGCAGCTCGACCGGCGGTCCGCAGGCGCTGCAGCAGGTCATGCGCGATATCGGCCCGGTGATTGGCGACATTCCGGTCGTTGTCACACAGCACATGCCGCCCACTTTCACCGCGATCCTGGCCGAACATATCGGCAAGGCCGCGATGCGCCCCTCCAAGGAAGGGCAAACGGGAGACGTGCTGCAGCCGGGACACATCTACGTGGCGCCAGGCGGCAAGCACATGATCCTGGAAAAGGACGGCGGTGCGGTCAAGATCCGCTTGACGGACGATCCTCCGGTAAACTTCTGCAAACCTGCCGTCGATCCGATGTTTGACAGCGTTGCCAAGGCCTATGGCTCTGCAACACTGGCGCTCATCCTGACGGGCATGGGCTCGGACGGCGCGAATGGTGTGAAGACCATTTCGGCTGGCGGAGGCAGCATTATCACCCAGGACGAGGCTTCCAGCGTTGTCTGGGGCATGCCTGGTGCAGCTGCCAATACGGGCCTGTGCAGCGACATTCTGCCGCTCATGGAAATTGGACCCAAAATTGTGCGCGTGTTGAAGGGGACTATCCGATGACACCGGCCGAATATGAATTTCTCAAACGCTTCCTGAAGGAGCGGTCCGGTCTGGTCTTGTCTGACGACAAGCAGTATCTGGTCGAGAGCCGCTTGGTGCCGGTGGCGCGCAAGAATGGCATTGACGGCCTGTCCGCGCTCGTGGGCTCGCTGCAGCGCGGCGGCAACGCCATGCTGGCCAATGCGGTGGTGGAAGCGATGACGACCAACGAGTCGTTCTTCTTCCGCGACAAGACGCCGTTCGATCATTTCACCAACATCATGCTGCCGGCAATGCTGCAAAGCCGCGCCAGCAGCCGCAACGTGCGCATCTGGTGTGCGGCGGCCTCCACCGGCCAGGAGCCCTATTCTCTGGGCATCTGCCTGAAGGAAAATGCGGCCAAGGTTGCCGGCTGGCGCTTCCGGATCCTTGGCACCGATTTGTCCTCGGAAGTGCTGGAGAAGGCCAAGACCGGCATCTACAGCCAGTTCGAAGTGCAGCGCGGCCTGCCGATCCAGATGCTGCTGAAGTATTTCTCGCAGCAGGGTGATCTGTGGCAGATCAACCCGGACCTGCGCGCCATGATCGAGTGGCGCAAGCTGAACCTTTTGGAGAACTTCAGCCACCTGGGCGAGTTCGATATCGTGTTCTGCCGCAACGTGCTGATCTATTTCGACCAGCAGACCAAGGTGGATATCCTTCACCGCATCGCCAAGATGATGCCGGATGACGGATACCTGGTGCTCGGCGCAGCTGAAACCGTGGTGGGCCTGACCGATGCCTTCCAGCCCGTGCCTGGCCAGCGTGGCCTGTATCAGCTCAAGCAGGCGGCGGCAAAGCCCGTGTCCCGCTTTGCCGCCGCTGGTGCAACGTCTGCCTTTGGCCTGAAGTAAGCTGCCCTGATATCTCTTGTGCTGATGGCCGCCCAACCAGGGCGGCCATTTGCATTTCGTCTTCACGATCGTGTCAGATCACGTGCTTCTGCTTGATCTCAACCTGCCGTGCTCCACCTTCGATCCCGATGCCTGAGGCATTCTGCCTCAGTTCATGAGTGACTGATCATGTGGAGAACCGGGATGATGGATCAGCCAGTTTCATTCAACCGCCGCCATATTCTGGCCGGAGGGGCCGCAGGTCTGACGGCTGCAGGGGCATCAGGCCTTGGCCTGGGCCTTGCACCGCTTCAGGCACAGGCGGCAGCACCAATGCAGACGGAGGCGCTTCTGTCCGTCTCCCGCTTTAAGGTGGGCGCCTTCGAGGTGACGGCCCTTCTGGACGGGGCTGCGGTGAGCGAGGAGCCGCAAAAGACCTTCGGCATGAATGTGCCCGCCGAAGAATTCAACGCGGTGTCCGAGGCCAATTTCCTGCCCGTGGACAAGTTCCGCAATTCCTTCACGCCTGTGCTCGTGAATACCGGTGACAAGCTGGTTCTGTTCGATACAGGCGTGGGCGAGGGCGGCCGCCCGGGCCGGGGCAACATGCGTGCCGCATTGCAGGCCGCAGGTTATACGCCGGAGCAGGTGGATATCGTGGTGCTGACCCACATGCATCCGGACCATATCGGCGGCATGCTGGAGGGGGGCAATCCCGCTTTCCCGAATGCGGTCTATGTCACGGGTCAAGCAGAGTTTGATTTCTGGGCTGGGCAGGACCCGGCCAGCAATGGCGTTGCCAAGCTGATGGAAACCCACGTCAAGCCTTTCGCCGAGAAGATGACCTTCATCGGGGACGGCGGTTCCGTTGTCTCCGGCATCACCGGCATGGCCGCCGCGGGGCACACGCCGGGCCACATGATCTACAATCTGGAATCGGAAGGCCGGCGCCTCGTGCTGACCGCAGACATGACCAATCATTTTGTCTGGTCGCTGGCCCATCCGGACTGGGAAGTGCGCTTCGACATGGACAAGGCCGCAGCAGCGGAAACGCGCCGCAAGATGCTGGGTATGATTGCGGCCGACCGTGTGGCCTTCGCCGGCTATCACATGCCGTTCCCGGCCGTTGGATTTGTCGAGGCCAATGACGATGGCTTCCGGTACGTTCCGGCCGCCTATCAGCTGAATCTCTAAGCGAAGCGCGGCGTATGTCTGCTAGCCCGCGTCCGGGAAGCCGGGCGCGGGCTTTTGCAAATTGCAAGCCTGCGGATCATAAAGAAAAACCCCCGGCCTTGCGGACGGAGGTTCTCCTGAAGCGTATGAAGCGGGGTGGCTGTCTCAGGCAGCCACTTCCATGTCGGGTTCACGCAGCACATAGCCACGGCCCCAGACTGTTTCGATGTAGTTCTTGCCGGAGGTGGCCGACGCAAGCTTCTTGCGCAGCTTGCAGATGAACACGTCGATGATCTTCAGTTCCGGCTCGTCCATGCCGCCATAGAGGTGGTTCAGGAACATTTCCTTGGTCAGGGTCGTGCCCTTGCGCAGGGACAGGAGTTCCAGCATCTGGTACTCCTTGCCGGTCAGGTGGACGCGCTGGCCAGCGACTTCCACCGTCTTGGTGTCGAGGTTGACGCGCAGGTCGCCGGTAACGATCACGGACTGTGCGTGACCCTTCGAACGGCGGACAATGGCGTGGATACGGGCAACCAGCTCATCCTTGTGGAACGGCTTGGTCATGTAGTCGTCTGCGCCGAAGCCGAGGCCGCGCACCTTGTCCTCGATACCGGCAAGACCGGAGAGGATCAGGATCGGCGTCTTGACCTTGGAAACGCGCAGTGTCCGCAGGACTTCGTAACCTGACATGTCCGGCAGGTTAAGATCCAGCATAATGATGTCGTAGTCGTACAGCTTGCCGAGGTCGATGCCTTCCTCGCCAAGATCTGTCGTGTAGACGTTGAAATTCTCGGACTTCAGCATCAATTCGATGCTCTGCGCAGTGGCGCTATCGTCCTCAATCAACAATACACGCATGTCAATCCCCTTGTGCTGCCTATTCTGGGCAAATCGCAACAGTTCAGCCGGTGCATGCGCTACGTAGGACTGATGTCAACCCCGACTCACTTCGTGAATTATGGTTAACAAATTCTGATTCCCCGCAGCAAGCACCAATAGTCCGAAACTGTGAAAAAACGCCCAGTCATGTGAGAGCCCGGGCACCCGGGGCTTTCATATGCGTTAACGTTTTACATCAGGGAACCAGGCTAGCTGATTCCAATCAGACTCGTTTGACCTTACCATCACGCCCTGAAATGGCTTTCGCCTCTCAACGCTTCGTTCATTAACATTAAGCAGAGATGTAAACGTTCGGTTACCAGCGGCCCAAGGATCGAGAGGAAGTTTGGTGTGAAGGCACTTTTTGCAGAGATCGAATCGTTGATGCCCGCTCAGATATGGGGCCGGGTTGTGGCGGTGCAGGGTCTCCTTGTCGAAATTGCCGGTCCCATCCACGAGATGAGCGTTGGCGCACGGCTTGCGATCGACATCGGCGATGGCATTCCACCAGTCTTTGCAGAGGTCGTGGGTTTCCGCTCCGGTCACGCGCTGTGCATGCCGTTTTCGGGCCTCGAAGGTGTGCGCATGGGATGCCGCGCTCTTGTCGCCTCACGTGACAGCGTCGTGCATCCGGCGGCCAGCTGGCTTGGCCGGGTCATCAATGCAATGGGCGAGCCGATTGATGGCAAGGGGCCGCTTCAGGGTGGCGATGCGGCGAAACGTCTGCGCACTGCGCCACCCCCGGCGGCGGACCGGGCCCGCGTCGGCCCGCCGCTGGATCTGGGGGTGAGAGCGCTCAACACCTTTGTCACCTGCTGTGAGGGCCAGCGTATCGGCATCTTTGCCGGTTCCGGTGTGGGCAAGTCGGTGCTGATGTCGATGCTGGCCCGCAACACGGATTGCGATGTGTCGGTCATCGGCCTCATCGGCGAGCGCGGGCGCGAGGTGCAGGAGTTCATCGAGGATGATCTGGGCGAGGAGGGTCTTGCCCGTTCTGTTGTTGTCGTCGCCACGTCGGATGAGAGCGTGCTGATGCGCCGTCAGGCCGCCTATCTGGCCATGACGGTTGCGGAGTATTTCCGCGATGAAGGCAAAAAGGTGCTGTGCATGATGGATTCGATCACCCGCTTTGCCATGGCACAGCGTGAGATCGGCCTGTCCATCGGGGAGCCGCCGACGTCCAAGGGGTATACTCCGACTGTTTTCACCGAGTTGCCGCGCCTGCTGGAACGTGCCGGTCCCGGCAAGGTCGGAAGCGGTTCGATCACTGGTCTCTTCACCGTGCTTGTGGAAGGCGACAACCACAATGAGCCCGTGGCCGATGCGGTGCGCGGCATTCTGGATGGACACGTGGTGATGGAACGCTCGATTGCCGAAAGAGGGCGGTATCCGGCGATCAATGTGCTAAAGTCCGTTTCACGAACCATGCCGCGCTGCGTTCCGCAGGATTATCTCCCGGTTCTGCGCAAGGCCAAGGCGCTGATGGCGACTTTTGCGGACATGGAAGAACTTATTCGCCTTGGTGCCTACCGGCGCGGGTCGGACCCGTTGGTGGACGAGGCGATTTCACGTCATGATGCGCTTGAGACATTTCTGACACAGGGCAAGGGCGAGGCGACACCTCTGGATGACGGATACATGCAGCTCGCCAACCTTTTGGAAATGACTCCGGGTTAGAGTGCGCCTTGTAAGGGGAGTACCGAGTAATGAAGTCCCGAGAAAGCCTCATTCGTCTGAAGCGGTTCCAGGTGGACGAAAAGCGCCGCCAGGTGACCCAGATTGAGTCGATGATCGCCGAATTCCACCGCATGGCGGATGAACTCGACGATCAGATCCGGACCGAGCAGGAGCGTGTCGGCATCACGGACGTCACGCATTTTGCCTATCCGACTTTTGCAAAGGCCGCAGCAACGCGGCGCGACAATCTGCGCAACTCTGCGCATGAGCTGGACGACCAGCTTGAAAAGGCCCGTGACGAGCTGAGCGAAGCGATTGAAGAGCTGAAGAAATTCGAACAGCTTGAAGAACGCGACCATCAGCGGGAGCGGGAAGCGCAGGAACAGGCAGAGCAGGATCAGCTGGACGAAGTCGCAGGACGCGTACGCGCCCGTTGATCGGAATTCTCACAACGGACACGGGGCTCGCATGGATGTGCGGGCCTCGTGCCGTTTCAGGAGGCGGCTTCCCGGCTGGTCCCTGTCATGATGGGGATCCGGACAAGGGCCGGCGGGGGCGGTGCGCTGCAAAGTCGCTGCGCATCCGTTTGCGTTCCAGCTCGCTCTCGGCTTCGCATACAAAGCGCTCGATGAGAGCTTCGGCCTGCTCCGGCGGGATCTGCATGTGTTTGCTGCGTGCACGGACCAGCTGAGCGAAGCTCGGGAGAGAGAGGCCGGCGAGCCGGGCAAAGCTGAGCAGCCTGTCCCCCTCGATGCTGAAGACGGCGGAGCGCACATGCGCCTTGTGGGTGTTGCAGGCCAGGGCAATGAGATCAGCCGCATTGGTCAGCCGGCCATCTTCGAGCATGAGCTGAATGACATCGTCCAGCATGGCTGAGCCGAGGGTGATGGCTCGCCAGAGCCGGCCGGTGTTGGATGTGTCTAGAAGCGTTCCCAGCTTGCGCCGGATCTTGCGCCGGCGGGCGATGCCCTCCAGGTCCTCGGCCGTCAGCCTGCCAGCCGCCAGTTCCTTGAGACGCTCCTGGGTTTCCGTGCCGACGAATGGCATGAGGCCCTGGCAGATTCGGGGTGTCAGATCGGCGCGCAAGGTCATCTCTTCCCGCAGGACAACATCGTCCTGGGCAGCACGGGCAAGGGTTGCCAGTGCCCCTTCCGAGAGCCTGATACGCCGGTTGCCCGCCAGACGGCGCCAGACACGCACCTGACCACGTCTGATCAATGTGTCCGACACATCGGCCGGCAGATCGTTGCGGCGGGTCATGCACTCGAGATGATCTTCTCCAAGATCCTCCGCAAGGGCGGCCAGTTCCTGCGGGCCAAGGGCAGGAGATTGCTCCAGAACCGGACGGGCGACCAGGATCTCGTCCTGAGCCAGCCGGACTGCAAGGCCAGTGGGCGTTCCTGCAAAAGATGCAATTTTTTCTGCAAGCCGCACCCGCTCGTCCAGCGGGCTGCCATCAAGCAGCCGCTGAATCACCTGATCGAACAGCTGCAGTTCCTCGACGGAGTTTTGCTCTGCACGAAGCAGGAAAATATCTGCCAGCCTCTGCATCAGCTCGCTTCGAGCATCTGGAGCAGGGTTCATGGCTAGACTGATCAGCTCTTGGGCCATGATTTTTCCGTCTGTATCCGCCGGGCAATCTAGTGTTCTTACTGTTAGCAAAGGGTTATCAGCCTGCGTTGAAGCCTGTCATCTTTACGGATAGCTGGACTGTTTCAATTTGGGCTGCCGGGGCGCGCCACCTCCCTCGCCGCCATCGAAAAGCTTCCTCAGCCACCCTCTGGTGCCCTGTCAGTCTGGATATTGCCGTATTGTTTGCTATGACTTACCGCATGAATTCCACGATTGCCCGATTCACTGCTTCGCTCGGCCGCCTTTGCGGTCCCTTGTTGGCTGTTCTGTTGACCGCTGGCGCCTTTGCGCCCGTCGCAGCACAAAATGGTGCTCCGCTGAGTGTACCTGCAGCTCAGCAGGATCAACCTCCGTTGCAATCCCGGCCAGCTTCCGCGGCTCCGGAGCCAGCGCGAACTCCAGCCAGCACTTCTGCGCAGTCCAGCCAGGCTTCCGCGCCACAGGATCCGTCCCAAGGGGGGCAGCAGGCGGGCGCTGCAGCCGCCACAACGGCAGCCGGTGAACAGCACTCCATGGCTGAGGCCCGCGATGCACTGGTCAAGGTCCTGCAGGATCCTGCTGGCCGCGCGGCGCTGATCGGGCTTCTGGAAGGGTTGGGACAGGCGGAACAGGCCGGTGGCGCTGCTTCTGGTGCCACAGATGGTGCCGCATCAGTTGCAGCACCTGCGGAAGCCATGCAGCAGGATGACACCTTTGCGGTTCGGGTGGGCGCCTACACCAAATATGTGATCGACGACTTCATAAAAGTTGCCGAGCGTATGACGATCTCGCTGCGCGGCTTTCAGTTGCTCGCGACGGGGGAGGTGACGGTCAAGTGGGACCGGATTCGCCATACCGCCCTTGAATTGCTTGTTGTTTTTGCTTGTGCTTTCGCCGTCTACTGGCTGCTGCGCCAGATAGGACGCCCGGCTGCTGACAGGCTTGAGAAGCGTGCAGGGCAGCACGGCTGGCTCTGGCGTGCAGGGCTGCTGCTGTTTCTCGCATTTGCAGATGTGGTGGCACTTCTGCTGGGAGCGGTGGCCGGTTATGCAGCGGCTCTGATCCGTTTCGGGCCGTTGCAGAGCGGGCTTTCCCTGTTTGAGACGCTGGCGCTCAACGCCTTTGTGGTCACCGGGCTTGCCCGCCTTGCGGTGCGTATCACCTTCTCGCCGGCGCGCGAAAAACTGCGGCGGCTGCCTGTGTCGAACACGCATGCGCGTTACTGGTCGAGCCGCCTTGGCTTCGTTGTGTCCTTCCTTGGCTATGGCGTGATGCTGGCGGTGCCGGTGGCGAACCTGACGATTTCGATCGCAGTGGGCAATGCCTTGCGGGTGCTTGTCGTGCTGCTGGCAACGGTGATTGCGGCCGTCATCGTGCTGATCAACCGCAATGATGTCAAAACCTCCATGGCCGCATACGCTCATTCGCTGGATGGAGAAATCGGGCGCCGTGCCTTGCTGGCACTCTCGCGTGTCTGGGCGCCGCTGGCTCTGCTTTATATCCTCGTGGTGTTCGGCATCTGGATCACCAGGCCCTTCGAGGCGACCCGCGTGGTGGTGACAGGTACAGGCCTGACCCTGCTGACGGTACTCGGTGCCATGCTTCTGTCGCTGATGATGACAAGGGCCATTTCCGGCGGCATCCGCCTGCCGCAGGACCTGAAGGAGACACTGCCCGAGCTGGAGGGCCGGGTGAACCGGTTCATTCCTCACGTGCTGCAGGTGCTGCGGGTGCTGGTCGGCCTTCTGGCCGCTGCGATCCTGCTTCAGGTCTGGTCAGTTCTGGATGTGACCGGCTGGCTCTTCGAGGGGGCCGGTGGCGGGGTGATCGGACGTTTTACCTCTGCCCTGGTGATTGTGCTCATCTGCTTTGGCATTTGGCTTGCGGTCATGTCCTGGACGGATCTGCGCCTGAAAGGCCGCGCCGATTCCATCATCTCGGCACGTGAACGCACCTTGTTTCAGCTGTTCCGCAACGCTTTCACGGTTATCGTGATCGTCATGGCGGGCATGCTGGCTCTTTCGGAGCTTGGCGTGGATATCGGCCCGCTCATCGCCGGTGCAGGTGTGCTCGGCCTTGCCGTGTCCTTTGGCGCGCAGACGCTGGTGAAGGACATCATCACCGGCGCCTTCATCCAGATCGAGAATGCGATCAATGAGGGTGATGTCGTGACAGTTGCCGGCATTACGGGTTCGGTAGAGCGGCTGACTGTGCGCTCCGTGCGCATGCGCGATGTCAATGGCACCACACACATCATCCCGTTCTCGTCCGTGGACATGGTGTCGAACTTCATGCGCGATTTCTCCTTCCACGTGGCGGAGATCGGTGTTGCCTACGACACAGACATTGCCACGGCGAAGGAGGCCATGAAGGTGGCTTTCGACCGGCTGAAGGGACTGCCGGAAGGTGGCAGTATCATCGGCGACCTCGACATGCAGGGCGTTATAGCCTTTGGCGATTCCGCAATCACCTTACGCGCCCGCATCAAGACCTTCCCGGGCGCCCAGTGGGCTACGGGACGCGCCTATAACGAGCAGCTCAAGATCGCTTTCGATGAATACGGCATCGAGATTCCGTTCCCGCAGGTGACTTACCACGTGGCCCCGGGATCGCTGCCTGCGCCTCAGCAGGACGTGGCTTCCGTCCCGCCGCGCGAGGACGGGCAACCGGCTGCCGGCAGGGAGACGTCCTGACCGTATTCCACGGCCGGCTGGGGACAGCCTGCCGTGGCCAACCGCGTCAGAAGCGGCTCACCCATTGGGTCATTGTCATTTTTCCCGATAAATCTGCAGGCGTCCTTGGCTGGCGCCAGATAATATCATTCGCCCACCCTTCCGGTGAGTCTGCAGCTGAATTGATTGACTTGGCTTACAGCTGCGCATTCAGGAAGTTTCTTTCCTTGAGTATGTTTTTTGATCAAATGGTCAAGATATTCCTTCTGCGGTTACCCGTCTGCGCTAGACGTTAGATTTATATGACTATTCTACAGCGTGTGGATGCGCGTGTTTTTTCGGAAATTTTCTTTTTCGGTTCTTCATGTCTTGTGGCTTGATTTGAGGAGGGTGGTCGTATTTTGCCTGAAGTTCCAAGTATTGAGCTGCACATGTTAAGCGCGTGAACAATTTTGGAAAAAATCTTCCGTTATTGTGGTGAAGAAGAAATTTTTTGGCGGTTGATTTCAGGCGAAAAAGCGGCCTTATTTCGCTCAAGGCCGTGTTCCAGCCCGCCAAACGTTAACGGCGGGGTCACGGCCCTTTCATCAAAGGGGAGAACAGTTTGATGATGATGCGTAAAACCCTCAAGGCTGCGCTTCTGGGTGCAACCCTCATTGGCGTGGCGGCAACCGGCGCGCAGGCAAAGACGCTGGTCTATTGCTCCGAGGGCTCTCCGGAAGGCTTCGATCCGGCACTCTACACGTCCGGCACCACGTTCGATGCGTCTTCCCAGGCCGTCTACAACGGCCTCGTGCAGTTCAAGCCGGGCACCACGGAAGTCGTTCCGGGTCTCGCCGAAAGCTGGACCGTTTCCGATGACGGGCTGGAGTACACCTTCAACCTGCGCAAGGGTGTGAAGTTCCACACCACCAGCTATTTCACGCCGACGCGCGATTTCAACGCCGACGACGTCCTGTTCTCCTTCAACCGTCAGGGCCAGAAGGACAATCCCTGGAACCAGTACACCGCTGGCGCTTCCTGGGAGTATTATGACGGCATGTCCATGCCGGACCTGATCAAGGAAATCGTCAAGGTTGACGACTATACTGTAAAGTTCGTGCTGAACCGTCCGGAAGCGCCGATGCTGGCGAATCTGGCCATGGATTTCGCCTCGATCCTGTCCGCCGAATATGCCGATCAGCTTGATAAGGCCGGCACCAAGGATCTGCTGAACCAGCAGCCGGTCGGCACGGGCCCGTTCGCCTTCGTGGCCTACCAGAAAGACGCGGTCATCCGCTATCAGGCTTTCGCTGACTACTGGGACGGCAAGCAGAAGATCGACAACCTCGTCTTCGCCATCACGCCGGACGCAGCCGTTCGCCTGCAGAAGCTGAAGGCTGGCGAGTGCCATATCATGCCGTATCCGGCACCGGCTGATCTGGAGGCCATCAAGGCTGACGACAGCCTGCAGATGATGGAGCAGCCGGGTCTGAACGTGGGCTATCTGGCCTACAACACCCAGCAGGCACCGTTCGACAAGCCGGAAGTGCGCAAGGCACTGAACATGGCGATCAACAAGGACGCGATCATGTACGGCGTGTTCCAAGGTTCTGGCGAAAAGGCCATCAACCCGATCCCGCCGACCATGTGGTCCTATAACACCGCCATCAAGGACGATCCGTACGATCCGGAAGCGGCCAAGAAGATGCTTGAGGCCGCTGGCGTCAAGGATCTGAGCATGAAGATCTGGGCGATGCCGGTGCAGCGTCCGTACAATCCGAATGCCCGCCGCATGGCCGAGCTGATCCAGGCCGACTTCGACAAGATCGGTGTCAAGGTCGAGATCGTCTCCTACGAATGGGCCGAGTACCTGAAGCGCTCGAGCGACACCAAGCGTGATGGTGCCGTGCTCTTGGGCTGGACCGGCGACAACGGTGACCCGGACAACTTCCTGGCCGTTCTGCTGGGGTGCGATGCTGTGGGCGGTGCAAACCGTGCCCAGTGGTGCAACAAGGACTTCGATGCCCTCATTCAGAAGGCAAAGACGGTCTCCACCAAGGAGGAGCGCACCAAGCTCTATGAAGAGGCTCAGGTCGTCTTCAAGGAGCAGGCTCCGTGGGCAACCATCGCGCACTCCGTGGTGTTCATGCCAATGTCGAAGAAGGTCTCCGGCTATGTCATGAACCCGCTCGGCAAGCACTCCTTCGAAGGCGTCGACATCGCTGAGTAACAAGTAACACTCGCAGGGCAGCGGAGCTTTTGGGCGCCGCTGCCCTTTGCTGTTCCCGGGTGGCGGCGCGCTGGCTCAGCCACGCGTGCCGCTGCCCCTCATCCGGAACCGGACCATGATACGATTTCTTCTGAGCCGTCTCGGCCTGCTCATTCCGACTTTTCTCGGTGTGACGCTGATCTCCTTCGGCTTCATCCGCCTGCTCCCGGGAGATCCGGTTGAGCTCCTGGCGGGGGAGCGCGGCATTGATCCCGAGCGCAAGGCCATGCTTTTCCAGCAGCTGGGCTTCGACAAGCCGCTGTGGGAGCAATATCTCGATTTTCTCGTCAAGATCTTCCAGGGTGATCTGGGCGTCTCCTTCGCTTCAAAGAAGCCGGTGCTTGACGAGTTTCTCCAGCTGTTTCCGGCGACAATGGAACTGGCCCTGTGCGCCATTCTCATCGCTGTGCTGCTGGGAATTCCGCTTGGCATCCTGGCGGCCGTCAAGCGTGGCACGGTGGCCGATCAGGCCATCATGGGCACCGCGCTTGTCGGCTATTCCATGCCGATCTTCTGGTGGGGGCTGCTGCTGATCATCCTGTTCTCGGGGATCCTGCAGTGGACACCGGTTTCGGGCCGCATCTCGCTGATGTACTTCTTCCCGCAGGTCACCGGCTTCATGCTGATCGACAGTCTTCTGTCGGGCGAGAAGGGGGCCTTCATGTCCGCCGTCAGCCACCTGATCCTGCCCTCGGTGGTGCTGGCGACGATCCCGCTTGCCGTCATTGCGCGCCAGACCCGTTCTGCCATGCTGGAAGTGCTGGGCGAGGACTACGTGCGCACGGCCCGTGCCAAGGGGCTGCCGCCCTTGCGGGTTGTTGGCTTGCATGCCTTGCGCAATGCGCTGATCCCGGTGATTACCACCATCGGCCTGCAGATCGGCGTGATGCTGGCAGGCGCGATCCTGACCGAAACGATCTTCTCCTGGCCGGGCATTGGCAAGTGGCTGGTCGACAGCATCCTGCGGCGCGATTATTTCGCCGTGCAGGGCGGCTTGTTGCTGGTTGCCGGCATCATCATGCTGGTGAACCTGATCGTCGACGTGCTTTACGGGCTCATCAACCCGCGTATCCGGCACCACTGAGCGCGGAGGACAGACAATGACCAAGACTTCAGAGGCCGCACCCGTTTCGGCCGAAAAGCTCGCCCAGGAAAGCCGCAACGCCACCCGCGCCATGCTGGCCGAGTTCTGGTACTACTTCTCCCAGAGCCGCGGCGCCGTCATCGGCCTCGCCATCTTCGTGCTTCTGGTGCTGACGGCGATCTTCGCACCGCTCATCGCCCCGCATGCCCCGCAGGTACAGTACCGGGAAAGCTTCCTTGTGCCGCCGGTCTGGGTTGAGGGGGGGGACTGGCGCTTCCTGCTCGGCACAGATGCTGTGGGCCGTGACATTCTCTCGCGACTGATCTTCGGCGCGCGGTTCTCGCTCTTCATCGGCGTGCTCGTGGTGGTGATTGCCCTGGTTGGCGGCATTGCCCTTGGCCTTGTCGCCGGTTATGTGCGCGGCGCGGTCGATACCTTCATCATGCGCGTGATGGACATCATCCTGGCCTTTCCGTCGCTGCTGCTGGCCCTCGTGCTGGTGGCAATCCTCGGGCCGGGCCTGACCAATGCGATGATCGCCATCGCGCTGGTGCTGCAGCCGCATTTCGTCCGCCTCACCCGTGCGGCGGTGCTGGCCGAGCGCAACCGCGATTATGTGGTGGCGGCGCGTGTGGCCGGGGCAGGGCACTTCCGGCTGATGTTCAAGACCATCCTGCCAAACTGCCTTGCACCGCTGATCGTGCAGGCGACGCTCTCCTTCTCCAACGCCATCCTTGATGCAGCCGCCCTCGGCTTCCTCGGCATGGGTGCCCAGCCGCCCACCCCGGAATGGGGCACGATGCTGGCGGAGGCGCGCGAGTTCATCCTGCGCGCCTGGTGGGTCGTTACGTTCCCCGGTCTTGCCATCCTCATCACGGTTCTGGCCATCAACCTGGTCGGCGACGGCCTGCGTGATGCGCTCGATCCCAAGCTGAAGCGGAGCTAAGCCCATGGCGCTACTTGAAATCCGCAACCTCCGTGTCGAGTTCGACACCGCCAAGGGCCCGTTCCGTGCGCTGGACGGCGTGGACTATACGGTCGAGGCCGGTGAAGTGCTCGCCATCGTCGGCGAGTCCGGTTCGGGCAAGTCGGTCGCCATGCTGGCGGCCATGGGCCTTCTGCCGGACACGGCCACCATCACGGCGGACAAGATGGAGTTTGAAGGCCGCGACATGCGCAAGCTCTCTGCAGCAGAGCGGCGCAAGGTCATCGGCAAGGACATCTCCATGATCTTCCAGGAGCCGATTGCCAGCCTCAACCCGTGCTTCACCGTGGGCTTTCAGCTCAATGAAGCGCTGAAGGTGCACACTGATCTCTCCGGCAGCGCCCGCAAGGCCCGTGTGCTGGAGTTGATGAAAGCGGTGGGCATCCCCGAGCCGGAGCGCCGGGTCAATTCCTTCCCGCACCAGATGTCGGGCGGCCAGTGCCAGCGCGTGATGATCGCCATGGCCATTGCCTGCTCGCCGAAACTGCTGATCGCCGATGAGCCGACGACGGCACTCGACGTGACGATCCAGAAGCAGATCCTCGACCTGCTGATGAAGCTGCAGAAGGACAGCGGCATGGCGCTGATCATGATCACCCATGACATGGGTGTCGTGGCCGAAACCGCCGACCGGGTGATCGTGCAGTATCAGGGCCGGAAGATGGAGGAGTCCGATGTGCTTTCCCTCTTCGAGGCGCCCAAGCACCCCTACACCCGTGCGCTGCTGTCGGCGCTGCCGGAAAACGCCACCGGCGACCGGCTGCCGACCGTGAGCGACTTTGCCAAGACCTTTGCAGCCCAGGAGGCCGGCGCATGAGTGACGCAATCCTCAAGGTGCGCGATGTCACGCGTGAATATGTCATCGGCGGGGGCATGTTCTCCAAGCCTCGCGTCCTGCAGGCGGTGAAGGGTGTCAGCTTCGACGTGGAGCGCGGTTCCACGCTGGCCATCGTCGGCGAGAGCGGCTGCGGCAAGTCCACGCTTGCCCGCATCCTCACCATGATCGACCCGCAGACCTCCGGCTCCATCGAGATCGACGGCCTGCCCATCGACATCGCCAGGACCGGCATCTCCCGCGAAATGCGCCGCAAGGTGCAGATCGTGTTCCAGAACCCCTATGGCTCGCTCAACCCGCGCCAGAAGATCGGTCATGTTCTGGAAGAGCCGCTGCTGCTCAACACGGACATGTCCGCTGCCGAGCGGCGCGATGCAGCCCTGTCCATGCTCGAAAAGGTGGGGCTGAAGCCTGAGCATTACGGCCGTTATCCGCACATGTTCTCCGGCGGCCAGCGCCAGCGCGTGGCGATTGCCCGGGCGATCATGCTGAAGCCGAAGCTCCTGGTGCTGGACGAGCCGGTTTCCGCGCTCGACCTCTCCGTTCAGGCGCAGATCCTCAATCTGCTCAAGGATCTGCAGGACGAGATGGGCCTCACCTACGTGTTCATCAGCCACGACCTGTCGGTGGTGCGCTACCTCGCCGACAAGGTGATGGTGATGTATTACGGCGAGGTGGTGGAATACGGCACCCGCGACGGGGTGTTCGGGAACCCGCAGCACGAATACACCCGCACGCTGTTCAGCGCGACGCCGAAGTCCGGCGTCGAGAGCATCCGCGCCCGCCTCGCGGCCAAGGCCGCGGCGGCTTAAGCGCAAACGGTTGCCAGTCATGCCCCGCGAGGCCTGAAAGGGTTTCGCGGGGCATTTTGTTTTCGAGCCTTGGTCATGGGGTAAAAACCCGCTATTGCCTTGAGCGAACGAAACGGGAATCGCACGGATGCTCTGGTCGCCCCAGCAGGAAAAGGCCTTGTCGGATGCCGCGCGCTGGCTGAAGCGCGGGGACAAGCAGGTGTTCCGCCTTTTCGGCTTTGCCGGAACGGGCAAGACGACGCTGGCCCGCCATCTGGCGGAGGGCATTGATGGCGATGTGTGCTTCGGCGCTTTCACCGGCAAGGCAGCCCACGTGCTGCGCCAGAAGGGCTGCACGGATGCCGGCACAATTCACTCGCTGATCTACCGGCCCCGCGCGGCCAAGGAAGAGGAGATCGTCGAGGAGGGGGAGGACGCCGGACCGCAGTTTGCCCTGAAGCGTGACAGCGAGGCAGCGCGTGCATCCCTCATCGTCATCGACGAATGTTCCATGGTGGATGAGGATCTGGGCCGTGATCTTCTGTCCTTCGGCACGCCGGTGCTGGTGCTGGGTGACCCGGCCCAGCTGCCGCCGGTGAAGGGCGGTGGCTATTTCACCGAGGCCGAGCCGGACGTGATGCTGACCGAGGTGCACCGGCAGGCGCAGGACAATCCGATCGTGCGCATGTCCATGACCATCCGCGAGGGCGGCAGCCTTGATTACGGCACCTTCGGCGCCAGCCGCATCATTTCCCGCCGGGAGATCGACAAGGAGCAGATCCTGGCCGCCGATCAGGTGCTTGTCGGCACCAACCGCACCCGCCGCCTTTACAACAACCGCATCCGCGAGCTGAAGGGCTTCCTCCAGCCCATGCCGGCCGTTGGCGACAAGCTGGTGTGCCTCAGAAACGACAAGACCCGCGGGTTGCTCAATGGCGGCCTGTGGCAGGTGAAGCGGCAGAAGCAGTCCAAGGGCAACACCCTGCGCTATGACATCATGCCCGAGGACGAGCCGGGCAAGCAGTCGGTGGAAATCAAGGTCATGCCTGCGCTCTTCGAGGAAGGCGCGGAGCAGATCCCCTACGCCCTGCGGCGCAAGTCCGACGAATTCGATTTCGGCTATGCCCTGACCGTGCACAAGGCCCAGGGCTCGCAATGGGACCGCGTCGTCCTCTTCGACGAAAGCTTCGCCTTCCGCGAACACCGCGACCGCTGGCTCTACACCGCCGTCACCCGCGCAGCGGAGAGCATCACTGTGGTGCGTTGATGAGGCGGTAATCCGTAAGTGCCACTCCCTGTGTGAAACCCTGCATTTCCGTGGACTGTGGCGGGGTGTCTCTTTATCGCCGCCTTTGCGGGCTCTATCGTCCGCGCTCCCTTGCCGGCCTCCGGCGGGCAGGGGGCTATCCGATCAATTTGCGATGGAACGACCCCATGTCCGATCTCTCCGACCTGAGCCCCGAGACCCCCGGCTTCGCCGCCACGCCTGCTTCCGGCAAGAAGGCGCAGGTCTCCCCCGAAGTGGCGCTCAGGATTGCGCGGCGGATTGCGGAGGAGATCGGCTGTCAGCCGAACCAGGTCAATGCCACGGTGCAGATGCTGGACGAAGGTTCGACGGTGCCCTTCATCGCCCGCTACCGCAAGGAAGCGACCGGCGGGCTGGATGACACCCAGCTGCGCAAGCTGGAAGAGCGGCTGATCTATCTGCGCGAGATGGAAGACCGGCGCGCCGCCATCGTGAAGTCGATTGATGAGCAGGGCAAGCTGACGGACGAGCTGGCGCTGAAGATCGCGCAGGCCGACACCAAGGCGGTGCTGGAAGATCTGTATCTGCCCTTCAAGAAGAAGCGCCGCACCAAGGCGCAGATTGCCCGCGAAGCAGGGCTGGAGCCGCTGGCCGATGCGCTGCTCACCGATCCGCGCAAAGTGCCGGAAACGGAAGCTGCCGCCTTTGTCAGCGAGGAAAAGGGCGTGGCCACGGTGAAGGATGCGCTGGATGGCGCACGCCAGATCCTGATGGAGCGCTTCTCCGAAAACGCCGAACTGGTTGGCCGTCTGCGCGAATATCTGACTTCCAAGGGCGTTGTCGTCTCCAAGGTCATCGACGGCCAGCAGGAGCCGGGCGCCAAGTTCTCCGACTATTTCGATTATTCCGAGAGCTGGGCCAAGATCCCCAGCCACCGGGCGCTGGCGCTGTTCCGTGGCCGCAACGAGGGTGTGCTCTCCGTCGAGCTGACGGTAGACACGGATGTGACCGAGGGGCTGAAGCCGGTCGAGCGCATGGTGGCACATGCGGCCGGTATCTCCGAGCAGGGCCGCCCTGCTGACAAGTGGCTGATGGATGTGGCCCGCTGGGCCTGGAAGGTGAAGCTGGCGCTGCACCTTGAGCTTGACCTGATGGGTGACCTGCGCGACCGGGCCGAGGAAGAGGCCATTCAGGTGTTTGCCCGCAATCTCAAGGACCTGCTGCTTGCCGCTCCTGCCGGTGCCCGCGCCACGCTGGGGCTGGATCCGGGCATCCGCACGGGTGTGAAGGTGGCGGTGGTTGATGCCACCGGCAAACTGGTGGAGACGGCCACCGTCTATCCCTTCCAGCCGAAGAACGACATGGCCGGTGCCCGCAACACGCTGCTGGCGCTGATCGCCCGCCACAAGGTGGGGCTGATCGCCATCGGCAACGGCACCGCAAGCCGCGAGACTGACCGTTTGGCTGCAGAGGTTCTGGCTGACATTCCGGTTGCAGCGCGGCCCATCAAGGTCATCGTCAATGAGGCGGGAGCTTCGGTCTATTCTGCCTCTGAGCTGGCGGCCAAGGAAATGCCGGATGTGGACGTTTCCCTGCGCGGGGCGGCATCCATCGCCCGCCGCCTGCAGGACCCGCTGGCCGAACTCGTCAAGATCGAGCCCAAGTCCATCGGCGTCGGCCAGTATCAGCATGACGTGAACCAGACCCGTCTGGCCCGTGCGCTTGATGCCGTTGTGGAAGATGCGGTGAACGCGGTGGGTGTGGATCTCAACACCGCTTCGCCTGCGCTGCTCGCCCGCATTTCGGGTCTGGGCGAAAGCCTCGCCAAGGCCGTGGTGGAACACCGCGACAGCATTGGCCGCTTCACCAGCCGCAAGCAGCTGATGGATGTGCCGCGCCTCGGCGCCAAGGCCTTCGAGCTTTGCGCCGGGTTCCTGCGCATCCGCGACGGTGACAATCCGCTGGATTCGTCCTCCGTGCACCCGGAAGCCTATCCGCTGGCTGAGCGCATCGTGAAGGCCTGTGGCCGCGATGTGCGCCAGATCATGGGCGACAGCGCCTTCCTGAAGACACTGAATGCGGCCCAGTTCACCGACGAGCGTTTCGGCCTGCCGACCGTGCGCGACATCATCGCCGAGCTGGAGAAGCCAGGCCGTGACCCGCGCCCGGAGTTCAAGACCGCAACGCTGCTGGATGGTGTGGAAGAGATTTCAGACCTGCGCGTGGGCATGAAGCTGGAAGGCACGGTCACCAACGTCACCAACTTCGGTGCTTTCGTCGATATCGGCGTGCATCAGGATGGCCTTGTCCACGTGTCGCAGCTGGCCGACAAGTTCGTGGATGATCCGCACAAGGTGGTCAAGGCGGGCGATATCGTCTCGGTGACGGTGCTGGAGGTGGATGCCAAACGCAAGCGCATCTCGCTGACCATGAAGAAGGCCGCCGACTATCAGGCCGCGCGCGAGCGGACCAGCCAGGAAGGGCCTCGTGATCCGCGTGGCCCCCGTCCCGGCGGCGGCGCCCCGCGTGGTGGCGGCGCACCCCGTGGCGGCGG